>NZ_VWWA01000019.1:0-28323 GCF_011753235.1 Asaia sp. As-1742 | reverse complement strand
TGCGACACGGCCGGCTGGGTCAGCGACAATGCCCGTGCGGCTTCGCTGATCGAACGACATCTGTGGACTTCGACAAAGGTGCGCAGGTGCAGAAGCGACATGGGTTACCTATAACAAAAATTATGGCAGCCCGCCTGTCTTCTTTGATGTCGTTATGACTGTTCGGGCTTAGGCTCCTGTTTTCAAAAGGGAGAAAACGGCTATGCGCGGTCGCCGGGAACTGATGCTGGCTGCAGGTGTCGCGTGGTTCGCAGCCCACGGGTCGAGCATCGCCCAGACGCGGCGACGCGACGCACCGGAGAAACAGGGAGGCAAAACACGGATGAACATCCTCATGATCGCGACGTCTGCGGACAAGCTGGGGCAGAGCGGCCATGCGACCGGCGTGTGGTTGGAGGAACTGACGACGCCGTTCTATGCGTTCCGGGATGGGGGCGGCGAAGTCACGCTTGCCTCCATCGAAGGGGGCGCCATACCGATCGATACACGGAGCGTGAAAGAAGCCGGCCAGAACGAGGCATCGGTGGAACGCTATCTGTCAGACCCGGCGTTCAGGCATAGGGTCGTCGATACTCCGAAATTCACAAATATCGATCTCAGCGGCTTTGACGCGGTGTTTCTTCCTGGGGGACACGGAACGATGACGGACTATCCGGAGAATTCCGCGCTCGCGCGTCTGATCGAACAGTTCGACCGAAGTGGCCGGATCGTGTCGGCGGTCTGCCACGGCCCGGCGGGACTACTCTCTGCCCGGAAGGCGGACGGGACGCCTTTCGTCGCCGGGCGCCGTGTCAGCGCTTTTGCCGATAGTGAGGAGCGGGCTGTCGGACTGGAGCATACGGTGCCGTTTCTGCTTGAGGACCGTTTGCGTGCATCAGGCGCTCTCTACGAACGCGGCCCTGACTTTACATCGTTCGCCTTACAGGACGGAAATCTCCTGACCGGTCAGAATCCGGCCTCGGCGGCACGTGTCGCGGCTTTGGTTATACAGCGACTCAAGGCGTGAGAGAACGATCATGACCCAACCAGTCGCCCTGGTCGCCGGGGCAAACGGCATCATCGGGAACGCCACCGCACAGGAACTTCGCCGTCAGGGATGGAAGGTCCGGACGCTGGGACGGCAGACGGTTGCGGATTTCGACTCCCTGACCGTCGATCTCACAGACGCCGCGTCCACGCGAGAGGCCTTGGCGCGGGCGAGGGACACGACGCATCTGTTCTATGCGTCTCTCTCTCCCGATCCAGACCTTGCGATTGAGGCGAACCGCAACGCCGGAATGCTACGCCATCTGCTTGACGGGCTTGGTGCTGTCAACGCTCCCTTACAACGAGTCGTGATTTATCAGGGCTTCAAGATCTATGGCATCCATCTGGGCGCTGTGGTCCGCACGCCTGCCCGTGAGAATGATCCGCCGCATATGCCGCCGAACCTTTACATGGCGCAGGAAGAGGTTCTGCGGGCCTATGCCGGACGCGGGTCCTGGGATTACGTCGCCCTGCGCCCCGATGTCGTGGTGGGCGACGTGATCGGAAATCCGATGAACATTGCTCTTGTTGTCGGGGTTTTCGCCGAAATCTCGCGAGCGCTTGGTATTCCGCTCCGTTTCCCAGGAACCGCGCGCGCCTATCGGCAGCTTGTTCAGTTTACGGATGCCGGTTTGCTGGCCCGTGCCAGCCATTGGGCGGCCATCACGCCACAGGCTGGGGGAGAGGCGTTCAATGTCACGAACGGGGATGTTTTTCGCTGGGAGCGGATGTGGGAAGATGTCGGATCGCATCTCGGTCTCGCGGTCGGGTCGCCGGTGCCCCTGACGCTCACGCGCCACATGGCCGACAAAGGCCCATTATGGCGGGAACTGGCTGAACGACATGGATTGGTCGAACCGGATATCGCCCGTCTTGTAGGATGGGGTTTTGGAGATTTCATCTTCCATACCGAGACCGACGTTATTTCGGACGTGAATAAAATTTATCGTTTCGGCTTTTCCGAGCGGATGGATTCCACAGCTTCCTTGATGGGCGCGCTCGCGCGGTTGCAGGAACGAAAGGCGTTGCCGGCAATAATTGACTAATAGGATGCGGTATCGTGATTATTGTTTAAGTTTTTTGAATTCATATTTCTGTATATTGTATGACTCATGCTGTCGGGCGAAAAATGATCATCGATAATAAAAAAGGAGGGAGTTACTGGAAAGGTAATTTCATGGTCTTTGGGTTTCGATATATTGGGCAAAGCCTTGGACGCAGGGATTTTCATTGTCGGGTCGCCAGACAATGCCGAATTCCAGATGGGAGGAACCATCCGCATCCCGGATTTCCAAGATCGCGACCTCATTGCCCTGCTGATCGCGGATCAGCGGCAGCCACGAGGCGGGCAGCAGGGCGATGCCTTCCTTGTTCTCGACGAGTGCGATGACCCGGTTGCTGCCGATATCATGACGGCGGATTCTGGAATACGTATCGGTTTCGCCGAGTTTTCGCCGGATAAGTTCCTTGAAATCCTGACCGGCATTATCACGTCCGATCAGAAATGTTTCATGACGCAGGTCCGCCCAGGACACTTCCAGCTGTGTCGCCAGAGGGTGGTCGGCGGGGAGGGCGGCCACGATACGGTCGCTCCAAAGGGGCGTGACCCGCAGGGCTGGAGCCAGATTGCGGCGTGTGACGACCGCGAAATCGATCTGCCCGCGCTGGAGCCGACGCAAAAGCCTTTTGCCTGTGCCCTCGGAATAACGAAAGACGATATCGGGATGTGTGCTGCGGAACTCCGCAGTGAAGGCGGAAAATCTTCCAGGCAGGACGCAGGTCTGGATGCCGACGGAGATCTGCCCGTGCTCGCCCTTACCTGTCCGTTGCGCGCGAGTATTCATGCCAGCCACGTTGTCCAGGACCGCCTGGGTCCAGCGGACGAACTACTCACCGAAGACAGTCGGCGTGGCACCAGTCGGGGAGCGGGTGAACAGCCTGACATTCAGCCGCTCCTCAAGGTTGTGGAGGGATCTACTGACAGCCGATTGTCGGGTGTTCAGGAACCGCGCCGCGCCGTGGATACTGCCGTGCTCGGCGATTGCCCGCACGCATAGCAGTTGCCACAGGTCGAATGGCGGCCGGCGCATGACCTGTCACACCGTCTTGCTGCGGCGCGGCCTGATGACCGTATAGACCGAGGGCAGCACGAACAGCGTCATGGTCGTGCCGACGATCATGCCGACGACGATCACCGTGCCCAGCCCGAAGCGGCTGTTGGCTCCGGCGCCCGACGCCATGACCAGCGGCAGCAGCCCCACCACCATCGCTCCGGTGGTCATGATGATCGGCCGGAAACGGATGCCAGCCGCAGTCCTGATCGCCGTTACCCGGTCGAGATGGTCCCGGTGCAGAAGCTCGTTGGCGAACTCGACCATCAGGATGCCGTGCTTGCTGACGAGGCCGATCAGCGTGATCAGCCCGATCTCGGTGTAGATATTCAGCGTCGTCACGCCGAGGGCGAGCGGGATCAGGGCGCCAAAGACTGAGAGCGGCTCGCTGATCAGGATGATGACCGGATCGGTGAAACTGTTGTACTGGACCGATAGCACGAGATAGATCGCGATCAGCGCGAATGCGAAGGCAAAGACCAGAGCCTTGCCTTCCTGCACATATTGCCGGGCGTCGGACTGCCAGTCATAGCTGTAGCCGGGTGGAAATTCGGCTGCCCGTGCCTTGAGGAAGGTCACGGCGTCGCCCATCGTGGCCCCCTTCGCGAGAATGGCCTGGAACGTGGCCGAATTCTGCTGGCCGAACTGCGGCAGGCGGTTGGGTTCGACATCGACGCGAATGCTCGCCAGCGCCGAAAGGGGCACCTGATGTCCGTCCCTGTCGTGGACATAGTACGTTTTCAGCGCATCGGGGGAGAGGCGAGCCTGTGTTACCGACTGGGGAATCACATCATAGGAGCGGCCGTAATAGCCGAAGCGGTTGATGTAGTTCTCGCCGATCAGGGCGTTCAGCGCATCGCCGATCTGCCCCATGCGGATGCCCATGGCGTTTGCCTTCGTCCGGTCGACCGTGACCCGGACGACTGGATTGTCGAAGGCAAGATCGCTGTCCACCACCGCGAACAGCCCGCTTTTCTGCGCTTCCTCCCGCAGATGGGAGACGACGCCGAAGACGTTGCGGTAGGAGTCATCGCTGCGGATGACCATCTGGACCGGCAGGCCACCGGTCGAGCCGGGCAGGGACGGGAGCTGGAACACGAAGACGCTGGTGCCTTGGAGACCGGCGACGCGCTGCTGGAGGTCCATCTGGATCTGGTCGGCATTGCGTCGGCGCTCACCCCAATCGTCCAGATTGACCCCGCCGACGCTGTTGGCGATCCCTGCGATGCCGTTAATCATCCAATGGCTGTGCCCTTCCGGGATTTCGTCCATCTTGTCGTAGAGCGCCTGGGCGTAGGTCTCGACATAGTGGAGGTTGGCATATTGCGGCGCCTTGACCGCCGTCAGCACCAGATCCTGGTCTTCGTTGGGCGCCAGCTCGCTCTGCGAGACATGCAGCATCACCGGGATCAGGAGGAAGATCACGGCGGCCGAGCCGAGGGGGATCCAGCGATGGTGCAGCGAGAAATCGAGGACGGCCTCGTAGCGCGCGTTCATGAAGCCGAACACATGCTCGGCCATTCGCTCCATGAAGCCTTCTTTCTCCTTTGCTTTCAGCAGTTTGGCGCTCATGATCGGCGAGAGGGTGAGGGCGACCACGCCAGACACGACAACGGCGCCGGCCAGCGTCAGGGCGAATTCCTTGAACAGCGTGCCCGTCAGTCCGCCCATGAAGGCGATGGGGGTATAGACGGCTGTGAGGGTGAAGGTCATCGCAATGACCGGACCGGCGACCTCGCGCGCGCCGAGCAGGGCGGCGTCGAAGGGCGATTTGCCTTCCTCGATATGGCGGTGGACGTTCTCGATCACCACGATCGCGTCGTCGACCACCAGCCCGATCGACAGCACCATGGCCAGCAGGGTGAGCAGGTTCAGGCTGAACCCGAAGGTGTACATCAGTCCGACCGCGCCAAGCATCGACAGCGGAATGGTGGCGATCGGGACGATCACCGCCCGCACGGTGCCGAGGGAGAGATAGATCACCAGAATGACGATGAGCAGCGCCTCGATGAAGGTCTCGGTGACCTCGTCGATCGACGCCTGGATGAAATGCGCGGTCTCGTAGGGGACGCGGACATCGATCCCCGGTGGCAGTGTGGCCCGGAGTTTGGGCATGATCTGGTTGAGGCGCGCGATGATCGTCAGCGGATTACCGGTCGGCGAGGCTTCAAGGCCGATGAAGATCGCGGGTCGCGGCGTTGGTTTGCCGCGAGGCGGGCGCAACGTGCTGGCTTCGGAACTGGTGTCGGTATTGTCCGGCCCGAGTTCCGCGCGCCCGATATCGCGGACCCGGATGACCCGGCCTCCGATCGAGCGCAGGACCATGTCGCGGAATTCCTCGACACTTTTGAGGTCCGTGTTGAGGTTGATGTTGCTGATCGTATAGATGCCCCGGATGCGGCCGGGTGCGGCCTGGAAATTATTCTGCCGGATGGCCTGGGCGACGTCCTCGCCCGTCATGCCGTTCGCGGCCAGCTTCTCGGGATCGAGCCACAGGCGCATCGAGAGGCGCTGCTCGCCGAAATAGCTGATCTCCGACACACCATCGATCCCCGAGAGCATCGGCGCCGCGACGCGGTGAATGTAATCGGAAATTTCGTAAAGCGGCCGCGTCGTGCTGGCGAAGGCGATGTAGGCGACGGCGGTGAAGCCGCCCGAGGTGCGTTTGATGACCGGATCATACGCGCCTTCCGGCAGTCGGTATTTGACCGCGTTCACCTTGGACATGACGTCGGTCAGGGCGCGCATGGAATCGTAATTCAGCATCATGCGCACCGTCACCACGCTGAGGCCCTGCGTGGTCGTGGAGGAGAGGTAGTCGATCCCCTCGACAGAGGCGACGGCTTCACTGATCGGCTGGGTCACGAAACCCTGCATGAGATCGGAGGACGCGCCCGGATAGCGGGTCGTCACCATGATCGTCGAGGTTTCCAGCGTCGGGTACTGGCGGGTCGAGATGCCGCCCAGCGCGCGGATGCCGAACAGGATGATCAGGATCGTCACGACAATCGCGAGGACAGGCCGCCGAAGGAAGCGATCAGTAAAACTCATTGTGCCAGCTCCCGCAAGCCGGCCAGAGGCAGGGCTTCCGGGATCTCGCGCACCTTCATGCCGGTGACGAGGCGGTTCTGGCCGCTGGTGACGACGCGGTCATCGGGTTTTACCCCGTCGTCGATGACCACCCATCCGTTGCGGCGGTCGCCCGCGCGTACAGCCTTCGCGGTGACGGTGGGGCCATCGGTGGACGGCTGCTCGACGAAGAGCGTCTCTCCGTAGGCGGTATAGGTGACGGCGGTTTCCGGGACCACGAGGTGCGGCGCCACCTTCGCGGCAATGGAAACATGGGCATAGGTGCCCGGATGCAGGTCGGCCGGCGGCGCGTCGAGCAGGGCCTGAATGGAGAGTGTATGCGAACCGTCGATGCGCGGGTCGATGGTGGTGACCGTGGCGGTGAAATCCTGCCCCGGTGTCGTGTCGAACGCCAGGTGGACGGTCTGTCCGAGCTGCACGCTGGCGGCGTTCTCTTCGGCGAGGATAAAGTTCACCCGCATCCGGGCGTAGGACGTCAGCGTGGCGATGGCGTCACCCGGATTCAGATACTGGCCGAGATTGACCTGTCTGATCCCGACGGCGCCGTCGAAGGGCGCGCGGATATGCTTCTGGTCGATCACAGCCTGCACTCTGGCGACATTGCCTTTCGCGGCTTCGAAGCGCGCCGTGGCTGTCTCCAGATCCTCGTGGCTCTCCACCCCGGTGCGGATGAGTGAGCGGGCGCGGGCGAGATCGGCTTCGGCCGCCCTCAGTTCGCCGCTCTGACGGATCAGTTCGCCCTGTTCCGGCGCGTCATTGAGGACCAGGAGCAGCTGGCCTTTCCGGACGGTCGCCCCGGAATCGAAATCCAGTTCGGTGATCCGGCCGGCGATTTCCGGGGAAAAAGTTACCCCCTGGAACGGCTCGACCTGACCGATCGTCTCGATATGGGCGGCGAAAGGGACAGGTCTGACCGGCCAGACGGATACTGCCGTTGCCGGAGTATCTGCGGCCCTGCCGACGGCGGGCAGGGACATCAGCACCGCGAGAGCGGTGGCATGGTGCCAGGGGACGGAGAAGCGTCGCACAGAAATCTCCCGAAGTTATTGTTATACGCGGATATACGTACCTAATGGGTTGAAAAGGCCGGACATTGGAGGCCGGACGTGCGTCAGATGCCGGTCATCGCGCCGCGAGCCGGACAGATCGCCACTGATCGGGTGTGACATGGACGTCGGCCAGGCCGCCGCCCGTCGCCACCAGGATCCGCACCGTCTGACGGAACACCTCGGTCTGTGCCCGGACCGTGTTCTGGCGCGCGAGCAGAACGAGCCGCCGGGCGTTGATCGGCTGGAGGATGGTCTCCCGACCCGCCTGATACCCGGCCTGGCTCAGGGTCAGCGCGTCGTCGGCCGAGGTCAGAGCCTGCCGCTGGTTTTCCAGTTCCGTCGAGGCATTCTTCAGACCGTTCAGACTATCGGCGACTTCTCGGAAGCCATTGATGACCACCGACTGGTAGTGATCGAAAGCGATCCGGTAATCTTCTTCCGCCTGCTTTTTCCGGGCCATGAGGGTTCCGCCATGGAACAGTGGCAGAGCAGCGCCGCCAATCAGGCGCCATGCCGCGCCAGTTGGGCCGCCCATCAGGCCCTCGGCGGCGACGGCCGCGCTGAGGGTCAGGCGCGGATAGAGGTCGGCGGTCCGGACGCCGATTTCGGCATTCGCCGCGCGCATCATGGCTTCGGCGCCGATGATGTCCGGGCGGGCATGAACGAGTTCGGATGGCACCACCACAGGGATGTCCGAAGGAAGGCTGAAATCCGCGAGGACCAAAGTCGGTGCGGTCCAGTTGGCGGGCGAGTGTCCGGTCAGGACGGCCAGTGCCGTTTGCGCGGCTTCATGGGCGTTGATCAGCGGCGGCAGAAGCGACTGGTCGTGCGCCAGTTGCGCTTCGGCGGTCACGACATCCAGCCGGGGCCTCCTGCCCGCCCGCCAGGCGAGTGTCGCCAATCGGAGCGTTTCCCGGTCGGCGTCGATCACACCTCGGATCACGGTGATCTGGTCTGCTGTCGAGGCCGCTTCGAAGGCGGTCAGGACCGTGTCGCCGACCACCAGCAGCATCGTGACATCGCGGTGCTCCCGTTCGGCATCCTTCTGTGCGCCGGCCATCTGGATCAGCCGGTGGTTGCCACCGAAAATATCGGGGTCATAGGAAACGTCGAGACCGGCCGAGTAGGCGGAGAAGGCCGGGAAGGTCCAGGCCCAGGGACCGAATAGGGCGGCCCCGTATTCCTGCCGACCCTCGGTACCGGTGGCATCGATCTGGGGCAGCAGGCTGCCCTGGGCGGCATGGAGACCCTCAGCC
Organism: Asaia sp. As-1742; assembly: GCF_011753235.1. Lineage (NCBI taxonomy): Bacteria > Pseudomonadati > Pseudomonadota > Alphaproteobacteria > Acetobacterales > Acetobacteraceae > Asaia > Asaia sp. As-1742. The sequence continues at coordinate 19,791 of NZ_VWWA01000019.1, read as the reverse complement.
GCCTTGCGCAGGTTGGCGTGGGCCGCCTGGATTGACCAGTTGTTCCGGAGTGCCTCGGTGATGAGGGCGTCCAGCCGAGGCGAGCGAAAGAGACGCCACCAGTCGGAACCCGGCTTTCCAGCGGCCTGATACGGGCCGTTGGCTGAAGCAACGGTTGCTGTTTCCGGCCGGGTTTCGCCGAATGTTGCGGCGTCCGGTGGCCGGGGAGCCTTGTAGGTGGGGCCGACTGTGCAGCCTGTGAGGCTCGGCATCAGGGCAACGAGAGCCAGCCCAGCCGCGCGTGACGCCGCGGCGACCTGCTTTGGTCTCTCGGTAGGGAGCAGGAAATTGAGTGGCAAGGCGGCCTCCGGTCGTCATGAACGAGTCTCATTGATACGAACATAGACGTACATACGGATTAAAGGCCAGCCTTATCGAGAAACTGGTTTACGAAGGGGGATCGGAAGCAGCGTTTTCTTGACCCGCTCCCATGATACGCGTACCAATCCACGCATGATCGCACGCCATCCGAAACGCGAGGATATCCGGCTCGACGCCGTGCTGACGGCATTGGGTAATCCCATCCGCCTGGCTGCGGTGCGGACGATCGCCGTGGGCGGCGAACATCCCTGCTGTGATGTGCTGCCGCAGATTCCGAAATCCACCATGACGCATCACTGGCGCGCCTTGCGGGACAGCGGTGTGGTCTGGCAGCGCCATATCGGTCGGGAATACCGTCTTGAGTTGCGGCGCGAGGATCTGGACAGTCGCTTTCCCGGTCTGCTGGACTCCATCCTCGGGCCGCTCACCAGCGACCCGCTAACGCAGGAGACGATCGCCGAATACGACCGCTCCCGTCAGGGCGCGCCTGCCTGACGGGAGCACCTGCGGGACGGCTGTGGCTCAGGGAACACCGGAGCCGGAAGGCGGGATGGCGCATCCCGTGCTGTCGCAGGTCATTCCGGTGGTGGGGTTCTCGGACGCCGTTTCGCGTGCCTCGTTCCATGACTGGTGCAGGGCGGTCAGCAATTGTGCTTTCGGCTGCGCGCCTGAAAGAGCGTAGGTACCGTCGAAGACAAAGAAGGGCACGCCGTGAACGCCGGCCTGCGACGCAAGGGCTTCATCACGCCTGACATCTTCGGCGAAGTCGCTGCCCGCCAGTATGCCGCGCACGGCGTCACCATCAAGACCGACGTCCTGCGCAAGGTCGACAAGCACATCGTGGTCGGCGAGGGGGGAGTTGTCGGTGAAATAGGCCTGGAACAGCCGTTCCGTCATCTCCGCACCGAGACTGTGCTGCTCGGCGAATTTGGTCAGCCGATGCGCGTCGAAGGTGTTGGTGTAGCGGACCGAGGCATAGCGCATGTCGAGACCGCATCTCTCGCCCATGGACGTGATATGGTCGATCATGGCTTGGGCGTCGCTCCGGCTCTTGCCGTATTTCCGCATGATGCGGTCGAGTGTTGTGGTGGTCACTGCCGGACCTGACGTCGGATCGAGTTCGAAGGCCCGGAAGACGATCTCGACTTCGCGGGCATGTTCGAATGCGGCCAGGGCGGCTTCGAGAAACCGCTTGCCGATATAACAGTAGGGGCAGGCATAGTCGGACCAGATTTCGAGTTTCATGACAGCCTCCGCATGCTTGATAATGTACGATTATACCCGTACCATGGTTTCATCAAGCATTACGAACGCCGATGAGGAATGGGAGCAGGGAATGAAGCCGCTGAAAGCGCTGGAGGTCGAAACCGGACAAAATCCCGCCGTGTCGATCATCCTCATTCACGGCCTGGGGGCGAGTGGCCGGGATCTGGTGCCCATTGCCCAGGCGCTCGACCTGCGCTCCATCGGCGCGGTCCGGTTCATTTTTCCCAACGCGCCCGTCCGGCCGGTTTCGGTCTGCGGGGGTGAGCGCATGTCGGCGTGGTATGATCTTCTCGCGCCAAACCTGCTTCTGCGGGAAGATGAGGCAGGGCTCCGTGACGCCCAGGCCTATCTGGCGAGCCTGATCGACCAGGAAGTCGCGCGCGGCATTCCGTCCCGGCGCATCGTGATCGGTGGGTTTTCCCAGGGCTGTGCGATGTCACTGATGACCGGGTTGCGCTATCCGTTGCCCCTGGCGGGAATCGCAGGTCTGTCCGGCTATCTGCCGTTGGCCAGGCAGACCGAACGCGAGGCAACGGAGGCGAACTGCGCGACGCCGGTTTTTCTGGCGCACGGTGAAGGCGACACGGTCGTGCCGCTGGCAGCGGCTCGCCTTGCACGGGACTGGCTGCGTGCCGAGGGGCATGATGTTGCCTGGCATGTGTATCCGATGGCGCATGAGATCGTCGGTGCGGAGATCGCCGATCTCAATGGCTGGTTGGCAGAGCGTCTCGTGTCATGATCGTATCGGTTAAGGGGAGGCGGGGTCGGCGGACCGGCCTGATACCGAATTTTCAGTTTCTAATGATTTTGTCGGGAATGGGGGGGAAACGCGACTGTCTGCTTCACGGCACGAAACACTCGATAGCAGACGCCTCAAGCAATTTAGGTGCGGCCATTGGGCAGCCTTAATCGAGGGGCACAAAGAGGACCCGAAACCGTATTACGGGGTCAAAGACGCCGACCAGCCCCTCGCTTCAGTCAAACGAATTCACCACAGAACAAGGAATTGAATTTCGGAGCCGCTTTGTGAATTGCATTCTAATGGAAAAGCCATAAGCGCTTACCCTACGCTCCTGCCTGCACGTTCTCTTCCCGTTAAAACCTTGATTTGTGGCACCATCGGAGACGACAATGCCCCCACTCTGCCCGCTATTGCGCAAACGCCTCCTGGCTTTGCTCGCCTGCGCCCTCCTCGTGTTCCTTGGGGACAGCCCTGTCCGCGCGGAGTCCCGGACCCCAACACCGACAGAAATCCCCGCAACCGGCACGATCACCCTTGAGACAACCTTAGCCGGCACGAAAGTAACAGCAACGCTGGTAACCGCCATCACGCCGAGCCACTCGGTCCATCTCTGCTCCGGCGGCCGCACGACTTGCTCCCCGATCGAAAAACTATCGCTCACGGTCGGGCCTGCGACTGTATACATCCCTAGATCCGTGGTTGCCTCGCTGAGCGACGTCAACACGGCGAGCGTCTCGGCCTATGGTTGGACCCAGTTCGTCCTAACCCTGAACTGCGGCGACGCGGCAGCAGCAACCCAGGTGCGCATCCGCTTCGACAAAAAGCGCGTCCTCGAGCGCGAGGTCACCGCCAGCGAAGCCGGATTGGTTGCCGAGCGCACGACTTACGAAGATCTAAGCGGCGCTTTCAACTGACCTGAAACATACAAACGGCTTTTGCGATGAATGAACCGCTCCGGGATCCGCGGACACCAATCTGCACCCTCTTAGCACGTCAGCTCTTGGGAGAGGTCGAACCGCACATTGACGTCCGAGATGCGGCGAAAGCAGATGAGAAGGAACTGACACTGCTATGTCCAGCCGGAAACCGTCGTTAATTAGCGATCCTCAGGTCCAGATCGTCTCAATATCCCATTTTGGTAAAAACCCCCCATGAGACGCGCTAGCGAAGGGCATTTCGGGAAAATGGAGCCAGTGATTTTTCATCCGGGTGCTCCAAGACGTATGCGGGTTGATTCTCTTCACTAGGTGACTCGCTGCTGCGGCAGAACCATAGATTTTGCTGCGCTGGACGAAGGCTGACCGTATATGAGCGACCCCGGGCGCTTCAGTAGTCTTGGGCACCTTGGGCTGGTTGACAATTCCCGTGTTCCACAGACGACCATGATGCGCACAGATATTACGCACGAAGGTAAGAGCCTTGACCCAGCTCACTAGCGTGTCGGGCAACAGTCCATACCTTGATGCTATGGCAAATCGGTCACTGAGATGTGACATCTCAAGCAATTTGGATAACGTGCCGAAATCCCAAGCTTCAACCGCCATCCAGATCGGTACCGGCGAGCTGTACGTTGCAGTGAACTCGCGGTACCAATCGTCTCTGGCACGCCCAAGTGTGCGATCGGCGTGAGCCAGCCAGTGTTGGTGGCGGGTCTGTTGGCTATGGTGAGGCACCATATCGGCGCGGTTGGAGTCCAGATAGACACTATCGCGATGAGCCCATGGATTGCGCCGACCAAGTGCGTGCGCGAGATCCACTCTCAATGCGACCTCGATCCTTTCCAGAGCATCGAGGAAGATAAGACGTAGTTTTTTGTCGAACACGTATAGATCGACCGCATGGCGAAACTCAGCGCCACCTTGAAACGCATCCAGCCGCCGCTTCTGGCCCGGGTCACTAGAATCAAAAGCAATTTTTTGAAATGGTTGCCAATATGGCGCCAAGCGACCATAGCCAATCCGCTGCAAGTGTTCGATTGCCTTCGGCTGGTCGGTAACGACCAAGCCGCGATTCATCAAGAGCGTAAGCTGATCCGCGAAATTTAAGTGAGGTTTGGTGTAGGGCGTTAGCATCAGCCCCAATATGAAGAAGGCCGTCCCTTGATGCCAGAGGCAACAGCGGGGACGGCCATGTTGTTTTCAATATATACTTTAAGGTCAAAAATTTCAAGAGGCGTTGACATGCGCAGTCTAGGCTCAACCGAACCTCCCCGAGAGCATCTGAAATCTGCCGTGCGCCACTTCCGCTTTGGGAGAACGTGAAGCTACTCTCCGATGTCCGAAAAGTAGGCGATTATGTTGAAAAACTCCACCTTGCGGTAATTGCTGCCTGCTGATTCAGTATCGTAACAGGTTGGAGGGCGATGCGGATGATGGGCGAGCGGACGGGGATGCAGGAGGCACTGTTCTACGAGTTCAGCCTCGAGCAGCATGTTCCCGAGCGCCACATGCTGCGGCTGATTGACTGCTTTGTGGATCTGGCGGCAGTTCGCAAACACCTGCAGCCATTCTACAGCGACACCGGGCGGCCCTCGATCGACCCGGAACTTCTGATCCGCATGCTGATTATCGGCTACTGTATAGGCATCCGCTCCGAGCGTCGCCTGTGCGAGGAGGTTCACCTGAACCTCGCCTATCGCTGGTTCTGCCGTCTTGGTCTGGACGGTGCAGTGCCGGATCACTCGACGTTTTCCAAGAACCGGCATGGCCGTTTCCGGGAGAGCGACCTGCTTCGGCAGGTTTTCGAGACCACTGTCCGGCGCTGTATCGCCGAGAAACTGGTCGGCGGCAAGAGCTTCGGTGTCGACGCCAGCCTGATCCGGGCCGATGTCGACCGGCAGCGGGCCGTCCCTGGAGACGAGGGACTACCGCCCGATGTCGCTGGCCGCGCGGTGCGGGAATATCTTGAAACGCTGGACGACGCAGCCTTCGGCGGCTCAACGCCTGTCGTGCCGAAGAAGCTGGCGCCGACGGATCCGGCCGCCCGCTTTACAGCCGCCACGCCGGAACGAGCGTTCTTCGCCTACAGCACGAACTACCTGATCGATCTGGACCATGCCGTTATCATGGACGTCGAGGCGACGACCGCCGTACGCCAGGCCGAAATCACTGCCCAGCGACGCATGATCGAGAGGGTGCAAGACAGGTTTGGCATCTGGCCCGCACGCCTGGCAGCCGATCCCGCCTATGGGGATGCGCCGAACCTGGCGTGGCTGGTCGACGAGCGCGGCATTGAGCCACATATCCCGGTGTTCGACAAATCCGCCCGCACCGATGGGACGTTCGCCCGGTCTGATTTCAGGTTTGACCACGAGCATGACCGGTATATCTGCCCGGCCAGCAAGGAACTGCGTCCGTCGCAACGCACGTCCGCGGAGCCTCGCTCACAGGTTGATCAGGATGGGTTCATCCGTTACCGCGCCAGCAAGCACGATTGCGACGGCTGCGAATTTCGACAGCGCTGCACGCCGAATACGCCAGCCCGCAAAATCATGCGCTCGATCCATGAAGGAGCCCGGGATCTGGCCCGCGACCTCGCGTTGACGGACGCCTATGTCACGGCACGTCGACAGCGAAAGAAGGTCGAGATGCTGTTCGCCCATCTCAAACGGATCCTGAAACTGGGCCGCCTGCGATTACGTGGCCCAAACGGCGCTCATGACGAGTTCCTCCTCGCCGCAACCGCCCAGAACCTCCGCAAGATGGCCAAGCTCGTCCCGCCACGGGTGGCGATGGTCGCCGGGTGACGTAAAGAGCCCGATCAGCCTGGTCTCAGGGCCATCCTCATCGCCAACCACGGCGAGGGTTTTTCAACACAATCTAGGCGAAAGCTGACATCCTTCATTGAGCGCGGCCGTACCGGCAGACAGACGATCTGCGCCGCATCGAAATTGCGCCTCTGAGGCGGGCTTCCTGGCCCATCAACTGCCGTTTCACGCGCAACACACCTACTTCCGATAATAGAATCTATCTGAAGTAGGTCAATACAATAAGAACCACACCGAAATGGCATGGAAAGCTGACATCACCGCCAAAACCGGCGTGGTTTGGTTCCGGGATATCTACAACTCAGAGTGCATACGCAGCATCATGCCCCCATATGCCATAGGAATAACCTAGAGCGGTGCTTCCAAACTCTTTTTATGTATCAACAATGTCGACGTTACCCTCTGCCGCGACGGAGCGACGGGTTTGAAGGTGCTACCGGAGCGGTGTGTGGTCGATAAGTCTTATGATTTGATGGCCCACCGACGGCGGATCGCGCATGATTGCGACGACCACGTCGCCTTGTCACGGATCGCTACCTTTGTTGCTAAGGGCGACAATCTTATATGAAAAACGCTCAATCGTAATATTGAGTAAAGTTTGCTACGGCCTTTAGAATAGGTGCGATTTCGGTTCGTTCCATCCAGTCAGGTGAAACGTCGCGGAAAATGATCGTTTTCTCATGATCCACCACATACACCGCAGGTTTAGGGAGGTCCCAGGCGACGGTCCCGTTCAGGGTCAGGGGATCAATCCCTTTTTCGACCGCAGACCTTCGGGAAGGTTCGTCATAGCGATAGGTGATCCCGAGTCTCCTCGCGAGGGACAATCCTTCATCTGAGGCAACCGTGAATGGCAGATGATGCTTGTCACTGATGTCCCGGAGCAGATGTATCGGTTGAGGGGATATCGCAAGCAGCTCAATATTGCGGCGTTTGAGTTCTGGAAATAGGTGATCACGGTAGAATGGCAACGCGATATTGCAGGCCGGGCATCCGGCGAAACGAAAGAAGATGAGAACTGATGGCTCGCTATCTGCTGAAGGATACTGCAGTAGCGTGCCGTCCAGTCTCGTAAGTATGGCATCAGGAAACCGATCCCCGACGCCAGCCCCTTTTGACAAATCATGTTCGCGCACAAGAAGGGAGCGCTGGTCACGATTGATCGTCAGAGCCTCCGCGGGCCAGGATTGTTCCCGCTCGCGCTCAAGGGCCTCGAACCGCTCTGACAGAGAAGGGGTCTTATGGTCTGTTGCGTCGAGGGCTGTGGGGAAATCGCCCATGAGGTCATGCTCCTAAAATGTCTGGAATTTTCCCCTATGGTGTCGGAAGCTTCGTAAAATCCCAACAGAGTTTCGCTCAACCTCTAGTTTGACGTTTCTCATGCGAGCTTCATTCCTGGTTGTCCCGGGTTTCCTGCACCAGCAATTCAGCAAGGTCATCGGCTGCCTCCGAGATACCTCGCCGTTTGAACAGTATTGTCGGAAGGTCGGGCAGACTGGGCAGGCTACCGGAGGCCATGACTGGCAACCCCGCAGCCGCGGCATAGCCGGTTGTCCGAGCGCTGGCACCGAGCCCACTCTTCAGGGCCGCCCTGAGGCCGGGAAGATGGGGCGTCTCGAGCAGGATGCGGTGCTCACGGCCTGCATTCTGCAACGTGGTGAGAACAGCGTTACGAAACTGGCAGGGCGGTTCGAGCAGGACCAGAGGCACTTCGCCGGAATCTGCATGTATCTGATTGCCTAGCCATATCATGCGGGTCTGGGCGACCTCGACAAGTTCCGCATCACCACGTTCAGCATGGCGACCGAAACCGAGCACGATATCGAGCTTGCTGCGGTCGTACAGATCGAGCAGATCCATGGTGCCCCCAACATGCAGACGCAGCCGGGCTCGCGGATGAGCATGGTGGAACCGCGCGAGAGCCCCAGGAAGGATGGTATCCGCGTAGTCCTGGGTCATGCCGAGATGGATCGGCTCAGGGTCGAAGCCCTGACCCATCGATTGAACGATCTGGTCGTTCAAGGCCAGAAACTGTCGCGCCCTCACCAGAAGATCCTCTCCAGCGGCTGTCAGTGTGAGCGCCCGGCCATCACGACGGAAGAGTTTTTGCTGCAGCAGGTCTTCCAGACGTTTCATCTGGAGGCTGAGCGCTGATTGGGTCAGAAAAATCGCTTCCGTCGCCTGTGCCATAGAGCCTGCATCGACGATCGCCACGAAGGACCGGACGAGTTCTGTCGGCATGTTGGTTGCCATGCGTCTTGGCTGACGCTGTGGGGCGGGGGCGGGCGCTTCTAACATCGAACCTCGTTTAACGATATAAAACTGTCTATTTAATATTATTGCGTTGAATGATCGGAAAACTCAATGTGAAATAGGATTACCACGACACAGATTCGGTAAATGGGAGAAGCAGGATGGCTGTCGAGTTCATAGGCTTTGTCGGCAATCGCAACGCGTCGGAAACCATCACGCTCACCGGCGCAAGTTTCGACCCGCTTTATGTCGAGACCGCAGCCAAGATCCACGAAAGCGCTGGTTTTGATCGTGCGCTTTTCGCGCTGCATTCGGACTCGCCCGACAGCTTCACGGTAGCGGCCCATGCCCAGGCTATTGCGCCGAAGCTTGGCCTGCTGATCGCCCACAGGCCAGGCTTTATTGCTCCCACTCTTGCGGCGCGTCAGTTCGCGACGCTCGACCATCTCTCAAACGGGCGTGTCGCCCCCCATATCATTACCGGGGCAAGCGATATCGAATTTCAGGCAGATGGCGATTTTACAACAAAATCGGAACGCTACGCGCGTACCCAGGAATATCTCGACATCATACGTCTCGAATGGGGCTCGGAAGAGCCGTTCGATTATGACGGCCGCTTTTATCGTGTTGCCGGCGGCCGCTCACAGATAAGGCCCCGAAACGCCGCCGGAATACCGGTCTATTTCGGCGGCTCTTCTCCTGAGGCCATAGAAGTGGCGGGGAAGCACGCTGACGTCTATGCACTTTGGGGAGAAAGCTATGCCCAGGTTGCCGAGACCGTTGCCAAGGTCAGGGCAGCGGCGGCTCCCTATGGCCGCTCCCCCCGGTTTTCGCTCTCTCTCAGGCCCATACTTGCCGATACCGAAGACGGCGCCTGGGCCAAGGCCGAGGGTATTCTGGCGAGAGCGCAGGCTCTGCTGAGCAGAACAGGCTTCGGCAGGGAGGATCATATTCATGCAGAAGGTTCGCGCCGTCTTCTGGCGGCGGCAGGCGACAGCCATCGCGCCGACAAGCGCCTGTGGACTGGCATCGCGGCCCTGACGGGGGCGAAAGGGAATTCCACCTCGCTTGTGGGCACACCAGATCAGGTGGCTGATGCGCTGCTCGATTACCACCGTCTGGGCATTTCCACGTTTCTGATACGCGGCTTTGATCCCTTGCCCGATGCGCTTTCTTACGGCAGCGATCTCATACCGCGGGTCAAGGCGTTGATTGCCCGTGAAGAGGCCCAGGCGGCACAGATTTCCGCCAGCAAGGCCGCGTGAGATGAGCCAGGTTCTGGAACGTGTTTCGCCAGGAGGGTCACTTGAGGCGAGGCCGATACTGGTTCTCAACCAGATCGGCCTCGATCTGACCGACGCCGTCGGCCTCCTTCCCCGGGCAGTGTTCCGTTCGGCGTCTCGGGAGGAAGCGCCCTGGCAGGTGGGTGATGCGACCATTCTCGTGACAGGCCCGTCAGCTGCATGGCGTCAGGCGCCCGCCACGCCACCCGAAGGATGGCCATTCAATCTCGAATGGGTCCAGATTGCCTCATCAGGGGTCGACGGCTTTCCCGCCTGGCTTTTCGATGTTCCAGAAGTCACGACGGGTCGTGGTGTGACGGCCGAAGCGATTGCCGATTATGTTCTGGCAGCAATCCTTGATGACGTGAAAAATCTGCCTTCGCGCCAGGCCCATGGACCCGAAGACTACGCGTCTGCGGATGCACTCAAACCGCTCGGTACGCTGGATGGGAAGGTATTGGGGCTGGCCGGGTTCGGCGCCATAGGGGGTGCTGTCGCAAGGCGTGCGGAAGCCTTCGGAGTGGAATTGCGTGTCTGCCGAAAGTCACGTCAGGCTGAATTGCCCGGTATCGCCTCGGTGGACAGTCTGCCTGATCTGCTTGCTGCTAGCGACATCGTGGTGCTGGCCCTGCCGCTCGATGACGAAACGCGGCATTGCGTTGACCGGCGCGCCTTGTCCCGCGCGAAGCCTGCCCTCCATCTGATCAATGTCGCCAGAGGGGGGCTGATCGATCAAGAAGCCCTTATCGAGGCGCTCTCGAGCGGGATCGTGCGTCTGGCAACACTGGATGTGACCGAGCCAGAGCCACTCCCGGCCGGACATGCTTTCTACAGCCATCCCTCTATCCGTCTGACACCGCATATTGCCTGGTCCGGAGGGCAGGGGCGTGCACGGCTCGCAGCCCTGATTACCGGAAATATCCGAAATTTTCTCGTCGGCGAGCCTCTCGTGAACCGTATCGAGAGCCCGTCGAAAATCGCAGATCCGTTACGCGTCTAATCTGAAAGTCCTGATGATGAGTGTTCTTGCTCCCGAAAAGACAGCACCTGCCCGCGTTATCCGTCTCAGGCCTCGCCCTGAGCCTCAGAGCTTTGAGGAGGAGCGGCTGCACCGCAAGCAACGGCTTGCAGCGACGTTTCGGCTATTTGGCCGATATGGTTTCGATCAGGGGCTGGCCGGGCATGTGACGGCGCGCGATCCTGAGTTTCCAGATCGGTTCTGGATTAATCCGCTTGCGGTTCATTTCTCGCAGATCAAGGTTTCGGACCTTCAACTGGTCGATCATGAAGGGAATATCCTGATCGGAGACAAACCGATCAATCAGGCGGGATTTACCATTCACTCGGCCATTCATCGCGAACGGCCTGATGTGATCGCTGCCGCGCATACACACTCGACCTATGGCAAGGCATTTTCCACCCTCGGGATCGAAATTGCCCCACTGACACAGGATGCCTGCGCCTTTTATGAAGATCACGCGGTTTTCGACCCTTTTTCAGGCGTCGTTCTGAATGATGATGAGGGCGATCGTCTGGCGCGTACTCTTGGCCAGCGAAAGGCGCTCATTTTGCAGAACCACGGCCTTTTGACTGTCGGACCGACTGTTGAAGCAGCCGCATGGTGGTTTCTCGCCATGGATAATGCCGCCCAGACACAACTGCTCGCTCAGGCGGCGGGGGAAACGCGACCTATCGCTCCCAATATCGCCCGTCTGACCGCGAGCCAGGTCGGTACACATCAGGGTGGATATTATTCTTTCCAGCCTCTCTGGGACTGGATTACCGCCGTAGAGCCCGAACTTCTGGATTGAGCCCTTCAATGACGAGCATCACCCCTTTGCGGGAATTTGTGGAAGCGTTCACGGCCCTCATTGATCGCGATGAGGGTCAGGAACGTATTCTGGACCAGGGTGCCGTGCTCCTGCGCGCTCTGATTGCGCATGATCGCTGGTTACCGGAGCAGTTCGCTCGTCCTGACCCTGAACGCTATAGCCAGTATCTGCTACACGCCGATCCTTACGGGCGTTTCTCGGTGGTAAGTTTCGTCTGGGGGCCGGGGCAGACGACGCCGCTGCACGACCATCGCGTCTGGGGGCTGATCGGCATTCTGCGTGGGCGCGAGCGAGAGGAAAGCTACTCTCGTACTGAAGCAGGTTTCGAGCGTGAAGGGGAAGAGATCCTCGAGCCCGGCCATGTCGGACTCCTGCGCCCTGGTGAGCGCGATTATCATCGGGTCTCGAATGCGCTTACCGATGAGACCTCGCTCTCCATCCATGTCTACGGGGCCAATATCGGCGCTGTCGCGCGCGCCACCTATGACATCGAAACCGGGCAGGAAAGAATCTTCATCTCCGGCTACTCGTCCAATGTTGTGCCCAATCTGTGGGATCTTACGAAATGACCAGAACCATATCGTCCGAGCTTGTGCGGGCATCCTTGCGCGAGGGGCGCGAAATCGCGCTGATCGATCTGCGCGAAGAGGGGCCGTTTTCAAGCGCTCATCCGCTTTTTGCGGTCAGCATACCACTCAGCAGGCTCGATCTTGAAATCAAACGCCTCGTACCGAGGGGTGATGCGCCGATCGTGGTCTATGATGACGGAGAAGGCTATGTCGCCCGGGCTCTGCCGCTTCTTGCGGCGCTGGGCTATGGCAATGTTGCGTCGCTTGAAGGCGGCCTCGCTGGCTGGCGTGAGAGTGGCGGCGAGATCTTCATTGACGTGAACGTGCCATCCAAGGCTTTTGGCGAGCTTGTTGAGCATGAACGTCAGACGCCCTCACTTCCTGCAGAAGAGCTGGAGAAGCGCATCGCAGAGGGCGAGAATATCGTAATTCTCGATGCGCGGCGTTTCAGCGAATATGAAGTCATGTCCATTCCCGGCGGACGCAGCGTTCCGGGTGGAGATCTCGCGTACAGGGCACGTGATAATGCGCCGTCTCCTGATACCACCATCGTGGTCAATTGTGCCGGGCGCACACGGTCTATCATAGGCGCGCAATCGCTCGTCAATGCGGCCCTGCCGAACCCCGTTTATGCCTTGCGTAATGGAACGATCGGCTGGACTCTCGCCGGGTTCGACGTTGCGCGCGGCCAGCATGAAGCGGGCGCCCCGGCAAGCGCAGATCATGTGGCTCTGGCCCGGAAGCGGGCTGAAGAACTGGCTGATGCGACCGGTGTCAGAACGCTCACGCCAGCAGAATTTCTTGCGTTGCAGGCGGACAGAACGCGCACGCTTTATCGTCTCGATGTGCGTTTGCTGGAGGAATATGGGGCGGGGCATCTTCAGGGCTTTGCCTCCGCGCCGGGTGGTCAGCTGATACAGGCGACGGATGAGTGGATTGCCGTGCGTCACGGCACGATCGTGTTGAGCGATGATGACGGCGTAAGGGCGCGCATGGCCGGACACTGGCTGCGTCAACTCGGATGGAACGAGGTCTATGTGCTGGCCGAGTGGGGAGATCTCGAGCAGGAGACCAGGGCCGGTGCCCAGGATGTCTGGCCAGACGGTTTGTCTCCCAGTATCCGCGCCGTGTCGCCGCGATCCTATGCCAGTGAGGCTGAAAAGCCTCTTCTCGTCGATCTGGCGACGACCCCGGTCTATCGGAAAGGGCATATCCCGGGCGCGGTGTTCGCGACACGGGCGGAGCTTGCAACGCAGCTCAAGGCACGGGAAATCAGGAAAATTGTCCTGACCTCTCCTGATGGTCGTCTGGCCGCGCTCGCCGCACCGGAACTCGCTGCGCTCGGCATCGATGTGCGTGTGTTGCAGGGCGGTACGGAAGCCTGGCGTGCCGAGGGGTTTACCCTTGAGGCGGGACTTGATGAGGCACGCGCCCTGACTTCAACCGACGATGTTTATAAACGCCCCTATGAGGGAACAGATAACGGCGCTGCAGCGATGCAGGCCTATCTAGACTGGGAGTTCGGTCTTATCGCGCAGCTTGAGCGCGATGGGACGCATAATTTTCGCGTGCTGGGTCCGATCTGACCCGGTCGCGATAGACCGAGACGGACTGACGCCAGCCCGATTCAGTCGGAGTGGCGTTTTTGTGTTGTCAGCCTGAGGGCGGGTCACCCGTTCAGGAGGGCGCTCAAGGCCGGCGTGAATACCGAGGCAAGGTTCGGGTTGGGGGGCAGGGCGCCAGCGCCACCGAGGGTTCGGGCGACCTCCGACGCTGTGGCGATATCAGATGGCTTCCATGGTCGCGTGTGATAGGCGCGGTTCATGTGATTAAGATAGGAGAGGACAAGCGGTTCGGGCACATGCACGTCTGGTGCGACGGCGCGTGCCCAGCGAGGTTTGTCGGCATTGAGCTGCGAATACGCCTTGCCAAGGCGGTTGACGTAATCGGCCGAGGCGGTCTTGAATCCTGTATCGCCGAGGCGCTGCGGATTGATGCCGATGAAGTAATGGCCAGACAGGATATCCTCTGCACTCTCAAGGATACGGGCGCTGTTATCCGCCTCGAGGATTTCGATTGCATAGCCATAGGTCGCCCAGGCGTCGAGACTGCCGGATTTCAACGCCGTCAGACCCTCACTCATGCCAAGCGTGACGGGGGTGATATCGGCCAGCGTCATATTATGCTGTGCGAGCATTTTGAGCAGAAAATACTGCGTGGTGGTCGAGCGGATATAGCCTACGCGCTTGCCCCGCAGATCGCTGAAGTTCTTGAGCGGTGATCGGGTCGGGACCAGAACTGCCTGGTTCGTGGTTGGCCCTTCAAGTGTTGCAGCCACTGCGACACGCGCGCCGCTCGACGCCGCAAACACCATCGGGATCTCACTCCACGCACCGAGATCGATTGCATCGGCATCGATGGCGCGGGCGATCAGATTGCCGGAGTTGAACTCGCTGAAAACGACCCTGTATGGGAAGTCATCAAGCCCCGTGGTCCGCAGCAGGGTTTGATCGGCGCCACGAAACGTCGCTACGCGCAGCGTGACCTGAGACAGATCATCGGCAAAGCTGCGCGGTGGAAGAAATGTCGCGGCGGGGATGCTGGCCAGCAAGGCTCTCCTGGAGAGTTTCATACGGGTCTGTCCTGTTGCAGGGCCGCGCGACCGGCGGCGGAAAGAGCGATATCGGCCTGTGGTGTATGAATACGGGCACACAAAACATTGCGGTAATGGCGCTCGAGCGGGTTATCCCTCGTGAGGGCGGGATTGCCGATTGCAGCGACGCAGCGCTCCACCGCCCTGATCGCATTTTCAGTCACGATATGCTTGGTGAGATTGGCCTCTGTGGCAGTCGCCTCGCGCCGCTCCTGACGGGTGATCTGATGGGCAATGAGGGCCTCGTTACTGAGCAGAAGGGCCTCGATTTCGCCCGCGATTTCATGAAAGCGCGGCAGTGTGGCGAGGCTCTGACCAAGATTGGCTGGTATGCGATTGTCCAGAAAACCGTGGAACCACTCGACTGCGGCTCTCGCCACCCCATCATAAAGGGCGGCAATCACCACGCCGTGCCATGCGGCCAGATCGTCCCCATGGCCTTTCCAGGCATCAGGCGCGCGCAGATCAAGCAGGTGATCATCAGGCACCGATACAGTCGCGAAGGAGATCGTATGGCTGCCGGTAGCGCGCATGCCGAGATGGTTCCAGCTCGGCTCAATCGAGACGCCATCCTGGTCGAGGGGCACCAGCACATGGCCGACCCGGGGATGGGCCTCGTCGGTGGCAGCCCAGACGATCCCCCAACGCAGCGCGGTTGATCCGGTCGAATAGATCTTGCTGCCCGTAAGCACCCAAGACCCATTCTGGCGTCGCAGAACCGTGGCCGGAAGGCCGCCTCGTGCCGGAGTTCCGAGCGCTGGCTCGACACGCAATGCGTTGACAAGCGCTCCCGTTCTGACTGCTTCTTCAGAAATCAGCCGAAGGGTGTTCTCAGGCCATTGCGCCGATGCGGCACCGGCATGTTGCAGATATTGCATCGAGAGAATCAGAGCCGTTGACGGGTCTCCTTTCGCGATGGCCGAGATAACACGCGTCACATCACGCAACCCTGCGCCTTTTCCGCCAAATTCGGGCCGAACCGTCAGGGCTAGGAGCCCTGCCTCGCGCAGATCGGCCAGATTGGTAGTGCAGATTTCTGCCGACTGATCATGAGTGGCTGCGCGACGGGCGAAAGCCGATGCGAGTGTCTCGAGCAGGGGGGCGGAAACCGTCATCTGTATTACTTCCTCTGGGCCTTATTTCTGGACCGGGCCTCTGTATCGGGTCTTTTTTATGCACCGCTCCCCGGGAAACAAAATGAGGAACGGTCATGGATCATATTTCACTATTGAATGTTGTTGTTTGTTGAAATATACAATCGTTGCACAATAAATACGAGGCCTATCATTTCGGAGAGCCTCGATGACCCCGCCTGCACGACACGTCGCCCCTGCTTCTGCGCGGATAGGACAGACAGCCCTGTTTCGTCTGCTGCTCTGCACGAGCACTTCTGCGGCACTTGTCTGCAGCCTTGCGGCCACGGCTCACGGAGCGACGCGAACCCAGTCCGGCAGTCAGGCTGGCCTGCTGTCACTCAATGACAAGCACCAGACCCGCAGGAAGGCGGATACAGCGCTCAGAAAACCCGCTGCGGTAAAACCCCGGCAACAGGGAAGTCACCTTCCTGCGGGAAGTGAAACGCTGGTTGTAAGCGCGCCGTCGCGTGCCGATCATCTGGTCAATCAGGCGCAGAAGACGGCGCAATCCATTTCCGTGCTGACAGGTGACAGGCTTCGCGCGCTGGGCGTGACCGATATGCGCCAGATCAGCAATCTGACCCCCAATCTCTACCAGCCGCGTGCCTCAGTCGGTTATTCGGCCACGAATTACTTCATTCGCGGTATCGGAGAACTGGACCCTCAGGGTGAGCCATCGGTCGGGACCTATATCGACGGCGTCTATCTGCCACGCACACTCGGCACAATGCAGGAATTGCTTGATATCGAGGCTATTGCCATCAGCCGTGGTCCGGTTGGTTTCACCGAAGGCCATCAGGCCGAAGGGGGCGCCGTGCGTATCACGACGGAAGTGCCGACCAACCGCACCCATGTTTCGGCGCTTGCGGGTTATGGTTCTTATAATGAATATCGCCTGAGCGTGGCTGCCAGCCGTGCTCTGCTCAAAGACAAGATTTATGCCAGTATCGCGCTGAACCATCATGGTCGTGGCAGCATCGACCATAACTACACGCTCAATCGTGGTGAGAATAATATTGATTACAGCCAGGGGCGTGGCAAGCTACGATTTACGCCTAGCGAACGGCTCGATATCACCCTGACTTTCGATGGCACGATCGATAACAGCACCAATCGCGGTTATGGCAATCTGCTGAACCCCTATCGCTATGGCCTGTATTCGCGCATCTATCCGAAAAACAATTACAACGAGGCCGGATTTACAGGGAACATCAATTACATCCTCGACTCCCATCTGACGCTGCATGGCACCACCGGCATACGCGGCTATGACATGAAGGGAGATTACGATAATTTCGGTGACACCTATATCCGTGCTTCGCAGCTTCTGTCCTATCGTGACCGCGCCTACTCGCAGGATGTGCATCTCAAGGGCGATTATGGCCGCTTTTCCTTCACCACAGGCGCATTTTTCTTTTACGAAGACTGGTTTACGCAACGTCGGGCCAATAACGCCGCAGGGACACAGACCAATAATCCGGCGCTGATACGATATCAGCCGGTTTATGCCGTGATCGATCAGCTTACCCGCAACTGGGCGGTTTACGGTGAGGCGCATTATCGCATCACCCCGACGCTGACGGCCACGGCCGGGCTGCGCTTCAACTGGGAGAATCACTCGAATTCCGAGCAGCTTTCCTATCTCGTTGCAGCGTCTCCCTATACCCAAGGCGTCGCCAATAATCTGCAGACACTCTATTCCGCGACACCGGGCCAGCAGGCCTGGAGCGCCGGTGTGACCCGCAGCTGGACGCAGCTACTGCCGAAGGGGGCGCTGACCTGGCAGGCGACATCGCGGCTCATGCCCTACGTCTCTATTTCACAGGGGAGCAAATCCGGCGGCTTCGACTATCGAGCGCAGACGCCCACCGCACTCGGCAGATTGCAGGCCCTGTTGCCCTATAAACCGGAAATCCTGACCACCTATGAAATCGGTGCGAAGACGAGACCGATACCCGGTATCCTGACCGCGAATGCCGATATCTTCTACAACGATTTTCAGAACATTCAGGTGACCACACTCGACCCTGCCTCAGGCCTGACGAGACGCTACAATGCGGGCAAGGGTCACTCTGTCGGCGCCGAGTTCGAGACAACGGCGCAGGTCACGAAAGGCTGGGAGATTAACGGCACGGCATCCTGGCTGTTTGCCCAGCTCGACAGCTTCGCCGGTACTTTCAGCCAGACACGACTGGCTAATGGGCAGACGCTCAACGGCACGCCGCGCGCGGGTGGCCCGCTGCCCTATTCGCCCCGTTTTCAGATGCATGCAGGCACGAGTTACAGCTTCGCGGTGCCTCGCCTGCCCGGTGCCTGGCGGGTCGGGGCAGATATTGCCTATCAATCGAGCCTCTTCACCGATGCGTTGACCAACGCCCAGACACGCCTGCCAGCCCAGACCTATGTCAACGCAATTGCTGCCTGGACGAGCGCCAACCACCGATGGACGGTGACAGTCAATGGCCGCAATCTGCTGGACCATCGCTATCCTCAGACCCTCAGCTTCGTGCAGGGGGGAGGCGTGCCGGTTTATTATGCGGCGGCTTTCAACGATCCGCGCACGATTTACGGTTCCGTCGAATTTCGTCTTTGATGAGGGATCACGCGTCAAAACCTGCATTCATTGGAAAAACTGAAGTAGCTTAACACCCTAACTCGTTTGTCCTGATGTTGAATTGGCGCTCGGATGACGTCGCATCCTTTTGCGGAGTCAGGATCCATGTCGGTCAAATTCATCGGATATATCGGGTTCAACAACAGTTCGGAGGTTGATCAGGGCACGCGTAACCGTGCCCTCGACCTCGATTACGTGCGTAGTGCCCTGCGTGTGCAGGAAGAAGGGGGATTTGATCGGGTTCTCATCCCGTTCGGTTCCAACACGCCGGAGAGCCAGATCGTGGCGGCTTATGGCGCCGCCCTTACCACAAGGCTTGGTTTTCTCGTGGCTCATCGCCCCGGCTTCACGCAGCCTACACTGGCGGCGCGGCAGCTCGCGACACTTGACCAACTCTCCAACGGGCGCGTAGCCGTTCATATCATCACCGGTGGCGCGGATGAGGAAATGGCCCGTGACGGCGATGTCGGCACGACCAAAGCCGAACGTTATGCGCGCAGTGATGAATATCTCGATGTTCTTCGTCAGGAATGGCAGGCTGACGCGCCCTTCAATCATGACGGACGTTTTTACCGGATACGCAAGGCGCAGAGCGCCATAAAGCCAGAGCATTTACCCGTATTTTTCGGTGGAACGTCCCCGGAAGCCATCGAAGTGGCGGGGCGTCATGCCGATGTCTACGCAACTTGGGGAGAAACATTGTCTGCCACCCGGGAGACGATTACCCGAGTCCGGGCCTCGGCTGCCCGTTATGGACGCTCGCCGGGGTTTTCGCTGTCGCTCAGACCGGTCATTGCCGCCACAGAGGAGGAAGCCTGGCGCAAGGCCGCGTCGATCGTTGAGCGCGTGCGCGAAGCCCGCATTCGCCAGGGCTTGCCGATCCGCGATCATGCGCCGCCCAATGATGGCTCACGCCGTCTGCTGGAAACGGCTTCTGCTCTGCGTCAGGATGAGAGGCTCTGGACCGGCGTTGCCCAATTGACGGGGGCGGCTGGCAATTCCACCGGGCTGGTCGGCACGCCTGAGCAAGTAGCTGAATCCATGCTCGAATATTATCGTCTGGGCGTCGATCATTTCCTCATCCGCGGCTTTGACCCCCTTGGCGATGCTGAGCTTTATGGGCGTGAGCTTCTTCCGATCGTGCGGGAAAAGATCGCGGCCTATGACGCGCTGCAATCGGTGCAAGCCAGCTAGATGTTTGGTCCCGGGTTTTGATGGTGCGGGTTTTGCGTGAATCTTGATGGCTCGTGCTGCCATTGCTGGCAAACGAATTCGTATGGCGTGAGGCCCCGGAGCGTCTTCAGTCGACGTGCGAAA
>NZ_VWWA01000018.1:0-32025 GCF_011753235.1 Asaia sp. As-1742 | reverse complement strand
GCCCGACGGGGCATGGCGACAGGTGCCTTGCCCTTTCCGTCCCGCGCCAGCCAAGTGCGATGCACCCCGGTCACAATGCCGTCGAGGTCGGTCACAGCAGCGATCAAGGCGGGCCAGGTCTCAGTCGAACTGTCCTTATCCGGGCGGTAAAAGCAGCGTGGATGGAAGCGCAGGGCTCCGCTTCCGTGCAAAAGCGTCATGTCACGTCTGCGGAGATACGCTTCTACTGACGTGCCCGCGATCGGTCCGGACATGGCCCAGAGCCGACGCGCGGCCTCGGAAGAGCTGGCAGGTCCACGTTCCTGAACCAGACGATCCCGCGACAGCGGTACCGGATCGGGGCGCGGCAGGCTGAGGAAGGCGCGCGCCTCGTCGGCCACGTCGTGGAAATCCACCAGGCCGAGGCTTTCGCGGATCACGTCGAGCAGGTCGCCATGCTCGCCGGACTGCGCGTCGGTCCATTTTCCGGCCCTGCCGTTGGCGGTGTCGTACAGCCGGACAAACAGCGACCGCCCCGGCGTGTTGCGCACATCACCGACCAGCCAGTAATTGCCGTGACGGCGACCAGCGGACAGATACCGCCGGCACACCGCCTCTGCGTTCTCCGCCAGACGGCGGGCGAGATCGCCTGCATCATGCGAGGCCATTACCCTTGCCCTCCTGTTTCGGGATCGCCTCCGTCGAGGGCGATCTCCAGCCAACGATCGGTGGTCGTCCATGAAATCGTCCTGCGCCTGCCAAGGTCGAGCAGATGCGCGCCGCCGCTGAAGGCGCCGATCCCGGGACGTGAGGCCGTATTGGCCCACTGGAACCCCCATCGGCCCCGCAGCCGGAATGTCCGTGCGCAGCGTAGCACGAATTCCACGATCTGCTGCGGATCACCGGTCACGTCATCGCGCATCCAGAGCTTGGTGCCACCATATTCCGGTTCTACGGAAAGCCGGAACCCGTCAGAGGGCGGGTCTTCCGCCGCCAGTTCGTCCATGAACGCATTGTAGAGATCGAGCGCCTTTGCGGCATTGCCCACGGTGCCTACATCGAGCATGCAGGAAAAATGCGTGAAGAAATCAGCCATCGGAAAAACTCCCGAAACGAAAAAGCCCGGCGCAGTGGCCAGGCTCGTAAAAACGTATTAGTGGAAAAGCATACAGTCGGCTTTCAGGAAGCCCGCTCCATCAGCCTGCGGGCCTTCTCTTCCAGATCCAGCCGAGTGTCCTGATTGGCCTTCGTCCGCGCCAGTGCGGTAATTCCCTGCACAAAATCGAACACGCTCTCGGGCTTGCGTCCCTCCTCGTTCAACACCGTCTCGATGATCTTCGCGGTTTCCGGTTTCGAGAACCCGCGACGCCGCAGGAAGGTTTCCCGATCGTCATCGGTCTTCGCAACGAGTGTCCGACGCGAGGCCTGAATGCCGGAGACAAACGACGTCGGGCTGGCCGTGGCAAAATTCCGCAAGGCCGGTGTCGCCTGATGCACGAAACGGGATGCTGCAAACTTGCTATGCCGGATCGTGATCTGTTCGAAATTTTCCACGCCCCACAACATCCTGTTCTGGCACACCCCGCGCAGATAGAATGACGCAATACCAAGACTTTTACTGCCGACTTCGGAATTCCACGCATAGAAACCCCGGAAATAGAGATCGGGGTCGCCGTTGGGCAGCCGTCCAGCCTCGATCGGGTGCGTGTCGTCGACCAGAAACAGGAACACGTCACGATCCGATGCGTAGAGCGTCGTGGTTTCTTTGGTGATATCCACATAGGGATTATGGGTCATAGTGGCCCAGTCGATGACGCCAGGCACCTTCCAGTTTGTATCGCCTGTGCCGTCACCGGCGATCTTCCTCACCGCGCCCACCAGTTCATGGTCCCAGATGCGGCCGTAATCCGGACCGGTTACGGCGCGCAGTTCCACCCGACCGTCTTCCGTCTCCAGGGTTTTTACCAGTTCGGCCCGGTGCGACAGCAGGCCGTGCTGCAGGTTGATCGCCGCCAGTGGAGCCGGAAGGTTACGCAGATAAGATGAAGGTGCCCCGACAAGGCTGCACATCTGGCCAAACGACCAGTGCGTGGGGGCGATCGGATCATTCTGTCCCGGCACGGTCAGCGTCAGGCGTTCGGCATTATCGCGCGAGGCCTCGACGCGAATACCGCGGCTTTCCACCGTGCGGGCCGTGGCGCGATCCGCACGGGCAAGCGTGGCGGCATGCAAGTCGGAAAGGGACAGGTAGCGCTCGTCATCGGGGCGGGAAAACCATTCAGACGAGACGCGAGCATTGCGCTCCCCGCGCGAAGGATCGATCCGGAAGCCACCGGACGCGGCGCCACGGGACGCCGGGGACAGGATGGTGGTCGTGGTCATGGAAAACTCTCCTCTGATGCCGGTTATTCGGCACCAAAGGCGAAGCCACCCTCTTCCTCGGATCACCACTTCTCACGCGGGATCCCATCCAACCGCAAAAAACGCCCAGTCCTTCATCCCGGAGCACGACGTTCCCGTCACCTACCGAAAATCACGACTGCAATTGGGGGAGGAGCCGAAAGTCGGCTTTCGGGAAAAATTTGGGCGAAGCGGACGTCGTAAGCACTTTGTGTTGCGGGTTAGGTAGATTTGACGTATCTACCAGGTAGATACATGGAGATAATCTCATGCAAGGGACCGTACGCAGGTGGGGCAATAGCGCCGCCATTCGTCTGCCGACGAGCATTCTCGAAGCCGTTCAGCTTCAGATCGACCAGCCTGTCGATGTCCGGGAGGAAGATGGGCGGATTATCATCCAGCCCCTTCGTCGGGAACGCCTTTCTCTGGAAAGCCTGACGGCGGCAATTACGGACGAAAACCGCCACGGAGAGATGGACTTCGGGCCTTCGACCGGCGGCGAGGTCTGGTGATGCCGGAATGGGTGCCGGACTGCGGGGACATCGTATGGCTCGAGTTTGATCCTCAGGCAGGTCGTGAGCAGGCGGGGCACCGTCCTGCCGTGGTGCTGTCGCCTGCTTCCTACAACACGAAGTCAGGAATGATCGTCTGCTGTCCGACGACGACGCGCATCAAAGGCTACCCGTTCGAAGTTCCACTCCAG
This sequence comes from Asaia sp. As-1742, assembly GCF_011753235.1. Lineage (NCBI taxonomy): Bacteria > Pseudomonadati > Pseudomonadota > Alphaproteobacteria > Acetobacterales > Acetobacteraceae > Asaia > Asaia sp. As-1742. The sequence continues at coordinate 28,943 of NZ_VWWA01000018.1, read as the reverse complement.
GGCCAGCCTGCGAGCGTCGTGCTGTCTGATCAGGTTAGGAGCCTCGACTGGCGAGTTCGCCACGCCAAAATGAAGGGTAGGGTTACGGGTATCGAGCTTGAAGCCGTTCGCGAGCGGGTGCGCCTCTTGATCGGGTAAAAGGGGGTAGATTTTAGCCGGTCCACTTTCCACGCACTACAGATGAAAGCAAATGTTTATCTCATGTCGATTGAGGGTTAGGACGAGACCTCTCACGGTCTCCAGCCTCCGAGATGATCCTCAGAATGCTCACCCTTGCGTTCCAAGGGATAGCGAAACCGTGCGGCAGGCGGATCAGGTCCCGCAAAGGGCTGTCGTGGCGCATGCAGGTCGATTGCCGCCCCCTCACCGTATGGCTGCGGGCCAGCCCCGGCATGTCCGTGGCGCCCGTCGCCAACTATATAGCAAAAAACTACGGTGATCGGCGGGATACCTATCGAAGGAGAGCAAGGTCCATTCTCGTTTCTCAACAAGGGTCGTGAAACGGGATCCCCGTTACCAGTAAGCAGCCAGAAGTTCGGGTACCCATTCCGGTCGCCTAACATCGCTGAGAGGAAAAAACTCGCGCATGACCGGCTTGATGTCGATTAAGGATGTTTTGTCGATCAGATCAGTCCTGCCACCCCGTATTTATCCTCTTGCTTCTATCATGAACGCCATCTGCTTTCCGTGATCGCCCAAGCTATCTGAGCCTCTCTAATTCAGTGCGCCGCAAGGTTCGTCAGCACCGTTGTGGCGAAGCGTTCGGGCTGCTCGAGCATCATGAGATGACCCGTCTCAGGGATGACTGTTTCGGTCGCGGCCGCGCGCGACAGCCAGTCCGGGACGCTCCAGCCGTCCCGGGAACGGGCGCCGGCGAGAAGGTGGATTGGCAATCCCGATGCTATCAGCGCGCGCAGGTCTTCGAGGTAGGCGGCATCGCCCGTCGCGGCGACGACGGCCCTGGCCTGGGCCCGGATCGTGGACGCCGGCTGGTTGTCGAGCCAGTCGGCCGCCGTGGCGAAATTGGAGGGCGTCGGTGGCACGCCGGATCGCGCGAGCCATCCCGCGATGTTGGCCCGAAACCCGGCGATTTCCGCCGCGACCTCCGCGAACGGCCGATCTGCGATCCGCCGCGACCAGAAGGCATCGCCGAGTGTCAGATTGCCTTCGACGCTGGTCAGCGAGCGGGCGAGTTCGGGATGGCGACGCGCGAACAGGACACCGACCGCGCCGCCCACGGAGTGGCCGACCACATTCACCGGCTCGCGCGCCCGTTCGCGCAGCCAGGCGGCGACATGATCGGCTTGGTCCTGAAGCGTCCACGCCTCGGGCGCCCCCTCGCGATGAACGCCGTAGCCGATCAGGTCGGGAGCGAGAACGCGGGTATCGCCAAAGGCGGAGACGATAGCCGGCGCGCTCAGCGAGCCGAACAGCCCGTGGATGAGGAGGATGGGAGGCATGGATGGCCTTTCTTGGCGTAAGGTCGTGTCGATACGGCGCACCGAGCGGACGATCGCGCCGATGAAGCGACTAAAGCTTGAGCTTGTATCCCAGATGCGTGTCGCGGAAACCAAGTCGGTCGTAGAAGCGGTGCGCGTCGCTACGCGTCCTGTCCGTCGTAAGCTGCACGATCACGCATCCACGGGCACGGCATTCCCCGATTGCCCAGAGAAACATGGCCGCCCCGATCCCCTTGCCACGGCGATCCGAGGCGACGCGCACAGACTCGATTTGCCCGCGCAGCGCCCCCGAGTGCGAAAGGCCCCGGATGAACGTCAATTGCAGCGTGCCCACGACAACTGTGTCATCCTCGACGACGCACAGGAACTGATTGGGGTCAGCGTCGATTTCCGCGAACGCCGCTGCATAACGGGCATCCAACGAGGTGCCGATATGCTCTCGCGTAGCGCCGAGTACGTCGTCCGACAGAAGTGCAATGATGGCAGGGACATCCGAGGACGCAGCCTTGCGGTAATACAATTGGGCCATGTACTGTTGCTCTTCCAGCGTTGCAAACGTCAGCGATCCCGGATCCGCTGGCAGGAATGACGGTCGACGAGAACGCCCTCCGCGCGAGCTTACTGCGAATAATCGAGAAATGGAAAAATCCGCTCGCTGACCTACGCGTGCAGACAGGCGAGCTGCGCGTCCGATCAGCGTCGACGCGTTGGTCTTTGCAGAATCGATCGCGTCGGCTAGATTGAGTGTCCGGATGATTGGAGAACCATGATGCCGGACCTTTCCACCCTTGCCCTGTTCTCTCTTGCGTGCCTTGCGCTGGCTGCGACGCCCGGCCCTGACATGCTGCTCATTGCAACGCGCAGTGTCAGCCAAGGGCGACCGGCCGGTTTCGCATCGCTCGCTGGTATTCAAGCGGGAACCTATTGTCATGCTATCGCCGCGGCTCTCGGTCTTTCACAACTCTTCTTGATTGTTCCGATCGCTTATGATGCCGTGCGATATGCGGGTGCAGCCTATTTGTTGTATTTGGCATGGCAGGCATTTCGGTCCAGCCTCGGCACTGTGCCGGCAAACGTAGAGGCATCGCGGTATTCGAATATCGCGATATTTCGTCAGGGTCTCATTACGAACGTTTTAAACCCAAAAATGGCTCTATTTGTTCTAGCGCTTTTCCCGCAGTTTGTAAGACCAGAGCATGGCTTGGTAGCCGCTCAAATCCTCGTACTTGCTACAGTGCTGAACATCGTTGGCTTTGTTGTAAACGGGATCGTTATCCTGACTGCCACTAGAATCAGGCGTGCTATGTCGGGTGCAAGCCGTTTTCGGCGGGTATCTCAGTGGTTTCTCGGAACAGTTTTTGTCGGATTGGCAGCTCGGCTGGCATTTGACGGCAGGAGGTAAAGGCGGGCTGGAGCAGCAAGTTTACTGAAGTGCTTGCACGCTTCCTAAATGGCGGATGGATGAGTGGGTACGCTAGCTCCATGCCAATTTGGATGCTGAAACGGGAACGGCTTGGCGTTCTCGAAACTCGGCCAACGCGAGAAGAAGCGCCGCTCGATGCACTCATAGACTGTCCATCTTTACAGATCGCAGCAACCATCGTTATCGTCCGGAGCTTCGCGCGACCGACGCTGAAAGATGGAGTCCCATCGGGAAGGGCGAGGGTCATCGGCCGCGCGTCTGGGCATCCTTTTGATACGGAGAAAGTGGATGCCCGAACTTGAAAGCTTGCTGACCTTTGCCGCAATCGCCCTTGGCATGGTCCTGACGCGGGGGCCGAACATGGTCTACCTCATATCGCGATCCATCTGTCAGGGCAGGACCGCCGGCCTGATCTCGCTCGGCGGCGTTGCGCTTGGCTTCGTGTTCTACATGCTGTGCGCCGCCTTCGGCATCACCGCGCTCGTGCTGGCCGTGCCCTACGCCTACGATACCATCCGCATTGCCGGTGCCCTCTACCTGCTATGGTTAGCCTGGCAGGCGGTGCGCCCCGGCGGGCGTTCGCCTTTCCAGGTGGAGGACTTGCCGAAGGACAGCCCAAGCAAGCTGACGCTCATAGGCTTTCTGACTAACCTCCTGAACCCGAAGATCGCGGTGTCTGCCGCTTCCATCGCCGTGTTCCTCACGCAGCGCCCGACGTTCGCGCTGGTCCAGCGTTGGGTGATGGGCACGGTTCTGGCAGGCTTGGCCGTCAGAATGGCGACTGAGACACGCCGTTGATCTACATTGCTTACCCTCGCCTGTAGCTCCTGCTGGCGGCTAGGGAGCGGAGCAATGACGCTCCTTACGCTGGCTGCGATTGAACTTACGTGGACCATCCTAGCTCACGAGGCGCGCGACTTCCGCCGCACCCCGCCTACTGTATCGGCTGGCGAATAGGATCAGTGCTTTGACACTTGGAGGAGCCGCGGCGGTCATGGCGGCGCGCGACTGAGGAACCAGACTGAACTAAAGGGTCGCCCCGACCTGGCCTCAGTTGATGATCTTGACCATGTGGACGAGGATGCCGTCGTTTATGGCCTCTTCTCGCTCCATCTCATATCCTAGCGAGTTATAGAGGCGTATGTTCTCCTCGAACTTCGCATTCGTGTAGAGCCTGACTGCCTTAAAACCAGCCTCTGCTGCCAAACGCTCCGCATGTGCGACCATTCTCCTGCCGTAGCCCCTTTTCTGAAAAAGCGGAGCGACAGCAACATTTTCGATCAGCAGATCATCGTGACGCTGAATGATCTCCACCAAAGCAGCCACTTCATCACCTACCAGCAGCAGGTCGGCACGATGATCCCTGATATGGGCGGCGTGGTCGGCTTTCATAGGTAGAGGCTCGCGACCTATCAACGGCACCCATTTGGCATAGGCTGCTCGTGTGACCGTGGTGACGGCATCGGCGTCTGCCGAGGTCGCAATTCGGATTGTTTCGGTCATCCGCTATCGATGTCGCCCCAGATGGCAAAGGAAAGGAGCAAACCGTATTCCCGATTGGAAATAGCCCGAGCTTTCCTGTCAGAATCGAATTTCGGGCAGGCGCGGGCATTCTATTATGTGAGAGAGCACGGATGCCACTGAAAGCTAACCAGCAGGTATAATTTGCTCTTCATCAAGGTCGATCCGGTCGCCACGGGTTGACGGGCTGGACACGACGAGAAACCGGACATCGAGGGTACTCTCGTTGCGTGCCTGATGGCGGGCATGCGGAGGGATTTCGATGCCTGAGCCTGATGTAACGATATGGCTGACGCCATCCAACTCCATCGTGAGTTCGCCGGCCAGCACGTAGAAGAACTACCGGGCTGTGAGATGAACATGCCTACATTCGCTCGTCCCAGCCGGCATCTTCTCTTCGATGACCATCATGTCCTGCGAAGGCGCGAGAATCCATCCTTCGCAATTCGCTCCCCAGGTGTAATGCTCGGTGTTGCCGATATTCCGCTTCAAAGCTGTCTCCTATTGTCGCCGGGACTGCCCTCGGGACAGCTCGATGACTCGATCCTGTGTAGCCCGTCCTGCTTCGCGTAAACCGACCCGGGGCGGGAGTGGTGGTCGCAAAAGTCGCTCATAGCAGGCCGCCGGGGCATGCGATGGTGGCGGTTCCGGGCCTTCAGATCTTGGTCGCCGCGATCAGCGCGTCAGCAAGGCGCACGACATCTTCGTGCCCTGTACGCCAGGAGGAGAGGCTCAGGCGGAATGCGGGGCGCCCTTGCCATACCGTCATCCCGAACCAGCCGGCCCCGGTGTCCAGCACCGATTGCCGGACCCGGGCGGTGTTGGCATCATCGCCGCAACGCACCAACACCTGATTGAGCACCACTCGGTTCAGGATGTCGAAGCCATCGTCGCGCAAGCGATCCGCCAACCAAGCCGCCTCCTCACAGTGTCGGTCGACTAGGTTTGCGACGCCGTTGCGGCCAAGCGTTCGCAGCGCCGCCCAGATCGGGATGCCGCGCGCCCGGCGCGAGAATTCCAGCGTCATATTTTTCTGCGCGTCGCGCGTGGCGCTCGAATAGGCCGCGTCGGCCTTCATGGTTTCCGCCAGCGTGCTGGCGTCGCGGCAGATCGCGACCGCACCGTCATAGGGTGTGTTCAGCCATTTGTGGCCGTCCGTCGTCCAGCTGTCGGCGCCCTCGATCCCAATGGTGAGCGGCCGTCGGGAAGACGCACGTGCCCAGAGCCCGAAAGCACCGTCCACATGCACCCACGCCCCCGCCGCGCGCGCCGCCTCGACAAGAGGCGCGAACGGGTCGAACTCGCCCGTATTCACCTCGCCCGCCTGCAGGCACAGGATGGTCCGATCGTCGAGGGCGGGCAGTTGGGCCGGCTCGATCCGACCGTGCGGGTCGACCGGCGCGACGATCAGACGGCCGGTGCCGAAGCCAAGGAGGCGCAGCGCCTTCTTCACCGTGACGTGGACGGTCTCGGAAACCACGACCTTGATCTCGGGAGCCCCGACGAGGCCGTCCTCATCGAAGTCCCACCCGTGCCGCGCAAGGAGCGCCCGCCGCGCAACTGAGAGACAGGCCAGCGTGCAGGCCGTCGCACTTGTGCCGAAGCCGACGCCGCTCTCGCGTGGCAGGTCGAGCACGTCGAGGAGCCAGTCGGCAGCGATCTTCTCGAGCGTCGCGGCGACCGGCGAGTTGTCATAAGACGAGGCACACTGGTCCCAGGCGAGCATCAGCCGCTCGGCCGCCGCCGCGGCCGGCAGCGCCGCGCCGATCACGAAGCCGAAATAGCGTGGGCCATTCGACGCCGTCGTCGCCGGCGAGCCATGACGATCGAGCAACCGCAGCGTTTCGGCGGCATCATGCCCTTGCTCCGGGAACCTTTCGGCGAAGACGGCAAGCCCATCGCGCGCTGCCTGATCCGGAAACGGACGTCGGTCCTCGATGCCTGCGAGATAGGTCCGGGCACGCGTATCCGCGTCGGCAATCAGATCGAGTTCTTGCATGTCATCCCCTTACAACTGTTTCATTCGTTTCCGTCTCGCGGACTTTCCGCACACGCGTGTCGCTCCAGTCGAGCAAGCGACCACCGGCCGAGCGAAGGCCCAGCGCCGCGACCGGCGTGTCCGCCTCCACGTCCACCAGCGCGGATCGAGGTTCATGCGCTTGGTAGAGGTGCACCTCGCCCCATTGCCGCAGGGCTACGATGACGAGGAACAGACCGCGTCCCTTTTTGGTCAGGACATACTCCCGATAGGCCGTGCCGTCGGACGCCGGCGCGCTCTCGAAGATGCCGCGGTCAGTCAGGTCGCGCAGGCGCACGGCCAAGACGCCCTTCGAGACGCCGAGGCTCTCCTGAAACGCGCCGAACCGGCGCGCGCCATCGAAGGCGTCACGGATGATCAGCAGCGACCACCAGTCGCCGATGACGTCGAGCGCCCGCGCCACGGGACATTCAGCCTTCGCCAGGCTCATGCGCTTCACCATTGCGGGCCACATCCTCCCATGCCCTATCTGGTTCGAACTTAGAACTGGATCCGCGGTATGGCAAGTGGTCTTGATATCGAACCATGAGATGGGAGGAGCAACAGGATGGCAGAGCCAAACGGAGCGGAAGCCAGGAGAATGCGGCCCGCGCCATCGCCACGGCGGACCATCCCGATCCTGGCAATCGCGGCCGGCCTTGCTGTCGGCAACGTCTATGCGGCGCAGCCCCTTCTCGGATCCATGTCCGAGTCCCTCGGCATCGACCCTGCAGTGATCGGCTTGGTGGTGGCACTCACGCAGCTCGGCTACTGGCTGGGGCTGATTTTCATCGTGCCGCTCGGCGACCACATCGACCGCCGCCGGCTGATCCTGGCGCAAGGGCTGATCACGACCCTTGCGCTCAGCGTGGTTGCGATGGCGCGCACCGAAACCATGCTGTTCGCTGGCATGATCGCCATCGGTCTGATGGCTGTCGTCGCACAGGTGCTGGTCGCCTTCGCCGCGGCATTGGTGCCTCCGGACCAACGTGGCCGCGCGGTCGGCATGGTGACGACCGGCATCGTGATCGGCATCCTCTGCGCGCGCTTCGTCGCCGGAGCGCTCGCCGATCTCGGCGGCTGGCGCGCCGTTTATGTCGCGTCCGCCATCCTCACGCTGGCCATGGTCGGCCTCATGGCGCGAACCCTGCCGCGGCGGAGGACCTCTGGAAGCGGTGAGGGCTATGCCGCAACGCTCCGTTCGGTCCCGCTCCTGTTCCTGCACGATCGGGTGCTGTTGGTGCGGGGCCTGCTAGCGTTCCTCGTCTTCGCATCGTTCAGCGCCTTCTGGACGGCGCTGGTGCTGCCGCTCGGCGCGCCACCCTTCGGCTATTCGCACACCGAAATCGGCTTGTTCGGCCTCGTCGGCATCGCAGGGGCGCTCGCGGCATCGGCTGCGGGCCGGCTCGCCGATCGCGGCCTCGCCCAGAGGGTCACAGGTCTGGCGCTCACGCTCCTTCTCGCGTCCTGGGGCCCGATCGCCCTCCTGCCGCACTCCATTCCCGCGCTCGTTGCCGGCGTGATCCTGCTCGACTTCGCCGTGCAGGCGGCTCACGTTTCCAGCCAGAGCATCATCCTCGCCCGGCACCCGGAGGTCGGCAGCCGGCTGATCGGCGGCTACATGACCTTCTATTCCGCCGGCAGTGGCCTCGGCGCGATCGGCGCCACGACCATGTACGCCCACGCCGGCTGGTCGGGCGTATCGGTGCTGGGCGCTCTGTTCGGCCTGACAGGCCTCCTGCTCTGGGGTTTTACGCGGACTTCCGTCACGCCGCCGCCCGAGCGACAGCCCCGCTCCTAGGAAATTCGCGCTTGCGCCCGATACCCATGCATGAGCTTGCAGCATGGGTCGAAACCGATATGAACGACCCGCTTGAGCGGTCTCAGGCAGCATTGCCGCGGCGCGCGGTGCGTTCAATCGCGTCGATGATCGTGCTGTGAAGAGGCGCCGGGATATCATGACCCATTCCCGCCACCGGCATCCATTCCGCATTCGGGATCGATTGTGCCGTGTCTTCGCCGCAGGTCGGCGGGACGAGCGGATCGTCCAGACCATGCACGACGAGAGTCGGTACTGCGATCGTCGCGAGCCGCCTTCGACGATCACCTGCAACGGTGATCGCGGCAAGTTGTCGACCGTGCCCCCGGCGACATGCCCGCGCTCCAACTCCTGCCGGAGCAGGCTGCGGCAGTCTTCCGCGTCGAACGGATAAGCGGAGCCGGCGATACGGCGGGCGAAGCGTGCGCCTTGCTCGATGAAGGCCGCCGGATCGACGGCGGGATCGGCGCCAGGCCGCGTCAGCATCGCCATCACGTCGGGCTCGGCTGGCGGCATGGCAGGATTGCCGGTCGCCGACATGATCGTCGTCAGGGACGCGACGCGCGACGGATGCTCGCTCGCCAGGATCTGCGCGATCATGCCGCCCATCGACCGTCCCACGACATGGGCACGCCGGATGGACAGCACGTCCAGAAGGGCGAGCGAGTCGTCCGCCATGTCGTCGAGCGTATAGGCGACCTCGACACCCTGTCCGGACATGAGACGCGACACGAGCTGCCCGAAATCGACCGGGCCGTGTTGGGCGAAATGGCTGGATTGGCCGCTGTCCCGATTGTCGAAGCGGATGACGCGGTAGCCCCGCGCCGCCAACGCCCGGCAGAAGGGGGCGGTCCAGCGGATCATCTGTGTTCCGAGGCCCGACACGAGGAGGATCGCGTCCGCCGCCTCGGCGCCGAAGCTCTCATAGGCCAAGGTGATGGCAGAGGCGCCTGCATCCCGGACATGAATGCGGTTTCCAGCCATCAGAGACGCTCCGCCCCGAGATCTGCTGCATGATGATCCAGTCGCGCCTGCAGGAGACGCGCGCGGACATAGGCAACATCCTCCTCTTCCCGGCGCTCGATGATCTCGAAGGAGAGAGCCTCCGGGCCATGGTCACGCCACGCTTGCTGGAGCGAAGCATGACGGCTGTTGCCCTGGCGCAGTTCGAACCATATCCGGTTCTGAATGGTCGCCAGATCGGGCGCCTTGCCGACCCAGACGGCTCCGGTCGGATTGCATCGGATGGCGAAGATGCCAGCTGCGATCTTGCGCTCCTTGTAGGCGCTGATCGCCGCCTTCCGTTGGTTGTTTCTCACCGGTCTCTCCAGGCTGAATATCGGCGCAGGGACAGCGATCCGACGCAGCGACGTGATTATCATCCGGGTGTTATTGACTCAATCCTTGTGCCCAGGTCATTATCGGGCATCACTTCGAGGGATCGCGATGTCTGATCATCTGACCAAGCCGTGTACCGCGTTCGCTGGAACCCAGCGGATTGCCCAAGGCTCGCTCGTCGACGTGGCGCTTGGGGTCAAGGCAGAGGAACCGAACCGGTCCGACCTCCCGATCCTCGTCTTCGACGACGAGACGGGTGCGGTCATCGATCTCGACCTCCGTGGAACGACTGCCGAGATCGTGCGTCGCCTCGCCGATCAGGCGAGGGAGGCTACACGCTCCAAGCGGCCTCAGACCGCCCCCAAAGGTGAGGACGAGCCTCGAAGTCGCGGGCGTCCCAGACTGGGTGTCGTTGCCCGCGAGGTGACGCTACTGCCTCGTCATTGGGAGTGGCTTGGTACGCAGTCTGGAGGGGCCTCCCAAGCTCTTCGCCGGCTCATCGATGAAGCGCGACGTCTGGATTGCGGCCGAACACAGAGGAAGGCTGCGCGCGAGGCGGCATATCGGTTCCTGCACGCAATGGCGGGGGACCTGCCTGGTTTCGAGGAGGCAACCCGGAGCCTCTTCGCCGGTAACGAGCAGGGTTTTGCTGATCGCATGGCGTCCTGGCCGATCGATGTCAGGCGTTACGCCCTGAAGCTCGCCCAGCCTCCGACAACGACCGATCTCACCTGAGCGAGCTTGTCCGCTCCATCGGCGCGAAGGGAACGCACGACGCAAACGATGACCACGAGGGGGAAGCCGACCTTTGCAAACATTCCTAAAACCGAGCCCGCAAGCGGGGCGCGACTTTTTCACGCGTGACATCGCCGGGGAGGTCGTCATGCTGAACCTGCTGCGGCTGCGGGAAGTGGCGGACTACTCCGCCCACCCCGAACTGGCGCCCGCCCATCCGATCAGCGGCGCCGAGGCCTACGACCTTTATGTCCGACATACCCTTCCGTTCCTGACTGAGGCCGGCGGCACGGTCCTGTTCCTCGGCGAAGGCGGCTCTTTCCTGATCGGGCCGGAAGAAGAGCGCTGGGATCGCGTGATGCTCGTGCGCCAAAGCTCCGTCCAGGCGTTCCTCAAGTTCGCGAGCCATGAGCCCTATCTTGCCGGCATCGGGCATCGAACCGCCGCGTTGGAGGACTCCCGATTGCTGCCGCTGGTCAGGAGCCCGCTCCCACAGCCGTCCCGAGCAGCAACATAGGATGCCAACAGCCCGCCTTGCCCTGCTCACCGGACTACCGTCGCTCCTGGCGCTGTTCGCCACGTCCGAGGTCAGCCGCGCCGTCGAGCCTTACCCGCAGGCCGAACGCATATGGCGCGAGACCTTGGCGCGATCGAGGCTCTCCGTCTTCGTGTCCGATGGGCAGGATCGCACCGCGGCGACATGCATGCTCGTCACGGCTCCTAATCCTGTGCGCGGCGGGCAACTTCGCAACTTCGTGGAGAATGTCGTCACGCACGCCGATCCGATGTCGTTTGACGACCGCGCCCTGGCCGCGCTGCCGATGCCCAGCGATCAGATCGCAAACGCCAACCCTCGCGTCTTACGCGCAACCGAAAGAAAGCTATGTTCGACATCATCGAAGACGACCTGAGCGGCGAGGACACCCGACAGCTACTCGCGCTGCATCTGGCCGGAATGCATGCAGATTCTCCGCCGGGAAGCGTCTTCGCTCTCGACTTATCCGGGCTGCAAGTGCCCGAGGTCACAGTGTGGACGGCACGCCGTAACGGACGGGTAGCGAGCGTCGGCGCGCTCAAGATGCTGCAGAACGGCGGCGCCGAGGTGAAGTCGATGCGCACCCATCCTGACTTCCTGCGCCAGGGTGCGGCCGCATGCCTTCTTGACGTCATTATCGCCGAAGCGAAACGCCGCGATGTCAAGCGTCTCAGCCTCGAGACGGGAAGCGGACCTGCCTTTGAGCCGGCTCTAGCGCTTTATCGGCGACACGGGTTTCGTAACGGCCCACCCTTTGCCTCGTATGACCAGACGGCATTCAATCAGTTCCTTCACCTTGCAATAATCTGATACCGGTGCAGTTGCACGGCGACCTTGCCTCGCTGAAGCCAGTGCACTTCGGCGACCATCAGCAACAGCGAGGTCGACATCGCGAAGACTAGCGTGCCGATCGTGGTCGGCAGGTGCCGCGTGCAGTGATTGATGACGCCAAACATCGCTGAGAACGTGAGCAGAAAGGCCAGAAGTACGGGCGTGTGCATACGCGATTGCTTGCCGAGGCAAGGGCGCGGATCAAGGGATGGAAGACACTTTCGGCGCCGTGGGAGGATGTCCGCTATGTGGAAAGCGGTTCCTTCCCTCTTACGTCCGAAAGGAGGCGATAACCGACATTACAATGAAGGGCGCGGGACGGAGATCGCCCCTGCGTCACCAAGCCAGGCTGGCAACTCGCACCTGCCTGGTTCATTGTCTATGCGATGAATCCGTTTCGTTCACCCGACAACGACCTTCCCCTGTCGCATGCCCTCATCCTGAAGGCTGCGCTGCTTACGATCGGCTATATTGAGGAAAACGGCCCGATCGGCCTCACACCCACCAAGGCACTGAAACGCTATTTTGGCACATGGGCCGCTGAGGCATTTGACTGGCCCGGCTATACGGTCGAGGATCTCTATGCCGTCAACAAAGTTCTCAATGAACACGATTTTCCGCCGCTGGTGATCCTGCATGAGGTTCTGCTCAGTGCGAAGCTCGCAAGGCATTTCAAGGGAACCCTGCGACTGACCGACCTGGCGAGAAAGCTCAGATCGGAGCCAGCCCGGCTCTGGATGCTGTTGACGACCCATCTTCTCTTTGTCATCGACCACAGTCCATACACCCGAAGCGAAGAGCCACTGCTCGGCAACTGGGATATCTTTCTCAACGTCATTAATATCGAAGCTCAGGTTGCCGTCACCGAAGAGCGGCTGTGTTCGGTTCTCTACGGGGCCGAGGAAGAGGATATCCGTCGCCGGGATTTCAAGCTGACCGCCAGTCTTTACGTCCATGTCCTGCGACCGCTGTGCTGGGCAGGACTGCTCAACGAGCACCGAACAGGCACCGGCTTCAGCAGACGGGATTTCTATACCAAAACGCCCTTATGGGCGGCCGCCCTCAAACTCGAGACGGATCGACACCTGCACCCGGCGACCCGTCACTGACTCCAACCGGCCACCAACCCGGGTGTACGTTGCAACGGCTGTGTCCGGATACAGTCTCGTCCAATACAAAAAGCGGCTCCCGAAGACCGGAAGCCGCCCTTGATATTCATCGACAGATCTCACTCGGCTGCGACCGCATCATGACTATCGATCATACGCGCCGCCCCTTCCTCCTTTTCAGTTCGCTCCGGCACGTTCGCCGTCCGCAGAGCCTCGGGCAGCCAGCCGGCGCCCTCAAGCAGCCTTTCGGCCGCCTGCGCCATGTCGTTCTTTTTCAGATGTGCGATACGCTCGGCGGCCTCAGTTCCCCGCGCCTCGCGTACGGCTTCGAGAATACGAGCCTTGGTGACGCGGCCCAGATAGTTCTCCACCGTCGGCTGCCAGCCCGCTTCGACCAGATCAAGCGTAAGCGCAGTGGCGAGGCGGTCGGCTCGTGTAAGCCGCTCCCTGACGCTGCGTGCCTGGGACGGACCGTGGGACGATTCATGCAACGCATTGATTCCGAAAGACAGGCAATGCGCCAGCAGGGCCAGACGGCTGGTGTCATCCAGTCCGTCGATCCAGCGCCACAGCGCGTCCTCATCCTCCGGCAGATCGTGCTTCCAACCCTCGTTGCGCTGGCGCAGCGCATGAGTCGGCGGGCTGCCCGACATGTCGGGGGAATGCACCGGCAGCGGGATTTCCCGGACATAAGCTTCTAGGCAGTCCGCCCCCGAGACCTGCCAGTAAAGATCGCGCACCAGCGTGTGCAGCAGTTCCGTCAGCGCGATGTGGGGATTGCCGGCGAACGCATCCCGCAGCGCCAGCGTGCGCCAAGCTGTCAGTTCAGTCAGCAGACGGTCGGACAACGGCTTCAACCCGTCTTCTTCTTCGGGCTCGATGTCCGGTGCGCCGTTCATCCCTTCCTCGTCGGCATCGTCGTCATCACTGCCATGGACAATTCCTTCATCATATCCCTCGGACTCATCGTGAGCCTCCTCGGGCTCCGCCGGCATATCTTCCGGCCGGACGAAGCCCAGCTCGACCAGCAACGTGCCGTCGGTATCTAGGCTGACAAAGGCACCGGCTCGCTGCATGTCCATCGGATCGAAGGACACAGGGCGTTCTTCCAGCGCCTCAATGGCCTGCTCGATTTTGCCCAGCCGGGTATCGATCGCTTCGGGGAATTCATCCGCCTGCGCGTATTCTGCCTCAATGGCTTCCTTCTCGCTGTGCAGAGCGGTCAGACACGCGGCTTCTTCTTCCGAAAGCACCACCGGCACACCATCAATCTCCGCGAAGTGCCGTGTATGCCCCCAGGGAAAGGATAGCGCCGTCTCGACCCATTTCCAGCCTTCGGCGCGGACCTGGTCAGCCGCCTCCTGCAACTTGTCGATGACCAATCGGTCGAGCAGGGTCGGATCCTGCAGCCAACCGCCATCGTCTGCCTCAAACAGATCACGCATGACATGGCCACCGGCAGCGAGATAGGCGTCCAGCCCGACGAAGCGGACACGGCGATCCGAGGCTCGCACGGTTTTTTCCGTCAGCATGCGGCGGATCAGATAGGGTTCGCGGTTATGACTCTGGGCAATAATCTCCCAGACCTGCTCCTGACGGGTGTGGTCATCGCTGATCGAAAAGGCCATAAGCTGGTCGAGCTTCATGCCATCCTGCTCGTAGATATCGAGCAGTTTGTCGGACACGGTCATCAGGCGCAGACGCTGTTTGACCACGGTGGGCACGACGAAGAACGCGGCAGCGATTTCCTCCTCGGACATGCCCTTTTCCAGCATGTCACGAAAGGCGCGAAACTGGTCCAGCGGATGCAGGGCCACGCGCTGGACGTTCTCCGCCAGAGAATCATCCTCGGCGAGAATGGCCGATCCGGCCTCGCGCACGACACAGGGTACGGAGGCGGTCTTCGCCAGTTTCTTCTGCTTCACCAGCAGTTCGAGAGCGCGGAAGCGGCGACCACCGGCCGGCACCTCATAGGTACCGGTCTCGACACCGGCATCGTCAAGAATGGGCCGGACGTTCAGGCTTTGAAGCAAGCCGCGGCGTTCGATGTCGCGGGCCAGTTCCTCAATCGACAGGCCGGACTTCACGCGCCGCACATTGGACTGCGACAGCACCAGCTTGTTGAAGGGAATATCACGGGAGGCATTGAGGGCGATTTTCTGGATGGCGCTCGCCATGGCAGGACACTCCGTGACGGACGGGCAGAAGCCTCTCTCCCACCCCTGAATCCGTCACGAAAAGCCCCACTTCCCTCTTCCTCTCTTCCGGCCCCACCAGACGCCGGATCGCTTCCACGGAATGGCACGGACACGGCTTTACGGAAGCTATATCTGCCTTAGTACATCCGCGAGTCGATGCGCTCCACGACAAATTACGACTATTATAGTCGCGCCATCACCATCTTGTGATAGTGCCGACCACGATAGCCGCGCGTGTTCGCGACTATCCCGAAGCCCTCTTCCTGCGATCCATCTCCCTGTTTCCACGCATTTTTCTGTTCACGCATTTCCGGTCCGACCTCCACAGTGCTGTCAGAACCACTCACAGGTCCATGTAGAAAGGACGGGAAGATGGCACGCCAACGCGATACGATAGCGGGCAAGGTGCGGCTCGTTCTCGACGCCCCGGACGCCAACGTGACACCATTACGCAGTGGAGCCGATCCGCGGCTGGTCAGTCTGGTCCGGCTTCTGGCCCGTCAGGCCGCACGGGATTTCGTCAACGCTGAAGTGGAGGCCGCGAGGCGACGCGATCTCCAGGATTAGGGAGATGGGATTGTGAAAGTCGCGCTCTACGCCCGCTACTCATCCGACAACCAGCGCGATGCGTCGATCGAGGACCAGTTGCGCCTCTGCCGGCTTCACGCCGAAAAGCAGGGCTGGACGATCGTCGACAGCTACACCGACCGCGCCATCTCCGGTGCTTCCCTGCTCCGCCCAGGTATTCAGGAACTGATCCAGGACGCTACGCGCGGCCGCTTCACGATCATCGTGGCCGAAGCCATGGACCGCCTATCGCGCGACCAGGAAGATATCGCCGGCCTGTTCAAACGGATGACGTTCGCCGGCGTGCGGATCATCACTCTCTCCGAGGGCGACGTCACCCACCTTCATATCGGCCTCAAGGGCACGATGAACGCCCTGTTCCTCAAAGACCTCGCCGAGAAGGTGCGCCGTGGCCTGCGCGGACGCGTCGAGGACGGCAAGTCCGGCGGCGGCAATTCCTACGGCTACGATGTCGTGCGCCAGTTCGATGCGAAAGGCGAACGCATCCGGGGCGACCGGACCATCAACGAGGAAGAGGCCCGCACGGTCACACGGATCTTCACCGATTACACGCGGGGCAAGTCGTCGCGCACGATCGCCATGGAATTGAACCGCGAAGGCGTTCCTGGTCCGCAGGGACGCGAATGGGGACCGTCCACCATTCACGGCAATCGGGAACGCGGCACCGGCATCCTCAACAACGAGATGTATGTCGGCCGTCTGGTCTGGAACCGGCTGCGATATCTGAAAGATCCCGATACCGGCAAGCGCGTCTCCCGTCTCAATCCTGAATCCGAATGGGTCAACCAGGAGGTGCCGGAACTGCGGATCGTCGAGCAGGATCTATGGGATGCCGTAAAGGCCCGCCAGGCCGAAGCAACCTTCAGCCAGCCGGAACGGGGCAACGAAGCCCTCAATGACCGGCGCCGTCCTCGCCACCTCTTTGCCGGGCTGATCCGCTGCGGCTGCTGTGGCGGCGGGTACAGCATGATCTCGAAGGATCTGCTCGGCTGCTCGACAGCACGCAACAAGGGCACATGCGATAACCGGCTCAACATCCGTCGCGACGCTCTCGAAGCATCGGTCCTCAGTGGGCTGCGCACGCATCTGATGGAACCGGACCTGTTCAAGGAGTTCTGCAACGAGTTCACCCGTGAGGTGAACCGACTGCGCATGGAGCACGGCGCGGACCTTGTCGCCATGCGGGCAGAACTGCCCCGCATCGATCGTGAACTTGCAAAACTTCTAACCGCGCTCAAGGCTGGCGGACCAATCCAGACAATCGTCGACGACATGAAGCGGTTGGAAGCACGCAAGGCCGTAGTGACAGAGCGTCTTGCCAATACCGAAAAGCCGCCTCCCCTTCTCCATCCGAACATGGCGGAGATCTACCGGCAGCGGATCGCGTCTCTTTATGCGAGCCTTCAGGCCGAAGAGACGAAGACCGAGGCCGCCGAGCGCCTGCGTACACTCGTCTCACAGATCACGCTCCAGCCGGCCGACGGCGAGCTGGCGATCATCCTACGTGGCGATCTGGCGGCAATCCTGCAGTTTTCTGCGCACAAGAAAAACGCCACGGTCCATCCGGACAGTGGCGTTCTTGATGCGTTCGTATCGCAAGTATCGTTGGTTGCGGGGAACCGCACACTACGATCCCGGCGAAATGTGGCGAATGGTCATTCGCAAGCGTCGTTGGTTGCGGGGGCCTGCAACCGAAGAAAACTGCTGCTTGTCAGCGGGTTCGTTGAACGTCTGGCAGCGTAGCTAAACGACTGAAAAATGGAAAGCTTTTTTGGTCGACTGCAATGTGACTCTTTACAACCCCAGATCCGAAAGGCCCGGATGGTCATCCGGTCGCCTCCCCTGCAGCCAATGAAAAATCCGGGCATCGATATCGATCGGCAAGTCGTTGATCGAGCCAACGCACGATGCTCTACGCTGCCCCGAGTTATCTCGATCGGCGTGACCTACCGACGGATCTGGGCGATTTCGTCGGGCATGACGCAGTGATTTATGCCCGGTCGGGACGGGTTCACCCTTGGGTATTTCCGCAAGCCGACGGGTCTCTGCGCGATGTGACGCCCCCAGCACGGCTGCGCTTCGATGATCTCGACTCCATCGTGACCGCGGCGAGCGCCGGGTTTGGGCTCGTCTGGTTGCCCGAATGACTGGCGCGTGCATGTGGTGGCATCCGGGGCATTGCGCTCAATCCTGCCCGACGTCGCGCCGCTGCGGACCGACATTCATGTCGTCTGGCCCGAAGCTAGCGGCTCGGGTCTCACCCCAGAGTACACTCCGAGTGGATGTCTGCCCCAACCACAGATCGCGCGATCGACGCTAGATGGGGATGGTGGGTGAAGAAGAGAATCTGCGTTGACCTAGCGAGCTCTGCCAGCACTCGAAAACCCGCTTCGGACCGGTCGTCATCGAAGTTGACGAAGAGATCGTCGGCTAGGAACGGCAGGCGCACGCCCGCTGCGACAGACTGCTCGACGGCGGCTAGGCGCAAGGCGAGGAACAGCTGGTCGGTGGTTCCCTCGCTCATGGTGCCGACCTCGACGACGGTCCTGCCGTCGTTACGGACTCCGAGGAGTCGCGGCGAGGCGGCGTCGCTATCGATCCGCAGCGCCGCGTAACGTCCGATCGTCAGGATCGAGAAGAGCTCCGAGGCGCGGAGCAGCATCGGATCCTGATGTTGCTCGCGATATCGCTCGATCGCCCAACGCAGCGTCACCGCCTGGGCCCGCTTCAGGATGTATTGCTCGGAAAGGACCGCCAACTCTGCGCGGGCCTGACCCGCGTCCGTGGCAGCATCGATGGCGCTCTCTCCCTTCTGGTCGAGATTGGCGAACGCCCTCCGTGCATCGCCGAGCCGGCCCGCTGCGGCACCCACCTCGGCATTTAAGTCCGCCAGTTGGGATGCGAGCGTCTGCGTCTTGGCCGCTAGACCGTCCGGATCGACGCCGTCGAGGGTTCCGAGGAGTTCCGCAAGACCCTTGCCGTCGCCTGCCGACGTGATCGCCGTCTCAGCATCCGCGACCGCCCCCCGGAGCGCTCTGACCGCGCGAGATCGCGCGATAGCGGCCGCGAGCTCGTCGACGCCTTCCGAACCCGTCTCCTCCATCAGGCCCCTAAGGGAATCCACGGCCGCCGCTAACCTCGCCTCCTCGGCCGCCACCTCTTCATTGCGGGCCTCCATGGTGGCCTTCAGTGCGTCGATGACTTTGGCCGTGGCGCGCGCGGAGGTCAGGCGGCTCCGTAGCGCGGTCAGCCGCTCCTCCGGATTTTCGGACGCGGGGATGCCGAGGGTGTCGGCGGCCGCGTGAACCCTGGCGCCGTGGCTGGCCGCGTCCCTTTCCATCCCGTCGAGCCGTCCCTGCAGGTCCGATAGCGCCTCGATCTCGACGCGCAACTCCTCGAGTATGTCGAGCGCGGCGGTCGCGTTCCCGAGCTCGAGGTCGAGGCCGGTCTGTTCGAGCTGCTGGCGCCACTGGGCTTCACGGTCGGCCGCGGCATCCTCAAGTCGCTTCCTGCGTCGTCCGAGGGTGTCGGCGTCCTGCTCGATACGCGCCGCGGCGGCCTCGTCGAGCCGTCTCTGCTGCTCGGCCGCATCGAGGTCGGCCCGCAGTCGCTCGGCGATCGCCAGGATGGGCGCGATCTCCGAGGCATCCGGCAGCGTGGCGCCTTCGGGGAGACATGATGCGAGTGCCTGTCGCACCTTGGCCCGGCGGACGTCGGCCGCCCCGGCTTCCGCCATCGCCGCGACGGATGCGGCGTACGCCACCTCGGAGACGTCCCTCGCGGCGTTCCAGGCGACAAGGCGTGTCGGCTCCATATCGACATGGCCCGCCGCCTCCAGCCTCTCCCGCCAGGCGCTTCGTTTGGTGTCGACGCGCTCCTCCGCGCCCTTCGCGCGGAGCTCCGCCTGCTCCGCATCAAGCATGAGCTTCGCGACCCGGTTCTGCATGTCGGCGAGGCGGCTCGACTCGTCGGCCGCCGCGAACCGCAGGTCACTGAGCTGGTCCGCCTCTGCCAAGGTGGCTTCGAAGACGGTGACAGCTTCGCCCGGCGCGGCGACTGGCGCCGCAGCCAGGATGTGGTCGCGGAGCGGGCGCCAGTGTTCGTTGCGGGCGGTGCGCGCGCTCTGGATCTCCTCCGCGGAGATCGCGTTCCCGGAGGCGAGCTGCTCCATTTGGAGGGATAGGGCCGCGGCCTCATCCCTGGCGCGGCCGGCGTCGGCGGTCTCCCGCTCGGCTTCGGCCGAGAGGTTCGCCATCGCCGTCCGCGCTTCATCAATCTCCGCCTGTCCGATTCGGGGGAGCTCCAGGAGCGTCGCGGCGCCGCCGTTCCACGGCGCCAGCCGCGAAAGCGACTGTGCCAAGCTCGCCGAGGCTGTGTCGGCCGTCCTCCGCAGGGACTGGCAGCGGGCGTCGATGTCGGCACCGAGCGCGCGCGCGGCGTCGACGGCGGCGATGACCGGCCCCAGGTCCCTATTCGGATCATCGTCGGCCTTGCGCGGGAGACTCGAGGCCGCCCTCCGCCGCTCGTCGAGCTCCTCCTCGCTCTGCGCGATCTGAGCGATCGCCGATCTGGCCTCGACGTGCGAGAGCGCGAGTTCGCGCAGCCTCGCGCTGGCGATCCGTGACGGTGGATCGGCGGCCAGCGCGCCAGCCTCCTCCCGTAGGCGTTCGATCCGGCCGGTCCGCGCAGCGTGCTCGGTCCTGAGCCGGACCATGTCGCTGCTCGCCTTCGCGACCGCCCCCGAGGCGCTCACGAGCGCGTCGACGAGATCCGCCTGAGCCAGTATCGCCTCGTCCGCCACAAGCGCGTCCACACGTTCGGCCGCTTCCTCAGCCAGCTTCGCCGCGGCGGCCTTCGCGCGGCCCGCGGACGCGGCCTCGGCCATCGCGGCTTCCGCCACCTCCTCGCGCTGCGCAGCCAGCTCGATAGTTGCACCGTGTGCCTCGAGGGCGGCCAGGTGTTCCGCCCGCAGGCGCGCCGACGGCGCGATCCGGCGGATCCGTTCCGCGCGGCTCATCTCGGCGAGCAGCTCGTCGCGCCGACGTTGGGCCTCGTCCAACGCGGCCTGCGCGGTCGCCACCGCCGCCCTCGCGTCGGTCCAGATCCTCGGTCGGAGCGACCTGTCGCGGATGGAACGCAGGCCCGCCTCAAGTTCGCGCTGGGCGACGGTGAAGGAGCGTCTGTTGGACGCGCGTGGGCCCCAGATGGCGTCCGCCTCCTCCTCCAGCCGCGCCAGCTCGTCCGAGACTCCGGTCAGGCCGGAGCCGGCCGCGAACAGCGCCCGGCCAAGGTCATTGCGGGCCTCGACCATGGCCTTGCCGCCGGCCCGCAGGCCATCCTGGTCCAGACTGAACGAGAGGCCGAAGGTCTCCCTCGTCTGTCCCCTGAGCATCGCGAGGAGTGCGCCCTCGTCGATCGGCCGGTCGTCCAGACCCAGGAGCGAGGCGTTTGGGGCCTTCTTGCGGCGGCAGGCGAGCCTGGCCCCCTCGTCCTCAAGCACGGCGCCGACCCGCAGGAGCGAGTAGTCGTACATGAAGTTGTAGGGCGATCGGACTGGGAAGCCGAACAACAGATCCGACACCGCGGCGAGCGACGTGGTCTTGCCCGCCTCGTTCGCGCCGTAGATGACGTGCAGGTCCGGTTGGCCGTTGCGGAACGAAAGCGTGCAGTCCTCAAAGTGGCCGTAGCGCTCGAGCGACAGGTTTACGAAGCGCACCTACGCCTCCCCAGTCAGGCGCGACCGCAGCGCGAGTGTCGCCGTCTGGAGTACCGCCGTCCAGTCCCCGTCGCCCGCGGATCGCCGCAGGCCCTCGTCGTCGGCGTCGTCCGGCGACTGGCCGATCGCGGTATGCGTGGCGAGCATGAACGGGGAGAGGTCCTCGGCGAGGAGGGCGGCGAGCTCCGGGTCGGTAGCCGCTTGTCCAATGAGGGACGACAGGTCGTCCCCAATCCGGATCTGCTGCGGTTGCGCGGGCGGCCCGACCAGCACCTTCACCCTTTCGATGAATAGGTCCGGCGATATCGACGCGGCGACCGCGCGCGCGGCGTCGCGGATCGATGACACGCCGTCGTGTAGTGCGCCGGCGTCCGCCGTCTCGCCGGTGAGCGACACTCGTGCGACGAGAGGCAGGCCTGCCGCATCGGCCTGCCAAGTGGAGAGGAGCGATGTGCGCATGAGCGAGGCCACCGCGTCCGCCGCCGCCCCGGTGCAGTCGACCTCGACGTGCACCCAGCGCAGTACGTCCAGTTCGACATGCTCGATGGTGACGATCTGGGCGTCCTCCACCGTCACTATCACCGCCCCCTTAGGCCCGGTCTCGCGGATCGTGCGTCCCTGCGTGTTGCCCGGGAAGACGACGTATGGGTCTTCTGAGACGACCTCGTGCTCGTGGACGTGGCCGAGCGCCCAGTAGTCGTAGTGCTTGGACCTGAGGTCCTCCAGGCTGCACGGGGCGTACGCGGCATGGCCCTGGCGGCCGGCTAGCGCGGTGTGGAGCACGCCGATGTTGAAGTGGTGCTCGACCGCGTCGGGATAGGCGAGGACGAGGTTGTCGGTAACGGCCGGCGTTGCGAAGCTCTGGCCGTGCACGGCGACGGCGAACTCCGGCAGGACATGAGTCTCCGGGCGCCTCGTCCCGAACAGCTTGACGTTGTCGGGCCAAGGGATGCTGCGCGTTAGCACCGACTCCGCGTCGTGGTTGCCGGACAAAAGGAAGACCGGGACGGCAGCCTGGGCGAGCCGACCCATCGCCCGCGCGAAGTAGAGGCCGGTTCCCATGTCCTTCCAGTCGCCGTCAAACAGGTCGCCGGCGATCACCACGAAGTCGACCTCCTCGTCGAGGGCCCGCTGGACGAGGTTGTCGAATGCCGCCCGGGTCGCACCTCGGATGTCTTCCTCCGGAAGTCCCTCGTATCTCGACAGGCCGCGCAGCGGGCTATCGAGGTGAATGTCGGCGGCATGCAGGAAACGGAAGTCTGTAATGGCTCACCCCCATGCGTCGGCCGCGCATTCTTCATCATCACATCGCGCGCGCCAACATGTAGCACAGTTTTGATGCCGACAACTTAGCGTCATTGCATGCGCTCCTATGAGCAAACGTTGTCGATAGCTCTCAGATCTTCGGTCTGTGTTGCCATCACTCCCCGGCGTCCTCCGGCGGAATGCCCCAGGCTTTCGACGGCCGGAAGGTATCAGGTGCAGAGGCCCTTCAGCCGTTTTAGGTGGTTCTCGTCGACGTGTTCCATCATGGCGAAGAGCGCAACGGCCGCTCCCCGCGTCTCCTCAAGGGTCATCGTCGAGAAGGACAGCAGGTCGTCGAGGTTGTCGGAGTGAGACTCGACCTGAGTAAGCCGTTCGAGCGCCGCCAACCTCTCCCTGTCGAGATGCGGATAGTCGGCACACAGTTTGTCGAGCTGGCCGGGCAGTCCTCCGCCACCCGGACTCTTGAAGGCGAGGAACACGTCGAGCACCCGGCGGATCACGTTGGGCATCATGTAGCCGTGGTCGTCGTAAGCGTCGGGCTGCTCGACGAAGCGCAGCACGTGATTGAAGAGGAAGTGGTACTCCGAATCGTACTCGCGGAGCAGCTTCGACATCGCGATGATCCTTGAGGAGCGGCGGTGTTCTCCCTCGGGGATTGTGACGTCGATGTAGAGGAAAGCGGCGGTCGGATCCTTGCCGGCCGGAGGCCGGGCCTTGCCCTTCCAGGCCTTTCTAAACTCGTTCATACACTGGAGATTGTGCGTGAGGACGAAGACCTGCGCAGCCTTCTCAAGCCTCGTCCTCACGAGAGAGCAGGCGAAGTTCAGCGCCTTGGTGTCGAGGCTCGAGACCGGATCGTCCACCACCACGATGACGTCCTTCAGCTTTCGGTTGTCCGCCTCAATGGAGGAGAGGAAGTAGGCGATCGCGATGGCTGTCTTCTCGCCCTCGCTCGGTACGCCGGTGATCGGCGCGCCATGGCGGTGCAGTTCATAGCCTTCGTCGACGGGGTTGATGGTCAGCTCGCCGTGGCCGAGGTAGGCCGCGATGAGCTTGTTGATGACGGCGGCCGCGGGGCCGTGCGTCCGGATGCGCTGGCGCAGCTCGTGTGCCTTCTCCCGCAGGGCGGCCAGCGCATCGGTCTCGACCTTCAGCCTGGCGGTGGAGTCGCCGACGTCCTTCGCCGTCCTGGCGTATTCCTCGCGGCAGTCGACGATGAAGTGGCGGCGGATGGACGTCTCCGCATCCTGCTTCCGCTTCGCAAAGTCGGCGACGCCTTGGTTGTGGGCCGCGATCGTCTCGTTGACGCTCGCGACGCTGACTGCCAATCGCTCGGCGGTGGCGCACACATCCGCCTCGGCAGCGACGTCCTTCATGTCCGCGGGAGATGCGGGCCGCTCCAGCTTTGCGGATAGCACGCCTTGCAGCGTGCGCAACTGCTCCGCGAGCTGGCGCGCGTTCTGCGACGCGTCCTGCCTCAGGTCCCTAAAGCCGGGCCGCAACTCGCTGGCTAGGTCGTCCACCGCGGGTAGTTGGGCGGCCAATTGGCTGATAGACCCTAGGAGACCGTCGAGACGTTCGGCGGTTCTCTTCAGGCGGGCGACGAACTGGTCGACCCTGTCGTCGAGCGCCACCGCCAGCAAGGCGCGGCGTTCCGCCGGGATCTCGTTCCCGCACAGAAGGCAGTCGGCCAGCCCATGGGCGTCATGGTATTCGTGGCCGCGCGTCAGCCAGAGGAGCATGTCCGGGTGCCGCTGCACCTCCTCAAGCGCGACGGTCGCTAGCGACTGGCCGCAGACCTCGGCGATGAAGCGGTAGGCGGTCTCGATCGTGGTCTGGTCGAACGAAAGCGGGTCGAGGCGGGGCATCGGCTCGTCGAGCCTGCGCGTGTCCTCTGCGGCCTTGAGCTCGCCATCCGTCAGCCTGGGCCCGTCATAGTTCTTCCACGTGTCGAAGTCCTTGGCGAGCGCCGGCGCCTCGTACTTGCGGCTACCCAAATGGAGGCGCGATGCGACGGACTTGGCGCGTTCGCGCTTGTAGCTGGCGAAGGTCTTGTCCGCCGCCCTTTCAGTTGCGGCCGCCGCCTCGCTATTCGCCTCCGCCTTGAGGATGTCGCCTACGATTCTCGTCAGATCGGCGGCGGCTTCCGCCTGGTCCGCGCCGATGTAGAACACCGGCCGCGCCCGCCCAGCGGCCCATTGGAGGTTCTGCTCGATGTAGTCCGAGTTGAACACGAGAATCCGTTGCTCGAGCCCTTTGGGATTGGTCGGGCATCCGAACGCCGTCCCGTCGTCCAACGTCACCTCGAACGTGCCGCCCTGCGGGAGCTTCGGGTGCGGTTCGCCCGACTCGAGGCTCGCGAACAGCCGCGACAGCGTGCTCTTTCCCGAACCGTTAAACCCGTAGATCAGGTTATAGCGCCGGAAGTCCAGAGATGGTGAGCGCGCGCCGCGAGCGGCGTATATTCCCATTCCCTGCAGCGACTTAATATCCGTGAGGATCCCCATTGCAGGAGTTCATTCCCCGCCGCGATTATTGTCAATCTTGAAGCGACCGTAAAAACCTGTTTGAGAATGGCTATGGGTGGCTGATGCGGCGGAGCAGGAGGCTGCCCATGGCGACGTCGATCATGGCGCCGGAGACGTCGAGGCGCTTTTCGTAGTCCCGGACCAGACGTCGCCAGCGTGTCATCCAGCCGAACGTGCGCTCCACCACCCATCGTTGCGGCAGCACCTGGAAGCCCTTCTGGTCGGGCCGCTTACGGACGACCTCCAGGGTGAAGTCCTTGTAGGCAGCCAGGCTCGCCAGCTTGCCCCGGTCGTAGGCGCCATCTGCGAACAAGTGCTTGAGCCAGGGCCAGGGCCAGCGCTTGCGCACGGCCGCCACGATCAGTTCGGCCCCGGCCGCATCCTGCACGTCCGCCGTGGTCAGGTTCACCATCAGCAGCCGCCCGTCCGTATCCACCGCGATGTGACGCTTGCGACCCTTGGTTCGCTTGGCGGCGTCATAACCACCGCCGTCCGGAGCGTGCGGCGCCTTCACCGTCTGGCTGTCGACCACGCCCGCCGTCGAACTCGCCTCCCGACCGGCCAGTTCACGGTCGATCATCAGCATGATGTCAACCGCCCTACAATCGCGGACTGCGCGCTCATTCCCTATCTTGCGCTTGCCCCTTGAGGGAGGGATTTGCTTTGGTCCCTACCCTGCCCTCGGCCGCTGTCTCGACCGCGTCCGAAACCTCTTGGGTTTTATCCCCATGCCGGGTCTGCAATCGACAGATGCTTCACACGGCCATCAGGAGGCGGACTGAAACGCCTTGCGGCCTTCCGCGTCCAGCGCCGAGAAGTCCTCGTCGGACAGGGTGATGTCGACGGCAGCGACATTCTGTTCCAGATGCGTGACTTTGGACGTTCCGGGGATCGGCAGCATCACCGGGCTGCGTCTGAGGATCCAGGCCAGGGCAATCTGGCCAGGCGTAGCGTCATATTTTCCCGATATGGTGTCGAGTATCGAGCCCGGTTTTGCGAGATCGCCGGCGGCGAGCGGAAACCACGGGATGAAGCCGATGCCCTGGGCAGTGCAATAGTCGAGTACGTCCTCGCTGGTACGGTCGACCAGATTATAACGGTTCTGGACGGTCGCGACATCGAAGAATTTCGAGGCCGCCTCGATGTCCCCGATGGAGACCTCGCTCAATCCCGCGTGGCGGACGAGTTTCTGATCGAGCAGCGACTTGATGGCGTCGAACTGTTCGTCCGCCGGAACCTTTGGATCAATGCGATGCAACTGCCACAGATCAATCTGTTCGACGCCGAGATTGCGCAGGCTCTTATGTACCTGCTGAAGCAGGTATTCCGGCCGTCCGACCGGCCGCCAAATGTCAGGCCCCGAACGGGTCAGGCCACCCTTCGTCGCGATCGTGAGCCCTTTTGGGTAGGGATGCAGCGCCTCGCGGATCAGCCATTCCGATACGTCCGGACCGTAGGAATCGGCAGTGTCGATGAAGTTGACGCCGAGTTCCGGAAGCCGCTTCAACGTGCGGATAGCTTCGTCGTGATCGGCGGGTGGCCCCCAAACGCCTTTGCCGGTAATCCGCATCGCCCCGAAACCGAGGCGGTTGACGTCGAGATCGCCGCCGATCTTGAAACTGCCGGATCTGGCGGCGTCATGGCTCGAAGTGCTCATTATCCTACCTTTCGTCAAGAATGCGCCCGCCTCAGCGGGCACCAATGTCTTCACCAGCATGTCACGTTATAGATGTGGATAGGTATCCGTACCAGGCAACAGCGGCGATCATGATCGCCTTCCGGAAATGCGGGTTCAGAAAATGACTGTCGGCAAGGCCTTTCGTTCCTGCAACCGCGCGAGCGCGCCCGTCAAGGAAGCTGTGGAATCCATTCGCTCGGAAAAGCCGAAACGATAAATTTTATTCACGTCCGAAATAACATCGGTCTCGGTATGGAAAATGAAATCTCCAAAACCCCATCCTACAAGACGGGCGATATCCGGTTCGACCAATCCATGTCGTTCAGCCAGTTCCCGCCATAGTGGGCCTTTGTCGGCCATGTGGCGCGTGAGCGTCAGAGGCACCGGCGACGCGGCCTCGAGACCGAGATGCGATCCGACATCTTCCCACATCCGCTCCCAGCGAAAAACATCCCCGTTCGTGACATTGAACGCCTCTCCCCCGGCCTGTGGCGTGATGGCCGCCCAATGGCTGGCACGGGCCAGCAAACCGGCATCCGTAAACTGGACGAGCTGACGATAAGCGCGCTCGGTTCCGGGGAAACGCAGCGGGATACCAAGCACGCGCGAGATTTCGGCGAAAACCCCGACGACAAGCGCAATGTTCATCGGATTGCCGATCACGTCGCCCACCACGACGTCGGGGCGCAGGGCAACGTAATCCCACAACGCGCGTCCGGCATATGACCGCAGAACCTCTTCCTGCGCCATGTAAAGGTTCGGCGGCATATGCGGCGGATCATTCTCACGGGCGGGTGTGCGGACCACCGCGCCCAGATGGATGCCATAGATCTTGAAGCCCTGATAAATCACGACCCGTTGCAAGGGAGCGTTGACAGCACCAAGCCCGTCAAGCAGATGGCGTAGCATTCCGGCGTTGCGGTTCGCCTCAATCGCAAGGTCCGGATCGGGAGAGAGAGACGCATAGAACAGATGCGTCGTGTCCCTCGCCCGCGCCAAGGCCTCTCGGGTGGACGCGGCGTCTGTGAGATCGACGGTCAGGGAGTCGAAATCCGCAACCGTCTGCCGTCCCAGCGTCCGGACCTTCCATCCCTGACGGCGAAGTTCTCGTGCGGTGGCGTTCCCGATAATGCCGTTTGCCCCGGCGACCAGGGCGACTGGTTGAGTCATGATCGTTCTTTCACGCCTTGAGACGCTGTATGACCAAAGCAGCGACGCGTGCGGCCGAGGCCGGATTCTGCCCGGTCAGGAGATTGCCGTCCTGTATGGCAAACGGTGTAAAGTCGGGGCCTCGTTCGTAGACCGCGCCTGATGCACGCAAACGGTCCTCAAGTAGAAACGGTACCGTATGCTCCAGTCCGACGGCCCGCTCCTCGCTATCGGCAAAAGCACTGACACGGCGCCCGGCGACGAAAGGCGTCCCGTCCGCCTTCCGGGCAGAGAGCAGTCCCGCCGGGCCGTGACAGACCGCCGACACGATCCGGCCACTTCGGTCGAACTGTTCGATCAGACGCGCGAGTACGGGATTCTCCGGATAGTCCGTCATCGTTCCGTGTCCCCCAGGAAGAAACACTGCGTCAAAGTCGCCGAGATCGATATTCGTGAATTTCGGAGTATTGGCGACCATACGCCTCAGCGCCGGGTCTGACAGATAGCGTTCCACCGACGCCTCGTTCTGTCCGGCTTCCTTCACGCTCCTTGAATCGATCGGTATGGCGCCCCCTTCGATGGAAGCGAGCGTGACTTCGCCGCCCCCGTCCCGAAACGCGTAGAACGGTGTCGTCAGTTCCTCCAGCCACACGCCAGTCGCATGGCCGCTTTGCCCCAGCTTGTCCGCAGACGTCGCGATCATGAGGATGTTCATCCGTGTTTTGCCTCCCTGTTTCTCCGGTGCGTCGCGCCGCCGTGTCTGAGCCACGCCTAACCCGTGAAACGCGAGCCATGCGGCGCCGACACTCAGCATCATTTCCCGGCGACGTCGCATGGCCATTTTCTCCTACTTGAAAAGCCTAAATCCGAAAGGCCATCGCGACATCAAAGAAGACAACCGATCCGCCATAATTTTTGTTATAGGTAACCCATGTCGCTTCTGCACCTGCGCACCTTTGTCGAAGTCCACAGATGTCGTTCGATCAGCGAAGCCGCACGGGCATTGTCGCTGACCCAGCCGGCCGTGTCGCA
>NZ_VWWA01000017.1:0-34580 GCF_011753235.1 Asaia sp. As-1742 | reverse complement strand
GGGCGAATAGATAGGTCCTCAATCCACCCAGAACGGCCTCGAAGACAGCAAGCGTGACGAGACCGGCGATGACGACGTCGAGCGTGCTGGTGCCCCGGTTGACGAGAACCTTGTCCACGAGAACCTGGAAGGCAAAGGGTGTAGCCAGGGCAAAGATCTGCAGAAAGAAGGAGCCAGCCAGGACTTCGGCAAGAATGCCCCGGTATTTGTGCATCACGACAAAGAACCAGCCAATGCCGAACGACTGTCCTCCGTCCCGGATCGTGGCCTTGCGTCGGCTCAGGATCAGAACCCCGCTCCATCGGCCCAGAAAATCCTCGATCGGCTCTACCGCTGGGCGGCATTGCGCGGCGTCGAAGGTGAGCACATGGGTCTCGAGCAGACGCACGATCATGCACAGCTTGTTATCCCGCATCACGGCAAGGGCCGGCAGCGGAATACGAGCCAGACGATCCGGGCGGACCCGTCTGAAACCGGCCTTCAATCCAAAATCACGAAGGAGCCGGATGACCTCAGGGATGGAGAATGCAGCGCCCAGAGCATTGTGGATTTGGACCTCTTCCGCCGCCAGACCCTGCAAACGCAGAAACTCGGTGATCGTACGGATATCGTCTCTGACCTTCTCTGCGGATGCCGGGCCTGGGGCCATTTCAGCAACGCCATCCACAACCGGGCCTCCGCATTTACGGGCGGCACGCGCCCTTCATGTCAGAACATTGCTATATCCTGCTCTGCAACATAAAGACATAAAAGTGAATTTTTGGATAACGCGCAGCAAGATGATGGTGGGCTTGAAGCTGAGATGTCAGCATCGACCCGTGCGGGTGCAGGCGGGCAGTTTTGGCATAGGGTTTTCGGCTGCAATTGCAGCCGGCTTGACTGCCAGCTGGTTTGTCGGCTCTTTTATGACCCGTGGACGCGAAACCTTCGTCGATCCCGCCTTACCCCCATCGCGAGATTTCGACCTTGAGAGCCCGGATGGCATAACCATCGCGGCAACATTCAGACCGGGTCGACACAGCCGTTCCCCATCCGTCCTTCTTTTGCATGGTTTCAGAGCTTCGCGACAAGCCACTGCCGCGAATGCGATGTGGTTGGCTAGCCTCGGCTATGCGACGCTTTCGATCGACCTCCGCGGACATGGCCAATCGACGATTGCGCCTTGCACCTTTGGTCTCAAGGAAGCCGAGGAAGCACGGATAGCCTTCGATTGGCTGAAAAAACGGCAGGGGAATGCGCCCGTTTGCATTATTGGGATATCGCTTGGAGGCGCAGCCTGCCTTATTGGAGACGCTGGCCCTATTCCTGCGGATGCTCTCGTCTTGCAGGGCGTATATTCGGACATACGCCACGCGATCAGAAATCGGATCGCCCGATATATCCCGCGCATCGTCGCAACGCTCCTCGAGCCATTGCTGAGTTTTCAAACTCTACTGCGCCTGGGTGTCTCGCCTTCGCGTCTGGCGCCAGTCAAGGCGTTGTCTCAATATGATGGACCTGTTCTGATCATCGGCGGCCAGCAGGACAGGTCGACCTTGGCTACCGAGACGCGCGCGCTGTATGCCGCCGCTAAAGATGGAGAGAAGCTGATGCTTTCCCCGGACGGTGACCATATCGATATCTGCCGTCTTACGAGCGCCACCTACAGAGATTGCGTGAAAGCGTTCCTTGCACAGACCATCGGTAGTGCGGACATCGGGAATTAGCCCTCTTGGGGCAGACCTGTATCAAAATTAAATTGATGCCTCTCCCAAGTGCCCGTCTCGTGATTGAACGCGCGCTCCTTCCGAGATTTCTACCTACTTCCGATAACCAACGTACATTATCGGAAGTAGGTCAGTGGATACAAAACGGCGGCCAACGGACCGAAAAGCGTACCTCCAAGGCACGGTTTTGATGTGGCGTAGATCATCACGCTGCCTACACGCCCGTGTTCAGTGCAGGTTGTCAGCCTCCGCTCCTTTCCAGACGTCCACAAGATGATCTGCTCCACCTCACGGCGAACGAAGCGTTGAGATACGGGGCCATCTCGCATCTGAACCATGCCAAGATTGGCACAGAGCAGCTTGCACAAATCGCCTAGTCATTAGGGCGCGGTCTATGGCGGCTTAGGCTCAGGACTCATAGCCAGAACATGACGGTAGCGGCGATGCAAATGGCTGAGAGGAAGACGGTCGGGCATTTGTCGTAGCGTATGGCGGCGCGCCTTCAGTCCTTGAGCCGGCCGCACATGATCTCGATACGGTCGCGGCGCCGATATTTGCGTTCGTCATAACTCGCGGGCGTCGTGCGGGATCTCCGGCTTGGAGCGCAGGGTCTGATCCCTCTTTCCTCCAGACCGTCCCTGAACCAGTCGGCATCATAGCCTAGATCAAGAAGGCTTAGGACCCATTAATTTGATCGCGGAAATCTGTTTCGGGCTTTTTGGGGAAACTGGAGCGACCCGCGACTTAGACACAGCCGGACGCTGCTTTTGTTCATAAAAACTATGATAAATAGTGGTATTTGTATAATTGTCATCCTGAAACGTTTTATGTAAACCATGTATATCGTCGTTGAACTTTGATAACACAGCGGAAAAACGTGGAATATCTCTCTGACGGCACATGGCTTGCCAAACTTTCCCAATCGCAAAGGCAAAGGCAAAGGCGACTACTGCCCGTGATGACAATGTGGTGCCTCGCCTGCACACCCGATGCCGCGATTGCGACACCGATCGAGTTATCAGAGCATTCTGCTTCTGCGGCATCAAACACTTATGCGCGTCGGGTTTTGTCTACGTCTGATCATGAAGAGCAGGTAACCGTCACAGTTCGACGTCGCAGCGAGCCTCTTCAGAAGGTGCCTGTCGCCACTTCTGTTTTTACAGCCAAGCAGGCAAGCAGAAATAACGTTCACGATCTGCAAGGTATATTCCAGTTCATTCCCTCTGCAAATTTCCGGACAAGCGCCTCTGCCAAAGACAGAACTGTATTTATCCGTGGAATAGGAACTATCTCCACGTCCCCTGGTGTCGAGCCTTCTGTTTCCACCGTTCTCGATGGTGTTGTTCTGGCCCGCTCGGGGCAGGCAACCGCTGATCTGCTCGATCTGGATCACCTCGAAGTCCTGCGTGGGCCCCAAGGGACCTTGTTCGGCAAGAATGCTTCAGCCGGCGCGATCAACATTGTAACATCTGCCCCGACGGAAGCCTTTCATGCTCATGCTGACGCGTCCTATTTCTCGGGAGACGAATATCGCCTGAGTGCAGGGGCATCAGGCACACTTGTTCCCTCAAAGCTGACAGCGACTGGGTCTTTTCTTACTGGAGGTTACACCGGCAACGTCCGGAACGTGTACAGCAATGAGACCGTCAACGGGTACCAGCACAGAGGCGCCAGAGCCAAAATGGCCTGGACGCCCGATGACCAGACACGTGTCACGTTGGGATTGGATTATATGTATTCCAACGATGCTGTCCCGAACGGCGTGTTCTCATCCAGCTCGCATGTGGCCTACCCTACGGGCATAGTTACTGGTAATGCATCACTGGCACAGGCCCTTGATTCCGAAGGTATTCACCCGTCATCGAACAATACGCGGGTAAGCAATAATACTTTAAGCAAATCGATCGATCACAACGGCGGGGCTTCCATCACACTTGATCGCAAAATTGGCGATTACGCTCTGACCTCTATTTCCGCTTATCGACGCTGGCAGAATACTCAGAATCAGGACTACGATCAGCTTTCGCAAGCTTATCCGTCCCTTCCGCAAGTGGCTGATCATGGCTGGCTAGACTTCTGGCAAGCTTCCCAAGAGGTACGCATTGCCTCACCGAGGGGTCATTTTCTCGATTACGTTGCTGGCTTGTATTATCTTCATACGTCCGATTCAGAGACGTATGATCGGTCGCTGCAGCCTTTGGGCGCAAAAGCATTTGCTGGACATGCACGCTTCGGAACGACAGCGAATAACTACGCGGCTTTCGCCGAAGGCAATCTGAATTTCACAAAGAACTTCAAAGCCATTCTGGGGCTGCGTCTTCTGAGAGACGATCTGACTTATCGCTTCACCCGGACATCAACATCTGTCGCAGCCGTCACAGGTATTCGTCCAGATTACGGAGCGGGCGGTTCAACGGCCCATAATGGTTATGTTGATCGGATCGGTCTGCAATACGATGTTACCCGTGACATCCACGGTTATTTTACTTATTCGCATGGATATAAAGGGCCAGCATACAACGTATTCTTCAATATGCAGAACACCGATGCGAAAGCCTTGCGTCCTGAGCAGAATAACAGCTTCGAAATCGGTCTGAAGTCTCAATTCCTGCGTCGGCGGGTAACAGCGAACCTCGCGGCATTCATCGAGGATTTCTCAAACTATCAGGCAAATTTTCTGGATACAGTTGCAGGTGCGACGGTCACGCGTCTCATAAACGCAGGAACGGTCTCCAGCAAAGGTGTCGAAGGAGATATCAATGCACGCCTCTTTCGCTACCTGACCGTCGGAAGCAACTTTGCCTACACTTATGCAACGGTCGATCATTTCAACTGTCCGACCGGTGCGCCTCTCTCCTGCAACATAAACGGCCAACCCCTGCCCTTCGCGCCACGCTGGAAATTTGTAATCAATGCTGATTATACGCGACCTCTGAATGACCGTTTTACGCTTTCACTTGACAGCGATTACACATGGCAGAGCCGCACCCAGTATTCACTGACGGAGACGCCTGACACTATCCAGAAAGCTTATGGAATCTGGAATCTGAGCACGACCCTCGAGGATAGAAAACATCGTCTCCGCCTCACTCTGATCATGCGCAACGCCATCAATACGCATTACGTCTCCAATATTGGCTATGGCAGCCTTGGCGGCGTCGCGAACTGGCTTCCCCGGGATTATGGCCGATATGGTGGTTTTACCCTTCACAAGGATTTCTGAGCCGATGCGAAGCTGGTTCTCCGTTCCGACAAAGGCTCCAGAAACCTCAAAGGACGGCGGGGCAAAGACAATGCCCGTTTTGTTGCCGTCTCTGCTGTTTCTGATCGGTATCATCGCCTACGCAGACCGGCAGATCATCGCTCTCTTGAAGCCTGAACTGGACCGTGTCTTCGGCTGGACCGCGGCAGACTATGCTTCGATTTCCTCATGGTCGCAGGTCACAATCGCTGTCAGCCTATTGGTCAGTGGAGTGATTGTTGATCGTCTGGGAGTAAAAAGGACGCTAGGTGTCGGGCTGATAGGATGGAGCATTTCGACCATTCTTCATGCCGCCGTTCGAACTGTCACCGGTTTTTTAGTGGTGCGGGTTACTTTAGGGTTGTTTGAAGGTGTGGGCACACCCGCTGGCATAACAGCCATCAGAAAAACTTTTCCTCGCCAGGCACAGGGCTGCGTGATCGGCCTGCTCAATGCCGCTCCAAACCTGGCAGCGATGGGCACGCCACTTCTTGTCGCCTTCCTGTTTCCCGCGCTGGGGTGGCGCGGGACGATTGTCACGATTGGCGCATCAGGCCTGTTCTGCGCTTTTTTATGGTTCCGCTTTGCCCGTGTAGGGAGCGCCGAGGTTTCGGTTCTGGCACCCGGCGATACGGACAAGCCCACGCTTCCCACCTGGCGCATTATTACGGGCTTCGCATTAGGAAAATTTCTCACAGACCCGGTTTGGTGGTTTTTGCTGTTCTGGTTACCCGACCTGCTCCATCGGCACTTTGCGCTTGAACCGTCTTCCATGGGTATCCCTCTGGCAATCGCCTACGGTATGGCAGGGATTGGTTCCATTCTCGGAGGCTACGCTCCTTATCTGCTGATGAAGACGAGCTGCATGCACGAGCCCGCGCGGCGGGTTGTTATGGCGTTTGCCGCATTATGCGTCCTGCCGCTTCCCCTGCTTGCCACGACCCCCAGCCTTGCTTTTGGTATAGCAATCTGCGGACTGACTCTGGCCGCCCATCAGGCCTTCGCCGCCAACTTGTTCGGGTTCATCACTGAATGGGCCCCGTCCCGGATGACTGGGCGTGCGACGGGAGTGGGGGCATTTGCCGGGAATATGGGCGGAGCCCTAATGCTTCATCTTCTCGGATATTTTGCCGCCCCGAATCAGTCGATGACGCCTGTTTTCGTCTACTGCGCCGTCGCTTATATTTTGGGATGGTGCGGCCTCACCTTTTTTGCCCCTGTCCGAAAACTTCGTTCGGGATGCGAAGATCCCCGTCTTAACCGTCCAGTTCCGAAAGCCTGACTATCCGCTTTTCCCGGGCGCTGATCTCTGCCGCTGCTCCAACTTTGACAGCCAAGAGACCATCGGCAGCCGTTACCTGGACGGGAGCACGGCCCGCAGCAGCCTCGATAAACGCCAGTAACTGGAAGTAGGTTGCACCATGATGGTGCCCGGCAGCCAGTACATCATCACGCACTTCGATGCGCTCATGCCGGACAGCCTTGGGTTTGTCGAAAGGAACGCGGGGCGAAAACACCTTGATCCCGGACGGGATACCGACTTCAAGCTTCGCATGATCGCCGATTGCCACGAGTTGCTCCTGCTCTTCGGCTCCTTCTGCAAACATGCATAGGTCAAGCATGGCCCGCACGCCGTTATCAAAGTCGACGATGGTAAAGCTGTTGTCTATGATGTCCGGGACCTGCCCATCATATCGTTCGTCAAGATGATTGACATCGGCCGATCCAGAACAGAAAACACTGACGGGGTTGGCTGACACTATACAGCTCATGAGATCGAAAAAGTGGCAGCATTTTTCGACCATAGTGCCGCCCGTATTTCGGTTGAAACGGTTCCAGTCACCGACCTTTTTCAGAAAAGGGAAGCGATGCTCATGCAGCGCCAACCGACGCAGTTTTCCGATCTTGTTTTCGTGAATATCCGCGATGAAACGGGAAACAGGAGGCATGAACCGATATTCCATGCCCACCCAGAAGATACCTCTACGGCCTGCTGTGCGCGTCACGATATCAGCTGCGTCCGATATGGTAGTGCAAAGCGGTTTTTCGCAGAGGATGTGAAGGTCGGTTTTCAGCAAGGGCAAGAGGTTATCATGGTGCGTGAAATTAGGAGACGCCAAAATTACCGCATCTGCCTCAGTCGTTGCCAGCATGGTGTCTATATCGGGGTAGGCCGGAATATCAGCTGCCTCGTCGTTAAAACTAACCCTCAGGCTTTCTCTTGCCCACGCGATCGAGGAAGGCTCGGGATCAACAAGCGCGACGACGCGCGCGCCCGGCACAAGCGCCAGATTGCGGATGTGTTCCTGGGCCATTAGCCCGGTACCGACGAGAATAAAACGCATCATCTGTCACTTGCTGTTGTTGAGATCGTGAGATTGGATATACAGCAATAAACCAAAGTGGTAAATCTATATATAACATATAATTATAGTGATTAAGGATCTCTGTCGATGCAGCCCTTTCCTGAATCCACCGCATCTTGCGAAGTAAGCTGGTTCTCCGCCCTGTGTGATGATGACTATGAGTTTCTCGGAGTACCCCAAACCGCGCTACAGTCTTCATGGGAGCATTGTCGGGACATCGTTCTCAGCGCTGAGACAGGAGGCTTCGATCGTATCTTGCTTCCGTCAGGATACAGCCTAGGGCTTGACACGATTGCATTTGCCGGAGGCGTAGCTCCGATGCTCAGACGTCTCAAACTTCTAACCGCCATTCGTTGCGGCGAAGTCTGGCCTCCCCAGCAAGCAAGACAGATCGCCACCCTCGATCAGATGACCGAGGGCCGACTCGATATCAATATCATTTCTTCCGATCTGCCTGGAGAAACCTTGGAAAGTGCGCCGCGCTACAGGCGTACGCTCGAGTATATGCATATTCTGCGTGCACTTTTGAACGGCCAGCCCGTCGATATCAGGGGAGAGTTTTACAATCTGTCCGTCCCTCCTCCTCGGTTGGGCGGCTACGGGGGAAAGTCTCCACTATTTTATTTTGGAGGCCTCTCCGAAGCTGCCCGTGAAACGGCAGCAGCGGCAGCTGACGTCTATCTCATGTGGCCTGATACGCTCGACAGGGTGAGAAGTATTGTGAATGACATGCGGGCTCGTGCTGCCCGGCACGGCCGGACATTGAGGTTTGGCTATCGTATCCATATGATCGTTCGCGATACCGAGGCAGAATCACGCGCGGCTGCCTCCAGACTGGTCTCTCGCCTTGACGCCTCCGCCGGTGCCAGCATTCGGAGCCGCTCGCTGGATACTGCGACTGCCGGTGTTATCCGCCAGGGCGAACTCAGGGATAAAGCTGATAGCGAAGGTTATGTCGAGGACATCCTTTGGACCGGCGTTGGCCGCGCACGTTCAGGATGTGGAGCAGCTCTCGTCGGCACCCCGGATCAGATCATTGCCAAGCTGCGTGCCTATCAGGATCTGGGGATGGGAGCGTTCATCTTGTCAGGATATCCTCATCAAAGCGAATGCGACCTCGTTGCCCGACATGTTCTACCCCACTTGAACCATGCTCCCTTATCCCGGTTTAATTGAAACTGCCGCGATGCACAGTGCCATTCGCAAGACAAGGAAAGCCTCATGACCTGGACACCTGCCCCATCCCGTTATGAAACAGCGAGCTTCCGTCGTTGTGGCCGTTCCGGCCTGGACTTGCCTCCCATTTCTCTTGGCTTGTGGCATAATTTCGGAGGAAGCGACGTATTTGAGACGGGACGTGCCGTGATCAGGCGTGCTTTTGATCGCGGCGTGACGCATTTCGATCTGGCAAATAATTATGGGCCGCCTTACGGTTCCGCCGAAGAAAACTTCGGCAAAATTCTTCAAAAAGATTTTGTGTCCCATCGCGATGAGATGATTATTTCCTCCAAAGCAGGATGGGACATGTGGCCCGGCCCGTACGGCAAGGGTGGATCACGAAAGTACCTGATTGCCTCTCTAGAGCAGAGCCTCCAGAGAATGGAGCTGGACTACGTGGATATTTTCTATTCGCACCGGCCCACACCGGATGTCCCATTGGAAGAAACAATGGGCGCTTTGGTACAGATGCACCGGCAGGGTAAGGCGCTCTATGTAGGAATTTCATCCTACGGTCCTGAGCGAACCAGACAGGCAGCAGCAATTCTGAAGGCCGAAGGAGTACCTCTCCTCATTCACCAACCGTCATATTCAATGCTTAACCGATGGGTCGAGGTAGAACTTTTGGATATGCTTGAGTGTCTAGGCGTCGGATGTATCGCGTTCTCTCCCTTGGCCCAAGGGCTTTTGACCAATAAATATCTGAATGGTACTCCTGAGAACTCACGCGCCGCGGCAGGCGACTCTTTTGCTCGGACAATGCTGTCGGACGAGAATATTGCGCATGTCCGCGCTTTGCACGATATCGCACAGAAGCGAGGTCAGTCACTCGCGCAGATGGCCATCGCCTGGATTTTGCGTGACCCCCGCGTTACGTCCGCCCTTGTGGGAGCTCGAAACGTTCAACAACTGGACGATTCACTGAATGCGTTGCAAAATCAAAGTTTTAGCGTCGATGAGTTGAAACTGATCGATCAATATGCCCGCGAGGGCAATATCGACTTGTGGCGTAATCTATCTGATTAGATAAGGGCAGATGTATCGTATTGATTAGTTAATGATTGCATCGATGCAGTCAGGTTTCTCAGTTCTTTGTCCTGTCCTGTAGCCCATGCCACGGCGTTATTGCATACTTGGGCTCCCAGGGATTGAGCAGCACATCGACGCACTTCGTTTACCAGCTATGATTTTGCGTCCAGCGGCCTTCATGGAAAACTTCTCGAGCATGATCTCCCGGATCACTATGCTCATCCGTGATGAAGACCTATCTGAGGCCGGATCAGGCCATGCAGCTTGTCTCGGTGCAGGATATGGCATGGTTCGCTGCAGAGGCGTTCGAGAAACCTGATCAGTACCTTGGTCGGGCCATTGAGCTTGCAGGCTACAGCGTGACGGCCCGCTCTGCAGTGTCGTCTCTCAGGCGGGCAGGCATCCGCCCTACCCGCGGCTTTACGATCCCCTCTGTCATGCGAGCGCGCCTGCCCGAGGACTTTCGACTAATGTTCGAGTGGATCGCCCGAGACGGCTTCAAGGCTGATATTCCCGCTCTGCGGCACGAGTACCCGGTATTGCTCACACTCGAGGACTGGGCGCTGCAACGCGCGTAGGATAGCCGCCAACGTCTGTCGTAGTCTGACGATCGGATCGGACGACAATGCGTAGCGAGATAAGATTGCCGATAGGCGAAAATTGGCGGCCTTCCGCCATTTTTCCTACTTCCGTTTCTTTTGATTATCGGAAGTAGCTTGGGGTGAGGGCAAAACGGCGGTGGATGGCACAAAATCCCTCTCTCAGAGGCGTGGTTTCGACGCGGCGCAGATCGTCTGTCTGCCTGTACGGCCGCGCTCAAGCTCGGATATCAGCTTCCGCCTCATGCAGGTCCATCGGTCTTAATGTGGCGTAGATCATCGCACTACCGACACGATCGTGCTCAATGCAAGATGTCAGCGTCCGCCCTCATCTCGGCCATAAGCAGAGCCGTTCCAGTTTCGGTAAAGCGGACGGTCTGCAATAGCTCTCGCTACCCGTCGCTGCCCTCGTCCAGGCTTCTGATTGCTGCATGTGCAGCTGATCAGGAGAAAGTATCATGGAAAAGAAAACGCGTTTTCCATCGCCTACGCTGAAGGCGTCCGTGCCTTGGAATGCAGGAAAAATGGTTGGTGCCAAGCGGGCGCTCAAAGAAAAGCATGTCTGGGCTATTCGGCTTTGGCTGGGGAGCGAACAGCGTGTCAGGGACAGAGCTTTGTTTGATCTTGCTCTCGATAGCAAACTCAGAGGCTGCGATCTTGTCAGCCTTCGTATCGGCGACATCGTTACCAGCGGTCAGGTGCGCCACCGAGCCATGGTCGTCCAGCAGAAAACCCGGCGACCTGTGCAATTCGAAATTACAGAAACAACGCGAGAAAGCGTGCGGGCGTGGCTGGAACATCGAGGTGGTGGCTTGAATGAGTATGTTTTTCCAAGTCGCCTAAGCGCCAAAGCTCACCTGAGCACAAGGCAATACGCCCGACTTCTGGATCAATGGGTTCAGGCGGTGGGACTGATCGCCGGGGAATATGGAACTCATTCGCTCCGCCGGACTAAGGTTGCCATGATTTACAAACGAACCGGTAATATCCGAGCCGTGCAGATCCTGCTGGGTCATTCAAAACTGGATAGTACGGTTCGATACCTTGGGGTGGATGTCGAGGACGCTCTGGCTCTGTCGGAAGCCACTGATCTCTGAAACAAACATGCCTCAGGAATTCTCTACCTCCTCCCTATGTGTACATGTTATGATGACACATGGGGAGGAGACCATGAGCCAGCATCTTTCAGATAACGCACCATTACCACAGAAGATCGGTGTTCGGGAGTTCCGGGGAAACCTGACAGCGTATCTGCGTCAGGTCAGGCAGGGCAGTACGATCTTGGTGACGTCTCATGACCAGGTCGTAGCCGAACTGCGGCCGCCAGCCTCTTCCTATCGCCCCCGTCGTCAACCCGGCGCATTGCGCGGACGGATCAGAATAAGCGAAGATTTTGATGAGACACCGCCGGACCTTCTTGAAAGCATGGAACGCGACCTGTGAAGGTTCTGCTTGATACGCATGCGTTGCTGTGGTGGCTTTCGGACTCCGACCGGCTGGGTGAGACTGCACGGGAAATCATCGCAGACCCGGTTCACGATATTCTGGTGAGTATCGTGTCACTCTGGGAGATTGCGATCAAAATCCGTATCGGAAAGCTGGATGCGGATATGAACGATATTCTAGCAGCCATTCCTGAAGAAGGTTTCTCGCTATTACAAATACAGACCGAGCACCTACAGATCCTGATGTCTTTGCCTCTGCATCATCGTGATCCGTTTGACCATCTCCTTATGGCGCAGGCGCAAGCTGAACACGCCACATTTCTTTCGGATGATGGGCAAATGGATCACTATTCTATTGAATTAATCCGTTGCGCCTGAGATTATGAGCGGAATGGACGTGGTCTATTTCCATTCCTACTTACCACAGGAATTATTTGCCGCACCGGAAAAACAGTGCCTACTATTTGAAAGAACTGGCGCACATTCCGTGAGTAGAACATGTTTTTCTGGCTAAAGCGTATTTTCAGCGGTTCCGAAATTCCGGACACAACCAATAAGGCAGCCAGAAAAGAGACTGTCCCCTCGTTACCTGTGCATGGGCACCCCTCTCATGCCCAACGTGTATTTCCCAATGATGAGACGAAATCCGTGCCGGATGGACAATCACGAAGCCACAAGAAAGACGATGCTCACTGGGTAATCCCCGGCGAAAAAGTCACAGTCCATGGCTTCGAGATTGCTGACGGCATGGTCTATGTCGGCAACTTTTTGACGGCGGCGCCGGACGGAAGGTGGAATGCCGACACTCCAGCGCCTTGTCTTATCAGACCATTGCTCAAAGTCGCGTCCGGAGCACCGCGCACGAACCTGGATCTGGGTTATTGGCCCTCCTATACTGATATCACACCCAATCAACGATTGACTTACCTGAATTGGCTGGCAAGCGGGAAATCCGATACGAACTACCCGATGGGCTATCCTTTCCTTTATTTCTATGGGCTTGAACGTCGCCTCGTAGCCGATACTCCTTCGATTGCAGAAGAGGCATTATTAGTGGCCGAAGTAGAACGCCTGCGCAGTATTTTCGGAAATAATGGTTCTTTCTTAAACTACAGCACTGAACTACTCAATTTTATCGAAATGAAGCATGCTGTTACGGATATACCCAGAGTGGAGGCATGGAATCCAGATCTCGCAGCTTTGGGAGAGCATATGTCTCCATTGCTTCAGGTTAAATTAGGTCTGCACGCATTGAGAGGTATGCCGCTTGATGTCGACCTCGCCATAGCAGGTATTCTATCTTTACCTCCTCACTTAACCGGCTTATGGCCACGAATTGCAACGACACGAGCGCGTCCGGAGTTCATTGAACTCACGCGACATCGGTTCAATCAGAAATTCCTGCACGGCTTCCGGCTCAGAGATAAAAAAGAGAGCCGACTTGATCTGAGTTATCGGTCGGCGAGTCAGTATCTTCATACTTCAATAAAATTTGAAGGCATCGATCGCCTTCCTGATCCAGCGCAATTGACGTGGACCAAAATGATCAAGCTATGTGAAGGGGCGCGTGAGGATCTGTCTGCATTTGCCAAGGTCGTTGGCAAGGAACGTGAACGTGCCGACAGTATGGCTGCCGCCTCGATGCTGCCTGCCGAACTTGGGGAAAGAGAAACTGTTCGTTCTTTCAGAGCCTGGCTGGATGACTTGCCTCAACCTCTTGCCGATGTGCCGCTTGAAGAACTGGGCCCGCGCTGCTTTGGTTCTGGCAAGGCAGCCTCGGGTCTTCGGCAAGCTCGTGACATGTCCGCCATGCTGGCACGAGTAGGTTACGGCATGGAACCGGATCCAACCTACGGTGGGACCAAGCCAGGTGAGAATATAATTCTATTCCGCATTGGCGATGCTCAAGGCCAGCTAACACCCGTCGGTGCCGACTTCCGCACAGCAGCCCTGATCATGACGGCCATTGGCCCGGCAGCCAAAGCTCAGACTTTAGGCCAAAAGCTGGTCGATGCTCTCACCGCACGGCTGCAACTCACCCCGCACGAAACGAAACGATTGACGGCCCGTCTGCGCCTGCTTCCGGAACGCTTGCCAACACTTGGCCGCCTTAAAACCATCGTAGAGAGTATAGAACCCGAGCAACAAACCACTATTGCCTCGCTGGCTGCTTCAGCCGCCCTAACGATAGGCGAAACCGATCAAGACATGATGGTGGCTTTGGAGCGGCTGTACGAGGCTGTTGGTCTCGGCCGACGAGAACTCTATACTGTCCTGCACCAGGGTAACGCCGCTGCGGCATCCTGCGCTTCGGAACCAATTGTAATCGAGGATGGTAAATCGCGGAGACGTGGTCATCGGATCCCAGCACCTCCCTCGAAAGCAAAATCCCAGGAGGGTATCGTCATTGACCTGAGCAAGGTTGGCGTCATCCTGCGTGAGACTAAGGAAGTCGAGGAAATCCTGGCACCCATCTATGAGGACGAGGCTGCTGAAATTCCGGTTCCTGCAGCCGTCACGCCCACTTTGGAGCGGGAAACGAGGTTCGTCGGACTTGGCCATGACCAGGCCCGTCTGCTTGAGGCTCTGGTCATCCAACCGGAATGGCCACGCTCCGGGTTTGAGGCCAAAGCACACGAACTCGGGTTGATGCCGGATGGCGCGCTCGAAGCCATCAACGAGTGGTCCTATGATAAGTTCGATGAAGAACTTATCGAGGACGGTGACCC
This sequence comes from Asaia sp. As-1742, assembly GCF_011753235.1. Classification (NCBI taxonomy): domain Bacteria; kingdom Pseudomonadati; phylum Pseudomonadota; class Alphaproteobacteria; order Acetobacterales; family Acetobacteraceae; genus Asaia; species Asaia sp. As-1742. The sequence continues at coordinate 20,247 of NZ_VWWA01000017.1, read as the reverse complement.
TTTGATTATCAATATGGCGCTCCTTGCTGACGCGCCGGGAGCAGCATCATGACCACCCTCAGTATCGCAGCTTCAGACGGTACGCGCACCGCCGCGCAGAAAATCAAGCCCAAGGACCGCGATGGTGTCATTCAGGCGCTTCGTGCAGGTGTCGTGCCACGTTCAGGCATCCAGTTAGTTCAGGTCGGTCGCGCAGGCGAAGTCAACCAGGTGGTGCAGGACGTCAAACGCATCGCGGACGGAGGCTCTGCGGTTCGTTTCATCGTCGGCGACTATGGAGCGGGCAAGACTTTCTTCCTTAACCTGGCCCGTTCTATTGCCATGCAAAGCAAGCTGGTAGTGGCTCACGCAGATTTATCCCCTGATCGTCGCCTGCATGCCAGCGGGGGCCAGGCCCGCAGTCTTTATGCAGAACTCATGCGTAACATGGCTACCCGCACCAAGCAGGACGGAGGGGCTCTGGCAAGTGTAGTCGAACGTTTCATCATGGAGGCACAGGCTTCAGCCAAGGCATCAGGTCGCAAGATCGGAGACGTCATTCAGGAAAGCCTGCTCCCCATTCAGGAACTTGTTTCCGGCTATGACTTTGCAACCGTCATAGAATGCTACTGGCGCGCTTTCGAAGAAGGGAGCGAGAGTGGAAAGGCGGCGGCACTTCGCTGGCTACGTGGTGAGTACACGCTCAAAACCGAGGCTCGGGAGGCGCTCGGCGTACGCTCGATCATCGACGATGCCTCCGTTTACGACTACCTGAAGGTCATGAGTCGCTTTGTGACCCTGGCAGGATATTCGGGTTTTCTGGTCATGCTTGATGAATGCGTGAACCTGTTCAAGCTGGTCAGTGCCCAATCACGCAATGCCAACTACGAGCAGATTCTCCGTATCGTGAACGATGTGCTCCAGGGCTCGGCTGTATCCCTCGGCGTCTATTTCGGCGGTACACCCGAATTCCTGATGGACAGCCGCCGGGGCCTCTATTCCTACGAAGCGCTGCGATCCCGTTTGGCTGAAAACAGCTTTGCCCGCAATGGTCTGGTCGACCTTTCCGGTCCGGTCATCCGGCTTCAGAGCCTGAGCCCCGAAGACCTCTACATTCTGCTTGGTAAATTGCGGCATGTGTTCGCCTATGGCGACCAGGATCGTTACTTGGTGCCGGAGGAGGTTTTCAAGGCTTTTATGACTCACTGCAACCAGAAGATTGGTGAGTCTTATTTCCGGACACCGCGCAACACCATCAAGGCTTTCCTCGACCTGCTCGCCATTCTGGAACAGAACCCACAGGCTCAGTGGCAGGGTCTGGTGGACCAGGCTGAGATCGCGCCGGACGCGCCCTCGGCGGGCGGAGATATTATCGATGACGAAGATAAAGATGCACCTGGTGCGGCTGGTTCTTCAACAACTGGCTCCACTCGGACCTCGCCCGACGATGATCTGGCGGACTTCAGACTTTGAACGACGTGCCGTCCGACCCGTTCGGGCAAGCCTCAGATGACAGCGCATCGACGTCTTTCGATCTGCTGCACGAGAAAGTCAGGCGCTGGATCTGGCGTCAGGGCTGGGTAGAGCTTCGAGATATCCAGGAACGATCCATTCCGGTTCTGCTGGAAGGACAACGGGATCTCATTATTGCGGCCGGGACAGCAAGCGGGAAGACCGAGGCGGCTTTCCTGCCGATTGTTTCGCGACTGGCTACAGATGAACGCAAACCCGGAGCCGGGTTTGAGGCCATTTATATCAGCCCCTTGCGCGCACTTATCAATGACCAGTTCGGTCGAATGGAGACACTTTGCGAAGAAGTGGAGATGCCTGTCTGGAAGTGGCACGGGGATGTGGCCAGCAGCGTCAAGGAAAGAGCACGCAAGCGGCCCCAGGGGATACTGCTAACTACACCAGAAAGTCTGGAAGCCATCCTCGTCAGACGAGGGAATGAAGTAAAGCGTCTGTTCGCTGCGCTAAGTTACATGGTGATCGACGAGATGCATGCCTTTATGGATGCAGAGCGCGGACGCCAACTTCAATCTCTGCTCAATCGTATCGAGATCGCCGCAGGGCATCCAGTCGTTCGGGTGGGCCTGTCGGCCACCTTGGCCGACATGAGGACCTCAGCAGCTTTCCTACGGCCGCTCAATCCGGATGCCGTGGAGATACTGGAATCTGAAATGGGTAGCCAACCCCTGAAACTTCAGGTTCGCGGTTATATACAGCCACGTCTGAAGCAACGTGACGAGAATTCAGACAAGGGCGAGGCAACCGAGAGCACAGCAGACATAGCGATCGCGACACACCTCTTCGACACGCTCCGAGGGCATCGGAGTTTGATCTTTGCTGGTTCGCGGCGGAATGTTGAACTGTACACAGAAAGATTACGTGGTCTTTGTGAAACATCTGGCGTACCGGAGGAATTTTTCGCTCATCACGGTAGCTTATCGCGTGAGCACCGTGAAGAAGCCGAACGAAGGCTGAAAGAAGATGATCGACCAGGCTCCATTATCGCAACCACGACCCTCGAACTAGGCATTGATGTTGGCCACATTGATGCTGTGAGCCAGATTGGGCCTGGGCACACTGTTTCGGGCATGCGCCAGCGACTGGGGCGTTCCGGTCGACGTGCCGGACAGTCCTCGGTAATGCGGGTCTACACCACCGAGATGGCGATTGACGAACGCATCCATCCCATTGATGCCATGCGGCCGCGCACGGTGCAGACCATCGCCATGCTCAATCTGATGCTGAGGCGCTGGAATGAACCGCCTCAAATTGGGAGTTTGCATCTTTCCACGCTGATACAGCAAATTCTGGCACTGATTGCTCAACACGGCGGGCTGACAGTCAAACAAGGCTGGAACCGCTTGATCGAGAGTCGGGTATTTCCTGAAATTGATCAGGCTCTCTACATTGATGTGCTGCGGCGGATGAAGCATCCGGAGGTTCAGCTTATTGAGCAGGCGCCAGACGGAACGCTTTTGCCAGGCGAAGAAGGCGAACGGGTCATCAATGACCGTGGGTTCTACGCCGTATTCATGACGCCTGACGAATTCAAGGTTATTACGGATCGCGGACGGAACCTTGGCACGCTGCCGGTCGATAGCCCGGTAATGCCGGAACAACTCATCATCTTCGCCGGGCGTCGGTGGCGGGTGATCGAGCTCGACAATCAACGCCGGGAAATTTTGGTCACACGAGCGTATGGTGGCGTGCCGCCCAAATTCGGTGGCGAGGGCTTACCTCCCGCCGATGAAGTCGTAGCGGAGATGCGCCGGGTTTATGAGAGCATCGCCATTCCTCGCTTTCTCGACAAGATAGCTCTTGAATGCCTTACGGAAGCCAGAGAGACATTCGACCATCTTGGGTTGCGGCATGCAGGTTTGCATCGGCATGAGGACGAACTCCTGCTTTTCCCCTGGGTCGGCAATCGGGCGCAACTGGCCTTGGTGCTTGCTCTCGCCACTCATGGCGTAAAGGCCAATTCGGAGGGTATTGCGGTCGCGGTTTCGGCTCAAGACGGGAGCAAGCTGATTGCCGCCCTGAAAACCCTCGCCGAAAGGCCTGCACCTGAAGCGGAAGTTCTGGCTCGACTGGTGCCTGATATGAAGCGAGCAAAGTATGACGGCTATTTAGGAGACGAGTTGCTGGCACGTTGTTACGCCAGCGAGCATATCGAAGCGACACGCGTGCCGATCATTGCCGCGAACCTACTCTCTAGATTGCCAACTGAAGCAACGAAAATTTTTGAAACTAAAGTGTCTCTATGATATGTTTTAGGATAGGCTGGTATAATGTGTAATTCCAGAACGAAGCAGACCTGCTGCTATCGCCCTCTTATCAGGCATTCACCGCACTAGCAGAAGTCGCTGATAACCGACCCATATTGAACAACATGGGTCGGATTTATGCTAATCAGGCACGTTTGAGATTGCCTATCTCCTCCTGTCTTTGCAGGTAAGGAGTTAGACCCTCGCTGTCTTTTGACGCAATCAGAGTTAACTCGCGCTGGGCCCTACTAATGCCGAGATATAATTCAGACAAAAAACGTCTCTCTTGATGTCCTTTATAGTTAGTATCTGGAACAAGGTCGCCGTTGACGTCGGCGAGAACTACAGAATCGAATTGGAGACCAGCGACGTACTCAGGCGTACTGAAGACGATGCGGCGGTTCATATACCTAAGCTGCTCTACATCGTCGCGGGATTTAATCACGAACACGTCGCGAGGATACTGGCCAGTTGCGGCTTTCTGATATGTGTGGAACTTTTCGTAATCCATACAGAGAATAGCAACCTGTCCACCCCTTTTGCGTGCTGTAAGCTGCTGTTTTTTCGCTACGTTCATAGCCCGCTTGAAAACACCCGTGGTGTTCTGCTCTAGATAATATACCGGCGTTGGCCCAGATTCTATTACACTACTGCCGCCCGGGATATCCCAATCCTCGCCCATATCGAGCGCTGGCACTGTGTCAATAACTGCCTTAGCCAAAATAGAGATTTCATTTGTGTAGCGATAAATTTCTACGAAATCGACTTTTTCTGGATTAGGTAGACCTGCACGCGCGTAAACACTGTTATTTTTCTTATCACGATCTTCGAAGATCTCAGCGAATACCTCACGAGGCGATTGTTTCGGATCGAGCGCAAGCACGACCTTTGGCACTGCATCACCATCCGCTAGTAGATTATGGAAGACTAGCCGTTCCTGCGCGTTGAAAAGGTGCATTTCATCGACGAAAACATAATCATATCCCTCCTTTTCCCGCTTTGCCTCCCAATAGAAAGTCTGTAGTGCATTCAAATAGTCACTAACGATCTGGTCGGCCGCAATCAGTCCCTCCGCCTTTAAATGCGCAAGGAATTTTACCCAAAGTTGGAAGATGACCTCTCTTTCTGTCGATGTGACGATCGGCATCATGTATCCGACACGCCTAACTCGCATATACCGCTCACGATCACGATCTCGCCCGAGCATTCCTTGCGCTCCCAAAACGCACCCAAACTCAACAAGGATATCCCACGATAAATTGCGGCGAAGGGCTGAATTTTGCAAAGCCTCAAATTGTTCCACAAATGAAGGAGAACATCCACTTCGATAAGCGACCCAATCACTAGCCACAAATTGGTCGACAATGGTCGAAATTATCTTTAGCGCATCTCGTTTTCCACTGTCGCTATCAAGGCCAAGAGAGCGTCTTCCGATAGCGCTGTAGTCTCTTTGATTGGAAATCGTGAGAAGCGGATAAACGTCAACCAGTGATGCAGTAGGAATATCCCGGCCAATGCTGCGAATCATCTCGTCAATTTGACCCGCCATTGCCCAACTATGAGTAAGAAATAAGATCCGCTTCGGATCTTCCCCCGCATCCTTGGCAATTTTCAGAACTTTCATAACCATCGCCAATGTCTTGCCCGTCCCGGCGGCACCTCGGACGCGCAGAGGTCCAACGATATCACGGTCAACGAAGTCACGCTGTGCTAGTGAAAGGAGCGGAAGCCACTCATCGTATGCAAAGCCCTTGGCAACAGACTCGCTCACAATATGGTCTAATACCACCGATCCGTTATCGTTAACAGTTACAGATGCCCCTTTTGCCAGTAACTCTGAAAACTCTGCTATTGCGTTTAGGTAAGGAGTGGAAACTGGCTCACAGTTACGTAAATCTTTGGCTGAAACTGCCTCGAGGAGGTCATAGACATACGTATTTCTTGATCCGTCATAGTTACTCTCGGCCAATATACGTAAATCGCTGCTTCCGGTAGCAAACAACGATGTCCTATTGTCTTGCCTATAAGGCATCCAATTTGGGTTTAGTGCGATTTGTTTATCAAAACTGCGCAAGCCAACGCGAACGCATCGCTCGAAAAGTGTAGCATGGTCGTCTACCGGAAGAAGATCAAAAAATCCCTTACTACCTTCACCGATGACAAGCAGTCTGGAAGTGTCATTGCAGCTCTTCGTCGCAATCAGTAGCGATGTTTCACCTGATTGAAAGAAAGCGCTTCCAAAAGTCGTCGGCGGATTGTCGGCCAAAAGCGCCTCGAGTGGGAAGTCGGGGTTGCATGCAATCACGAGAGCATTTTCAGTAATTACGATCGTTTTCATTGCTTAATCCGTGCGCTGCAAAAGCGTTGAGCTGTCGTAGCTCGCCTCGCTTCAAATTCTTCAGGTAATCCAATGTCAGAAAACACTTTAGCCAAGTTCTGTGTGATCGCGTACCGGTATGGCGCAGTTATTCTAGCGATACGTTTTGCTTTCGCTACCCCGGATCGAATGTCGTCAGGCTTTGCAGTTAACTCATCGGCACGAATTTGCCGTATGTGCCGAAGGAGAAGAAATAGGTCACCATCCGTCCCATCGGGCATAGCCGGTAGATGAAAAATATCGCCGGGCAAGGCAGCCCAATTCCGCTGTAGGTTTTTGATGAATGCCGAAGTATCGTCGCCGGGTTTGAAGGTGCTATAGGCGTTTATAAGAAGATCTAGGTCGAGATTGGGGGCCTCGAGAGCTGCATCAAGGACCATCGCTGGTTTAATGACATCCATAAGTGTGTTCTGCTGCCCTTTGTCCTGGACACCTAATTCTAGGAGCATCGTTTCAGGGCCCACACGGCGAAGCCAGTCATAAACGGCGTCCAACGAAAGGGTGCCGTTTCCCTTGCCATTCTTCTCACGCCAAGTCGTTAAGCGTGTCGCAACTCTTTGAAAGGCTTGACGCCGTGGCTGCTCAAGCATCTCAATGCGCCAACGGAACCAAAGAAAATCCTCTGTCAGCCACGCTGGGACATAGGAGATATACCCATTATGTTTGTCGCGGAATAAATCGCAGTCAGCCGTTACTACAATGCCATAGGTACTCCAAGGTGACTTCCGGCAATCACCAACCCATTCGATTACGTCTCCTTGTGAGACCATGTCAGGATCTTCGATATCTTCGTATTCATGCATGCAATGTATCACTCCAAATAAGTCACAATATTAGTACGTGGTGCCAGAAACAAGCGCAACATGCAGAAATTGGATGCTCACATCGTGACATGCGTTGTCGGATCTCTGTGTTCCATGGGCGCTGGAAAATCACGAGATTCATCGGCAGGCTGCGCCTGTCTGGCATGCGCGCCGATGATGCTGGATGGCCCCATGACCGCCTCACCACCAGCGGCAAACGTGCCAAAATCGCCATCACCGCCGTTATGCGAAAGCTCGTCATCATCGCCAACGCGCTGCTTCGCGACGATCGCCTCAGGCCCCCAAAAGCAGCTTGATCACAACGGATACTCTAGCTTTACGATGCCACGGGCACCAGGCGGTTACAAATCTCACCGGGATGAATGGCAGATCTTCTATTGTCACCGGCCAATAACAGACCTTCCGCTCCCCCCCCCGTCCCGGACGATGAGTTCCGGTATGTCTCCTTATGCGGTGATCTACTTCGGATAGATTCTATTATCGGAAGTAGGGGGGTCGGCGCGAAACGGCAGCGGATGGGCCAGATAGCGTGCCTCAGAGGCTTTTCGCTCATGCCAATGTGCCTGACAGTTCCCGCCAAAGGCAGCAGGTAAAGCCAGGCGACGATCAGGATCTGCTCATCCTCGACGCCTGATCTGGAGGTCGCCGCGCCTCCGCCGCAGATATCCTGATCAGGTGAAGGAACGATATTGGGCGCCGGGTATGGCCCAGATTATTCTCGCGAATTTCTTCGATTGCCCCTCTTGAAACGACCTTGATCGCGCCCAGATCGTTTTCGGGTGATCGCTGCACAGGATCGCTCACGCACCATCTCTGGTAATTTTTACCCATGTTGCTCAAATGGAGGATATGGACATGAGAACTGCCCTGGATTTTACCCCGCTCTTTCGTTCGACTGTTGGATTTGACCGGATGCTCGGCGCCCTCGAAGCCGCCACACGCGCAACGGGCTCCGACAACTGGCCCCCTTACGACATCGTCAGAACGGGCCAGGACGAATATCGGATCGATATGGCTGTTGCGGGCGTTGATCAGGCCGATATTACGATCACCCAAGAGCGTAATACGCTTACAGTGACTGGTCATCGGAACGAAGAGCCAGTGGGTCAGGTGGAGTATCTGCATCGTGGTATCGCAGGGCGTGGCTTCGAACGCCAGTTCGAGCTGGTCGATCACGTCAACGTCGTCAACGCGTCTCTGGTCAATGGACTTCTGACGATCAAGCTGCACCGTGAACTTCCTGAAGCAATGAAGCCACGACGCATCGAGATCCGATCAAAGGCTGATCCGGTACCTGCGCGGATCGAAGCGCTCGAAACCGCAGCCTGATTTTTTCTGAGGGTAGAGGGTGTTTCAACGCCTTCTACCCGTGTTTTCATGCCGCAGTTCGACCGTAACCTGGCGTCGGCGATGTAAGCTCGGCAGGAGCCACGTTGGCGATAGGCGTAGCTTCAGTGCCCATCATCATGTGATAATGCTGGGTATGCCCGGTCTCTTCGAAGATACTTCTAAAGACTCCAAGGTAGACATCCACCGTGGTGGCATCGCTCGAGATATAGAGATCGTCATGCGAGCTGTGTGAGCCGTCGTTCACCCATGAAAAGAGCGAGGCACAAACTATCTTCTCACGACCTTCAAATTTCTTGATAATCTCATCTTTATCCATGTTGCCCAGTATCTTGAAATAGTTTTCCAAAATCCGGCGCAGCGTGTTTTGAATTGTAAGGTTGGATCGGTTCTGGCTCCGCACCTCGCACCAGAGTAATTCGTAGGATGTCTTGATCGGGTTGTGATCGAAGGATTCCAGCGTCGAGACATCATCGACTTTCTTCACGATCCAGAACGTCTCGTGCGCACGGAGGTCCTTTTTCCGGTCTGGGTCGTATGACACTTCTTTATGGAAATAGATATTGTGGGTGAGCACAAACACCTGCCGGATCAAGCTGTTTTGCACCTGGCTTAACTCGAACACGTGTTTGATAAGGCTTGAGACGATGAACAGGATGTCGCTATCGAGGCTTGAAATCGGATCGTCGAACACAATGACTCGTTCGGTCGTCATGCCGGACTCAGAAACACTACCCCGAATGAGGTGGTAGAAATACAAGAACGTGACGAACGTCTTCTCGCCTTCGCTCAGGCTCCTAGCTGCATTGCTCCCATCGAGGCGGACGATCTCATATAGATTCTCCTGTTCGCCCGCCGTTGCGAGCTTGAAACCCCGAAAGCCGAGTGAGGCGAGCAGCGCGTTGATTTCGGTCACGGTCGGTTCAACGCTCGTGATGCCTTTCTCCAGATCATGCAGTTTCTGTTTCGCCCTAACGAGATTGCCCCGCTTTATCGTTAGGCTTCCCTCAATGCCTCTGATCGCAGCATCCACCGCCGTTTTTCTAGCATGGTAGGTGTCGAGAATACCTTTGGCCTCTTCCACCAGGTACTTCCAAATTTCGGCCGTAAGGTTCGTCCTCTGGTTGCTGATATCGTCGACAGCCGCATTGTGTTCAACCACGGACGCGTTTGCGGCAGTAAGGAGATCTCGTATCTCTGCGAACAGGTCGGTGTTGTCCTCAAGCGTGACGACGGAACTCGGTTCTTTCTGCTTTTGGGCAATGCGCTGCACGTTGAGCGCCAGCCGTGCGGTTGCGCGCTCGATCAGCCCGGTCAACTGGTCCGCGTCGATATAGCGAGAGCCGTTCTGAGAGATGCCAGAGAGGGCTTGAAGGTAAGCCGTAGCCGCCGCGTCATATTCGGTAACGAGACGCGCGATGTCAGCGATGTCTCGACTATAGGTTTCGTCAAAGTAATCGCCGATGCGCTTGGCAAGGTCAGCTTCGAGATCCTGCTGGCAGAACGGGCATCGCGGCTTACTCTGCGCGAAGTAGTCGACGCCCCCTTTTCGTTATCCCAATGCTTCACGTTTACAGTCGTCTTAGAGCGACTTTTATGATTTGTCGGTCGTCCCGTTATCAGTCATTTGGATCATGATAGTTTGGGATTGTCGGGCCGTTCAATATCCGGTTTTGATCGCACGGGACTACGGCGCGAGAGACTGATGGATTCACAGACCCCTTTTAAGACATCTTCGATGCCGTTCAGACCAAGCTGCGCGTGAAGATCAGCAAACCTCCGCTGCATCTCGAAAGGTACCCGATGTGGCAACGGGATGATCCAGTCCTCATCCCGCCTGTCCTCCCAAGACGTCTCGTAATTCAGGGCGAAGATCCCGTCAGGCCAGATGGCGCGCATGGCGTGGTACGATGTGGCAATTTCCAATGAACGGCTCACCCGGAGGATCCGCCAGTCGGTCAGTATCGCCCGCAGAGCACTCATATCGAGCTCAATCGGATGGATATGCCCGCGAATGCGCACCGGTCCAGTGCTTCGGGCAGACAGGCGGCGCCACAGTGAAAAACGTCTGGAGGCTCCGGAGTTGCCAGCAATGCGTTTCCCACTCCATGTCACATCGATGATATCGAACTGACCCTCCCTGCTCCCCGTGTCTGGGGAAAACTCGGCAAATACCGATTAACGCAGTCTTTCCATCCCGTCCTCATCAAAGGGACCGTAGCTTTCGGCATGAGAATTGCAGAAACGCATTGTTTCGGGCAGAGCATCCAGATTGCCTACCAAGCCATTATGCGTGGCGGTCACGCCTGTCACCGAGAGAATATCAATCTCTGCGTGATAGGGTGTGGGCCTTTGAATAAGCTTGAGTAAGTCATTTATAGCAGGATGAGGAGGGCGCGCACGCCAGTCTTCTGCGCTGCGGACCACTCGCTCCAAGTCGTAGTGGGCATGTCTTTTCTGGGGGTCTGACATGGTTGCAACCGTGAACGGATGGTTCTCAAGCTCGGCCAAAAAGGCACCTATGGCCTGTACGCGCCTGCGCTCCGCCCGTCTCTGCCGCCAGGCAAACAAACGGGTCACGCTGCGATCCAAGGAGCACAACCCCTCGTACAGGAAACGCCTGACAGTTTTCCACGATATGCGGCAGCGTACTACGGGCACTGGCTGCGAGGTCGGAAGCATCGTTGTCACTTGCGTCCGGCATTGCCGGTGTGACGTCGCGCTCGCTGTTGATCAAGGGCTGCGCTTCAGGCATTACTCCGTTCCTTTCCTTCCCCATATCGATGTTGGATCAACTTACATCGCCATGCCGCGCCTTACCGGCCAGTTGCTCTGCAACCACAGCCAAAGCATTGCGCTCGCCGTCATTCATCGCGCGCCACATGCGAATGAGGGCCAGCTCAACGGCAGCAAGGTCAGCAGACGCCGGAACATCAGGCACAGCGCCCCCGGAAAGGGACGCTTCTAATCTCTGCACGATCTCCGCGTTCATCGAATGCGATCGAGCATCTGCCGCTTCCTGTAAGCGCGAGAAATCCTCTTTAGGAATTCTCAGATTGAACCGTCGGTATCTGTCGTCTTCGCTCATTCCGAATATTTGGCATAATAAGTGTGCTCTTTCTACTACGCATCTGTTGTGTCATGACAAATAGGATGTGCCCTCAACAGAGGAGGCACCTATCAGAACTCCAACCCCAGACTGCCACCCTCTCAACCTCCGCATCAGGCCGGATGTTTTTGAGACAGTGGGCCGTTCCGCCTTCGCTAATTTCCGAAGTATGACGGCGGAGCTCAACGAGCTTTTGCTCGCAGCAATGATAAAGGCGTCGGACCAAGCCTGGCAGCAATTCCGACGCCTCTCACCAGTGAACTAGAAGGAACAATGGCTATGACCGCTCTGGTTTCTACGTAGGCAAATGCTGCCTCAAGAAATGCGGACGGAACCTGGCTATCGAAATGGGCCTGACCCCAAAGCCTGCCCTATCCAACGACCGGGATTTCGCGCCGACGCAGAGCGGCGAGAAGGTGGGGGAATCAAAGCTGAGAAGATCAATGCTGCCCTGACTGCGGTTGGCTACGACACAGTCGTCTGATTGTCAGGCATCAGCGCTATCCTCCCGGGGATTAATGACTGAAAGGCCCGCGGCGTCGAACGAGCTGACATCACAAGTGGCGATCATCATTCCATTCGTATTCGCTGCGATGTAGCCACCTTCTTACGCAATTGCGCGGCAGCCGACACGCGCGTTCGTTATCAATTCGGCGAGTATAAATACTATATGTATGCGCACAGTTTTAGGGCCTGTTAGATCTTAATGTGGTCTGCGGCGGCTGCGATGCAGAGGACGGAGATGAAGGAAGCGGCGGTTTTCCCGTATCGGGTGGCGACGGCCCTACATTCCTTGAGGCGTGCCCACAGGTTCTCGACCAGATGCCGGTGCCGATAAGCCCATTTCGGACAGGCGACCGGCGGTTCGTTGCGTTTGGACGGAATGACAGGGCGTGAGCCCCGGTCCCACAAGGCCTCGCGAAACCGGTTCGCGGCATAGCCCCGATCGCAGACGACGTAGCGTGGAGCGTGCGGCAAGGCGTCGAGGAGCGCCATGGCTGAGGGGAGTTCATGCGCCTGACCTGGCGTCAGGGTGAAAGACAGGGCCTTGCCGCGCCCGTCGGCGGCGACGCAGACCTTGCTGCCAAAGCCTCCACGCGAGCGGCCAAGCGCCTCACAACTGCCTCCGCGTTCTCGGAATCCCCCTTTTTGGCCGCTCCCGCCGCCTTGTGATGAGCCCGGATGTTCGTGCCGTCGAGGAATACCATGCCCAAAGCAGGATCCCGGTCCTTTACCCGTTCGAAAAGCGCCTGCCAGACACCCGCTTTCGCCTACCGAATGAACAACTGGGCCGCAGTCCACCAGGGGCCAAGTTCGGCGGGAACGGCCCGCCATTTCGTCCCGTTCTGATGCCGCCAGAAGATCGCCGAGACGGTCCGCCGCAGATCGCGCGGCGGGGTTTTACCTTTCGGACGGACCGCCTCAATCAGAGGTTCCCACACCGACCACGCATCATCGGAAAACACAGACTGCATCATGCTCATCACAATGAGCTATGCAATCTCATACATGTTCCAAGACCTAACGGGACCTAGATATATGCCTCATGTCCGATATTGTATGGCCGTTATTTTCTTAGTGATTTAATTCCAACCACTAAAGATAGTGTCATTGCGGCAAGCGAAAGTGCATCTTTGGCGGCTTTGCGTGTGTTTTGCGGTAACTCTTTCAGGCAAGGTGGGCACAGCTCGTCATCGTAATGTTTCCCAGATTTCGTATAATTCTGACACCCCGGCATCCGACAAACTAGAATGCGTTTTTTACATTCTGGGCACTCGCACACATCCCTTCGAATGAAGTTCTCTTCTACAATGAATGGAGAAACTCTTTCTTCACAAAATGGACAAGTTCCAAGATGCTTGGTTTCTCTGTCTTCTGCTGACTCAGGCATTTTTCTTCCTATGAAGAGCTATATTCAAATCGACGGTAAGTCATATGCTAACTGATTCATGTCCGGTCGGCCCTGACATGAGAATTAGACCGGGTGCTTCGGTCTTGCTGGTTAGCCCGTATGCTTAATATCCGGTGCATCGCGCCGGGCACCTCTGCCTGCATGACGGAGATCGAGTAGAAATGACCAACACTTGATATGGTCAATACGTCGTTTACTTCCGGAGGCTTACCCGCGGTCGTCTGCTTGTCAGTCACTTTTTATTGTCTCCATAAAGTCGCTGCATCATCCGTGCACTGCTTAGGTCTATAGTCTTTGCTTCCTCTCGCTTTGCTTTGGCTTGGCCGCGATCATGAAAATACTAATCTCTCCTACCATACGGTTTCGCCCTCTCCGCTTTGGCATCCAACTCAACCGCTTCGCTAATCAAGCCTGCAGCGATTGATGACGGATCCACGCTACCTGACGTTTCATCAGTCGTCTGGTTGTCAAACATTTCGTATATCCTTTCCGAGCGATTCTTTTTCCCATGGCGCTAGTATTTCGCTATCCGTAAAGCGCGTGGGACTGACCAACAAATAGAGGATTGTGAACGACATTCTCTCAATGCCCCGACGAGATAGCCCATTTGGGGGGATACAAGGTTGATCGGCTTGGCTTAGCCGGGTCGTAAACTACAGCAACCTTCCTACCCACTTGCGACGCGATCATACGGCTGCTCATTCGCCGATCGAAGGATACGGAGGACTTATCACTACATTGATAATAAGTGCCGGCTGAGTCTTGATATCTATAAACCAAGCGGAGGCATCTGCTATATCGTTCTCGAATTAATGACGCTTCGATAACCTCGCCGCACGTAGCGTTGCCTATGCTTATTAGATGGATGTCACGTTTTCTGCGTGTCTTTGTTGTAAAGTCGTCGATCATAATCAATGACGGTACGCCGATTCCTATGATAACCACTACAATACCGATGCAAACGAGAGCAGATGATAAATCCTGAGACGGGCGGTTCGAAATCGGGTTGGATGGATCGTAGATTATTTGAATGGTCCGCCCCTTCTGGCTAGGGCAATCCACTGTACCCGGGAGGGGGCCACTCCCCCGTGTAACAAGACCCGCTGGTACAGTAAAAGTGTAGAGCGCCCGGCAATAAGCGCCTGAACGCATACGAACTAAATTGGAATTTTTAACTTTTGCGGCTGCATTTATTCCGTGTATGTATAAATGTAATGATTTCATAAATAAAACGGATGGAAGTACAAGGCCGAGGGGGAATACTAGGGCCATGGAAAGAGTGAGGACACAGCAAAGAGACGAGACAACTCTCGGTCTCAGGGCAATGTCACGTGGAATGGGCTGATTGAGCTCCGGCGGTAGATCCTGTGCAAGCTGGTCTGACTGGATGAGCGTCGTCATTATAGTCCATCATTTTGCCCAGTTACACGTTTGCGCGAGTAGCGCCGTACCGAACACTAGTGTGACGTTTCTACTTGGGGGGGGGCATGCAAGCGGTAGCCAGTGCAGTACTGCGCTACTGAGATTAGGTCGTTTGATTGTCAGCCACCTTCGATTTCCTTTCGCATGTTTTTAGACCGCTTGTAGATAGCTTGGCGCGATACCCCATATTCGGCGGCGACCGTCTGAGCATTCTCGCCTGCCTGTATCCTGGCCAGTGCTTCGGTGACCTGTTCATCTGTCAGGATAGGCTTGCGTCCCCCCTTTTTTCCTCTTGCGCGTGCAGCAGCCAATCCGTTTCGGGTCCGCTCAACGATTAGTTCCCTCTCCCACTGCGCCATGGCGGCGACAACCGCGAAGATTAGACGTCCTGTAGGTGTCCTCGTGTCGAGATCCATCGTCAACACTTTTAGGTCGGCGCCCCGATCATGTAAGGCTTTGACTGTCTGTACGACCTCGACCAAGTCGCGACCGAGACGATCAATAGAGTGAACGACTAAAATATCTTTCTCTCGAATGTCCCGCCAGCAGTCTTTCCAACCAGGCCGTGCCATGTTTTTGCCGCTGGCTTTGTCTTCAAAAATATCCCGAGGGTCCACCCCGAATTTAATAAGAGAGTCGATCTGGTGTTCATTATTCTGATCGGATGTACTGACCCGCACATAGCCGACCAAATGTCTTTTTGTCGTGGATGGATCGGAGTCAGACAAATTATGGATCCTGTTCAACCGGTCTGGATTTTAGATAAGGCGATTTGCATTTGTTGTCAAGTTTGTTGACTTTCATGCGGTGGCAGCTTATGGTGATAATATAACTCGAAGCAGGGGATGACGATGCAGACTGTTTCTGAAGAGCCGCAAGCGCAGATCGAACGGCCGGACGTTATCGTTCCTGACACTGGTCCACTGATTCATCTCGCACAGGCAAAGGCATTGCATCTCTTGCATGAGGTCGGAGGCCGTGTCGTGGTAACGGACATGGTCGCTCTTGAAGCGACTGCCTCGCTCGATAAGCCGGGTGCTCAAGAGATTCAGGCATGGCTTGATGCTGGCCTCATACCTGGATCAAATGCGCCAGTTTCTGTTGAGACAACGGACGTTGGCCGGGCATTTCTCACAGCGCGGCGTGCTGATCCTGCGTTCCGGTGGAGAGGTGCCGGGGAATTATCGATCGTCGGGTGGCTCCGCGACGAGGTCGATCAGTCGTCCAACGCGGTCTTGATTGTTTACGAGAACGGTCGTGTGCCGCGCATGATTGGCGATTATGGGGTGAGCGCCGATATCGACATTCTTACAACGCGTGCGTTTCTGGAGTTCGCTGAAAGACGGGGCATAATCCCGAGCGCAGAAGCGTATTGGCAGCGCATCATCGCAGCAGCTCCCACGGCGAACCCTGATGATGTAGTAACGATGCATCGCAAGAGACGTCCGTCCGCTCATTGACCGGAAAGCTGGGTGCCTATGTTGCCTTATCTGGACAGTCTGCGAACGCGAATGCTTCAGGATGGGCTAAGATGGGCGAGGGACTGGGCGATCATTGCTCTTGCTCGTTCAGGACATGACCGGGTCGGTAAGATTGGTATCGCCTAGAGCGTTGGAGGCTGCCAGACGGATGGTATCGATTACCGTATACGAACGACGACAGGCTATAGGGCTCGATGCACACGTTCCACAGATCCTACGGAACAACGTATTGTATGATGCCGATCTGGATCGCTTCTTTCTTGATCTGCCGCTCTCAGGCGTTCGCTCACGGGGTGATGTCACGTTAACTGACGCAAGGTAGGAAACGCCCGGGGGATGGGTATTCAGGCGCTGAGAGCGGTCGCGTTATTCCATTGGGCGAGAGCCCGGACACGATGGATGTGCCGGGAAAGAGCGGTGGTGATGGAGGCGGACGGGACAAAGAGATTAAAGCTCAGCGGGAAGCGGAAATACAGCCAAACCGCATGAGCGATCAGCTCACTCGGAAAACGGTGTCGTTTGTAGCTCACGCATAACGCTCTCATCACCCGCGCCTAACACGCCAAAGTTAACGTGACAGCACCGCACGACAGTCGATCAGGCCGAAGAACGTCGCCTGGCTTATGTGGCGTTGACGCGGGGCAGGCAGCGCGCAAGCATCGCCTGATGCCGGTTTCGGAGCCGAAGCCCTCTGCCCCGAGCCGATTCAGCGACGAAATCCCCGAAAGCTCGAAGCGTTCCGGCTGGCCGCGCCTTGGTATCGGCCGGTCGGCGGATTTGGGATTGCCCTGTTTCGCGCGGGGCGATCAGGGGCCGTGGCGCGCATTGACGTGCCTGATCGGGATCGATAAGGAGATGAAGCTCATCTACTTTGTGTCCAGTTCCGACGTGAAGAAGGCAGGTGCGGTTCTCCCGTCAGCCCGAGGAACAATCCGTCTGACGAGAAGGGATCGAGTACGGCCGCCACCATGGCCACCCAGGAAATGGGGGGTACAAGATCGTATGGCACCTGCGCGCGCAAGCCACCGATCATCACATCGCTTTCGGCAGGGGGCAGATGCCCCACGCGGGTCTGCGTCGTGAGCGTTTCTATGGTCGAGGAAACGCGACGATCCTGCTCCTCCAGAGCACGCAAGCAGGAGATTTCTGAAAAAGTCGAAATACCGCCAAGTATGATGAGCAGAAAGGCTAAGCCTAATCTGTAGGCTCCGGGACGACGAAGCAGGAGCACTCCGATGCCCGAGGACAGACAGGCAAACGCTGTGTAGATGCCGGCGATGCCGATCACGATCCCCCAATGCCTTTGGCCCATGCTGTCGTCGAAGACCCACGTACCGCACCAGGACAGGGCGAACGCCAGCGTGCCTAGCAAGACAAGCGCGTATCCCGCGCGTCCGAGGAAGCGGTGCATGGGAGTCACGCGGTGATAGCGAAACTATAACGGCATTGTCCTATAGTGTCATCCGATGTGGCCAGAATAAAGCTTCAGGAGCTATGCTCCCCGTCCCAGACAATCTGACGCAAAATCCGGAGTGGGCGCGCCACGACTGGCGGGACGAGCGCCGTGCCGACCTCGCATTCGCTCTGCCGGTACGTGATCACACCGGCACTTTCGGTTCAAAGCATCGCGCTCATCTCCCACCAGTTCCCCGTCTTCCGCGGAAAGGTGGTGGCCTGCAGAACGAGCCAGAGTGCTCTGTCGTAGAACTGGATGGCCGAGAATATGCCGGGATTGAGGAACCCGCCGCGCAGACGCGCTTTCTGTAGAAGGGTCAGCAACACGCCACTCTCAAACGCATGGGCTTTGCCAAGCGTATCGATCCTTTGCTTGAGCGCGTCCTCCTTGCCGAGGCGGCGTATGACCCTGCGGACATAGCCACCCGGGATCGGGAGAACCGTGGGAGGCCCCTCATCGGCATCGCGTTTTCGGTGTGGCACGGATTGTGAGAGGCTACCCAGGAGGATTTGAGCGGCTTCATCCTTCAGATCCTCATGAAGTGCGAAGATCAGGGCGAGGATCTGAGTCAGGGGGGACGCCTTCATGACGTCCTGCCACGGTCGGCTGCATTACGCGGCGAGGGCCGTTTCAGCTTCGGGCCAAATGAACACCCTCTGTTTCGCCGCGTATCGTCCTATGAACTCCAGGTGGGTCAGAGGCGGGTCGAGAGGCAGAAGGAGCTTTTGGGGATCGATATCCGTCGGGGGGAGCTTGCGTCCCGCCCAGGCCGCGCCGATCAGATGCTCGCGGGCCAGCACGTGCTGCAGGGCGGCGTGATCGTACCGGCCCGGCAGGCGGGCATTGGCGGCGCGCAGGAAGCATGGCGCAGTACATAGGACCAGGAGTCGGCTACAAGAGGGCGATAGACAGAACCGGGCAGGGAAAGGATTGTCTAGAAAGTTGAGGCGGACATATCTTCCGGCGCCCGCTGCGTGACGGCCAGATCCAGGCGATGCGCCCAAGACGAGAAGAGGGCCGCGATCTGAAACTCCGCATGACGCAGCGCAACCAGGTTCGTGGCCATCTGCGCGTGAAACCGTATCAAGGTCATGATGACAATCGCGCCGATCACAACAGCGAGCAGCAGGATACCGAAAGCGATCTGCGCGCTTCGGTCGCCTGCATCGATGCCTCGGCCGTTCATGGCAGGGGCTCCCCTCTGTGACAGGGATGGGCAAGGATCTGCAGCGCAGCCTGAAAGAGAGATGAGGTCTTCATATCCGAATCGTTCGGCAGGGAAATCCAGAACGCGAAGGTTTCGGCTTCTTCTTTTTGCCATATTTTGGGGGGAGAGCGGGGGCCAAATGGGGTCTCCCTTTGGTGACTCCGCCTGTATTCGGAAACGATGCGGGCCTGACATCAGGAGGCGTGTGATGAACCGCAGGAACTCTTGGCCGGACGTAATTCCTCAGGTGACCGGGGCTGCCATGAGCCTGCAGCCGGACGCTGCTGGCGACAACTGCGCGCTTCTATGGGTCAATCTCGGTGGATCAGTGGAAGCGAGCGTCACCCATGTCATGGAGTGCGCGCCGGACCTGCTTCATGATCTCCGGCGGCGGCTGGAGGAAAAGATGATCATCATGGACTATCCTGGTGTGATGGGCCTGGATGGAGAGGAAAGCAGCTCTGCTATGATCGTGGACTCGGCGATCGAGGCCTTCATGACGGAATCCCGCATGCTGGAGAACTGGCGGGCGGAGGTACCCGCCGCCAGGCATATCGTTTCCTTCCGCGTGCGGGCTCTTCCCGAACAATGCGCGATTCAGATGATCGGCGCCGTAAGCGCCGACAGCTTTGCCCTGCCGCGCAACCTCGTGGCCGCTTTCATCGACCAGCTTGCGTCTTTCTGCGCCTTTGCTAGAGCAGCCGCGGGTTCTCCGAGTTGACCGATGAATCGGGTAACGCCCCCGTCGGATTAGTGCGGGGAGGATCAGCGCCTCTGTTGCAAAGTTGGCGTTCATGCATGAAACCGCGATCTGTTCTGGTGTAGAGCGATGGGCATGAGCGAGTTCAAGGGAGGACATTTCCGTAGGGAGGTCATCCCATGGGCTTTTGGCTGGTATTGCCGCTACGGGGTGAGTTACCGGGATCTTGAAATCACGCTGTCCGAGCGCGGTGCGAGTGTCGATCATTCAACGATCTATCGTTGGGTTCCGCGCTACGCGCCCGAAATAAAGAAACGCCTGCGTTGCTACTGGAGACATCCAGACTTCTCGCGTCGTTGGCAGGTTGATGAGACTTACATCAAGATCAAAGGAAAATGAACGTATCTCTATCGGGCCGTCGACGAAAGCGGTGATACAATTGATTTTTTACCTTGCTCCGACCCGGAACGCCAAGGCGACCAAACACGTCTTGGGTAAGACCGTGAACGGTCTGAAAGACTGGGAAAAGCCTGAGAGCCTGTTTGGAAACTCACGGATGGGCATTTCTACGGGTGAGATTGGCGCCCATGGCGACGAGGATCATGGCCTGTGAGATGTCGATACGACGCTCATAGTCACGCACGAGACGTCGCCAGCGGG
>NZ_VWWA01000016.1:0-44982 GCF_011753235.1 Asaia sp. As-1742 | reverse complement strand
ATTTCGCACGTCGACTGAAGACGCTCCGGGGCCTCACGCCATACGAATTCGTTTGCCAGCAATGGCAGCACGAGCCATCAAGATTCACGCAAAACCCGCACCATCAAAACCCGGGACCAAACATCTACCGTGCATTGCGTTCGTCTGGCTCAGGGCTCACGCCAGTGGTGCTCTGCGGTGAGGGTGTGCTGGGGCAGTGGCAGGAGCCGTTCTTCGCAGTGCCGCTCTCGCCTGACAGAGCCCGTGTACTGGGCCGGCAATTCGGTCAGAATGCCCTCGTCATCGCACGAAGGGGACAAAAGGCCCGGCTGGTGTGGCTATGCGACCGCCTTGCGCTAACCGAAGCGTTCAAAGCAAGGCGATAAATGCTTTCTCTGCGGGGGAAAGCGCTCTGGCGTTGCGCACAAGCGAGAAACAACGTTCGGGAAAGCGGATGCCGACATGATGCAGCAGCCCGTTCTCGATCAAGCCAGCGACCACACTGGCCGAAAGCACCGTGGCTGCATTGCCGGTCGCGACAGCATTGGCGATTGCCTCGTTGGATGTCAGCTCCATCACGACAGACAGGGCAACGCGGTCAACGCCCCAGTCTGCGACCGCTTTTTCGAAGCTGGCACGGGTGCCTGAGCCTTTCTCGCGCAGAATCCAGTCTGAACCGGTAAGGTCCTGGGGGCAGGGCGGTTGGCGGGCCCATCCGTGTTCGGGAGCAACCACGAGCAGAAGCTGATCGGTTGCGACCGGCGTGGTTGTCAGCGTGGGGTCCGTCACAACGCCCTCAATCAGCCCCATGGCCAGCGTATCGTCCAGCAGATGCTGACAGATATCCTCGGTGTTGCTGATGGTGACTTCCAACGTGATAGCCGGATGCTGTTCATGAAAGCGGTTGATACGGGCGGGCAGCCAGTAGCTGGCGATGGTCTGGCTCGCCCAGAGATGCAGCGACCCCTCAGCGAGCGTCGTCAGGGCACGCATGCGCTGCTGGGCGGCACCGGCGCGTTTGAGAACCGCACGGGCTTCCTCCAGAAAGAGCGCACCTGCTTGTGTCAGGCGTATGCGCCGCCCGATACGATCGAAAAAGACGAGGCCGAATGTCTGTTCCAGCGTCATGATGGCATGGCTGACGGCTGACTGGGTCAGGCAGAGCGCCTCGGCTGCACGGGTCATATGCTCGCGTTCTGCGACCGCCACAAAGATGCGCAGCTGGTCAAGCGTCATGAAGGCAGAACGCCGAGCAGCGAGAGCAGAATGGCGCCTATCAGGGCGCAGAGGAGCAGACAGAAAATACCCTCCAGTCCACTGAGCGTTATCTCACGGGGTTCTTCTGCCGACAGGGCTTCCTTTACCTTGCGAAACCGCCACCAGCTGGCAGGCAGAAGCGCAAGCCCGGCACAGATAGTGGCGACCCCGATCCAGGCTGAGGACCCCGGCAGGACCGGCATGGCAGCATGATGCTCGCTGCTGATAAGGCGCAGAAAGATGTTGAATTTTGCCAGCATGCACCCGATGGCGACCATGGCCAGCGCCGTACGCACCCAAGCCAGAAAAGTGCGTTCATTGGCGGCGTGGTCGGTATAGCGGGCAATCATCAGGAGCGGCTTTCATGACGGGGGGAAGCAGACGCGCCCTTTGGTGTCTGAATGGCTGAAGGGCTGGCGAGGCGTGTGGCGAGATCATAGGCCTGCTGGCGGATTTCCGGAATGGCGATGGATTCGAACAGTGTTCCCAGTCGGGCGGGTCCCAGGGTATAAAGCGCATGAGGGCTTTCGCCATTGGCGTTGATCAGCCTGCCATCATTGCCCGTATCCAGCCCGGCGCCCCGGTTGCCTTGCGAGGCGAGCCCCGAGGCAAATAACTGCTCAAGCAGGGCCGACCCGACACGTGTGTAGTCGAGATCGGGACCCGTGCAATTCAGCACATGGTCAGCGCGAAAGCGCGTCTTGCCCCCGGCATGGCTGGCTGTCACGATCAGGCCTTCAGGCTGCGTCTCGATATGCGTGACACGGCCGGCGTGAAGTTCGAGCGTGCCCTCCTGCAGGGCATCGTGCAGGAAAGCGGCGATCTGCGGCGCGATGCGGTGGCGCGCTACATCCCATTGACGCCTGAGATGACGATTGAACCGCGCCTGTTCTGTCTGCGAAAGCGCCACCCACAAGATATTGGTGATGGGACGCAGGCTGTCGATCGCACTGCGCCAGTCCAGTCCCTGCCTCAGCGCTGCATGAAACTCGCGGACATACCGGCTGAGACGGGCACCCTCCTGATCGGCGCCTTTTTCGACGCTGATAACAGGCGCGACTGATTTCTGGCCGGATTTATGAGACTTCGGCAGGCTTGCATGGCCTGACAGGAGATGGATTGGTCCCGCATGTCCGGCGAGGCGCGCCTTCATGACCATGTCGATGGCGGTGAGGCCACTACCGATCATCAGTAATGTTGCCTCAGGGGCAAACGGGGTGAGGCGGCCCTTCGTGGCCACATCTTCGGCAGCGGCAGTGCGGTAGCCGGCTTCGCTATCCCAGACATTTTGATGATAACGCGGGTCGCGCATGACTTCAGGCGTTGCGCCACGCAGCATGGCAGGCGGGAAATTGCCAAGGGCCAGAACGACCTGCTGCGCCATGACGATTTCTCCGGAGGCCAGAACAAGCCTGAAACCCCTGGCGACAGCATCGCATGCCACCACCTTGCCCTGAATGGATGCGACGCCGCTTTCGTCAAACAGGTGCTGGAGGTAGAGGCCGTAAATCGCGCGGGGGATGAAGGCATCGGGTGCGATGCCCGGATCGATGTGTCGGTGTAGCCACTGCACGAAATGATCCGGCTCGTCCGCCAGCCCGCTCATGCCGCAGGCTGGAACGTTGAGCAGGTGCCCGATGCACCGCGTGCCATAGGCCACCCCGAGAGCCGGGTTGGCGTTGGGATCGATGATCAGACAATTCCGTCCATGTTGTCTTTTCAGAACATGGGCAAGGAGAGTTGCGCTGGCTCCCCCGCCGATGATGACAATCTCATATCGCCTGTCCATGGTTTCGTACTCCCTCGCGTCTCAGGGAGTATCAGGGGCGTGGGTCAATCGATCCAATTGATATTATGGATCGAACCAATCGATTTTCATGAACAGTATCCTCGGTGTGGCCGCAGTTTGGCGCAGGCATCGTATCGCTGGAGTCCCTGCTCCGGAGCCGAACGATCATCTGGAAAATACCGTTGCGGTCTCGGGGATAACGGCAGGAAAAAGCGCACGATCCCCAAGACTATTGCGCGACTCCGGATCAGAATCTGAAGATTGTGTCTCTGGCTCCTAAGGACGCTTCGAGATGATCCAAGACCATGTGCGGATGATGATAGTTGTCGTCTGCGCGGCTGCCTCATTGCCTTATCCGGCCCGCGCGAAAGGCTTCTCGACCGTCCTGCCGCTTCAGCTCGATATGCCTGCCGGCAAGATGGTTCCGCCCTCAAATGGCCCTTCGGCGGGATCGGGACATTGGGAGCCTGCGCCAATGCCTCGCCCGATGGCGGCACCGCCTTTACGGCGCACCACGATTGGCAGGATCGTGGATTTCGGGCGGCAGTTTCTTCCTGCGGGGAATGGAGCACCGGGGCACGATCCGACAACAGGCACATCGATCGGTGCGTTTGGACCGGCCTATCAGGATGCCAGTCTGGTCGGCCACGGACGCGCCCCGCCGGGTGAGACCATAGGGCACTGAACCGGAAGCCCGACGCGGGCCGCTTCTTCGTGCGGCCAGCACGGATCATGGACAGAGCGCAGGCGCGAGGAACCCTGCGTGACTCTATCTGAGGAACCCTGCGTGACTCTATCTGGGGTCTGGGAAGCTTGAGGCGTCATCGTTCATGAGCCGGAACCGGGAACGTATGGGAGCATTTCCGCGGAATCACGGCGTAAGTCGTGTGCCGGGCCTTGATATCAGCCAACACCCGCGACGATGCATTCTCCATGCCCAGATAGGCGCTTTTGTCTGATGAGAAGATAGGCTGTGGCTGACGAAACCGCCCGGTATAGCTTGCGGCCGCACTGTCCGCAGGATGGCTGCGGGAGAGTTGTGGGCGGCGCAACCTTCAGCTCAGGCAGGAAGCCTTCTGTCTCCAGCGCTTAAGGCGCTAAAGACAGGGGCAGGTATCAATATCAGCCTTCGATCTGGCCGAACTCGGCAATCTCGGTCAGTGTCTCACCAATCTGGGCCAGAAGGCGCAGGCGGTTGAGGCGTCGAGCGGGCTCGGTATCATTGACCGTCACCTCGGCAAAGAACTGATCGAGGCTCGGGCGCAGCCCTGCTGCCACACGCATGGCATCGGCAAAGCGCTCTGCCACCAAGGCATCGTGGATATCCTTGCGGGCAGACGCAAGAGCGTGGCCCAGAGCGCGCTCTTCATCCTGCACATAGAGTGCCGCATCGGGTTCACCCTGATGCGGGCCGTCCTTGCGGTTCTCGATACGCAGGATATTGGCGGCGCGCTTGCTGGCAGCCAGCAGGTTGCGTCCGTCATCCGTGTCCACCATCTCGGCCAATGCCGAGGTGCGGGCCAGGAGGCGTACGAGGTCGCCATCCAGTCCACCTGCCAGTGTAGCGGCGAGCACATCATGGCGCTCGCCCTCGGTGCGAAGCTGCACGCGCAGGCGCTCGGCCAGGAAGCCGGGCAGGGCGGCAAGCTCGCCGCCTTCGCGCAGGCCTTCGGGCAAGTTCTGCGCAGCCTGTGCGATCAGGGCTGTCAGATCGAGGCGCAACTGGTTGTCACGGATGATGCGGATGATCCCTAGCGCCGCGCGACGCAGCGCATAGGGGTCGCCGGAGCCGCTCGGTGTCTCGCCCATGGCGAAAAAGGCCGTCAGCAGGTCCAGACGGTCTGCCAGAGCCACGGCGACCGAGACAGGCGCGCGCGGCGTGTCGTCATTCAGGCCGCGCGGCATGTAATGCTCTGCCACCGCATCCGCAACCGCATCGCCCTCATGGTCATGACGGGCGTAATAGCCACCCATGATGCCCTGAAGTTCGGGGAACTCGCCGACCATGCCGGTAGTCAGATCGGCCTTGGCCAGCAGGGCGGCACGTTTTGCGTGGTTCTGTGCGGTGTCATCCAGCCCCATCGCCTGCGCCACGATACCGGCCAGCGTCACGATGCGCTGGACGCGCGCGCCCTGACTGCCGAGGCGGGCATGGAAGGTCACGGCATCTAGTGCCGCAACACGATCGGCCAGCGTCGTCTTGCGGTCGAGATCCCAGAAATGGCGGGCATCGGCAAACCGTGCCCGCAGCACGCGCTCGTTGCCTGCAATGGTCAGGGCGCCACCATCGGCAAAGTCCATATTCGCGATGAATGCGAAATGCGGTGCTGCCTTGCCGTCTGCCGTGCGCAGCGCAAAATAGCGCTGGTTGATACGCATCGAGACCTGCATCACTTCAGGCGGCAGATCCATATAGGCATCGTCGATACGCCCGAGCAGGGCAACGGGCCATTCGGCCAGACCCGAAACTTCCTCGACTAGCTTGTCATCCTGCACAAGGGTCAGGCTTGCCTTCTCTGCCTGAGCCTGCAACCCGTCGCGAATGATTGACAGGCGTTGCGCCGGGTCGAGCACGACCTTGCGGGCAAACAGCTCGCTCCTGAGCTGCTCGAAGGACGTCACCTCGAACGCTTCCGGTGCCATGAAGCGATGGCCTTCGGTCTGCGTACCGGCCACGAGCCCGTGGGCATCATCGTTGTCGGTAGCGAGGCTGAAAGGCACCAGCTTGCCGTCAAGCAGGCAGATCACGCGGCGCAGGGGGCGTACCCAGGTGAAAGCGCTGCCCTGTCCCCAGCGCATGGATTTGGGCCAGGGAAAGCGCCAGAGCAGGCCCGGAATGGTCGCTGCAATCTGCTGGGAAGCGGTGATGGCTGGCAGTGTGCGATTAAGCACCCAGAAACCGTTTTCGAGCACGAGCGCATCGCGCTCGGCACCGTGCTTGCGAAGAAAACCGGCGAGCGCCTGTTCGGGCGCGCTCTCGCGCGGGCCGCGCTCGGACTGCGTCGTTTCAGCAATCTGATCGTTGATCTCAAGCGAGACGCCGATACGACGCGCGCCCCAGAAAGCTGTGACGTTTACGGGGGACAGGGGCGAGAGGGCCTCACTGACCAGACGGGCCAGATCCTGCCCCGCCGTTTCCTGCATCCGGGCGGGAATTTCCTCGCAATCGAGAACGAGAAGGAATTCGGCCATTATTTCGACTCCTCGTCGCCAGCAAGCCAGGTTTCGCAGCACAGCTTCGCAAGATTGCGCACGCGACCGATGTAAGAGGCACGCTCCGAGACCGAGATCACACCGCGTGAGTCGAGCAGGTTGAACAGATGGCTGGCCTTGACGCACTGGTCATAGGCTGGCTGGGCGACACCGGCTTCGGCCAGACGGACAGACTCCGCCTCGGCATCACGGAAGTGACGCATGAGCATTTCGGTATCGGCCAGTTCAAAATTGTGACGCGAGTAATCCTGCTCGGCACGCAGAAAGACATCGCCGTATTTCAGGCCCTGACCGTTGAAGTCGAGGTCATAAACGTTTTCGACGCCCTGCACATACATGGCCAGACGCTCAAGCCCGTAGGTCAGCTCGGTTGAGGGTACGACGGTCGGGATGCCGCCAACCTGCTGGAAATAGGTGAACTGCGTGACTTCCATGCCATCGCACCAGACTTCCCAGCCCAGACCCCAGGCGCCGATGGTCGGGTTTTCCCAGTCATCTTCCACGAAGCGGATATCGTGCTTTTCCGGATCGATCCCGATGGCGCGGTAGCTGTCGAGCAGCAGGCGCTGGCTGTCCTCGGGTGTTGGCTTGAGCAGTACCTGATACTGGTAATAATGCTGAAGACGGTTCGGGTTTTCGCCATAGCGGCCATCGGAGGGACGGCGGCAGGGCTGCACATAGGCGGCCTTCCACGGCTTGCGCCCCAATGCCCGCAAGGTGGTGTGCGGCGAGAGCGTGCCCGCGCCAAGCTCTGTGTCATAGGGCTGGAGCAGGGCGCAGCCCTGTGCCGACCAGAACTGGTGCAGGCGCAGGATCAGATCCTGAAAGGAAAGGGGGCGTCCGCCGTTTTCGGGCAAGGGGGTCAAGGATCGAGGCTCCGGTCTTGTTCACTTGCCCTGTTCTACCCTGACAGCCCAAACAAGCCAATCTCAGGTGCCACACTCAATAGGCCTGGCCTTTGAGACGGGCTCTTGCAACTCTTTCCGACCCAAACCACATTATATCCCGTTATCATTTTGACCGGATGGAGAGTCATCCCCATGAACCAGCAAGAGCGTGATCTTATTTCGCAGTTCGTTGCCCGCGTCGGCGGAGCGCCGAATAGCGGGTTTGGCGGCTCTCAGGCCCCGGCCAATCTGCCTCCGGTCGATCCCGAGGCGGATCGCTGGATTGCGGATAACTTCCAGAAATACCCTGAAGCCCGCTACCGCGTGACCCAGATGGCTGTGGTGCAGGAAGTGGCGCTGGCTGAAGCGCAGAACCGCATCCGCCAGCTCGAGTTCCAGTTGCAGCAGGCGCAGTCCCAGCTGCAACAGGCACAGCAGCAGCGCCCGCAGGGCGGCGGCGGCCTGTTTGGTGGTCTGTTTGGCGGCGGTAACCGCCAGCAGTCATCGGCGCCGCCTCCGGGCTGGGGTGGTCAGCCCCAGCAAGGCTACGGTCAGCAGGGTTATGGCCAGCAGGGCTACGCTCCGCCGCCGCAGGCCAATCTGCCTCCGGGCTACTCGACCGGCATGTTCCAGCAGCGCGGGTCGGGCTTTCTCGGCTCGGCACTGACCACGGCCACGGGTGTTGCAGGCGGTATGCTGGCTGCCAACGCCATTGAAAGCCTGTTTTCGGGCCATCATGGCGCCGATGCTGCCGGGGGTTTTGGTGGTGGTGAAACCATCATCAACAACAATTACGGCGGTGCGGGTAACGATCCCTTTGCCGGGGGCGGTCAGGACGCCGGGCAGAACTACGACGCCAATGACTGGGGCAATAATGGCGGCGATAGCGGCGGAGACTGGGGTGGTGACAGCGGTGGCGGCTGGGGCGACGATTCCTTCTGAGCCCGTCATCATGGCCTGATCCGAGCGGATCTCCGGGCTATGCAGCCTCAGTGCAATTCACGCAGAAGCCTCAGGCCCACGAGTGATTTCTGGAAAACCCGGCCCTCACGCCGGGTTTTCTTTTGCCCGCCGACAGATCGTGACAGGGTCGCGGGTCCATTGTCAGGCGTCGGGGCATGATTTCTGGCTGTCCCGCCATCCGTGAGGAGAAACTCTCTAATGAGCCATCCGGTTTTCCGCCGTATCCTTCTGACCAATGATGACGGCATTGACGCACCCGGTCTGGCGGTCCTTCAGGACGTGGCGGCGCAGTTGTCGGATGATGTGTGGGTGGTTGCCCCGGCGCGGGATCAGAGCGGAATTTCGCATGCACTGAGCCTGCATGACCCGCTGCGGGTGCATCAGCATGGGCCAAGGCGCTTTGCCGTGACCGGCACGCCGGGTGATTGCGTGGCCATTGCGGCACGGCATATTCTGGGTGACGCGGCCCCGAGCCTTGTCCTGTCCGGGGTCAATCGTGGGGCGAATCTGGGCGTTGAAACGGTGTTTTCCGGCACGGTGGGGGCGGCCATGACAGCCATGCTTCTCGGCCTGCCTGCATTTGCGCTCAGTCAGGCCTTCAGCGACGGCAATAATGTGCCGTGGGAAACAGCCCGAAAACTGGCACCCGATGTCATTGCCGCCTTCGCCCCCCTCGCGCTGCCGGAGCCCGCCTGCCTGAATATCAATTTTCCTGCCTGTCGCGCCAGCGAGGCAAAGGAGGCCGTGGTAACGACGCAGGGCCGCGGGCTGCTGCGCGATGTCGAGGTTGTGGCCCGCGAGGATATGCGCCGCGCGGCCTATCACTGGCTGCATCTCAGGCGCGATCATGAGAGCGACGCACCCGGTACGGAAACCCGTGCCATCGCCGAGAAACATGTGAGCGTGACGCCGCTTTCCTTCGGGCGGACAAACAGGGTGGTCCATGACTGGCTGATGGCACGGCCCCGCTAGCCGTCGGGGGCTCTCCTCTGCTCGGACAGATCGGGGGAGGGCAGGCGAAGATCTCACACTGGTGGTTGGCGTATCGCGTCATGACCCGACCCGGGCTTGCTGACGTCATGCGCTGCTTTCGGGAGGATGACGCAAGCCAGAGCCCCCAACCGGATCCGTTTCCCGGCGTTGCAATCGGTATCCAACACTGATTCATCCGATTGCACTGGAAACGACATGAGCCAAGATCTGCTGGACTGGACCGATGTTATGGCCCTGAATGACCTTCCCGAAGAGGTCATCACGCCTTTCAGCATCGGCGACAAGGCGCTGGTTCTCTATCGCTCAGGCGATCAGATCCGGGCATTCGACGGAAAATGCCCGCATAAGGGGGCCCCGATGGAGCAGGGCGTGGCCTGCCGCTCACTGCAGGGCGATGTGCAGCTTGTCTGCCCCTGGCACAAGGCGAGTTTCTCGGCCGAGAGTGGTCGCCTGATCGAGCCGCCCGCTCTCGATCCGCTCAATCGCTACCCGGTTGAAGTTCATGATGATCGCGTGCTCGTGGGCAAACAGCCCATGAGCCAGACGGCGCCAGCCCCCATGCGCGAGCACGAATTCGTTGCCGTCATCGGGGCCGGAGCGGCGGCGATTGCTGCGGCCGTGACTTTGCGCGAGGAGGGCTTTGCCGGACGCGTGGTACTGGTCAGCCCAGAACCCGACCTGCCCTACGATCGCACAGCGCTCAGCAAGATGGTGCTTGGCTCGGGTGAGGAGGGGGCACCTCCTCCGGCTCTGCGCCCGGCAGAATGGTATGACGCGCACAGGATCGAACGGCTGATTGATCGGGCGGTCAACGTCGATCTCGAAACCCGCCTGATCACGCTGGAGAAAGGCAATCCGTTCACGCCGGATCATATCCTGCTTGCCTCCGGCTCGCGCGCCCGCAAGCTGGATGTGCCCGGCGCCACGCTGGAAGGGGTGCATGGGCTTCGCTCTGCGCAGGACGCTCAGCAGATCATCGCGGCGGTGGACAAGAACACGAGTGTCGTCGTGATCGGCTCCGGCTTTATCGGCATGGAGGCGGCGGCGGCCTTGCGCAAGCGTGGGGCTGGCGTAACGGTGGTGTCGCAAAGCGAATTGCCATTCCAGAAGCAGCTTGGCGACAGCGTGGCAGGTGCCCTGCGCAGCCTGCATGAGGAGAAAGGCGTTGCCTTTATCGCCTCGCGCAAGGTGAAGGCCATTGAGGGAGATAAGGCAGTCAGCGCTGTGACGCTGGATGACGGAAGCACCATCAGCGCCAATCTGGTTCTGGCCGGTATCGGTGCCAGCCCGGTGCTGGATTATCTGCCTGATTACGCCATCAACAATCAGGGTGGGCTCGATGTGGATGAGTCCATGCGGGTTGCCCCTCATGTCTATGCGGTGGGCGATATCGCCAGCATGGCGCATGACGGCCAGCGTTACCGCATCGAGCACTGGCGCACCGCGCAGTGTCAGGCGCGTATCGCGGCACGCACCATGCTGGGCCTGCCCGGCGGGACATTGCCTGTGCCGTGGTTCTGGACGCAGCACTATGACCGCAAGATCGAATATCTCGGCTGGCCCCAGAGCTTCGACAGGGTCGAGATCGACGGCGAGGCGGATCGCTTCGATTTCACCGCACGTTATCTTAAGGGTGATAAAATTGTGGGTCTCGCCATGGCGGGACGTCCAAAAGAGATGGCGAAGGAAGCCGTCACCTTCGACGATGCTTGACAGACAAGGGGTGGAGCGGCTTCCTGCGCTTCATTCGCGGGGGGAACACCCCCGCAACCCCGTGGTTACGAATCAGGAAGACGCCCATGCACCTTTATCGCACGCATAGCTGTAGCGCCCTGCGCGAAAGCGACGCCGGCCAGACCGTCCGTCTGTCGGGCTGGGTTCACAGCAAGCGCGATCATGGTGGTCTTCTCTTCATCGACCTGCGCGACCAGACCGGCGTCACCCAGATTGTCATTCCTTCGGGAACGGATCTGCTGGAGACAGTAGAGCGTCTGCGCGTCGAGAGCGTGATTACCGTTACGGGCGAAGTCGTGGCGCGTGAAGACGGCCAGCGCAACCCGCATCTCCCCACAGGCGCCATCGAACTGCGCGCCCGCGAGATCGAGGTCCGCTCCCATGCCGCCGTGCTGCCTTTCCAGGTGGCGGGCAACGAGAACTACCCCGAGGACCTGCGCCTCAAATATCGCTACCTCGACCTGCGTCGCGAGAAGATGGCGGCCAATATCCGCCTGCGTTCGGCAGTCATTGCTTCCATGCGCTCGCGCATGATCGGCCACGGATTTACTGAGTTCCAGACGCCCATCCTGACCGCATCCTCGCCTGAAGGCGCGCGCGACTTCCTCGTGCCTGCGCGCCTGCATCCGGGCAAGTTCTATGCGCTGCCGCAGGCACCGCAGCAGTTCAAGCAGCTGGCCATGGTGGCGGGTTTCGACCGCTATTTCCAGATCGCGCCCTGCTTCCGCGATGAAGCCTCACGCGCTGACCGCAGCCCCGGCGAGTTCTATCAGCTCGATTTCGAGATGGCGTTCGCCACGCAGGAAGACGTGTTTGCCGTGCTGGAAGACGTGCTGAGTGGCCTGTTTGCCGAGTTCGGCAAGGGCCGCAAGGTCGACACGGCACCTTTCCGCCGTATTCCCTATGACGAGGCAATGCGTCTTTACGGTTCCGACAAGCCGGACCTGCGAAACCCGCTTCTGATCAGCACGGTGACAGAAGCCTTTGCCAATTCCGGCTTTGGCCTGTTCGCCCGTATCGCGGCCAATGGCGGCGAAGTGCGCGCCATTCCGGCCCCCGGTGCCGGTACGCGTCCGCGTGGCTTCTTCGACAAGCTCAATAGCTGGGCGCGTGATGCCGGTGCGGGCGGTCTGGGCTACATCATCTTCGAGGAAGATGGCGGCAAGGGCCCGATTGCCAAGAATCTGGAAGCCGATCGCGTTGAGGCCATTCGTGAAGCCTGTGGCCTCAAGGCGGGCGATGCCGTGTTCTTTGCCGCAGGCGAAGGCGATGCCGTGGCCAAGTTCTCGGGTCAGGTGCGTACGCGCATCGCGCAGGAACTTGATCTGATCGAGCAGGACGCGTTCCGTTTCTGCTGGATTGTCGATTTCCCGATGTTTGAGCGCAATGAGGAGACGGGTCAGATCGACTTCTCGCACAACCCGTTCTCCATGCCGCAGGGCGGGCTTGAGGCGCTGAACTCGCAGGACCCGCTGACCATCAAGGCCTATCAGTACGATATCGTCTGCAACGGCATCGAGCTCTCCTCGGGCGCGATCCGTAACCATCTGCCGGAAGTCATGATCCGTGCCTTTGCCATTGCCGGCTATGGCGAGGACATGGTCGAGGCGCGCTTTGGCGGCATGCTCAACGCGTTCCGCTACGGTGCCCCGCCGCATGGTGGCTCGGCACCGGGTGTGGACCGCATTGTGATGCTGCTGGCCGATGAGCCGAACATTCGTGAGGTCATCCTGTTCCCGCTCAACCAGAGCGGTGAGGACCTCATGATGGAAGCGCCGGCGCCGGTTGAGCCCGCGCGCCTGAAGGAGCTTTCGCTTGCCATCCTGCCGCCCAAGCCCAAGGCTGCGGTCGTCAAGGACGGGGGACAGAAAGAAGCCGGCCAGAAGGACGGGGCTGCCTGAGAACCCCTCGGAGCAGAACCATGCGATTGAGCCGGGCAAAGGGAGCATCGCCTGCGATGCTCTGCCTTCAGGCTGTGGCCTCGGCAGGTGCCGGTGCTCTGTCGGGTCTCTGGCTGGCCCTTTACGGTCTGGCTCCCCCCGCGCACGCGGCGCAAGTTCCGAAGGCCGAGCCAGCCTTGCTTGCGCATAAGGTGACCTACACGCTCGATCTCGCCCGTCTCAAGGCGGGGTCGCTGGCAACGGCGGGTGGTCAGGCCACTTACCAGATTCATGATCTGTGCGATGCTTGGTCTGTCAGCCAGAAGCTCGATGTGCAGGTGACCGGTGCCGATGGCACGGTCTCGGTACTGAGCTATCAATCGGCAACGCTCGAGGACAAGAAGGGGCGGTCCTTCATTTTCCGGACGGTCCAGACTCAGGATAACGAAACCACCAGCGAGACCGCCGGAGAGGCCAGACGCCAGCGCAATGGCAATGTGCTGGTGCGCTTTACCAAGCCAGAGGCCAAGGTCATGACCTTGCCGGCACGGGTCGTCTTTCCCACGCAGTTCACCCTTCAATTGCTCGATGGCGCGCATAAGGGCGTACTGCATCTGGAGCGCGATCTGTTCGATGGGGCTTCCACCGATGGCGCGACGCCAAGCTATGCTACGCTGGGGCGACTGGCGCAGGTAAAGCCTGATAATCCCAAGGCGCTCTTTGACGGGCTCAGCGCCGTGCCGGTCTCGGTGGCGAGTTTTGGCGTCGGCAACGCGGCGTTTTTGCCTGATTCGACGTATAGCGACCGCCTCTGGACGAACGGCGTCGAGGACAGGTTGCTGATCGATTTTGGTGATTATGTTCTGTCAGGCCAGATCGAGAGCCTGACAAGTTTGCCAAACCCGCGCTGCCCCTGACACGAGCCCTGCGCTCTCGATCGACGGCCACGCCGCCACCCGACGAGAACGGGTCGGCTCTCGGCCGTACCCCGGATGCGTTTTCATTCGGGTGTGGTCAGGGTCGCGACAGCCGTATGAGGGGGGCTGTAAAGGCCGTCGCGCCCTTCATAAACAACGGCCAACAGAGGCCTGTATTCAAGCCAGCGCAACAATCAGCGGGATGTGATCCGATGGCTGATCTTTCGCCCGCTCATCTTGATCGGGCGTGACCGATACAAGACGTTCGGCCAGTCTTGGCGACAGCAGCGCATGGTCGATGCGCAAGCCGGCGTTTCGCTGGAAGGCGGCGTTCTGATAATCGAAGAATGTGTAGTGCCGTCCCGAGGGTTTGAGCGCGCGCAATGCATCAGTCAGCCCGAGCCAGAGCAGACGATGCCAGCCTGCGCGGCTCTCGGGGCGCAGCAGGGCATCTCCCGCGCTCAGGGCCCCGGGGGCGAAATCCTCATCTGTGGGGCAGACATTGAAATCACCCGTGAACAGGAAATCGGCTTCCTCATCGCGCAGGGTTTGGGCTCGCTCGGCAAGTGCGGCGAAAAAGTCGAGCTTGGTCGCAAAGCCTTCTGCCCCGCCCGAATTTCCGTTGGGTAGATAAAGATTGCCGATCGTCATGCCCGCCATGCGGACTTCGACATAGCGGGCGGCTTCATGGGCGAAGCCGGGCAGGCGCTCGTGAACCACCTCGACAGGCGTGCGCGCCAGCATGGCAACGCCATTATAGCCTTTTTGCCCCACCACAACCGGATGATATCCGGCCTCTGCAAAGCTTGCCGGAAAGAGATGCGTCTCGCATTTCAGTTCCTGCAGGCAGAGCAGATCCGGTTTGACGCGGTCGAGCCAGTCGAGCACGTGTTTCTCACGCTGGCGGATGGAATTGACGTTCCAGCTTGCGAAAGTAAAGCTCATGCGAGGGAGAAGCTCGTGCCGCATCCGCAGGACGAGGCTGCATTGGGATTGGCGACCGTGAAATGCGCCCCCATCAGCTTGTCCACGAATTGTAGCTGGGCGCCACCCAGCAGGTCCAGGCTGACCGGATCGACCAGAACCGTTGCACCGTCCTGTTCGATCACCACATCATCATCTGCCCGGTCAGTGTCGAGCTTGAACTGATACTGGAAGCCATTACACCCCCCGGCCAGCACGGCCACACGCAGGGCCAGCCCCGCGGGCTCGTCCTGCTGGGAGATGATCTCGACAATCCGGGCAGCGGCACCGGGCGAGACCGAAAAGCTGCCCGCAAGGGCCGCGTCGGAAGGGGGCGTGGTCTGGCTCATGTTTTCCCATATAATGCGCTCGGCCATGCTCTTAAAGCGGGCAAAGTGGAGAGTGTGGATGATCAGTCAGGATGTCGCCCCCTATGCCGTGCGTCGCGAGACAGCGCGAGGCCGCCTGCACCCCGAGGAGGATGCGCCCACGCGCTCGCCATGGCAGCGTGACCGCGATCGCGTCATTCATTCTGCGGGGTTTCGCACGCTGCAATACAAGACGCAGGTTTTCATCAATCACGAGGGTGATTTCTTTCGCACACGCCTGACCCACTCGCTTGAGGTGGCGCAGATTGCCCGCTCGATTGCCCGCCAGCTTCGTCTGGATGAGGATCTGACCGAGGCACTCGCTCTGGCGCATGATCTTGGTCATACGCCTTTTGGCCATGCGGGGGAGGATGCGCTGAAAGCCTGCATGCAGGATCATGGCGGCTTCGACCACAATACCCAATCCCTGCGTCTCGTGACCCTGCTTGAGGGGCGCTATCACGCCTTTGACGGCCTCAACCTCACCTGGGAGACGCTTGAGGGGCTGGCCAAGCATAATGGCCCGGTCAAACGCCCCACGCCCTATCTGCTGGAATACGACGCCCAGCATCACCTCGATTTCGCCAGCTATGCCTCTGCCGAGGCTCAGGTGGCGGCGCTGGCCGATGATATCGCCTATCATGGCCATGACCTCGATGACGGGTTGCGCGCAGGGCTGCTTCGCTTTGAGGATATCGCAGGTCTGCCAATTGTGGGGCCAGCGCTTGAGCGGGCGATGAGCGGCGCAAGGGCAACCGAGCGCTATGATCGCGAACGCCGGATACGCCATGAGACCATAAGGCAGGTCATCAATGTGCTGGTGACCGATCTCACAATGCAGACAAGGGCCAATATCGAGGCGCTTCGGCCGGAATCGTCAGACGACATCCGCCAGGCCCCAGGGCCCGTGGTTGCCTTCAGCGAGCAGGTGGCGCTGGAGAACAAGGAAATCCGCAAGTTTCTTTATGCGCGCATGTATCGTCACTGGAAGGTGAAGCGCATGACCCGCAAGGCCCGCTTGGCGCTGGGCGAGATTTTCGGGATATTGGCAGAAGACCCAAGCCTGCTGCCCGATGGCTGGCGCGAAAAGGCACAGCAGGGCGATGAGAACGGGCGCAGACGTGTCGTGGCCGATTACATCGCAGGAATGACCGATCGATTTGCGATGGATGAACATCGACGGTTGACGGAACTCTCGATGCTGGGTTGATACAGGCAGCAGAATACACGTCAGGAACGCAAGGCTCTTCATGTCCGATACACCAACGCCCACCACAGACTGCCTTTTCGCCCGTTACCAGAACCAGGTGCGTGAGGCATTGCGTTCGGTGGTGGCCGATCTGCCTGACGAGATTGCGGCCCGTGTCGAGGTAACGCCGACGCGCGACCCGTCTCATGGTGACATGGCAACCAATGCCGCCCTGCTGGCCTCGAAATTCGCCCGTCGTCGTCCTGCCGATATCGCAGCCGATCTGGTGCCGTTGCTTGTGGCGCTGCCGGGTGTCGCCAAGGCAGAAGCTGCCGGACCGGGCTTTGTGAATATCACGCTCAGCCCTGACGTGCTGCAATCGGTGGCGCGCAGCGTGATCGAGGCCGGGCCGCGTTTTGGTGAGTCGCGTCTGGGTGCGGGCAAGCGCGTGAATGTGGAATATGTCTCGGCGAACCCGACGGGCCCGATGCATGTAGGCCATTGCCGTGGCGCCGTGGTGGGCGATGCCCTCGCCAATCTGCTGGGCAAGACCGGGCATGATGTCACCAAGGAATATTACATCAACGATGCCGGGGCGCAGGTCATTGCGCTGACCTGGGCGGCATATTGGCGCTACCTTCAGGCTATTGGCACGCAGGTCGATACCGAGGCTTTTGCCGCGCTGACACCAACCGGTCTGCAATATCAGGGCGACTACCTCATCCCCATTGGTGAGGCTCTCGCGGCCGCGCATGGCAAGGCGCTGGCGAATGAGGCCGGGCAGGCCGCCGAGCCTTCCGTATGGTTCGAGATCGTGCGTGCTGCAACGCTCAAGGCGATGATGGAAGAGATCCGTACCGATCTTGCGGCTCTGGGCATTCATCACGAGGTTTTCGCCTCGGAAGCCGAGACGCTTGCCAGCGGTCGCGTGGATGAGGCGATCAATGCGCTGGACGCCAAGGGGCTGCTTTATGAGGGTGTGCTTGAGCCCCCCAAGGGCAAGACGCCGGAAGACTGGGAGCCACGCCCCCAGACGCTGTTCCGCTCCACCCAGTTTGGCGACGATGTGGATCGTGCGCTGCGCAAATCCGATGGTAGCAACACCTATTTTGCCAATGATATCGGCTATCACGCCAAAAAGGCCGAAGCAGCCGATGTGCTGATCGACGTGCTGGGTGCCGATCATGGCGGCTATGTCTCGCGTATGCGGGCTGCTGTCAGCGCGCTGACCGACGGCAAGACCGAGTTTGAGGTCGTGATGTGCCAGATCGTGCGCATCATGAAGAGCGGCGAGCCCGTGCGCATGTCCAAGCGTGCCGGTACGTTCGTAACCCTGCGCGACCTGCTGGACGAGGTAGGGCGCGACGCCGTGCGCTTTACCATGCTGACCCGCAAGGCCGATGCGCAGATGGATTTCGACCTCGATGCGGTCGTGGCCCAGACGCGCGACAACCCCGTTTTCTATGTTCAGTACGCCCATGCGCGCTGCCGCTCTGTCATGCGCAGTGCCGAAACCATGTTCGGTGCTGACAGCACGAGCGATGCCTCCCTGCTCGGTGCCGATCTGTCGCGCCTTAATGCCGATGTGGAGCTTGCCGTGCTGCGTCGTCTCTCGACCTTCCCGCGTGTGGTCGAGGGGGCTGCCCAGACGCGCGAGCCGCATCGTATCGCCTATTATTGCGGTGAGCTTGCCGCCGATTTCCACGCCTTGTGGAACAAGGGCCGTGAGGATACGACGCTGCGCTTCCTGCATGAGCAGGATCGCCCGGCGAGTCTGGCCAAGCTCGCCCTTGTGGCGTCGGTTGCCAGCGTCCTGCGCTGTGGCCTGGCCATTCTCGGTGTCGAGCCGGTTGAGGAGATGCGATGAACGACGATACGCCAGACTGGCGCGACGATCAGCCGGGTGGCGACGGGGGCTATGACCGCTTCCGCCAGGAGACAGGCCGTGGCCCGGACCGGCGTGCCAATGACCCGCGCTTTACCGATACGCGTCCGCCTTCCTATCCCTCGGACGCCACGGGCGGTGCCGGGTATGACAGTGCAACGGGCTCTCCTCGTGGTGCATCGTCGCAGCCTTCCTCTCCGCGTGAGCGCCTGAGCGCCGATTATGATGACGAACCTGTCTTCAGGCGCCGCAGCGCCGGGGCTGGAGGCGGTCTGGCGTCGCTACTGGGCTCTGACATCATGACGCGTCGCCTTGTTTACG
The DNA here is from genome assembly GCF_011753235.1 of Asaia sp. As-1742. NCBI lineage: Bacteria > Pseudomonadati > Pseudomonadota > Alphaproteobacteria > Acetobacterales > Acetobacteraceae > Asaia > Asaia sp. As-1742. The sequence continues at coordinate 26,644 of NZ_VWWA01000016.1, read as the reverse complement.
GGGCTGCGGGCCTGGGTGCGCTGCTCGTGGTTGGCGTGGGTGGCTGGTCGCTGCTGGGCGGCCATTCCGGGGGTATTCCCGTCATTGGGCCGCCTCCTGGTCCTGTGCGCGACCGCCCGGCCGATCCGGGCGGGATGCAGATCATGGGTGATGGCACCGACCTTGACGTGACAGGCAAGGGTGAGGCGCATCTGGCCCCTGAACCAGAGCAGCCACGCCCCGAGGCGCTGGCGGCGCGCACGGCCCCCGAGACGCCTCCTGCCGGAGCAACTGCGCCAGCTGGATCAGCAAGCGCGGGAGCAGGGCAGGATGTGGGGGCTGATAGCGCCGGGGCTTCGGGGCAGAGCGCCTCTGGTGGCCTGCCCGACACGTCCGTTCAGAAGCTGCCGGAAGGGACCGGGGCGCAGGGTGAAGCCGATCAGGGCGGGTCTGCCGCACCGACGGCATCAGAAAGTTCGGCTCCTGAAAAGGCGATACCTGAAAAAGCGGCGCCTGAGAAAGTTGTGCCCGAGAAAGCTGTGCCCGAGCGCGCACCGTCGGAGAAACCGGCCAAGGCAGCATCGGCTTCTCCCGCTGCATCGTCTTCCGCAACCACTGACTCTGCCAGCAAGACCGCTGCCGCCAATACGGCAACGGGCGGGCATATGGTCCAGCTTGCAGCCCTTGGCAGCGAAGCCGACGCCAAGGCAACGTGGAGCAAGCTTTCGAAGCAGGCCAGTGATCTGTTGAGCGACCGTACGCCGATGATCGAGCAAAAGACCATCAATGGTCATGTGTTCTATCGTCTGCGCGTCGGCGGGTTTGACACCACCCAGGCCGCAAAGTCGTTCTGCGTGCGCCTGCATGCACGTTCGATTGCCTGCACGCCGGCTGTTTTCTGATCGGCATGGGTGAGGGAAGCACCGCCTTTTCGTCGGCCATGGTACCGGGTGGCGCGGATCTTGAATCAGCGCCGCATCTCTCCCTGACCGGATTTGAGGGGCCGCTCGACCTTTTGCTCGATCTCGCCCGTGCCCAGAAGGTCGATCTGGCACAGATCTCAATATTGCAACTGGTCGAGCAATATCTGGCTTTCGTTGAGGGTGCCCGGCAGATCAGGCTCGAACTGGCCGCAGACTGGCTGGTCATGGCAGCCTGGCTGACATGGCTCAAATCACGGCTGTTGCTGCCCATCGAGAATGAGCCCGATACCGAGGCGGAGGATGCTGCGGGGTTACTGCAGGGGCGCCTTCAGGAACTGGACTCCATCAGGGCTCTTTCTGTCTGGCTTGATCAACGCCCCAGACTGGGAGAGCACGTCTTCGCGCGCGGTGCTGGCGAGGACATGACCCGTATCGATCGTTCGGGGCTGCGGGTGGATCTGATGGGGTTGATCGGCGCCTATCTGGGAATGACCCGCCGTCGTGGACGCAAACATATCTACGCGCCACCACGCCCGCGCTACTGGACCGTGACCGAAGCCGTTTCAGCCTTGCATCGCCTCTTGAATGCAAGCGAGGTGGTGGGCTGGCAGAAACTGACCTCGCTTTTGCCGGTGCAATCCGCCGCATCGCCACGGGCACGGGCTGCCGCCATGGCCAGCGCCCTCGTGGCAGGGCTCGAAATGGCCAAGAGCGGCACTGTGGAACTGCGGCAAGAGAGCGTTTTTGCCGAGATCATGCTTCGGGCCCCTCAGGGTGACTTTCAGGAAGTGACAGAAAGCTGATGTCAGAACTCCCCTTGCCCGACTGGTCGACTTCTCCTGCGGATGCAGTGGAACAGGCCGAAGATGTGTCGGTCGCCTCACCGACGGCAGGTTTCATCGTTCATCCCGATGCGGTTACTGATGCGGATCAGGCAGCCACGCATCGCGACCGCGCAATCGAGGCCGTGAACGCGCTCTCCCGTCTGGTTGAGGGACTGATTTTCGCCAGTGCCGAGCCCGTCACCGAAACAGCGCTAAAGCAGTTCATGGTCTCGCAGGGGGCCGATGAGTCGCTTCTGGGGCCGGTTCTGGCCTGTGTCGTGGCAAGATATGAGGATCATGCAGTGGAGCTGGTGTCGGTCGCCAGAGGCTGGCAGTTCCGGACACGTCCGGAAATTGCCCCGGCACTGACACGCGTGGTGGAGAAACCGCGACGGCTGAGCCGTTCCGCGATGGAAACATTGGCGATCATCGCCTATCATCAGCCCTGCACCCGTGCCGATATCGAAGGCATACGCGGCGTCTCGCTGAGCCAGACCGTGCTTGATACCCTGATCGAGGATGGACTGATCATGCCCAAAGGGCGCAAGGAAGTACCGGGTCGCCCCATTTTATGGGGGACCTCGACGCATTTTCTGAGCAGTTTCGGGCTGAGTGATCTCGGGGCTCTGCCACGGCGTGAGGAATTGCTGCTCGATCCCGATGCTTCGGGACGTAATGATCGTATCGTGACCCAGAAGGGCGCGGGCTAGGCCGGGCGTCGTGCAAGACCGGAGCCGGGTTTCTGAGATGAGTGGGGAAGATGTTCGATTTTAGCTGGTCGGAAATTGCGCTGATCGTTGTCGTGGCGCTGGTTTTCATCGGCCCCAAGGACATGCCGACCGCCATTCGCGCCGTCAGTCGGGGTATCAAGGCCGTGCGTCGCATGGCGTCCGAGTTTCAGGGCCATGTGGATGAGATGATCCGCGAGGCCGATCTGGGGGAAGCACGTGACCATCTGCGCGACCTGAAGCGCTTCGACTTCCGGGACCGTATTGCGCGGACGATCGACTCCGACAAGACGATCAGCAAGAGCCTGGATTTCACGCCGCCTCCGTCGCTTTCCTCTCCGGCCCACGGAACGGACAACGCGATCCCGGTCTCGGGTCCTGGCGTGACAGAGACGCCCAATACCCATGCCTACGGGGCCGGTGAGGTTGAGGCCCACAGCCCAGCCAGGCCTGCCGAGGCCTTTGGTCCGGCGATCCTGCCCCCGGCAACGGCGCGTCGCCTCCGGCATGAAGAGACGCTGTGGCATGCCCCGGCCGTCATTCCGCCCCTTCGGGTCATCCATAACGGGCGTCGTGTCGCGCTCGATCCGCCAACTGCTGCGCCTGCCTCGGTGCCTCCTGCATCGTCAAAGCCCGGCGTTGTGATGAGCGATCATCCCGCTGCCGCGACCCCCGATCTTGCCCAAGCGCCCTATCCTGCCATGACCCCAGAGGTCTCAACGGCCCCGGCCCCTGCGCCGGGGGTGATCCTGCCTGAATGTCCGACAGCGCCATGACGAATAACGACTCCCTCGATGACAAGGCCATGCCGCTGCTCGATCACCTGATCGAGCTGCGCAGGCGGCTTATCTGGTCTCTGGTCGCGTTTATCGTCGCCTTCCTGCTCTGCTATCATTTCTCGGAGCAGATCTATCTGTTTCTTGCCGAGCCTTTGGCGAAGATCATGCGGCAGCAGGGCGAGCAGCCGCATCTGATCTATACGGCGCTGTCAGAAGCCTTTTTTACCTATGTGCGCGTGGCAGTGTTCGGGGCCGTGTTCCTGTCATTTCCGATCATCGCCATGCAGGCCTGGATCTTTATTGCGCCGGGCCTGTATCGCAACGAGAAGCGGGCCTTTGCGCCATTTCTGATTGCCACGCCGCTTATGTTCCTGCTTGGCGCGACCATGGCGTATTACTTCATCTTCCCCATAGCATGGCGCTTCTTCCTGTCGTTCCAGACGGCTCCGGCTGGCTCACAGGGGCTGCATATCGAGTTGCAGGCAAGGGTCTCGGATTATCTTTCTCTGGTCATGAAGCTGATCCTGGCTTTCGGTGCGGCTTTCGAACTGCCCGTCGTACTGACCCTGCTGGCACGTGTGGGCATCGTGACCTCCAAAGGCCTGAAGAAATTCCGCCGCTATGCCATCGTCGGGGCAACGGTCATTGCCGCCATACTGGCCCCGCCCGATGTGATTACCCAGGTGGGCCTCGCCGTGCCGCTGATCTTTCTGTATGAAATCTCGATCTTTACGGCACGTCTCGTTGAGCCGCGCCCTGCGACGATCGACTGAAACCTGACAGGACTTAACTGACATGCATGACTTGCGCGCCCTTCGCGCCGACCCGGCTGGTTTTGATGCGGCTCTGGCTCGTCGCGGCCTGTCGCCTGTCGCCGGTGATCTGGTGCGACGCGATGAGGAGCGTCGTGCGGCCCTTCAAGTCCTTCAGGAGCAGCAGGCACAGCGCAAGGTTCTGGCCAGGGAAATCGGTCAGGGCAAGAAAGCCGGGCAGGATACCAGCGCCCTTGAGCAGAAGGCTGTCGAACTGCGCGATCATATCGCGGCGCTCGAAGCCAGTGCCTCGACAATCGAGAGCGAGATCAGCGCCACGCTGGCCGGTCTGCCCAACCGTCTTGATGAAACCGTGCCGGAAGGGCGCGACGAGGAGGCCAATCAGGTTGTTCACCAATGGGGTGAGGTGCCTGTTTTCGACTTCGAGCCCAAGCAGCATTTCGAACTTGGCGAACAGCTGGGGCTGATGGATTTCCCGGCGGCCGCCAAGCTTTCAGGTGCCCGTTTCACGGTGCTGCGCGGAGCGCTGGCGCGTCTGGAGCGTGCTCTTGGGCAGTTCATGCTCGATACCCACACGCAGGAATTTGGCTATAGCGAGACCATCGTGCCGCTTCTGGTCAATGATGCGGCCATGTACGGCACCGACAAGCTGCCCAAATTCGCCGAGGATTCCTTTCAGACCACGGATGGCCGCTGGCTGATCCCGACCGCAGAGGTGCCCCTCACGGCCAGTGTCGCAGGTGAGATCCTCGAGGCGAAGGCGTTGCCGTTGCGTATGACGGCGCTTTCAAGCTGTTTCCGTTCCGAGGCCGGGTCGGCCGGGCGTGACGTGCGTGGCATGCTGCGCCAGCACCAGTTCAGCAAGGTCGAGCTGGTGTCCGTTACGACGCCCGAAGCCAGCGCGGATGAACATGAGCGCATGACGCGCTGTGCAGAAACCATTCTGGAGCGGCTGAATATCCCCTATCGCCGTATGCTGCTCTGCGCCGGAGATACCGGGTTCGGTGCTGCCAAGACATTCGATCTCGAAGGCTGGTTGCCCGGCCAGAAGGCCTGGCGCGAAATCTCTTCCTGCTCCAACACGCGCGATTTTCAGGCACGCCGCATGAATGCGCGCTACCGCACCGAGAACGGTCCGGCTTTTGTGAACACCCTTAACGGGTCTGGTCTGGCAGTGGGGCGCACGTTGATTGCCGTCATGGAAAACGGCCAGACGGCCGATGGGGCGATCGAGATCCCCGAGGTCTTGCACCCCTATATGGGCGGGATGACCCGCATCGGCTGATGCTTAAGCTCGATGGGACGCGCATCCGATGGCACGGCAAAGCCAGTCTGTCGGATCAGGTCGCATCGTCGCCGTGCGGGTGAGCACCTGCCTGACACGCCCGTAAAAAGGGCGTCGTGACTGACATTGCGAGAAGGAAGACCCTCATGCGTCTGACCGAGCCGACCCTTCATGCCGACAGGCTTCTTGTGCTGTTGCGTCAGATCGTCGGCACGCCGCATGTGCTTGTCGCGCCTCATGCGACAGCGCCCTATACCAAGGGGTTCCGGTTCGGATCGGGCAAGGTGAGGGCGGTCATCCGGCCGCGGACGCTGGTGGAATTCTGGCGTGTGGCCGAGCTTTGTGTGGCGGCTGACCAGATCATGATCGTGCAGGCGGCCAATACCGGGCTGACCGGGGGCTCGACGCCAGACGGCGACGCGTATGATCGCCCCGTCATCCTGATCAACACCCGTCGTCTGCGCGGCATGCATCTGCTCGATGGTGGCCGACAGGTGATCTGCCTGCCCGGCACAACCCTGCACAAGCTTGAAACCACCCTCGCGCGTCATGGGCGCGAGCCCCATTCGGTTATTGGCTCATCCTGCATCGGGGCCTCGGTGCTGGGGGGGATCAGCAATAACTCAGGGGGCGCTCTGGTGCAGCGCGGCCCGGCTTATACCGAGATGGCCCTGTATGGTCGTGTCACGGCAGAGGGACGACTCGAGCTCGTCAACCATCTGGGCGTAAAACTGGATGCTGACCCGATCAGGGCGCTGGCCCGTCTGGAAAGTGGGGCGTTCACACGTGACGAGATCGAATGGACCGGCCGGAAAGGGCATGATGACGGCTATGTCGCGCATGTGCGCGATGTTGAGGCCCAGACACCTGCGCGGTTCAACCAGGATGAGCGCCGTCTGTTCGAGGCATCTGGCTGCGCGGGCAAGCTGATTGTCTTTGCCGTGCGCGTTGACAGCTTTCCGGCCGAGCTCGATTCCCGCGTTTTCTATATAGGTACGAACTGCACCGACAAACTTGAGGATCTGCGCCGCCATCTGCTGACGGCCTATGACACGCTGCCGATCGCCGGTGAGTACATGCACCGCAATGCCTTTCGTATTGCCGAGGCCTATGGGCGCGATACGGTGGCCCTCATACGCTACGCAGGCACCAGAAATATTCCGCGTCTCTTTGCGGCCAAGGCCTGGCTGGATGACTGGCTTGGTCAGTGGAAATGGCTGCCTGCGCACCTGACCGACAAGGTCATGCAGAAGCTGGGGCGTCTGTTACCCCAGCAGATTCCAGAGCGTATGCTCGCCTTCGAGGCGCGATTCGAGCACCATCTCATGCTGCGCGTTTCGGCAGATCTGGCCCCCAGGGTCGAGGCGCATTTGCGCGATACGTTCGCGACAGAAGGAACAGACTGGTTCGCCTGCACACCCGATGAGGGCAATCGTGCCTTTCTGCATCGGTTTGCGGCAGCCGGTGCGGCGCTGCGTTATCGCGCGGTGCATGATCATGAGGTGGGGGAGATTGTTGCCCTCGATGTTGCGCTGCGACGGAACGACAGGGAATGGTCCGAAACCTTGCCCGCAGCACTCGATGCCCGGATTTTGGAGAAGCTCTATTACGGGCATTTTCTTTGCCACGTGATGCATCAGGATTACGTTCTGAAGCCGGGGGAGTCAGCGGAAGCGACCGAGCATGAAATGCTCAGGCTGCTGGACCAGAGAGGGGCCCGCTATCCTGCGGAACATAATCTCGGTCATTTGTATGAAGGCGATGACGCCCTGTTTGCCCATTACCGGGATTTGGACCCTTGTAATTGTCTCAATCCCGGTATTGGAAGGTCGACAAAGAAGCGAAACTGGAAAGCAGAAAGTATCTGAGGAGAGTAGAACGGGTGGCCCTGCGCAAGGCCTGTCAAAGCAAGGTGGCGTAGGGCCGAGGCGCACCTTTACGGTGGGCCAACCCCTTTATATTTGGCATCTGCAGAGAAAACCCTGATCGAGATCATGGTTTTCGACGAAAATGTGCTTACGGAAAAACCAGACGACATATCTGTATTCCTTCTTCACATGGCGCACGATGCGCACTATTTCGCGTTGGTCGAACTTTACTTCAATCAACCGGAGTGATTTCCGGAGAATTACTTGAAGCAACCTCGGTTGCCGCAAGGAAACGCTAGCGCGGTTTTTGTGAAGAATGGAAGAACTTTTTGCGTCGACCACGCGAAAAAATTCATGTGTCGCGCCGGAAACCGGGCCGCCGATCTGGATAAGTCTCTGTCTGAACGAGATTTTTTCGCTCATGGTGCGGCAGGCCGAATCGTCATATCGAGCTCATTACAGCGCCCACCCAACCGTTTCGCATGGTTCTGACAGCGGCTCGGCAGGGATGCGGATGCCAGCGACAGGGAGGGGACGCGCACGCGCGATCTCGCGCGGCCACCCTCCCATGTCCCTATTCCGGGTATGTTCTGCCACCCTGCCGAAGCGCAGCGAGACGACGCGGGATAAAAAACGATTGCGGCGTGTCAGCCGCGGCCGCGGCCACCCTTGCCGCCCTTGCGCGGGCCGCCCGCTCCCTTGAAACGCCTGCCGGAGGGCGATCCACCGGGGGAGCGCTCACCCGACTCGATTCTGCCACCATCGCGCCCGGCGCCGTCACGACGCGCATCGCTTCTGGATGACGGGGGGCGGCCGGGGCCGGAATAGCCTCCGCCGGACCGGCCACCAAATCCTTTCCCGCCGCCGCGCCTGCCGGGCATGGCGCGTTTCTGATGTTCACGCTCGCGGCTTTGCTGGCGAAGCACCGCCTCGATCCAGTCATTCAGGGCCGTCGTGTTGTCCTCGGCGGCCTGCTTGTCGGTGTAGGCATCGGCAAAGCGCAGCGAGAGCCAGCGCCACGCCACAAGGCGCTTGTGCCGTTTCTCAGCGCGTTCGAGTTCCTCGCGCCCGGCCTGTGAGGGCTGGACCAGACGCCCTGTGCCGGGGGGCGGCACCCGCCGACCCGCTGCATGATCGCTGGCCCAGCCGACCAGCCGCGAAATGCCATTATCGCGCTCATCGATGGGGCACATGGCGTAGACCCAGCGCTGCGTGAGGGAGAGCCCCTCCACACCTTCCAGGGCTGAGGCAATCTCGAAGGCCTGATCCATATCGGCCAGACGGTAATTCGGGTCGTCGGCGCGCAACACGGCGCGCTTGATGCGCACCAGCACGCCGTAAAGGCTGTCGGTCTCGATTTCCTCAGCCACCGCGCGCACGATATCGGCATCCGGCTGCACGAGGGGGCGCAGTTCCGTGATGGGCTCGGGCGGTGCGGCCAGCATCTTGCGGATATGGGCCGGTGTACCAGCTTCACCCAGCACGGCGACGACGCCGTTTTCATGATGGCCGTAGCGCCCGGCGCGACCGCCAATCTGCTTGATTTCCTGCGCGGTCAGGTCTCGCGTCTGTTTGCCGTCATATTTGCGCAGCGCGCTGAACACCACGCGCTTGATGGACAGGTTAAGTCCCATGCCAATGGCATCGGTTGCGACAAGGATTTCGGCCTCGCCATTATTGAATCGCGCGGCTTCGGCACGGCGCACCTCAGGGCTGAGCGCGCCATAGACTACGGCCACACGCTTGCCGAGCGTCAAAAGCTCGGCGCGCAGATCCAGCACCTCGCGTCGTGAGAAGGCAATGAGCGCATCGCCCGCCTCCAGATCGCGCAAACGCAAAGGCGCGCTGGCGGCGCGCAGCGGCGATTTGCGCTCAAGGCTGATTTCATCCAGCGGGTCATCGCAAAGCTCGGCAATACGCCTGATGAGCGGGATGCAATCGGGGGCGCCCAGAATATACAGATGACGCGCCGGTACACCCATGATGGCAGCCGTCCAGGCCGCGCCGCGATCGGGGTCCATCAGCATTTGCGCTTCATCGATCAGCGCGACATCGACCGGGTTGTGAAAGGGGCACATCTCGACTGTTGCGGCCAGATGGCGGGCGCCGGGGAAATCGATGCGTTCCTCACCCGTGGCGAGCGAAGCCGGAACCCCGCGGGACAACAGGGACTCGCGAAACTCATGGGCCAGAAGGCGCAGGGGGGCGAGGGCGAGGCCGCTCTCGGCGTTGGCCAGCGCATTGAGCGCGGTGTAGGATTTGCCTGAATTGGTCGGACCGGTCACCAGCGTGATACGGCGCTTGAGCGAGCGTGCCGTGCGAAAATGCGCGACATAGCGATCGAGCGCGGCCACACGGGCGATGACAGCATTGCCGACCTTGCGCCCGGCGAGCGCTGGTGTGCCTTTTTCGCCACCGCGCCATTCCGCCAGTTGCGAACGCAGGCGCTTGAGGATTTCGGGATCGAACTCGAATTTTTCAGTACCGTCGGGCTGCGGGGTACGGCGTGTGACGGGCAGGCGGTTTTCGGCAATCCAGCGCAGTGCCTCGCGCGGGGTGCAATGCAGGATGGCGGGCACCTGATCGAAGCCGACGAGGCTTTCTTCCCATGCCTTGAGGCGCTCGTTTTCCCGCTTGCGCCGTGCCTCGGCGCGCGCCTCAATCCGCTCTTCCTCTTCGCGTCGCGCCTTTTCGCTCGCGATCAGCTCGGCCTCGAAGCCGGTATCCTCCACCCCGAAAGCCGAGGCGATGATCTGCGCCAGCCGATCGATCTGTCCGCCCGAGAGGAAAGTGCCCGCATCGGTCAGATCGGCCTGCACCGCTTCAAGCACGTCGCGCGGCGTATGCCCCATATCGCGAAAACGTGCGGCTAGCGTGTCTGCCAGCGTGGCACGGAGCAGCTCTGGCGTGGCCCGGGGGTCGTGCACGCGACTCACCGCATCGAGCATGTCAGCCTTGCTGATCCAGAGTTCACCCGCGCGGCGGGTGAGGTTCATCAGCTGTGCTGCCCAGTCCTTGCGGCGCACATCGCATATCAGGCGCTCATATTCAGAGGCGAGGATGGTGTTCGTCCCCGGCACGAGGCTTCGTGCGATCAGTTTGAGCAGGCGCGGCTCTTCCTTGGGGGAGGGCGAGAGGCCGGTTTCCTCGATCGCAACAGAGAGCGCGTGATCGGCGGGGGAGAGTGCTGAGTCCATGAATCCGTTTGTGCGTTATGACACGGTTTGCTGCAACGGGAGACTTGCGGCCATGGGCGTTTCGCTTTCCTATACGCAACCGGAACGATACGCTGCGGCGTATTTTTTTGAGACGTGACACAAGGAGAACCCGGTGCGGTTCAAGCAAGCTCCGAAGATTTCTGCTCTTTTCGCTCTGACGGCTTTGATGGGCGGCACGGCCCTCGCAGCGCCGGACATGCCGCCGCCGCATATGGGCCCGCCACCCCCGCCGCCCGGCCCCGATGGTGGCCCCGGCGATGTGCATGGTCCTGCCTTTCTGATGAAGCCACAGCATGTTCTGAGCGATGGCAGTGTGACCATTCGCGGGCAGGCTGTTCCCTATCAGGCAGAGTCCGGCACGCTCATCGTTCATCCCGAGGGCTGGGACGATGCCAATCCCGATCCGAAAGCCCCGCAGGCTGTCGCCTCCATTTTCTACGTCGCCTATTTCAAGAAGGGCGCGCATCCGGAAAACCGTCCCATCACCTTCGTCTATAATGGTGGGCCGGGGTCTGCGACGGTCTGGCTGCATATGGGTGCGCTTGGCCCCAAGCGTGTTGTCACATCGGATGACGTCCACACCCCCGCTGCGCCTTACAAGCTCGTGGATAACGACGACTCACTTCTGGATTCGACGGATCTCGTCTTTATCGATGCACCGGGCACGGGTTTTGGCCGCGTGATCGGCAAGGATCGTGACAAGGCCTTTTACGGCACTGACCCCGATGCTGCTGCGTTCACCGATTTCATCGCGCAGTTTCTGGCGCGTCACGGGCGTTACAACTCACCCAAATACCTGTTTGGCGAAAGCTACGGCACGACGCGTTCCGCCATCATCGCCAATGCCCTGGCCAATGAGAAAGGGATCGACCTCAATGGTGTGATCCTGCTTTCCCAGATTCTGAATTACGGCAATTCCATCGATCGTGCGCAGGGTAACCCGAGCAATGACCAGCCTTATGTGCTGGGCCTGCCGAGCTTTGCCGCGACAGCCTGGTATCATCACAAGCTGCCCGACCAGCCTGCCGATCTGAAGGCGTTTCTGGCCGAGGTCGAGCATTTTGCGCTGACCGACTACACCTCCGCCCTGCAGGATGGCACCGGCATCAGCGATGAGAAGCTCAAGGCCACGGCCGAAAAGCTGCATCGCTATACGGGCCTGCCGGTCGATTATCTGATCAAGGCCGATCTGCGCGTGAATGGCGGCGAGTTTGCCAAGACGCTGCTGGGTGATGAGGGGCAGGATACGGGTCGCCTCGATAGCCGCTTCTCCGGCCCGAGCCTCGACCCGCTGGCCCAGCGTCCGGCCTATGATCCGCAATCGGCGGCCATGGACTCGGCCTATGTGGCGGCGTTCAACGACTATGCGCGCAAGACGCTGCATTACGGTGCCGATCCGTCCTTTGGCGATGGGTATATGGAATATCGTGTGAGCGCCCATAGTATCGGCAAGTGGAGCTTCACCCACAAGCAGCCCGACCAGCGCGGTCCTGCCCGTGGCGAGCCCAATGTGCTGCCGGATCTAGCGATGGCGATGAAAACCAACCCCTCGCTACAGGTCATGCTCAACCAGGGTTATTACGATCTCGGCACGCCCTATTTCGAGGGTGTGTATGAAATGCGCCATCTGCCGATCCCGCGCGCGCTCGCGAAAAATATCGAGATCAAGCAATATGCGTCGGGTCATATGGTCTATGCCCATCTGCCCGCGTTGAAGGAAATGCACGATAACGTTTCGCAGTTTATTGCAAGGACGCATCCGAAATCGTCGTAATAATTTAGAACAGGCGCGGCTGTGGGGTTTCCAAACGGCGGAAGGATGATCTAGAAATTTCGCCACTTTGGGCGGTGTCAGACCGCCCGCCCCCTGCAAGCATGCGAAAGAGTGCCTGATGAACGCGCCTGTCTCCCTGCCTATGCCTACCATTGCCGAGCCCCTGTCCGGGCTTCTGCCCGTTGAGGGGCATCCGGGCCAGTATCGTCTGGCGCCCCCCAGCAAGGAATACGGGCATCTCCAGGCATGCGAAGTGCTGAGCGTCCATCACTGGACTGACCGTCTTTTCACCTTCACCTGCACGCGCGATCCGGGTCTGCGCTTCGAGAACGGCCAGTTCACGATGATCGGCATCGAGGTCGAGGGCAAGCCGCTGCTGCGCGCCTATTCCATCGCTTCGGCCAATTACGAGGAAGAGCTGGAATTCCTGTCCATTGCGGTGGAAGACGGCCCGCTGACGTCGCGTTTGCGCCATGTGAAGGTGGGTGACATCGTGCTTGTCGGTCGCAAGCCGGTAGGCACTTTGCTGCTCGATAATCTGCGTCCGGGCCGTAACCTCTATTTCCTCTCGACGGGTACGGGTCTTGCCCCGTTCATGAGCCTGATCGAGGACCCGGAATGCTACGAGCGTTATGAGAATGTCGTGCTGAGCCATACCGTTCGTGTTTCGGGCGAACTGGCCTACATGAACCATATTCGCCATGACCTGCCGAACCACGAATTCCTTGGCGAGTATGTGTCCAAGCAGCTGAAATACTATCCGGCCGTTACCCGTGAAGACTTCGCTGTGACCGATCGCATCACCACGCTGATCGAAAACGGCAAGATCTTCGAGGATCTGGGCCTGCCCAGGCTCGATCCGGAGCATGACCGCGTGATGATCTGCGGCTCGCCGGAAATGCTGGCCGATACGGAAAAGCTGCTGCTTTCCATGGGCTTTGACGAGGGCAATATGAGCAATCAGGGCTCCTATGTCGTCGAGAAGGCCTTTGCGGAACGCTAAGCCCTCCGGCCCCGTTCTGAAGGGGCGCAGAACAGAATACTGAACATACCATGCGCGGCCGGGAGATTTTCCGGCCGCGTTTGATTTTGGGGAGAGGCTTGATGCCGGATTTCGATGTTTTCGTGATTGGTGCAGGCTCGGGCGGAGTACGGTTTGCCCGTATCGCGGCCCAGAACGGCGCGAAGGTGGCGATTGCCGAGAGCCGCCACTGGGGCGGGACCTGCGTGAATCTGGGCTGTGTGCCCAAGAAGCTCATGGTCTATGCGTCAGAAGGGGCCGAGGCCGCTGAGGATGCGCGGGCTTATGGCTGGGACGTGCAGCTGGGTGCCCATGACTGGTCACGGTTCATCGCGGCCAAGGACAAGGAAATCGAAAGGCTCGATGGCATCTACAAGTCGATGCTGGGCAAGGCCGGGGTCGAGTTGTTTGTCGGACGCGCCAGACTGATCGACGCCAACACGATCGAGATCGGGCCAGGCCCGTTGGACGAGCAGGCCGAGCCACGACGGGTGACGGCAAAGCGCATCGTGATCGCTACAGGTGGCCGCCCCACACGCCCGCCGATCGAAGGTGCCGAGCACGCCATCATTTCTGATGAGGCCTTTCACCTCAAGGCCCGCCCGGAGCGCATCTGCATCATCGGGGGCGGGTATATCGGTATCGAGTTTGCGGGCATCTTCGCGGGGCTTGGCTCGAAAGTCGATCTCGTGTTCAGGCAGGATCTGCCCCTGCGCGGCTTCGACCGCGAATTGCGCGAGAAGCTGCATGAGGCGTTGCCTCATCATGGCATCGCTGTTCATGCAGGCCAGAGCCCTGAGCGTATCGAGAAGCTGGGCGAGGCGCATTATCGCGTCAGCCTCGGCAGTGGCGAGACGATCGAGACCGATTGCGTGTTTTTCGCCACTGGACGCAAGCCCAATATCGACGGGCTGGGTCTGGACGGTGTCGGGGTGGCGGTCAAGGATGGCGCCATTGCCGTGGACGACCAATCCGCCACGAATGTGGAAAACATCTACGCCATTGGCGATGTCACGGACCGGATCAATTTGACTCCTGTTGCCATCGCCGAGGGGCATATTCTGGCGGAGACGCTCTATACCGGCCACGCCAGAAGCTGGTCGTTCGAGACCACCCCCAAGGCGGTCTTCTTCTCGGAGCCGCTCGCAAGTGTCGGCCTGACCGAGGAGGAGGCAGCGGAAAAGGCGGATATCGAGGTGTTTACAGCGTCTTTCCGTCCGCTGCGTCAGACACTGATCGGCCGCGAGCGCAAGGCCTTCATGAAGCTGGTTGTCGAGCGTGAGAGCCAGAAGGTGGTCGGCGCGCATATGATGGGCGACGCCTCTGCGGAAATGATGCAGGGCATTGCGATTGCCATCACAGCCGGGCTGAAGAAGATCGATTTCGATCGCACGATCGGTATCCACCCCACTACGGCGGAGGAGTTCGTGACCATGCGCAGCCCGACGCGTCAGGTTGCCCGCAAGGGATGACGCGTCGAACCCTCTCCGGCGAAGCCGGAGAGGGGAGCGATGTCAGATGCCGGTGCTGGTCAGAAAGGCCAGAAGGTCGCGGTTGAGCGCATCGGCATCGGTGGCAAACAGGCCATGCGGGGCGCTGTCATATTCGACATAGCGCGCATGGGGGAGCGTCTCACTCACGCGTTTACCGGTCAGTTCGTATGGCACTGTCTTGTCGCCAGTGCCGTGAACCACCAGCGTCGGCACCGTAAAGGCCGCAAGATCAGGGCGGAAATCGGTTCGGCTGAATGAGTCGATGCAGTCGAGCGTGGCATTGGGGCTCGCCATGATGCCGAGTGTGAAGCTCCAGTCGATAAGCGCCTGGCTGACCGGCTTGCGGATCATGCTGACCCCGTAGAAGCCCTTGAGGAACTCTGCCAGAAAATGGAAACGGTCCCGTCGGATCTGGACCTTGAAATCGGCAAAGACATCGACCGGCACCCCATCCGGGTTGCTCTGGTCCTGCAGCAGGTAGGGCACGACCGAGGAAATGAGCGCAACGCCAGCCAAGCGCGAGGGGCCATAGCTGCTCAGGTAACGCGCCACTTCGCCACCACCCATCGAGAACCCGACGAGCGTGAGATCGCGCAGATCGAGATGATCGATCAGTTCGGCAAGGTCACCGGTAAGCGTGTCATAATCATAGCCGCCGAAAGGATGGCTGGACTGGCCAAAGCCTCGACGGTCATAGGTGATAACCCTGTATCCGGCCTCCAGCAGGGCAAGGGTCTGATATTCCCACATATCGCCTGTCAGAGGCCAGCCATGCACCAGCAATACGGGCCGGCCTTTGCCCATATCCTTGAAGTGGAGGCTGTTGCCGTCGCGTAGTTTCAATGAAGGCATGGTCCCTGTCCTCTGCATTGGGCCTGTCGGCGCGGCTCCCGCAACGGGGCCATGTCCAGGCGATTGGCATGGAGGAAAGAACAGGGCGTCCGGTCTGAAGTTCCGGAGCCGCCAGCAAGCGTCACGCGACGGTGAGGCCTTGGTCAGGGAAGAGTATTCAGGCAGGGCGTTCGGCCCCGCCTCGGCCGCAGAAGGCTCAGGCGGCCTTCCGCGGGAATGTCATCCGGCTGCCTGAGTTTTCACAGCCGGGAGGAGACGTATCAGCGCGGAGCGACCCAGCCATTGCCGGTGGCGTCGCCAAGCTGTCCGCTCTGGACCGGGCTGGAATTGGAATAGGCCGAGCCGAACTTGCTCAGATCGGCACCGGTGACGGCGTCACGCTGCACGTTATCGGCGTGGTCAGGGTCCGGGCCGTGCTTGAATTCGGTGCTCGGTGTTTCCTGATAGCCGGGGGGCAGGGAGTGGCGCCCCTTGGCGGTCAGGTGTTCGCCCTTGCCATGATATTCCACACCGGTGTCGTTGCTGTTGTTCTGCGGCGCATGGGCCTCGTTGGGGGCATTTTGTCCGGTAAACTGCGCAAAGGCGGTTCCGGCAGGCAGAACAAACAGAGTGGCGGCCAGAAAGGCGCCGCGACGGAGCTTTGCCATGAAAGCTTTCCCTTGCAGTTTCGTCCCGCTGCGGTCGCCGCACAGGAGTGGTGGTTGCCATTTCGGAATTTGGCCCGATCTCTGGCGCAGATACTGTTTTCAAGTAGTTCGTGAGACCAGAGGCGGCAAGAGCCTATTATGATGGACGATCTCTTCTCAGCAGCCAGACAGCCCGAGCTTCTGGCACCCGGCGCCCTGTTCCTGCCGGGCGCCGCGCAGGCCATGCAGGCCAGGCTGATGCAACAACTGCACGAAATCATGGCGCAAGCCCCCCTGCGCCGCCTTGAGACGCCGGGTGGTCGGCGTTTTTCGGTCGAGATGACAAATTGTGGCGTGCTGGGCTGGCATTCCGACAGGGCTGGATATCGTTACGAGTCCCGAGACCCCCTGAGTGGTACGGCCTGGCCGCGGATACCGGATAACTGGCTCGAACTGGCCCGGGTCATGGCAGAGCAGGCGGGCCATCCTGGCTTTGTGCCCCAGACTTGTCTGATCAACTGTTATGCGCCCGGTGCACGCATGGGGCTTCATCAGGACTGCGACGAGACGGCGCTGGAAAGCCCGATCGTATCGGTCTCGCTCGGTGTGGCCGCACAATTTCTCTTCGGTGGGCTGGAGCGCACGGTCCCGACACGCAAGCTTTCGCTCTTGAGCGGAGATGTCGTGGTGTGGGGTGGTCCGTCGCGCCTGGCCTATCACGGGATCGCCCCGCTGAAGCCGGGCCACCATGAATTGACAGGAGACCGGCGCTGGAATCTGACGTTTCGCCGGGTGCGAGAGTGCTAGCCTCTAGCCGGATCGGTCATTCCGTTTCATAGTGAGAACCCTTTTTTTCGGCTCAAGGAAAATACTCTCATGCACCCGAACCGCGAATCCGCTGTGCACGCCGGCTGGACGCCGTCGAGCTGGCGGTCGCACCCCATTCGTCAGGCTCCGCATTATCTGGATGCAGCCGCGCTCGACTCTGTCGAAGCCCGTCTGCGGCGATATCCGCCCCTGGTGTTTGCGGGCGAGACGCGGCGCCTGAAGAGCCAGCTTGCCAAGGCAGCGCGTGGCGAGGCCTTTGTGCTTCAGGGCGGGGCATGTGCCGAGAGCTTCAACGAGTTCACCGCCGATATCGTGCGCGATACGTTCCGTGTGCTGCTGCAGATGGCCGTCGTGCTGACCTTCGGTGCCAAGGTGCCGGTGATCAAGATCGGGCGTATGGCCGGGCAGTATGCCAAGCCGCGTTCATCCGATACCGAGACGCAGAACGGCGTGACCTTGCCCTGCTACCGCGGCGACATCATCAACGGCCCGGAATTCACCGAGGCGGCGCGTATCCCCGATCCGGCGCGTATGGAAACGGGATATTTCCAGTCTGTTGGCGTGATGAACCTGCTGCGCGCCTTTGCATCGGGTGGTTACGCCAACCTGCATCAGGTGCATCGCTGGAATCTCGGCTTCGTCAAGCGCTCGCCACTGGCCGAACGCTATCAGGACCTTGCCCAGCGCATTGATGAGACCCTGTCCTTCATGGGGGCATGTGGCTTCAACCAGAGCGCGCCGCAGATCAACGAGACCGAGTTCTACACCTCGCATGAGGCGCTTTTGCTGCCTTATGAGCAGGCCCTGACGCGCATCGATAGCCTGAGCGAGAACTGGTACGATTGCTCGGCCCATTTCCTGTGGATTGGTGATCGGACACGCCAGCCCGATGGGGCGCATGTGGAGTTCCTGCGCGGCGTGGGCAATCCGATTGGCATCAAGGTCGGCCCCACCACCACGCTGGAAGATCTCGAGAAGCTGCTGGATATCCTCAACCCGAAGGACGAGGCCGGTCGCATCACGCTTATTTCCCGCATGGGCGCCAGCAAGGTGGGTGATTTCCTGCCGCCACTGCTCGACAAGGTGCGTGGCTCTGGCCGCACCGTGACATGGCTGTGCGACCCGATGCATGGCAATACCATCGCCACGGCAGACAAGATCAAGACCCGCTCCTTCGACTCGATCCTGGGCGAGGTGAAGGGTTTCTTCTCGGTATTCCAGCAGGCTGGGCTGCGCCCCGGCGGCATCCATATCGAGATGACCGGGCAGGACGTGACTGAATGTGTGGGCGGTGCCCATTGTCTGACGGAAGCTGACCTTGCCGGGCGTTACGAGACGTTCTGTGACCCGCGCCTCAATGCCGAGCAGTCGCTTGAGATGGCGTTCCTGCTGGCCGAGGAACTCACGGGTCACTTCCGCGATCACGGGGCGTTGCGGGAATGACGCCCCCCAAGGCCGATGAGGGACGCGCTGCACTTGATGCAGCGCTAAGCCCGAAACTCGCTCTGACACCCGGCGAGATTGCCGGGCGGACAGACGCCTATTTCAACCGGACGCAGAAGATCGTCTCGCATTTTGGCGAGTGCCAGGTCACCTACGCACTGTTCATTCGCCGACCCGTCATTGCGGCGCATGGGTTGATGGTCGCGTGGCTCGAAAATGTCGCGCGTGAGCAGGGTTTTTCGGTCGAGATCGAGACGATCTACCCTGAGGGACGCTGGGTTGGCGCAGGTGAGCCGCTGCTTTACCTGACCGGGCCCTTTACCCGCATGGCCCCCCTCGAAACCCTTTTGCTGCAAAAGCTCGGCTCAGCCTGCGTCGCGGCCCATAATGCCTACCAGATGGCGCTGGCCCTGCCGGATGCCGCGTTCATGGCCATGGAAGCCCGTCACTGCGCCGGATTCGAGATGCAGGAAATGATGGGCTATGCCGCCTCGATCGGCTCACGCGCTGCCCGGCGCGAGGGCGCGAAGGGCTTCGTCGGTTGCGCCAATGATGTTACGGCGGCTTTCTTCGGCCAGGATCATGGACTGGGCACCATGCCTCATGCCCTGATCGGTTATGCGGGCTCGACGCTGCGTGCCGCAGAGATGTATCGCGAGGTCTATCCTGACGACCCTCTCGTGGTGCTGGTCGATTATTTCGGGCAGGAAATCACCGATGCGCTCGCAGTGTGCCGTCGCTTCCCCGAGCTGGCGGCGCAGGGGCGAATCAGCGTGCGTCTCGATACGCATGGCGGACGCTTCATTGAAGGGCTCGACCCCCAATCGTCCTATGCCGTGCTGGAGCGTCATACGCCCGGTACGATACGACGCTACCGTTCCGATAACGAGCTGAAGGATCTGGTCGGCACGGGCGTGTCGGCCGCCGCCATCTGGTGGATGCGCGAGCAGCTCAATGCCGCTGGTTTCCCCGAGGTGCGGATCATCGTTTCGTCGGGTTTTGGCCTGCAGAAATGCATGACCATGCGTGATTCCCATGCACCGCTCGATGTGGTCGGAACAGGCTCGTTCATTCCGGTCAAATGGAACGAAACCTACGCCACGGCCGATATCGTGGCTTATGACGGTGAAAAGCGGGTGAAAGTCGGACGCGAGTTCCTCCTGCAGAAAATCCGGTCCAGAGAGAAGGAGAGCGAAGCATGAGCAGCTCTGAAGCAGAACCCGATCGCGGCTGGTTTGTCCGTATTCTCGATAATTCGGGCGGTGCGGAAGAAGGCATCGTGGAGGAGGTGAAAGACTTTCAGGACCTCGCCCACGCCAATGCCTATGCACGGGCCTATGTGCGCGACAGCGTCGAGCGCTGCCGCGTTGGCGGGGCCGCGGGGCGTGAAGTGCTCGAAGCCTGGTTCTCATTCGGTGAAGACGCGATTGTCGTCGAGGCCGGAGATGATGGCTGGAAGTCTGCATCGGAACTTGAGGATTTCGCTGCCAACCCCGCCACGCCGATGGAGCGTGACTGGCGCACCCTCGATCCGCGCCGTCTCGTGGAAGATGATGAGGAGGTCGAGCTCTGATGCCGATGAACCGGCGTCAGATTCTGGTCGGCCTGTCAGCTGGCCCTGTGCTTGCGGCTCTTTCACGCGCCGCAGTGGCACGGGAGACGAGTTCAGCGGTCGTTCCTCAGCCGCCATCGCCCCAGACCAGCCTGCCTGCGCTCAGTCGTCAGCTTCAGGCTGTACCGCGCCGGCGTCAGTTCACTACGCTGCCGCGCCTGCTGGATCATCCCGATCTGTGGGACGACGTCGCTTTCGAAGCCCTTCGGGCCTATCGCAGCGAAGAGCGCATGATCGGAACCGGGACGGCACTTTCAGGCAATTGGCCTGTCGAGGCGCAGAACCTGCTGAACAGCGAGGTTTTTTCATTCGGTCACCCCGAGGCCCTGCTTGTCATGGCGTTGTGGAGTGAGGCGCAGCTGGCGCTTTACGATGACGAGGCCTGGTCGCGTTATGGCCTGTCACGTCTGACGTCGTCGGGCCAGTCGGTACTGCCGCTCAGGCAGGTCACCACAGGGTATTCGCGCCATCATCAGGATGAGCAAGGCGTTTACGGGGCGGCTGGACGCAGTATCCCGGCCTTGCAGGCCCGGGGCGTTGTGTTCCTTGCCTGCCATAATGCTGTGTGGGCCCATGCCGGGCGTCTGCTCGCTCTAGGTGCCGTGGCCGGTAATCCGGGACAGGAACAGCTTGCGGCGACGCTGACGAACCATCTCGATCCGCGCGCCATCGTGACCCCTAGCGCACTTGGTGCACTCGCCGAATTGCAGCGGGCGGGGTTCTCCCGGGTTTTCTGAACGCACCGCTTTTCGGACTCACGCATATTTCTGATGGCGATACCGTGCGCGGGCTATGGAAAATTGCCCGCGCCCTTGGCATAGAAGCAGCATGAAACTGCGCTTCGCCCCCAGCCCGACCGGCTATCTCCATGTTGGCAATGCCCGTCTGGCCATCGCCAATGCTCTGTACGCCCGCAAGCATGGCGCACAATTCCTGCTGCGCATCGACGATACGGATCTGGAGCGCTCCAAGGCGGAATACGAGCAGGGGATCAAGACGGATCTCGAATGGCTCGGTCTCGATTGGGACGAGATGGCCCATCAGTCGGAGCGGCTGGACCGCTATGCCAAGGCGATCGAGGCTCTCAAGGCTTCGGGGCGACTCTATCCCTGTTTCGAGAGCGAGCAGGAACTGGCCGCCAAGCGCGAATTGCGGCTCAAGGCGCGCAAGCCTCCCATCTATGACCGTGCGATGCTGCGCATGACGCCTGAGCAGCGTGAGCGTGCCGAAGCTAATGGCAAGACGCCCTACTGGCGCTTTCGCCTCTCAGACGGTCACAAGAGCTGGCGCGATCTCGTGATGGGTGATCTGTCGGTCAAGCTGACGGCTATTTCCGACCCTGTTCTCGTGCGGGCTGATGGAACGGTGCTCTATACGCTGGCCTCGGTCGTGGACGACATGGAGCTGGATGTTACCCATATCATCCGTGGTGAGGACCATATTACCAACACTGGTGTTCAGCTCGATATCATCGAGGCACTGGGTGGCAAGGCTGCGCGTTTCACCTTCGCCCATCTGCCCCTGTTGCTGGATGAAGGTGGTGGCAAGCTGTCCAAGCGCTTCGATGCGTTGTCGCTGCGTGCGCTGCGTCATGACGGCATGGAGCCGCAATCGGTTGTGTCCTACCTGTCCAGAATCGGCAGTTCGGACGACCCGGTGCCCATGACGCTGGAAGAATCCATCGCGAGTTTCGATCTGTCGCATATTTCGCGTTCGGCAGCGCGTTTTGACATGCAGCATCTGCTGGGGCTCAACCGCCGCCTGCTGCATACCCTGTCCTTCGAGGATGTCCGCACCCGCCTGCCTGAGGGGGCAAGCGAGGCTTTCTGGAATGCCATACGTGGTAATGTCGATTTGACCGGCGAAATCGGTTTCTGGTGGGAAGTGGTGCAGGGCGATATCGCGCCTCCCTCCCTGCGTGACGAGGCCGGATTCCTGGAGCAGGCGCAGCAGACCCTGCCTGACGCCCCGTGGGATGGCGAAACGTGGAAGCAGTGGATCGCAACGCTGAAAGACGTCTCTGGCCGCAAGGGCAAGGCTCTCTTCCATCCGCTGCGTCTTGCCCTGACGGGCGAGGAGGCCGGACCTGAACTGCATGCCCTTCTGCCTCTGATGGGGCGTGACCTGGTTCTGCGCCGCCTTCAGGAGGCGGCGATAGGGTAAGGTGCGAAGGCTCACCCACGCACAAGGGCGATGAAGCGCGACAGGTCCCGCTGGCGGCAGTTCTTCAGGGTGCAGTCCGGGCTGCCCCTTCAGGGGAATGGAGCGAGGCAGGGCCGCGATGAAATCGGTACGGGTCGACAGCGGGCTTCGGTCATACGCATCGGTATTGGCAATAATTTCTGGACCGACCTCTACCACCACGCCCTGACCACCTCATGGCCGAGGTTTCTCGGGTGGTCCACGATTGCCTATATCGTGGTCAATCTGGCGTTTGCGCTGCTCTATCAGCTGTGCAATGCGCAGATCAACAACGCCACAAATCTTGATCTGCTCTCGCTGTTTTTCTTCAGTGTCCAGACGCTGTCTACTGTCGGCTATGGTGTCATGGCCCCGAGCGGTCATATAGCCAACGCGCTTGTGTCGGTCGAAGCCCTGCTGGGTATGATGATCAACGCGCTCTCGACAGGTGTGGTCTTTGCGCGGTTTTCACGTCCACGTACACAGATCCTGTTCAGCCATATCGGGGTGATCAGCCAACGCGCCACCCCGTCGGTATTATGTATCAGGCTGGCTAATTCCCGCAAAAGTGCTGTTCTGGCTATGGAGGTCGAACTCTCCCTTTCACAGTTCGTGATTGGGGAAGGGGGTTATCCCACGCGTATCTTTACCCCGCTCGCTCTTTTGCAATCGCAGGTACCGGAGCTGCGTTACACCGAGATGCTTGTGCATCCCATCGACAGCGCGAGCCCATTGGCTGTCCTGAGCATCGAGCAGCTGGATGCCACCTATGCTGAAATTCTGGTCACTGTGCGCGGCACGGATGAGGCAACAGGCCAGGCCGTGCTGATCCAGCACGGTTACGATCATGCGAAGATGATAAAGGGAATGCGCTTCGTCGATATGGTGCTGCAGGATGAGCTGGGGAATTATCGCGTGGATTACAAACGTCTGCACGATATCGAAAAGGAAGCCGGGGCCGTCGTCTGAACAGCACGACAGAGCTGGGTGTAGCCAAGGCTCCTGGCCTCATGAGCAATCGCAAGACCGTTTCAGGGGCGCTCGCCTGTCGCGAGGTTCTTGTTCCATCATCTGATGACTTCGGATCCGGGAAATGCCTCTGCGATCGAGCAGTGATCGCCGGTCGTCTCCCGGCTGCTGGACTGCACCATGGCACGCCCCGAGACCTCTCGAGACCGCAGGGTTGTTGAGCAACGCCGATGGAGGCAGGGTTTCGGGTCGGAAAATTCACGACCCGACGCTGTACTTAGCCCGTATTTCTTCAAGAGAAAAATAATATGAATATAATATTGAATAATTATTTCATTTATAAGTCAGTGCAATAATTACTTCATTATCTATACTTGATTCGACACAAAACTATTTCTGTTTCGATCTAATTGGTGTCAGTCCGAAGCGCCTGATGGGCGAGTTCACCGGAAACAAGGTCGATTGCAGAAAAGCCGGGCGACCAGGTGTGGCGCATCCGGCGCGGGAGAGAGTTTTGTGTCGAGAGGTCAGAGACTATGCCTGTTGTGTACTTTCCTTTGCTGCACAGGGGCCGCTTACGCAACGCCTCTGTCGGATGACATCCATCAGAATACCCCCCAGACATCCAGGGTAGCGCCTGCTGGCAAACCGGGGACCTCGCGGCACACAATACATGGCGCACGAAAGTCAGCCGAGCAGGCGAGCAAGGCCGCTGCCAGCGAGGTTGCTACAGCGCCGGCGTCGGCTCGGGCATCGTCCGCCCGTCATGTTGCCCATCACGTTACGCCGGAGAGCATCAGCGTGACAGGTCAGGGCCACGGCAAAAACTACCAGAAGGACCCGGCTTCCGTGTCGGTCCTCAGCGCCCGACAACTCGCCAACCGTCACGTTGTCTCTCTGGTTGATTTGGGCGACGGCTCGGTACCTTCCTTGCGTATTGCCCAGTTTTCAGGCCGCAATTCAGCCCTGGTGGTCAATATCCGAGGTGTCGGCGTGCTGGGTGACAGCAACCAGCCAGCACGTGACCAGGGTGTGGGTGTCTATATCGACGGCGTGTATGTCTCCAGACCGCAGGCACTTGGCACGGCACTTTTCGACGTCGAGAGCATGGAGGTGCTCAAGGGCCCGCAGGGAACACTGTTCGGCCGGAATACCGAGGCTGGCGCCCTGAGTATCGTGACGCGTCGTCCCACAGGAAAATTCGGCATGCGTCTGGTTGGCGGGTTTGGCAATTACAACAGTAACAAGGGCGAGTTGCATCTCGATCTGCCAGCTTTCCATGATCTGGCGATCAAGATTGACGCTGTGACCGCGCATCGCGGACCACTTGTCGATAACCCGATGCCGGACACGGGTGGGTTCAACCAGTACGACAAGCACGGCGTGCATGTAGAGGCGATGTATCACCCGGTCGATAACTTCACCGCTGACTATGCCTATGACAATTCCTATGACAGCACGACCACGTTGTGGATGCAGTTGCTCAAGGGAGGAACGAACAAGCTCGCGCAGCTTGCAACGTTGCAGACGACACGTGCCAAGAAAGCCTTTATTGGCGTTCCTGAAGAGCCAAGTATCGGCAAGAACAGCGGGCATCGCATGACGCTCGATTACAAGGCGATACCGCAATATTTGTCTTTCAGATCCATCACGGCGTATCGCGAACTGAGTCAGAGCCAGTTTGACAACGGGATGGCCTCCGGGAGCCTTTCCAACACGACAGGCAATTTCACCGGCATGAGCTTTGCGCGTAACTCGCTGGCAGGATTCTGGCAGAACCAGATCAGCCAGGAGATACAGGCCTTTGGCCACACGAAGCGTCTGAAATATCAGGGTGGCTTTATCTATTACCGCGAGCATGCCGCCGACAACGCGCAGGCCTTCTACACAAACCAGTTCACCAATGCTGCTGGCAGTGAATACAAGCTGCTGACCGGCCCGGCCTATGACGACTGGAGCCTGCAGCCCATCGATCGTGCCAGCCATGTCACGTCAAAAAGCTGGGGCGTTTACGGCAATGCTGTCTATACCCCACCCGTACTACATGACGCGCTGCATCTGACGGCGGGGCTGCGCTGGTCTCACGACGGCAAGCAGGGCACGCTGACAACGGTCAACAACAAGGCACCGGTCAATACGGCGGGTGTGTCTGGCCCGATCGATTTCGATGCAGGCTGGTCGCGCGTGGACCCTCTGCTTGAAATCAGCGGTGATCTTGCCCGTCATGTGCTGCTCTACGGGAAGTGGAGCACGGGTTACAAACCGGGCGGAGCCAATTCACGGGCGCAGAATTACGAGGCTTTCGGGCCTGAATCGGTCTCGATGTTCGAGGTCGGCACCAAGACCGAGTTTCTCGATCAGCGTGTACGTTTCAACGTCGCGGGATATTGGGGCGACTACAAGGATATCCAGGTCGATTTCAGCAGGCCTTACCAGATTGGCAATCAGCTGACGACGCGTACAACCACCTCGACCATCAATGCGCCCGGTCGCGGTGACCTGAGCGGCGTCGAAGCCGAGCTGAGCGTGTCACCCATACGCTACCTGACGCTTGGCCTGTCCTATGCCTATAACTACGTTCACACTCCCCCCACCGCCAATCCCTATCCCAACTCGGTGGGCGTGGTCAGCACCATGCTCGTGCCAATCTACCAGAGCTATACCCCGGCCCATTCCGGCAGCTTTCAGGCGGACTATGTGCGTCCGTTTCAGGGTTTTACCCTGCTTGGCCATCTCGATGGCAATATCGACAGCGGATATTATGCCAGCACGACCGACCCTGTTTACGCGGGGATCGGAAATCCCAAGAACGTCTATCAGCCCAAGGGGGACAGTGGGCTGATCGTCAACGGGCGTGTCGCTGTGTCCAATGTGCGGCTGGGTCATACCGGCGCAAAGGCCACCTTCTCGCTCTGGGCACGCAATCTGTTTGCCGAGCAGCATGTCTACTTCAAGACCTTGGGCGTAACGACGGGCTCGCAGGGTTACTTCAACGAAGCGCGCCAGTTCGGCGGGCAGGTCGATCTGGCGTTCTGAGAGAGCGTGTCACCGGCGCTGAGGGTTCGAGGTCCAGCGCTAGGAATGCTGCGCACCTTGGCCTGCAAGGTCGTAACGGCCTTGCAGGCAGGCGAGATGCGGTGTCTGGCGGAACTGGAACAATCCCGGCCAATGTGATGGGCGAAAAGGCTCCCGCCTGCTCCTTCTCCATCTGCCTGCGAACGCTCAGGGGCAGGGAGGGGAAGGCGGCCCTGAGAGTAGAGGGCACAACGGGAAAGCTCGTCCAGAAAAACCGACCTAGAGGAAAACCTGATCGGGGGAAACCCAACCGGGGAATTCAGGTCTAGGTGTTTGGTCCCGGGTTTTGATGGTGCAATCTTTTCATCGGAATGGAAGGAAGCACTATGGGCCAGGTTCACCACGGGAGCGCCACGACGACAGCGGCAGTCCGTCGAGCGATACAGCATAGTC
>NZ_VWWA01000015.1:0-58796 GCF_011753235.1 Asaia sp. As-1742 | reverse complement strand
TCGGTCGCCGCCAGGTCCCCTGATCCACCCCACAAAAACACCCCACCCTCGCGGGGTGGAGCAGCCCGGTAGCTCGTCAGGCTCATAACCTGAAGGCCGCAGGTTCAAATCCTGCCCCCGCAACCAATGTATCCTGCTCTTTACCGGAAGAGCGCAGTTTTCTTCGGTTGCAGGTCCCCGCAACCAATGATTCCTGCGCAACGAACGCATCAAGAACGCCGCGTTCCGGATGGAGCGCGGCGTTTTTCTTGTTCGACGCAAAACTCAGGATCGCCGCAAGGTCGCCCTGCAGGAAGATCGCAAGCTCGCCGTCCTCGGGGATCAGTTTGATGTGCGAGACAAGCGCACGCAGGCGCTCGACGGCTTCCGTGTTGCCTCCGCTCTGGAGGTGCTCGGAGAGCGCTTCGATCCGCTCGCGGTAGATTGCGGCCATGTTCGGATGCAGCAGGGGCGGGGGCTCCGGCGCTTCGGCAAGCAACGCGGTGAGTTCTTCCCTGCGCGCTTCCAGCCGGCCGATCTTGTCCTTCAGCTTGCTGCCGGGCACCCCGTCGAGGATGGCCTGGATTGCCTTGTCCAGTTCCCGGTCGACGCGCGGCAGTTCGGCCCGCATCGCTGCCAGGCCGGCGCTTTTTTCCATCCGGACGCGGTTCACTTCCCGGGCGAACTCGTCGCAGAATTCCTTTAACAGCGACGGATCCATCAACTGCGTCCGCAGACCGTTGAGGACCGACTTCTCCAGCACGTCGCGCCGGATGGTCATCCGGTTCTCGCACGTGCCCTTGTTGCGCGCGGTCGAGCACCCCAGCAGATCCTTTGAGATCATCGAGAAGCCGCCACCGCAGCACCCACACCGGATCATCGCGGTGAAGAGGTGCTTCGGCCGGCGCAGGTTGTTGAGCGGATGTACGCCGGAGCCACGGGCTTTCTGCGACCATGTCGTCGTCGCCTGCCTCGCCTTGACCTCATCCCACAGATTCTGCTCGACGATACGCAAGTCGGGCACGTCCTGGATCACCCACTCGCTCTCCGGGTTGAGGCGGGAAACCCGCTTGCCGGTCTCCGGATCCTTGAGATAGCGCAAGCGGTTCCACACCAGGCGCCCGACATAGAGTTCGTTGTTGAGGATGCCGGTACCACGCTCGCGGTTCCCGTGGATGGTCGACGGCCCCCATGCGCCACTGAGCGGGCCGGGAACACCATCCGCGTTGAGCCCCAGTCCGATCGCCCGCGGCGCCTTGCCGGCGGCGTACTCCTTGAAGACGCGACGCACGATCCGCGCTTCGTCCTCGTTGATCGTCCGCTCTCCCCGAATGGCCCCACCCGCGCCATCGAACTGACGGACGACGTCATAGCCGTAGCAGAGGCCGCCTCCGGATTTGCCCGCCTCGACCCTGCCGCGCAGCCCTCGCCGGGTCTTGTCGGCGAGATCCTTGAGGAACAGGGCGTTCATCGTGCCCTTGAGGCCGATATGCAGGTGCGTGACGTCCCCCTCGGACAGGGTGATGATCCGCACGCCGGCGAAGCTCAGGCGCTTGAAGACCCCGGCGATGTCTTCCTGATCGCGGGAGATGCGGTCCATGGCCTCGGCCAGGACGATAGAGAATTTCCCGCGCTGCGCGTCCTGCATCAGCTCCTGGATCCCTGGACGCAGCAGGGACGCGCCCGAGACCGCCCGATCGCTGTAGCTGTCCACGACGGTCCAGTCCTGACGCGCGGCATGGTCGCGGCAGAGGCGGAGCTGGTCCTCGATCGAAGCGTCGCGCTGGTTGTCGGACGAATAGCGGGCGTAGAGCGCGACCTTCATGAAGACCTCCTGTCATTCCTCTGATCGTGTACGGATCGTTCCATTCTGTTCTTCGACATAATCGCGCGCCGCCTGACGTGCGAGCGCGCGCACCAGCGCGCGCAGGCACTCCGTCACGCGCTGCTCACTGGCGTCCAGATGGACATCCGGTGCCAGAATCACGCGCGGCGATGTCGACACTGTAGCGTTTTTGGCGCGCATCGTCTTGCCTTTTGTGCAGGCTTCGGTCGCCGCCACCATGCATCGCTCTTGAGCAAGCAAGAAGAAGAAACGACAATAGAACGGTCTGTTGCGGAGTATGGGCGCGTAAACGGGAGTAGTGGTGTCTGTTAGGGCGTACTATTATTCGGTGCTTTCTTTCACGTTTTGGTGAGCGTGAGTTTCCTGGTGTCAGGTATTCAAGACGTTCGTCGTGCTTCGTCGAACTGTTCACCTGTGCTTCTACTCTGATGAACTCATCATGAAAAGTGTGCGAAAATAGGAGTCTGTACCAAACGGTCGTAAGAGCGGCGTCTCGGAGGTAGGGGCTGCTTTCAACACTGACTTGCGCAATGACGAATGAGTGTCGTCCGCCTGAATCTGCTTGACAGAAAACGGACCGTTTCGTCACTCTGAGTTGTAACAGGTCGCGAGCTGTTTTCCCGTCGATGACACGATTCAAGGAACTGCTTCATGCCGACACAAGCTGGCGCGGCCGCCTCCGCGCGACCTCATTTCAATTCAGTCGACGATAAGCCGCGGTCATTGCGGCGCATGGTCAACGAGGCTCTCGCGCATGCGGATGCCGACCTGTTCCTTGCGTCTCGCGGCGCCATCGGCGACCTGCAGGCTCTGGTCTCTCACTGCTGTGACCTGGCCTTCGCAGGGGGCGATATGGCGGCGAGGAAGATAGTGCATCGTGTCCTGCACGACCTGTATGGGCTGCATCTGTGCAAACCTCGTTCAGGCCTGGGCCCCAACCAGTACAGTATCGAACTCCTGCGCGTCCGGCGCGCGATCGAGTCCTCATGGATGGACTGGGAGCTCGCGAGGGTGGGTGTGATCCCGGCCGTAGTGGAACCCGAGACAATCGGGAAAGCGATCAAGTCGCTTTGGAAAGGGCACGTCGGACACGACCACGCCGTTTTCGACTTCATGAAAAACGAAGCCTGCCGCCCGCAGATCGTCAAGTATTTTACCACCGATTACGCGCTCAATATGCGTTTCTACGACCTGATCGTGTTGTCGCTGGTCGGGATCGATGAAGACGTCCGGACGGAAGTCGCGCATAATTTCTGGGATGAGATGGGGCAGGGCAATCCGGCGCGCACGCATGTGCGCCTCTATCGGGATCTGCTGGACTATCTCGGGATCGTCGACGCGCCGGAGCAATTTGTCGATATGCTGGGCTGGGAGGGGCTTTCCGGCTATAATCTTTTGCTCTACTTCGCGTTCAATCGCAGGGAATACTTCCACTCGATCGGCGCCTTGGCCGTCACCGAACTGTCCGATCCTGATCAATACGTGAAATTGCTGACCGGCTGTCGGCGTGTCGGGATCGGCTCCGACCGGCCGTCGGTGTTGGATTATTATAGCGAGCACGTCGAGGTCGACGCCCTTCATGGCGATGGCTGGATCGACAATGTGATCGTCCCGGTCCTCAGGCGCCATCCCAGTGAGGCGAAAGCCGTCCTGGAAGGGGCCATGATGCGATTGAACTCCAGCAAGGCCTACTGGGACTGGCAGCTGGCGGAGATGAAGTCGATAATGCCGGCAGCACGTGCCGTCCTTGCGACCGTCGCCTGACCGGCTGCGGAATATCGTCCGAACGGGCCGTACAGGAAATGCCCGTTTATTGACTTGCCGCAGGCCTTCTGTTGTGGCTTGATCCGCACTTAAAGTTTTTGACGCACCAAACGTTCCGACTACGGCTGCGAGCGGGTTGATGCAAATTGCTTCGAGGTCATGCACGTGCCGCAGCAAAAACTCCGCGCAAAGCGGAAGGGGGTGGATAGTCGAGCCACCTTGTTGACGACAGCGGGCTCCCTCTTTGCTCGCTCAGGGTTTCATCAGGTCAGTGTCGACGACATCGCCGACAACGCCAAGATCGCCAAGACGGCAATCTACTACCACTTTGGCAACAAAGAGGGGCTGGTGGCCGAGTTCCTGGAGGAACACGTCGAGAACCTCGAGGCCTCGCTGATCGAGGCGGTCAGCGCGCGCAGTGCGCCGAGAGAGCGTCTGCGCGCGGTCTTCGACTGGCATGCCACATGGTTTCGCCAGCCGGATTTCGCGGGCTGCGTGTTCTCCCGCGCGATGGAGGAGTACAAGGGCAAGCAGGATGCGATCGCCGAAATCTCGCGGCTACAGAAACGCAGCCTGCGTCATGCCGTCCGGGCGCTCCTGGAAGCGAACGGCGTCCCGAGTGCGCGATCGGACGACTTGGCGCATCACATGATCTATCTTCTCGACGGAGCGGTCGTCTCGGCGAACGTGCTCGACGAGAAAGACGCCGCCGACCGGGCGTGGAGCGCCGCCGAGCGACTCCTGGACAGCGAGGTCGAACGATCGCTGACCCGGAAAAAATGACACCCGGCAGGCGCCCGACCTGCGCTCCCTGGCGGACGGAACGATAAGTACGCCCCTGCCAGTTTGTTCACGCCTGGATACGCCCCTGCCGTCGATCGACCCGCAAAGCTCTTGAATCCGCCGGACATCCGTCGCCCAGAGTTCCTCCGTCGGCACGGAGGGCGCCATGTCCGGTTCTCGTATTCTCTGGGGGCAGCTCTGCCTCTGCTTTCTGATCGTCCTGATGGCGTGGTGGACAGCCACGCAATGGGTCGCCTGGCGTCTGGCGTTCCAGCCTGAGCTGGGTCCCCCGTGGACTCTGCTCGTCGGGCGCTGGCCGGTCTACGCGCCGTTCCTGTTCCCCTGGTGGTGGTACGAGTTCGACGCCTACGCGCCGCACATCTTCGTCCAAGGCGCGTGGATCGCGGGATCGGGTGGGGTGCTGGCGTTCCTGATCGCTGTGGCCATGTCCGTCTGGCGCGCGCGGGAGCGCAAGCGTACCGCCACCTACGGATCGGCGCGCTGGGCGGACCGCCATGATATCGAACGGGCTGGGCTTCTCGGACCGGATGGCGTGGTGCTGGGCCGATGGCACAGCGACTACATCCGGCATGACGGCGCGGAACACGTGCTGTGCTTTGCGCCAACCCGTTCCGGCAAGGGAGTGGGCCTGGTCATTCCGACCCTGCTGACCTGGCCGGGCTCGGCGATCGTTCATGACATCAAGGGTGAGAACTGGTCGATCACCGCGGGTTTCCGCGGACGCTTCGGGCGTCTGATCCTGTTCGATCCCACCAATCCGGCATCGTGCGCTTACAATCCGTTGGTGGAAATCCGCCTCGGCGAATGGGAAGTCCGCGACGCCCAGAATGTCGCCGACGTGCTGGTCGATCCGGAAGGATCGCTGGAACGCCGCAACCATTGGGAGAAGACATCCCACTCCCTGCTGGTCGGAGCGATCCTCCACGTCCTGTATGCCGAACCAGACAAGACATTGCGCGGTGTTGCCAATCTGCTGTCCGATCCGAAACGCTCGATCGCGGCAACCCTGGTCATCATGATGGGCACGCGTCATCTCGGCGAGCGCGGCGTCCATCCGGTCGTGGCCTCCGCCGCCCGCGAGTTGCTGAACAAATCCCCGAACGAGCGCTCCGGCGTCCTGAGCACCGCCATGTCGTTCCTCGGCCTCTATCGCGATCCGGTCGTCGCCGAGGTGACCAGCCGCAGCGCCTGGCGCATCGGCGATCTCGTCGATGCCGCGCGGCCGACCACGCTGTATTTCGTCATCCCGCCCTCGGACATCAGTCGCACCAAGCCTCTGATCCGCCTGATGCTGAACCAGATCGGCCGCCGCCTGACCGAAGACCTCTCCGGGGCCGAGGCGCGGCAGCGGCTCCTGCTGATGCTCGACGAATTTCCGGCGCTGGGGCGGCTGGATTTCTTCGAGTCGGCGCTCGCCTTCATGGCGGGCTACCGGATCAAGGCGTTCCTGATCGCGCAGTCGCTGAATCAGATCGAAAAGGCGTATGGGCAGAACAACTCGATCATCGACAATTGCCATGTCCGGGTCAGCTTCGCGACCAATGACGAGCGCACCGCCAGACGCGTCTCGGATGCGCTCGGCACGGCGACCGAAATTCGGTCGCAGAAGAATTATGCTGGTCATCGCCTCTCGCCCTGGCTCGGCCATCTGATGGTGTCGCGGCAGGAAAGCGCGCGGCCGCTGCTGACGGTCGGCGAGGTCCAGGAACTGCCCAACACCGATGAGCTG
The DNA here is from genome assembly GCF_011753235.1 of Asaia sp. As-1742. Classification (NCBI taxonomy): domain Bacteria; kingdom Pseudomonadati; phylum Pseudomonadota; class Alphaproteobacteria; order Acetobacterales; family Acetobacteraceae; genus Asaia; species Asaia sp. As-1742. Next base: position 52,674 of record NZ_VWWA01000015.1, on the reverse strand, counting down.
GTCCTGGTGTCGGGTATTTCACCGATCCGGGCGAAGAAGGCACGGTATTTTTCCGATCCCCGGTTTCGTGAACGGCTGCTCCCCGCCCCCGAGACGGGAACGCGGGGTTTGCCGGTTGCACCTGACGACTGGACCGGACGGCCCCAGCCATCGAAGCCGGATGTCAGACCGGACACGCCCCAGGACGCGGTCGACGAGGCGGGTGAGGAGAAGGATCCCGTTGGCGCCGAGGCGCGTCGTCAGCCGGAAATGGATGTGACGGCCGAACCCGATCCGCCCCCGCGGGATGACGACGATCCGTTCCGTGACCCCCATGCCCAGGGCCCGAGGCGCGATCCGGCCGAGGATGAGGATCTCCATGCGGTCCTGGCGGCGGATCTGGCCCGCAAGGCCCGTCAGGCGATGCTCGATCCCGGCAATGATCTGGGGATATCATGACCAGCACACGCGCGAAGAAGAGGCGCCTGTCGGTCTACCTCGAGCCGCATCTGTGGAAGGGCTTGCGCACCCAGGCGGCGCGGCGGTCGATGTCCGACTCCCTGCTGGCCGAGGCCGCGATCGCGGCCTGGCTCGATCCGGAGGCCGCTGGCGGCGATCCCAGGGCGTCCCTGGAGGCTGCCATAAAACGCCTCGACCGGCGTCAGGCACGGATCGAGCGCGACTTGTCGATATCGGTCGAGACGCTGGCGCTGTTCATCCGTCTCTGGTTCACCAGCATGCCGGGTCTGCCGGACAGCGTGGCCGCCGCGGCGCGGGCCCAGGGCGCGGAGCGCTACGACCGGTTCGTCGAAACGCTTGGGCGGCGGCTCGCCGGCGACAGGCGGTTCCGCACCGATCTCGAACTGGAGCCATCCGACGCTGCGGGTGCCGTCACGGCGAAAGACTGACAGTCCCGCTATTTCGCCCTCAGCGGGAAAAGGCGTTGGCCAGCCTGAGTTCGTCGGCCCTCTTCCTCGGGCGCCCTGCCTTTTGTCCCTGGCGCGCCCGCCGGGAGGGAGCCGACGGTTCCCCTTCGGTGGGTTGAGACGACGCGGTAGCCCCCTTGTCGGTGACCTCACTCCGCGACGAGCGTTTCCCAAGTCCGATCTGCTGCGCGACCTTGCGCCGCATCTCCGCGTAATTCGGTGCCACGGTCGGATACGTGTCCGGCAGGTTCCACTTCGCCTTGTAGTCCTCGATCGTCATGCCGAACGCTGACATGAGATGGCGTTTGAGCGACTTGAGCCTTTTGCCGTCTTCAAGACAGACGAGATAATCGGGAAGGACCGACTCTTCGACGGGTATCGCGGGTTCCGGCTTCGTTTCCTTGGGCCGAACCGTGGGCGTCGTCACGCCAGCTTCCTTGGGAGATACCGACTGCTCCGTTCTTTCGGAGGCTTTCGGCACCTCCGGATGCGTCGTACGCAGCACAGGTGCGACATTCGTCACTGTCGGTGCTTCGACGGAAAGCGACGCATAGAGTTGATGGACCAACTCGGGGAGCCGATCGGTTTCGACCTTGGTCGTGGCGAGGTGCGCGGTGACGATCTGGGCCGTCGCACTCAGGCGACCGAGGATGATGTCCTTGTCGGTGCTCAATCGGGGAGTCCTCAATAAACTGCAGTCGCTCATTTTCGGAATCGGGCAAGGTACGGGTCGCGCCTAGCCCGATTCCTGATACCAAGCCAAGCACGCCAGCACCTTGAGAGCAAATCTCAATAATTGATGAACGAAGAAGTACGAAATGGTCCAATCATCATTGCATGCCCGAAGACCTTGGCTCGCTGCTGAGACGGAACGGCTCCTGTTTTCAATCGCTTCGGGTCATCGAAGTCATCCCTTCGTCAACAAGATGGTATTCAGCGCCGTTAGGGCCTGTTAGCGTCTGATCCAATCCATGGCTGCGGCGAGTGCGAGGACGCCCATGTAGGAGCGGGCGGTTTTCTCGTATCGGGTAGCGACGGCGCGGCCGATCCGCTTCGCGGCTCAGCCCTTCAATCGTGCCCACAGTCGTTCGACCTGGTTGCGGTGGATATAGATCCAGTCCGGGCAGGTGACCGCCGCTTCGTTGCGTTTGGGCGGAATGGCAGGCCTGGCACCGAGATCGCGGATATGCTCGCGGAACGCGTGGCTGCTGTAGCCGCGGTCGGCGACGACCCAGCCCGGCACACCGGGAAGCCGGTCCAGCAACGCTACCGCGTGCGGCAGTTCGTGCGCCTGGCCTGGCGCCAGGATGAACGCCACGGCCCGGCCAACGGCATCGCAGATCACACAAGCCTTGGTGCCATAGCCGCCACGTGATCGGCCAAGTGCTTCACGACCGTCTCGTTGTGCTGCAGTGCAGGCTTTCTGGCCGCGCCTGCCGCCTTGTGGTGGGCGCGGATGCTGGTGCCGTCCAAGAACGTCATGCCGAGTTGCACGCCACGCTCCTGCACCAGGGCCAGCAGGCGGTCCCACACGCCCAGGCGCGACCAGCGGATGAAGGTCTGGGCCGCCATCCACCAAGGGCCGTGCTCGGCGGGCAGGCTGCGCCACTTCGCGCCGTTATCATGTCGCCACAGGATCGCGCCCACCGTGCGGCGCAGATGGCTGGGCGGCACCTTGGCAGGGGGCCGCACTGCCTCGATCAAAGGTTCAAGCACCGCCCACTGCACGTCCGTCAGCATCCCGGCCATCCCACTCAAAGGCCAGATGAACTCCAAAACCGCCCCTCAGTTCAGACACTAACAGGCCCTAGTATCCTAACGACCTTGGGATGTCGGGGTTAGGGGATAAGCTTGAAACCGAGTTTTTAGTCTTTGATGATTTGGTTCGAATTATTCGGAAAGGCGGGGTGAGCAGAAGGTCCGCTTCCGGCGTTCAATGTAGCGTAAACCCTTTTTGATTTGGCTACGTCAACCGAAGTAACGCTTAGGATGCCTCCATCGGAGCAGCCTACCGTAACGAGGAGGGAGCGATAACGTTCTCGCCACTGAGAGTCCACGAGGTTCTTTACGATTCAGGTCGGGTATGTTACCCATTCTTCTGGTAAGGTCGGGTGTCATACCCGACTTTGAGGAGGTGCTGCCTGCGTTTTGTACCAACCCCTATCGCGTGCCATCTGACGGGGCTCTCAACGGACAAGCTCCGCGAGTGGACTAGTCGGCGTGCGCTGATTCCTGCTGATATCCGTCCGAAGAGCAAGGGATCGCCCGCCAAGTTTAGCTGGCAAACGTTACTCGTTCTCCGGGTGGCGGTGCTGCTGCGCGATCAGTTCAAAGTGGAGTTGCAGGCCCACAAAAAGGCGTTCATGGATTTGCGCAAGCAGTTGCGGGCGCAATCCTTCATCGCGCTTTGGGGAAAGCGATTGGCGTTAGGGCCGAGCGGAGCTTGGTCTTTCATTGACGACGGTGCGCCTTCATTAAGCACCGACGCATTGCTGATTGCGCTCGACCCGCATTTAATAGTTCTGCGTAATGGCCTCGCGCTTCCGGGTGCCCGCGAACAGGAGCAACTCGACCTCTTCTCGCTCCCATCTGTTCATGGCCGACTGCAGACGAAACCTATCGCGCGCCAAACACCTACCCGGCGGGTATCGTGACCGCCGCTACAGTCCAGAACTGGCTTGAGAAGCTTGGCTACTCCGCCGAGCCAGGAGTCTTGCACCTGCGTGGAAAGGGGGTTCCCGATACCCATCCCTATGCACTCGAGATCAAGACGCTCCTGAAACCGGACGGTACGGTCCGCGCACAGGCCGTTTTCGATGTCGAGGGTGTTCCGACTGTCGTGTTTGTGGCGGAAGGCGGCATTCCGCTCTCTGACGCTGATCTCGATAAGACCCGTCAGAGAATCTGGAATCAAAACCTCGCGACGATCGTCATCGATCTGCGGGGCGATGAGGCTACCGCGCTTCCAGCGCGCAAGCTCAAGCAGGCCGGTGAGCGCCTGCGTCTTGACGAGGCGCGGCCCGACGGGCCCTTTTCAGCTATCGACGTCTCTACAGCCAACTTGTCGCGCCGTATGCCGAAATGGTTCGACGTCAAGGCGCGAGTTGATCGCAAGCTGCTGTCAAACCTGTCCACCGCGGTCGCCCAGCTCGCCGAAGGGGGGCTTGATGGAAGCGGCGATGAGCGCGTGCGCCGCCGACTTGCCGAACTGCTCATGGGGCAGGTGCTCTTCATCTCCTACCTTGAGCATCGCGAGATCGTGGGTGAAACCTATCGTGCGCGGCGGGAGGTTCGCCAGCTTCCCGAGCTGGTGGCGCAGCAAGATCGCGACGGCATCGCCAGATTGATTGATCTGCTTCGCTCAGATTTCAACGGCGATTTCCTCGGTGATGACCGGCACGCTCCCTGGACTGCGCTGTCGGCCGATGGCTTTTCCGTGCTCGACCAGTTCCTGCGCCGTACCGATATACGCACCGGCCAGGGCGAGTTCTGGAACTATGATTTCAGCTATATCCCCGTGGAACTGCTGTCGGGGCTGTACGAGAAGTTTCTGACCCCCGAGCAGCAAGCTAAAGAGGGGGCTTATTACACGCCCCGCAACCTCGCCATGCTGGCTGTCGATCAGGCCCTGCTGGCATCGCCTGATCCATTGGCCGAGACGATCTTCGATGGAGCCTGCGGATCCGGAATCTTGCTCACGACTGCCTATCGTCGCCTGATCGCACTGGCAGAGGCCCGGGAAGGCCGCAAACTCGGCTTTGCCGAGCGCGGCGATCTCCTGACGCGCAGTATTTTCGGTGGTGACATTAACTTCATGGCCTGCCGCGTCACTGCGTTCAGCCTCTATCTCTCACTGCTCGAGGGGCTGGATCCGGCCGACATCATCGAAGCGCAGGAGCGCGACGGTACAAAGCTGCCGCCGCTCAAGGGTCGCAACCTCGCCCATGATCGCGATCATGCCGATTTCTTTGAAGATACGCACAGCTTTCATGGTCGCCGTTTCTCGCTGATCATCTCGAATCCGCCCTGGGCCGAACCTGAAGGCGAGGCCCATACCACCGCCGATGCCTGGGCCGACCGCGCCACCGTGCCGTTTGCCCGCCGGCAGATCGCCGGTGCCTATGCGTTGCGCGCGCTCGATTTCCTCGAAGAGGGTGGCAGAGCCTGTTTCATTCTGCCGATCGGCCAACTACTCGGTGCGTCGAGCGAAGCATTCGTCTCCTACCTTTTGCGCGCCTATCGCCCCACCCGGATCATCAATTTCGGAGATCTTCAAGGCCTTCTCTTTCCAACCGCCGAGAATACCTGTCATGTCTTCCTGGGGGAACGCCGTGGCAAGGTCGTGTCCAAAAGTATCCCGTTCGGCGAGACCTTCGATTATCTGGTTCCCAAGGCCGATCTCAGTTTGGCGCTTGGCCGGCTCACCATGCAATCGGCCGATCGCCATGCGCTCCAGACCCGGTCCGTCGCCGAGGATCCACAGCTACTCGTCACCATGATGTGGGGTGACGCCAATGATCTGGCGATCTGGACCCGGCTTAGCCTGCGCGGGACTTTCGCCAATTTCTGGAGGGGGCCGCGCGAATTCCGGCGCTGGACCTACCGTAAGGGCATCCATCTCGAAGACAGGAGCCGAATCCCGGTCGACCCCGGCCCTCTCCGGCAGATGCCGCACGTACCGATCGCCGCGCTCAGCGCCGGAGTGCCGGTCCTGCATCCCGATCTACTCCGGCCATGGCCGGTCATGAAGGACAGCGTCGTCGGACTCAACGACGCCGTGCTAGGAGTCTTCAACGGCCCCCGCGTGATCTTCCCCGACGGTTTCTCGCGTGAACAGCAGAATGTCCGCGCAGTCTACTATGCGGGGCCAGCAAGCTTTACCCACAGCGTCGGCGTGATCGCCGGTCCGAAGAGCGATGCGTCTCTCCTGCAGTTCACAGCGGTCTATCTGCGCTCCACGCTCGCGCGTTACTTTTTGATGATGCGCGGTTGGAAGATGCTGTGTGAACGCAACGGCATTCACTTGACTGATGTCGACACCTTCCCTTTCTTTCCGCCCGAAGACGCGCCCGATCCGGAGGCGGCGGCAAACGCACTGGCGTCGGTCGCTGACCAGGTCGATGCACTCGCGGCGCAACCCGAACTGCTTCAGCTTTCCCAGTATGACGCTATCAAAGGCGATCTAGATGCGGCTGTGTTCCGCTATTTCGGGCTGACGGCAGAGGAACAGACGCTCGTCACCGAAACGGTCGAGGTTCTTATGCCCTCGATCCGGCCGCGCAGCTTTAAGAGTCTCGACACCCCCGCCCAGCGCACTGCGGATGCCGACGATTTCCGCATCTATGCGACTGCCCTGGCCGACGCCCTGACCACTTGGCGAGACCGGACGGGCGGGCGCGGCCGCTTCCACGTCGATGTCGTGGCAAGCGATCCGAGCCGGGCCGGTCCGTCGGGGATCGTCAAGATCGGCTATGTCAACGAAGCTAACGCCGCGCCAGATATTGCCTCGGCGGTCAACGATGAGGCGGTGGTTATGACCCTTGCCGCGCTCCGCCAGGCGGGCCTGCGCACTATACCATCAGGAGATTACCTCTCCCTCGTCCCCGACGCGCATCTGTGGGTCGATAGCAGCCTCTATCTTGTCCGGCCGCTCAGCCAACGCAGTTGGACAATCCGTCAGGCACTGCGCGATGCCGAACATATCGTCCGGACCGTCCAGTCTCGCGCCGCCTCGGGCAAATCGGCGGTGGTTGCGTGACGGGAACTGCCGACTGGCTCTCGGCTTTCCCCCTGCAGCCGGCAATCGAGGCCGTCGAAGCGCTATGCCAAGGCTGGACAGAATTGGCGGCTCGGCCGCGAGCCGACTTTAATCCTAAGACCAAAGAAGACGCCCTGACCAAGCATCTCAAAATTTATGTTGAGAACCATGTTGCGCGCGAGCGCGGCTTGCTTGGAATGTGGGCGGCCGAGGACATTATTGGCGAGATTGATCCGCTGACCGGCGAGTTGATTGAAGAACGCCGCACGGATGTCGTCTATGGCTGGAACAGTGACGTTCAGGCCATGAAGTTGGTTTTCGAATTCAAGCGCCTCGGACGCCAGAAGAAACATCGCGATCACTATCTGCGCGAGCAGGGGCTCGGACGCTTCGTGACTGGTATCTACAGTCGACGTCAGGCGGTCGCGGCGATGGTGGGTGTGCTGCTTGATCCGGAAGCCGAGATCGTGCCGCCGATCCGTGATGCGCTCGGAGACGCGGCTTTGGCCACCTCGCTACGATTGCGTCCAACCGCCATGGGCGCATCTTACGTCAGGCCATCATCCTTGTTTTCGGCCGCAGATTTTGACACGGAACATGACCGAGAAACTGCCTTGGCGCCTAATCACGGCACGATCCGAGTGTCGCACTTCTTCTTCGCTTTTGGCTATCCGACGAGTACTCTGAAACCAAAAAAGAAGGCAGCGACGCCGTAGTTTAATCCCAGGAAGCGTCCTTTCAGCGACAAATTTATGGAACGGCAGTCTTGGGTGATTGTTTGTTGAAAGCTCCCGACCTGAAGCCTGAAGCCTGAAGCCTGAAGCTTCGGACGAAGGGGTCGTTTCGTGGCATTCTACCGGTGAGTTGATCGGGAGAACAGAATGATCGTACAGGCATGCCTCAACGGCGCTCGCCCGGCAGACTACCATCCGCAGCTACCTCTAACAATTGAGGCCATGGTCCGAGATGCGCTCGCTTGTATTGGGGCTGGAGCTTCGGAAATCCATGTTCACCCCCGTGACACTGGGGGGTATGAAAGCCTCTCCGCAGTCGATGATCTCATGATTGCGATACGTCGTGCATGCCCAGGGACCCTTGTTGGCGTGTCGACTGGGGAATGGATCGAACACGACCGAGAAGCTACCCGTCGTAAAATCGCGGCTTGGCGCGTCGGCCCGGACTATGCCTCTGTTAACCTGTCCGAACCTGATGCTCCCGCTATCATGAGTCTGCTTCGGAATGTGGGCGTTGGCGTTGAGGCTGGGTTAGCATCGATCGCTGATGTCGAGCGATTTGTTGCGCTGTCCGACTGCCAGCGTGTGCTACGTGTTCTCATTGAGATCGAGGAGCAAAACGCCAGAGAAGCCGCCGGTGTGTCAGACCAAATATACGAAACGCTGGTCAGAGCAGGAATCAGCCGTCCAGTGCTACTGCACGGGCTTGATGCCACCGTATGGCAGTTTATCGAACAAGCTAGGGATCGCTTGTGGTCAACGCGTGTTGGCTTCGAGGACACGCGTTTGCGCGCAGACGGAAGTCTAGCAGGCTCAAACGTTGAACTGGTTGCTGATGCGGTGCATTTAATGCGCAGCATACCGGTATAATCTCCGACATTGTATTTTGGTCTGCCCTGTAAAAACTGGTCCATTTCTGAAGAGAGCCCGCGATGGGCAGATGGAATGGAGGAAGGCATGGGACGTCAGCGGTTTACGCCGGAGCAGATCATCACGAAGTTGCGTGAGGTGGACGTGCTCGTCGGCCGAGGCGCGACAGCGGTCGAGGCGTGCCGACAGGTCGGCATCGCGGAGCAGACGCTGTATCGGTGGCGCAAGGAGTATGGCGGTCTGAAGGTCGACCAGGCGCGGCGGATGAAGGATCTGGAGCGCGAGAACGTGCGGCTGAAGAAGCTGGTCGCGGACCTGGCGCTGGACAAGGCGATCCTGCAAGAGGCGTCGAAGCTGACTTTTTAAGCCCCTCCCGCCGCTGAGAAGCGATCGAGCAGCTCCGCCGCGTACTGCCGGTGTCGGAGCGGCGGGCCTGTCAGGTGCTCGATCAGCACCGCTCGACCCAGCGTCATCCGTCGAAGGACGATGCTGACGAGCAGCGGCTGACATCGGTGTCGATCGCCCGGTAGATATCCTTCAGGGCTGCTGCGACGGACTTCCGGTCCTTGTAGGCCACGAAATCCAGCGAGTGCCGCAATAGATGGACGATGCACGTCTGCACCATCGCCTCGGGAAAAACGGCGCGGATCGCGTCCGGGAAGCCTTTCAGCCCGTCGACCACGGCCAGCAGAACGTCCTCGACGCCGCGATGACGCAGCTCGTTCATCACGCGCAGCCAGAACTTGGCGCCCTCGTTCTGTTCGATCCAGAGCCCGAGCACCTCCTTTTTCCCGTCCGCCCGCACCCCAAGCGCGATATGCACCGCCTTGTTGCGCACCACGCTTTCGTCGCGGATCTTCACCCGCAAAGCATCGAAGAACACGATCGGATAGACCGTCTCCAGCGGCCGGTTCTGCCAGGCCGCGACCTCGTCCAGCACGGCGTCCGTGATCACGCTGATCAGGTCAGGCGAGGCATCGACGCCATAGATCTCCACGAGATGCCCGCGGATTTCCCGCACGCTCATGCCGCGCGCATACATCGAGATGATCTTCTCGTCGAAGCCGGGAAACCGCCGTCGGTAGCGCGCGATCAACTGCGGATCGAACGTGCCGGCCCGATCGCGCGGGATCTCCAGTGTCACGCGGCCTGCCTCGGTCAGCACCGTCTTGCTGCCATAGCCGTTGCGGCAGTTCTTCCGACCCGCGCTACTCTCGCCGCCAAGATGGTGGTCCATCTCGGTGTTGAGCAGCCGTTCCGCCAGCATCTTCTTCATGTCGCCCAAAAGGGCATCGGCATCCGCCATGTCGCGGACCACACGGCCCGCCAGGACCTGGTCCATTACGTCGTCAGGAATGAGGGGCTTCTTTCGTCGAGCCATCAGGCGTCTCCTTGAGCCGCATCACACCAGACACACGAAATTCAGGATAGGCCGCGACGCGGGTCCAACTCCTGCTCCAGAATTGCGTAAGCCCGGTTGGCGAAGATGATGGTGACGACATCGAGGTGCTCGCGAGCTTGTGTCCATAGCCCCTGAAGACTGTACATCGCGCCCCCATCGCCATGCAGGCAGACGACCTTGCGCGTAGGAGCGGCGACTGCAGCCCCGACGCTGAGCGGAATGCCACTTCCGATGGCGCCTCCCGTCAGGTTCAGATGATCGTGGGAAGATGCCGCGTCCAGGAGATCGTAATAGGGAAAGGTCGAGGTCAGTCCCTCGTCGATGACGATCGCGTCTTCCGGCAAGTCTGCGGTGACACAACGTAGGATGGTTTCAGGCGTCAGCGGTTCATCGGACTGCGGAGCGGTCACGGTAAGCCGAGCAGGAGGGCAATATGCCTTTGCCTCGAGACGGTCAGCCAGACGTGCGAGGGCGTCCGGCCCGTTCTCACAGGGGCGCGTGAGCGTATGCAGCGCACAGCCCGGCGGGACGAGCCAACTCGGCCGGCCGGGATAGGCGAAAAACGCCACCGGCGGTTCCGCGCCGACGAGGATCAGATGGTCGAACGCCGCCAATTGCCGGATGACTTCGTCACCACGGTAATGTAGTCGCTCGATGACGGGATGATGTCCTCCTCGGCGGATTCGAGGTGCGAAGGTATCACAGAACAACTTCGTCCCTGTTCGTGCTGCTATACGCGCTGCCCACTGTAGCCCTTGCCCGTGTAGGACATCGCCACGCAGGAGAATTGCCGATCGGCTGGGACCGCGTAAAAGGCCAGTAACATGTTCAAGCGTGCTTTCGGGGATCGTCGCCGGCAATATCTCGGTTTCAGGCAGGCCGACCCGTTCGGCAGGAGCCCAAGCGGTATCAGCGGGTAAGATCAGCGTCGCGATCTGCCCAGGTGAACGACGGGCGCAGGCGACCACTGTGGCGACATCTCCCGGAAGAGAGCGGGCCGAGGCCGATCGACGAACCCAGTCGGATACAGGGCGCGCGAAGCCCGCGATGTCAGAGGTCAGGGGTGCGTCATACTGGAGGTGGTAGGTGGCATGGTCCCCAACGATATTGACGATCGGCGATTGTGCGCGTCGTGCGTTGTGCAGGCCGGCGAGGCCGTTCGCGAGGCCCGGGCCGAGATGCAGCAGTGTCGAAGCGGGTTTCCCCGCCATTCGGGCATATCCGTCGGCCGCTCCGGTTGCGACTCCTTCGAACAGACAAAGCACCGGGCGCATCGCGGGAACAGCATCGAGGGCAGCCACGAAGTGCATCTCGGACGTGCCGGGATTGGCAAAACACGTATCGACGCCACAGGCGACGAGCGTATGCAAAAGGCTTTCGGCACCGCTAAGCGACGTGCCGTTTTCCGATGGTACGGACATGATTGTGGTCCTTGGGAGTAAGCGTATTTAGCAAACAGCGTTCAGTGAGCGTGCAGGAGTCCGCCATCGACAGGGATGAGCGCGCCGGTCACGTACGAGGCCAAAGGGCTGGCGAGGAAGGCGGCGACGGCGCCGAATTCCTCGGGTGTCCCATAGCGGCCTGCTGGTATGGTTTCGAGATCCTGTCGCCGTACGTCCTCGGCGGAGCCGCCTTCGGTGTTCGCGCGTGACTGGTTGAGTTTTTGGACCCGAGCGGTATCGAAGCGGCCAGGCATCAACGTATTGACGGTGACTCCGTCACGCGCGACTTCACGGGCCAGAGTGCGCCCCCAATTGGCGAGCGCTGCTCTCAGGGCATTGGACAGGACAAGACCCGGGATCGGTTCGACGACGCTGGTGGACGAGACCATGATGAGGCGTCCGAAACCGTTCGCGCGCATGTTCGGCAGGAACGCGTCGGTCATGGTCATCACGGGCAACAGCATCGCCCGCGCCTGGGCCTCCCAGAGCGCGGCCTCGAAGACGGTGGCGGAACTGGGCGGCGGACCACCACCATTGCCGATCAGAATGTCAGGAACACCGACCTCATCTTTTATCGTGCTGATCGCCGCATGAACTGCGTCCTGCGATGCCAGATCGGCCACGATGCATGATATTTTTGCCGACGAAACAGCACGGAGACTTGCCGCCGCCGCTTCCAGGCGTGACGGGTCGCGGGAGAGCAGGCCGACATGCACGCCTTCCCTTGCAAGGGCATGGGCAATTCCGAGGCCAAGGCCGCTGCTGGCGCCCATGACAATGGCCGTCCGGCCCGATATTTGAAGATCCATTCCGTGTCCCTCTTTTCCCTGAACCAGGCGACATGGCATCGCCGCCACTTTTCAGGTTTTCTGGACAGGAAAATTACGTGCTGATGGGCCACAGGAGCCAATGCTCGTTTGACTGGGTTGATGACGTCAGGTCATCACGTGAGGCAATCAATGAGGGTCCCAAAGGTCGTTTGTGGCGGCTCCTTCGGACGTTAGCCACGCAATGAAAGCGCTGATCTCGCGTTCATGCTGGCGTCCGGGTCGGGTGACGACATGATAGGCGGTTCCGCAATCCATCCAGGGCGCGCCAGCACGCACCAGACGTCCATCGTCGAAATGAGACTGGATCAGGGAGCGTCTGCCGACCATGATGCCCTGGCCCGCCAAGGTCGCGCTGATGACCACATTATAGTCATTCAGCGACGTGACAGCGGGCTTGGAGGGGAGGCCAAGCACGTCGAGCAGTCGATCCCATTCGAAAGGTTGCGCCGCGCCGAATAATGTCCTGCCTGCGAATATCTGCTCCACGTCCGTGCTGTCTTGCCAAGCGGTCGGAGCGACGACGGGAGCCAGTTCCTCTCGCATGAACATGCGAGACCATGTTCCCCGCCATGGGCCTATTCCGTAACGCAACGCCAGGTCCGTCGATCCGGTATTAAGGTCAGTGAGGTGGTAGTCCGGCACGAGATCGACGGTGATATCCCGATGCTTCGTCGTGAAAACAGGCAGACGAGGGGCAAGCCATGACGCGGCCAGGGAGGGTAGAACGCTCACACGCAGCGGGGAAGCCGCGCGCTCGGTGACCTGAGACAGACCGTCGTGAAGCCATTGGAAAGCCTGTTCTGCCTTCTCGAAAAGCAGACGGCCTTTTTCCGTCAGCTTAATGGTGTTGCCACGTCTCTCGAAAAGCGGCACGCCCAGATCCCGTTCAAGGTTCTGGACATGACGGGTGAGCGCGCTTTGAGAAATGCCGATAGATTCAGCGGCGCCGCGAAAGCTGAGATGCCGCGCGACCGCGCAGAACGCTTCCATAGCCGTCAGGGGCAGACGTCGACGCATAATGTCCTCCCTTACAGACCGGTAAATCCATCGTGTTTTATTTGGGCTGTCGTGACATCATTACAAATGAAATCCAGAAACGCCCGCACTTTCGCGGGCGGAAGATGACGCGACGGATGATAGACATGAAGCGGAAAATATTCATCGCACCAGTCCGGAAAAAGGTCGATCAGGGTGCCGCTTCGCAGAAGCTCGTCGATTCCGAGCGTCATGGGCTGCGCCACGCCCAGCCCTGCGACACACGCGGCCAGGCCGGTTGCGACATCGTTCAGGATCAGGCGTCCGCGCACCGAGACATTCAGGATTTCGCCTTGCCGGTGGAATTCCCAGTCGAAAGGACGTCCGGTCGCCGGCTCCCGGAACAGCAGACATTCATGCGTGCCTGTTTCCAGATCTCGCGGATGGATGGGACGACCGTGACGCGCGATATAGGCGGGAGACGCGCAGGTCACGATCCGCGCTTCCAGCAATTTGCGTGTGATCAGACCGGAGGGCGGTGGCTCTCCGAAGCGGATCGCGACATCGAACCCTTCGGAGACGAGATCGCCCAGAGTGTCGCGTGCCACCAAATCCAGTGTCAATGCAGGATGGGTGTCGAGAAATGATCGAAGCTTTGGCGCGAGCAGGAGACTGGCGAACCATGGATCGCAATTGACGCGCAGCCGTCCGGAAACTGTCGCCGACGCACCGGCGGCGCTGCTTGCTGCCTCCTCGATCCCGGCGAGCAGGGGCGCAACCTCGGTCACCAGTCGATGCCCGGCCTCCGTCAATGTCGTTGAGCGGGCATTGCGGTCGAACAGCCGGACGCCGAGGCGGGATTCCAGGCGCGCGACGGCTCGGCTGACACCCGATGGCGTCAGGCCCATTGTCGCGGCCGCACGAGTGAAACCACCGGTCTCCGCCACCGCGATCAGCGTTTCGATACCGCTCAACAGCCTTGTATCGATAGCCATGGTTGATTTCTTGTCATCATTGGAATGACAGGATTGCGCTCGAATCATGAGATGTCCAGCAGGCATATGCGTCGCACAGGCGGTGCTTCTGCCGCCCGGAGCGGAGTGTGACGGATGAACATGAAAGACAAACGCGTCGTGGTGCTGGGTGGGACATCGGGAATCGGATTGGCGGTTGCAGAGGGGGCGGCAGGCGAAGGCGCGCGGGTTTCGATCGCCTCCAGCCGCAGGTCCAGCGTGGACGCCGCTTTGGCACGGTTGCCGGACGGAACGGACGGACACGCGCTTGACCTGCGTGATGAAGCAGAGGTGAGCAGATTTTTCGCTACGATCGGGCCCTTCGATCACCTGGTTTTCACGGCAGGAGAAAGCCTGCAACTCGGGCCAATCGCGGACATGGCGTTACCGTCTGCACGACAGTTCTTTGAGTTGCGCTATTGGGGCGCGTTGACGGCGGCGAAATATGCGGCGCCGCTGATCCAACCAGGAGGTTCCATCGTGTTTACCTCCGGCATCGCGGGTGCGCGGTCGCCGCAAGCTGGCTGGGCATTGGGCGCGAGTATCTGCAGCGCGATGGAAGGGCTGACGCGCGCGCTGGCGATCGAACTGGCGCCGATCCGGGTCAATATCGTGGTACCGGGCTTCGTGAAGACTCCGCTCTGGAACGACATTCCGGAGGAAAACCGTGAGGCGATGTACGCGACTGTCCGTGAGAAGCTGCCTGTGCGGCGTATCGGTGAGCCGGACGATCTGGCCGCCGCCTATGTGTTCCTGATGAAGCAGCGTTTCGCGACGGGACAGAGCTTCGTTATCGATGGGGGTGGCTTGCTGGTATAGAGAACCCTCAGGCGCAAGCAGAAAAGAGTTCGCCAAAACAGCTGTCAAACCACGCTTTGTTCTCAAACGGCGACTGTTGCAACTTGAGAAGCAATCCTGTCCCCGCAACCAAACAAATCCAGGCATAAACGCAAAAACCCCGACCCAAATAAGGGCCGGGGTTTTCATGCGTGACCGGGCGTCCTCTCGTGTCGCAGGATTCATACCACCTTCCGTTGATTACGACGCATGGGCCCAATTGCGTAGGCCGATGGCGATGATGCGCCACGGCTGATCGGCAAGCCTGTTCCAGGCGAAGCGGCAATGATCGAGGATGTCGTCGTAGGACAGGAAGATGCGGTTCGACAGGCAGTTGTCGCGCATGAACTGCCACACGTTTTCGACTGGGTTGAGCTCGGGGCACTTTGCTGGCAGCGCCAGCAGCGTGATGTTGGCGGGGACGACGAGGTCGCGCGAGCCGTGCCCACCTACGGGTGATGCCGTTCTTCTGGCCAACCCGGTCGGGCGTCACTTGCGCCCGACCGTCCTGCCACCAGACCTCTATGGGTATGCCGCGTGGGAGCTTTGCCCGGATCGCCGCCAACTGCGCGGGGAAAGCTTTTTAAAAGCGGGAATGGCGTCAGCATCCTGCGCGTGGTGGCGCGGCCGCGCGGTGAGCTTGCGATAGCCCGAGCCGCGCAGTTCCCGGCTCAGCGTCTGCGTGCTGATCGAGATGGCGAACTCATCCCAGACCCATTGCGCCAGATCGACCAGGCGCCAGCGGACCACCCCGTGCGACGCCGGGATCGGGCCGGTCTCGACCATGCGCATCAGCGCTTGGCGCTGCTCCGCGCCGAGCGGCGCTGGTGCCCCCGGCGCCTTGCCGTCGATCAGCGCGTCCGGGCCGCGAGCGTTGAACCGCACCACCCAGTCGCGCACGATCTGAAGCCCGACACCGCCCAACCGAGCAGCCTCGCCACGCGTGCCGCCGTCGTAGATCGCCGCCAGCGCCAGCAGCCGCCGCACTTGACGGCCATCCTTGCTCACCCGAGCCAGTCGCCGCAGATCGTCCCCATCAAAATCCAACCGCAAACCGATTGCCGCCGCCATCGCAAACCTCCCACAGCCGGTTACGGTGAATCATCTCCGTGCGCGCTTGGGAATCCCCCGCGTGAGTCAGCCTCTCATGGAGTTGGTCTGACTCATGAGTGCTGGGGGTTGCGCGTTGTGGGGTGTCGTGATTCGCAGGGTGCCTGGTTGGCAGGAGCATCCTGGGATGGGCAAGGCGCTGGCGCTGCGCGAGGATTTCGATGCGGCTGGTCTGCGATCGCTGGCGCGGGCCACGAAGCACGCCGGGCAGTCGAGGCGGTTGCTGGCGCTGGCGTCGATCTACGATGGGGCTTCGCGCGGGGACGCGGCGCGGCTGGCGGGCACCGACCGGCAGATCGTGCGTGACTGGGTCGTGCGGTTCAACGTCGACGGTCCGGATGGGCTGCGTGACCGGCACGGCGGCGGTGTCGCGCCTCGGATGACGCCGGCGGTCATGGAAGCGCTGCGCCGACGGGTCGAGGAGGAGCCCATTCCCGCGGTGCATGGGGTGGTGCGGTGGCGGCAGGCCGATCTCGGCCAGTGGCTGTTCGAGGAGCATGGCATCTCGCTGTCGAGGGCGCGACTGAGCGAGATCCTCCGCGCGCTGAACTTCCGCCTGCTGACCGCCCGGCCGCGCCACCATGCGCAGGACCCGGACGCGCAGGCGCTTTTTAAAAAAGCCTCCCGGCCTCCCTCGCCGCGATCCAGGCCCGGCATCCGGATGCCGCGATCGAACTCTGGTGGAGCGACGAAGCCCGCATCGGCCAGAAGAACAAGCTGACCCGCCGCTGGGCGCGGCGTGGGACGCGGCCGCGCGCGCCGGCCGACCAGCGCACCGCCTCGGCCTACCTGTTCGGTGCCATCTGCCCCGCCCTGGGCAAGGGAGCAGGGCTGGTTCTGCCCTGGTGCAACCTCGAGGCCATGAACCACCATCTCGCCGCCATCGCACAGGCTGTGACACCGGGCGCCCACGCCGTGCTGCTGCTCGATCAGGCCGGCTGGCACACCAGCCCCCGGCTCGTGATCCCGCCCAACATCACCATCCTGCCCATCCCACCCCGCTCGCCGGAATTGAACCCGGTCGAGAACCTTTGGCAGTTCATGCGCAACACTTGGCTGTCGAACCGTGTGTTCCGCTCCTACGAACAGATCGTCGACCTCTGCTGCGACGCCTGGAGACAACTCCTCGATCAACCCTGGAGGATCATGTCCATCGGACTACGCACGTGGGCGCATGGGTTCTGACGAACCAGAATTGGTATAATATCCGCAAATACGCTCCTGCCAGTTTGTGTACTCCCGAGTACGCCCCCTTACGATCGCGATCGATTTTCTTGTTGCGATCTGGAAATGCGTGCCTCTTCTATCTGCCCCGTTGTGGTCCGGAGTGTCGGACAGCATGCGCAAATGGGGATCAACATGCGGACAGCCGCACTTCAGAACGTTGCCAACGTGCGCGGCATCTCGATGCTGCGTACGGCGATGGGGCCGGCGATCGCATCGCTGCTGGCCGATCCCGCCATCGTCGAGGTGATGCTTAACCCGGATGGACGGCTGTGGATCGACCGGCTGTCCGAGGGGCTGTCCGATACGGACGAGCGCGTGACGGCGGCTGACGCTGAGCGGATCGTGCGCCTGGTCGCGCATCATGTCGGGGCGGAGGTGCATGACGGCGCCCCGCGCGTTTCGGCCGAACTGCCGACCGGGGAGCGGTTCGAGGGGCTGTTGCCACCGATCGTCACAGCCCCCAGCTTCGCAATCCGCAAGCCTGCTGTCGCGGTCTTCACGCTCGACGATTATGTTGCGACGGGCATCATGACGGCAGCGCAGGCTGATTTCCTGCGTCACGCCGTAGCGGTCCGGAAGAACATCCTGGTCGCGGGCGGCACCTCGACCGGCAAGACGACCCTGGTCAACGCGCTGTTGGCCGAGGTCGCGAAGACCAACGATCGTGTCGTGCTGATCGAGGATACACGGGAGCTGCAATGCGCGGCACCCAACCTCGTCTCCCTGCACACACGTGACGGCATCGTCACTTTGTCCGAACTGGTGCGCTCGGCCCTGCGCTTGCGCCCCGACCGTATCCCGATCGGCGAGGTGCGCGGGCCCGAGGCGCTGGACCTTCTCAAAGCCTGGGGCACCGGCCATCCCGGCGGCATCGGCACGCTGCACGCGGGGACCGCGATCGGCGCGTTGCGGCGGCTGGAACAACTGATTCAGGAAATCGTCGTCACCGTCCCACGCGCCCTGATCGCCGAGACGATTGACATGATCGCGGTCCTGTCCGGCAGGGGCAACGCCCGTCGCCTGACCGAACTCGCCACGGTCGACGGGCTCGATCTCCTGACCGGCGATTATCGGCTTGGCTATTCCGCCGCATCTGCCAGCGCCGGACATCCTGATCCACTCGATCTGTCAGATACCGAGGAAACGCCATGATGTCGCAGATTCTGTCCGCGCGCGTGATCGCGCGCACGCCCCCCGGCCCCCTGTCCCGTCTCGCCAGCATGGCCGGCATCGCCCTCTTCGCGGCGACGTCTTCCGCCTGGGCTTCCGGCTCCGGCATGCCGTGGGAGGAGCCGCTCAACCAGATCCTCGAATCCGTCCAGGGTCCGGTCGCCAAGATCATCTCCGTCATCATCATCACCGTCACCGGCCTGACGCTGGCCTTCGGCGAGACGAGCGGTGGTTTCAGGAAACTGATTCAGATCGTGTTCGGCCTGTCCATCGCTTTTGCCGCGTCCAGCTTCTTCCTGTCGTTCTTCAGCTTCAGCGGCGGGGCGCTGATCTGATGATGCTTGGATACGACGATGACGCGGTGGCGGGCTTCTATGTCCCGGTGCATCGCTCGCTCACCGATCCGATCCTGCTCGGCGGCGCGCCCCGCGCGGTGGCCATCGCCAACGGCACGCTGGCGGCTGCGATCGCGCTGGGCTTGCGCCTGTGGCTGATCGGGGCCGGGTTCTGGATCGTCGGACATACGCTCGCGGTTTGGGGTGCGAAGCGCGACCCGTTCTTCATCGAGGTGGGGCGGCGGCATCTGCGCTACCCCGCCTGGCTGCGGGCATAGGGAGATCAGCCATGATGTCCCTTGGCGAGTATCGTAATCGTAATTCCCTCCTGTCCGACTTCCTGCCCTGGGCCGCGCTGGTCGAACGAGGTGTCGTCCTGAACAAGGATGGGTCTTTTCAGCGTACCGCTAAAATACGCGGCCCCGATCTGGATAGCGCAACGTCAGCCGAACTGGTTGGCGTGACTGGTCGCCTGAACAATGCGCTCCGTCGTCTCGGCTCCGGCTGGGCGGTGTTCGTGGAAGCGCAGCGCGTCCCGGAGACTCTTTATCCCGAGGGCGATTTTCCCGATGCCGCCAGCCAGATGGTCGATCTGGAACGGCGCGAACAATTCGAGGATGAGGGGGCGCATTTCGAGAACCGGTATTTCCTGACGCTGGTCTGGCTGCCTCCGGCGGAATCCTCGGGCCGGGCGGCCCGGTTTCTGTACGAGGGCCGGGAGCGCGAGGGCGCCGATCCACACGGGATGCTTCATTCTTTCGTGGATCGGAGCGACCGGCTGCTGGCCCTGCTGGACGGGTTCATGCCCGACGCCTCCTGGCTCAATGACGGCGAGACGCTGACCTACCTTCATTCGACCATCTCGGTTCGGAACCAGCGCGTTCGTGTGCCGGAGATCCCCATGCACCTCGACGCGCTGCTGGTGGACCAGCCGCTCGCCGGTGGCCTGGAACCGAAACTGGGCGCTGCCTTCCTCAAGACCTTGACCATCACCGGCTTTCCGTCCCGGACCTTTCCTGGAATCCTCGACGACCTGAACCGTCTGGCGATGTCCTATCGCTGGTCCACCCGTGCGATCCTGCTCGACAAAACGGACGCGACCAAGGTGCTGACGAAGATACGGCGTCAGTGGTTCGCCAAGCGGAAATCGATCGCGGCCATCGTGCGTGAGGTCATGACCAACGAGGCCTCGGCGCTGGTGGACAATGATGCCGCCAACAAGGCGACCGACGCCGATCTGGCCTTGCAGTCCCTCGGCGCGGATGACGTCGGGCAAGCATACGTCACCGCCACCGTCACGGTCTGGGATGGCAGCGCCTCCATCGCCAATGAAAAGCTGCGGCTTGTCGAGAAGATCATCCAGGGCCGCGATTTCACCTGCATGGCGGAAAGCGTCAATGCCGTGGAGGCGTGGCTCGGCTCTCTACCCGGCCATGTCTATGCCAATGTGCGCCAGCCTCCGATCTCGACCCTGAACCTCGCCCACATGATTCCGCTGTCCGCCGTCTGGGCTGGGCCGGAACGGGACGCGTATTTCAAGGCGCCGCCGCTGTTCTACGGCAAGACCGCCGGGGCGACGCCGTTCCGGTTTGCGCTCCATGTCGGCGATGTCGGTCACGCGCTGATCGCCGGGCCGACCGGGGCAGGGAAATCCGTGCTGCTGGCGCTGATGGTGCTGCAGTTCCGGCGCTATCAGGGCGCGCAGGTCTTCGCGTTCGATTTCGGCGGGTCCATGCGCGCGGCGACGCTGGCGATGGGCGGGGACTGGCACGATCTCGGTGGCGGGCTGACGGACGAGGGTGACAACGATCATCCCGCCGTCTCCCTTCAGCCGCTGGCGCGGATCGACGATCCCGCCGAACGCGCCTGGGCCGCCGAATGGATCGGGCAGATTCTCGCGCGCGAAGGCATGGCGCTGTCGCCCGACGTGAAGGCGCTGCTCTGGTCGGCGCTGACTTCGCTGGCGTCCTCCCCGGTCGACGAGCGGACCCTCTCCGGTCTCGCCGCGCTGCTCCAGTCCAAGGCGCTCAAGCAGGCGCTGGCGCCGTACTGCCTGGGTGGTGCCTGGGGCCGCTTGCTCGACGCGGATGCCGAACGCATCGGGGATGCCGACGTGGTGGTTTTCGAGACCGAGGGGCTGATCGGGTCGGGCGCTGCGTCGCCCGTCCTGTCCTATCTGTTTCATCGCATCGAGGGCCGTCTCGACGGGCGACCGACCTTGCTGGTCATCGACGAGGGGTGGCTGGTGCTCGATGACGGCGACTTCGCCGGTCAGCTCCGCGAATGGCTGAAGACGCTCAGGAAGAAGAATGCCAACGTCCTGTTCGCCACGCAGAGCCTGTCTGACATCGCCAACTCCCGCATCGCCCCGGCGGTGGTGGAAAGCTGCCCGACACGGATCTTCCTGCCGAACGAGCGGGCGATCGAACCGCAGATCGCGGCCATCTATCGCGACTTCGGTCTGAACGACCGCCAGATCGCCATCATCGCGCGGGCCGCCTCGAAGCGGGAGTATTACTGCCAGACCCAGCGCGGCAATCGCCTGTTTGAACTGGGATTGGGGCCGGTGGCGCTGGCCCTGTGCGCGGCGTCCGGCAAGGACGATCACAAATTGATCGACCGAATCCTGGCCGAACATGGGCGGGACGGGTTCCTCCCGGCCTGGTTCGACGCGCGTGGCGTGTCATGGGCGGCCGAGCTTCTCAGGGATGGAGACGTGCCGTGAGACAGCAACTGATCCCCATTGTTCTTGCCGGCATCTTGTCGACCGTCGCCGTTCCGACGGCCCACGCCCAGTGGGCGGTGTATGACGGGGCGAACCATGTCCAGAGCGTGCTGATCGCCGCGCGCGAACTCCAGCAGATCGACAACGAGATTTCC
Source organism: Asaia sp. As-1742 (assembly GCF_011753235.1). Lineage (NCBI taxonomy): Bacteria > Pseudomonadati > Pseudomonadota > Alphaproteobacteria > Acetobacterales > Acetobacteraceae > Asaia > Asaia sp. As-1742. The sequence goes on along the minus strand of NZ_VWWA01000015.1, from coordinate 31,186 downwards.
TCGCTCGCCGATCAGGCGCAGATGCTGGTCAACCAGGCGAGGAATCTGGCGAGCCTGCCGCTCTCCACGCTCTCGACGCTGCAATCGACGATCGCGCAAACCACGGCGTTGCTGAACCAGGCGCAGAACATCGCCTACAGCGTCACCTCGGTCGAGCAGCAATACCAGCAGGCCTACACGTCGATCTCGTCCTCCCTCTCCGACAGCGCGCTGTTCAGCCAGGCGCGGACACGCTGGCAGAACGCGGTCGGCGGATTCGAAGACGCGCTGAAGACGCAGGCCACGGTGGTCGGGAATATCCCCTCCGACAACAGCGCCATGACCCAGCTCGTCTCGGCCAGCCAGAGTTCGAGCGGCGCGCTCCAGGCGGCGCAGGCGGGCAATCAGCTTCTGGCCCTCCAGTCCCGGCAGCTCTCCGACGTGATCGCGGTCCTGTCCGCGAACGGGCGGGCGCAGGACCTGGATCGCGCGCGTGAAGCGGCGACCGAGGCGGAAGGACAGGCGCAGTACCAGCACTTCTCTCAGCACGACGCTTATGTTCCGGGCACCGTCAGCATGTTCGGCGGCGGGAACTGACCGCGATGGCGACGAACAATCTAGGCATCATCGACTCGTTCCTCAACACCTTCACGACCACCATTGATTCGGGCTTCGGGCTGCTCAAGGGCAGCGTCGTATCGCTCGCCGGATCGCTGTCGGTTCTCGACATCGCCTTGGCCGGGCTGTTCTGGGCCTGGGCGGCGGACGAGGACATCATCCAGCGGCTGGTCAAGAAGACGCTCTATATCGGCTTCTTCGCCTTCGTCATCGACAAGTTCGATGATCTGTCCAAGGTGGTGTTCGACAGCTTCGCGCGGCTCGGTCTCGAGGCCGGGGGCGGCAGCCTGGCGCTGGGGGACTTCCTCCGCCCCGGCCGTCTCGCCTCGACCGGGTTCGATGCCGCGCAGCCGCTGCTCGACGCGGTGCATAACCTGCTCGGTCCCGTCGCCTTCTTCACCAACTTCGTGCAGATTCTCGTGCTCTGCCTGTCCTGGCTGATCGTGCTGGCGGCCTTCTTCATCCTGGCCGTGCAGCTCTTCGTCGCGCTGGTGGAGTTCAAGCTCACCAGCCTCGCCGGCTTCGTGCTGATCCCCTTCGCCCTGTTCAACCGCACATCCTTCCTCGCAGAGAAGGTGCTCGGCAACGTCGTGTCGTCCGGCGTGAAGATCATGGTGCTGGCGGTGATCTCCGCCATCGCCTCCGTCCTGTTCAAGCAGTTCACCACCTCCTATGGCGACGCCACGCCGACCATCGGCCAGTCGCTGTCCGTCGTGCTGGCCTCGCTGTGCATTGTGGGCTTGGCGATCTTCGGCGGCGCGCTGGCCAACGGGCTGATCTCCGGCGCCCCGCAGCTTGGCGCGGGTGCTGCCGTGGGAACGGGCATGGCCGTCGGTGGCATGGGCGCTGCCGCCGTTGCGGGTGTCGGCGCGGCGATCTCCGGGGGAGGCGCGGCGCTGGCCGCCACGGCCGCCGCCGCCCGAGGCGGAGCCGCTGCCGCCGGAGCCGCATCCACGGCCTGGTCGATGGGCGCCATGAACGCCGCGGGCGGGAGCGCCGGGGCACGGATGGCCGCCGGTCTGGGCGGTGTCGCCAGGGCTCCGGCGAGTGCCGCCGCCAATGCCGTGAAGACCAAGGCGTCGTCGGCCGCGTCCGCCATGAAGGAAAGCTATGCCGCCGGGGGCCGTGGGGCCTTCACGGCGACCGGCGGCCGCTTCACGGGCGGGTCGGCTGGCGAGGCGGGACGTGGCGGTGAGGGCGGTGGTGCTTCCGGCGGCGATGGGGGCGCCCCGGACGGCAAGCCCCCGCGCTGGGCGCGGACCATGAAACGCCGCAACGCCGCGACCCACGCCGCCGAGGCGGCCCAAATCATCCGCGCGGCGGATGGCGGCGGCGGTTCCGCCTCGATCGACCTTTCGGAAAAGGAATGAGGACGATGTTCCGTCGCTCCACCACCCGCTACGGCACCACGCCCGAACCCGTCACGCCTTACCAAAAGGCCGCGCAGGTCTGGGACGAGCGGATCGGCTCCGCCCGCGTCCAGGCCCGCAACTGGCGGCTGATGGCCTTCGGCTCCTTGGTCCTCTCCGCCGGCCTCGGCATGGGGCTGGTCTGGCAGTCGGCGCGGGGAACGATCGTACCCTGGGTGGTGCAGGTCGACCGGCTTGGGCAGGCCCAGGTGGTCGCGTCCGCAACGGCGGGCTATACGCCGACCGATCCGCAGATCGCCTGGTATCTCGCGCGTTTCGTCGAGGATGTGCGCGGGCTCTCCGCCGACGCGGTCGTGGTCCGGCAGAATTGGCTGCGTGCCTATGATTTCACCATAATCCCCGGCGCGCAGGCGCTGAACGATTATGCCCGCCTGAACGACCCCTTCTCCCGGATCGGGCATGAACAGGTCGAGGTGGATGTCTCGTCTGTGATCCGGGCCTCGCCGTCGAGCTTCCGTGTCGCCTGGACCGAACGCCGTTATCGCGACGGGGCCTTCACCGGTACCGAGCGCTGGACGGCGATCGTCACGGTGGTGATCGCCCCGCCGCACGACGCCGACCGCCTGCGGAAGAACCCGCTCGGGATCTACGTCTCTGCCATCAACTGGTCGAAGGAACTCGGACAATGATCCGGCTGCTCATGCGCGCCCTGCCGCTGGCGATGCTCGTTCTGCTCTCGGCCTGCGCCGGGCAGTATCGTCCCCCCGTCATTCGCTATGACGACGCGGTCCTGGCCACGCGCCTGCCGGACCCGCCGAAGCCGGTTCAGGTGGTCGCAGTGCCGCAGCCGCTGCCGTTGCCGGGGCAACTCAAGCCTTTGCCCTCACGCCGATCCAGACACGCCGTGCCGGACGTGGCCGATCCGACGGCGCGTGTGACGCAGGCCAATCTGGCCGCACGCATCCAGCCGACGCGGGCCGGGTTCATCAACGCGGTGCAGGTCTATCCCTACAGCGCGGGGGCGCTCTATCAGGTCTATGCCTCGCCCGGCGACATCACCGACATCATGCTCCAGCCGGGCGAGAAACTGGTGGGCAGCGGCCCCGTCGCCGCCGGTGACACCGTGCGCTGGATCATCGGCGACACCAGCAGCGGGGCGGGCACGACGAAACGCGTGCATATCCTGGTCAAGCCGACGCGGCCGGACCTCACCACCAACCTGATCGTCAACACCGACCGGCGGACCTATCTGGCCGAGCTGCGCGCCACGCCCGCGACCTATATGGCCTCGGTGTCGTGGGACTATCCCGAGGACGATCTGATTGCGCTGCACCGCCAGGACAGCGAAGCCGAGGAAGAGACTCCGGTGGCGACGGATCTGGATCTCGACGACCTGCATTTCCGCTATGCCATCCAGCCTGTGAAAGGAGGGACACCGCCCTGGTTGCCTAGCCGGGCCTTCGATGACGGGCATAAGGTTTATATCGCGTTCCCGAGCGGGATCGGGCAGGGCGATCTGCCACCGCTCTTCGTGCTGGGGGCGGATGGCGGGCCGGAACTGGTCAATTATCGCGTGCGCCAGAACTGGATGATCGTCGATCGTCTGTTCGCGGCCGCCGAACTGCGGCTGGGCGACAAGACCAGCGAGCAGCGGGTGCGCATCGTGCGTACCGATGGCCAGCCGTCATGAGCGAAGAGAAGGAGGCACCGGAGGGGCCGGACGGCATCCCTCCCGCCGGGCAGGGGCTGGCGTCGGGCGGTGCGCCGTCGCCATCTCCGGCTTCGGTCTCCCCGCCCGACCTGCGTCTACGCGCCGAGCGGCCGGGCGTGGTGCGCCTGTCGCGCAGCGTGATCTGGTCGCTCGGCGGGGTCGGCGTCATCGCCGTCGCGTTCGCGCTGGGTTATGCCCTGGAAGCGAGCCATCGTCCGCCGCCGGCGTCAGCCGGCCCGGACAGCGCCTCGCCGCCCGCTGCGGCCGGATTGGACAATCTCCCGAAAGATTATGCCGGCGTCCCGAAACTGGGACCGGCATTGCCCGGCGATCTCGGACGACCGATCCTGCATGCGCAGGAACGCGGAAAGTCGGTCCCCACCGGTGCGATCGGCGATCAGGATGCGCGCCGGGCACAGCAGGAGGTCGACGCCGCCATCGGTAGCAAGCTCTTCGCTTCGGTCGAGGCACGCGATCCGCACGATGGTCAGGTCATTCCCGCGCCGATCGCCGATCGCCGGCAAGATCCCGTCGGAAACGGGGTCCAGGCCGGAAATCTTGCCTTCCTCGCGGGTCAGCCCGATCGGCAGACCATCAGTTCCGACCGGATCATGCCGGTGGCGTCACCCTACGTGCTGCAGGCGGGAACCGTGATCGCCGGCGCGCTGAACACGAAGATCAGCTCCGACCTGCCGGGCGAGATCGTGGGGCACGTCACCCAGAACGTCTATGACAGCCCGACCGGCCTGTATCTCCTGATCCCGCAGGGCAGCACCCTGTTCGGAGCCTATAACAGCGGCGTCTCCTTCGGGCAGCAACGCACCCAGATCATCTGGACCCGGCTGATCTTTCCAAATGGCGAAAGTCTCGTGCTGGAGAAGCTCCCGGGCGCGGACGCCATCGGCCAGTCGGGGCTGTCGGACGAGGTGAACAATCATTGGGGGCAGCTCTTCAAGGCCGCGCTCGTCACCACGCTGCTCAGCGTCGGCTCGGAGGCGGGGACCAGTCAGAGCGAGAACAACCTGGCCCAGGCGATCCGCAGCGGGGCCAGTAACGGCTTCTCGATGGTCGGCAATCGCCTTGTCGACCGTTCTCTCAACGTCCAGCCGACGCTGACCGACCGGCCGGGACTGCCGTTCACCCTCATCGTCTCGCGGGATCTGATCCTGAAACCCTATGTCGAGCAGGGAAATCACCATCATGGATAAGCTCCGCATCACCGCGATTCCCGACAATCGTCCGGTGCGGATGACCGTGGCGTTTCCCGCCGAGATACACCGAGACCTCCTGCTTTACGCCCGGTTCCTCGTGGAGGAGAGTGGCGCGGAGGGGAATGTTGGCAAGAACCCGGCTCGTCTGGTCCCGATCATGGTCGCACGTTTCATCGAGCGCGACCGGGTGTTCCTTAGGAAGCGCAAGGACATTGCCACAGGCGGGTCGGCGAGCCCGCTCGGAAGGATATGACCGGCCGGTATTCGGTGCCTCTAGCAGTGTGTCGGGTTGGGGTCGCGTCCCACTGCTGATTGTGTGTCTGGTTGTGAGACTCCCTTGGTGTTCTCGATGATGCGGAGCACCTCCTGCCGTACTCGGCCGTTGAAGCGCTCGACCATGCCGTTCGTGCGCAGCGTGTAAGGCTTCGTCTTGCGGTGCCTGCATGCCGTGCCGGGCGCAAGCGGTTTGAAAGGCATCGACGGTGAAATAGGACCCTCGGTCGGTCAGCACGTGCGTGATCCGGAACGGGAACGCGCCAAGTGGCTTTGTCAAGTAGGTCACCGCCGAGACCGTAGTCTCGTCATCCCTGACGGCCAGGTGCACGTAGCGGGAAGCGCAGCTGATGGCGACATACAAGACGTCATAGCGGGCTGCCAGGACGCCTGGGCGCTCGGCGGACCAAGCGATCTCAACCCCCCGGAAGGCATGTGCCGGTATTCGGATGAATGGCCAGCATCAGCGGCTACTCCGGGACAGAACAGGCCGGCGCGATACAGTGAAGCGCCAAGCATTCTCTGTGAATGCCTGCCGAGGCCTATCCCAATAAATGCTTCGCTACTGGAAAACTGAAGGCCGTTTGTCGGATCACGACTGTGTCCATTCGGGTGATTTTAACGCCCTAATCAATGATAAATATTTGCGGGCGCTCTATCTATTGGCGTCGGCCATACGAATATGAAGGCCAGAGACATGATTGCTGTTACTTCTGCAACCAACCATACCGTAATATAAGTGCTCGACCAGTATATAAGACCGGACATTGCGAAGGGGGTTGCGGCAATTGCGATCTGATTGAACGCCATCGCCAAACCGAGCATCTCGCCAACACTGTGCGGGGGTGCTAGTTCCGCCAGCCATGTGACCCATGGCCCATACCAGCCGAAAACAAAGAATCCCAGGACGATACCGAACGCCACTCGCGCAGGAAAACAACTCGCTACCGAAAGCACCATGGTCAGAGGCAGCAGACAGGCTACGCCAACGCAGCACAGTATCACTGTTCTCCTCGGCCCTCGATGGAAACGAGATGCTGCCCATGATAAAATGATTCTTCCCGCTGCTCCGGCCATCTGGATTCTAAAGAAGTCGTCAGCGGCGGGTGCAAGTGAAAGCGCTGCTTTACGCTGCAAATAGATGACCCAGAAAATGCTTACTGTGGTTTGAATGGACACAAGCGATATCCCCAGCACTGTTGCATTGGAAAAGCCTGGGATCCGCATGATCTGCTTCGCCGACTTATATAGTGATCCCTTTCTTGCCAGAGGAGGTTGCGCGACATGGTAATTCCTGTAACTGCTCCAGAACAGACTACAAATGAAAGTTAGGAAAGCGGCGATTAGGAGCGCCGATGTTTTCCAGCCCATCGCCGCCAGTTCACGGGGCAAGAAATAGGCGATCAGCGCGCCAGATAGTGGCAGTGCGGCTTGACGCACTCCCACAACCAACCCGTGCGACCTTGGGGGAAACCAGCCTAGAACGGCTTTTGTGCCTCCCGGCTGGATCGGGACATATCCGATACCGATCAGGATCATAGCGAAGCCGAAGGCGAAGCAATCTGGGCTCACGGCCATGATAATAGCGGCAAGCGAGAGAATGCAGAGACCAACCGCGATCGGGCCTCGTTCACCGCGATGGTCGAGGATCCTTCCTATTACGAAGAGTCCGAAAATGGTCGCGATGCTTGACAGCCCTGCCAATATACCGACCGCCGCATCGGACAAGTGAAAACGCGGCTTTGCAGCCGCACCCCAAACTCCGATCCCCTGGCTCAGCGTACCCGCGCCAAGTTGACACAAAGTTGTTACCAGGAGAACCCATCCCAGATATGGGGCTTTTGCTCCTGACCCGGCGCGATCTGGAACCGTCGTCATCTTTTGTTCAAAGTCGGGGTTGCTGCTGCATCGGTTTCGAGACATTGGCGATGACGTCTATCTGTTTTGGTCCGTCCGCAGTTTTCATGGCGTCTAGTAGAGACTCATAAAATCTTCCGTAACTAAAGAGTAGTTCAGACGTCGCTGTTTCTAGGAAACCCCAATCGGGGGCTTGTCCTGTCGCGTTGCAATAGTCCTCCAGGCCCATAACAACGGAGGCGAAATGCCCACTCTCAGTCGAGCCGAGGTGATCATAGACGAACTTGAGATCGGCCTTGAGAGACGATACAGGCTTGCCAATCACATCTTTATGCCACCGTCCAAAATAGGGCGCTGCGAACGTGAATTCGCCGAAGTTATACAATTCCTCGGGCAAGGAAATGGTGATTGCCTTCCCTAGGTCCTGTCCGTTTTGGCGATAGGCATTAGCGGAGGCCATGAAGTCTTTTGCACCGGTGACGCGGTAACTGTTTCTCTTCCATTCGTCAGTTCCACATAATGCATCGGCAAATTGCTCGTAAAGCTGCTGATGATCGATACCTCCAATCCCAGTATCTTCATGAGAAACTTCAGCAAGTCGGGTTGCTGAACGAAACAGCAAAAACTGCTTGTCTCTGTCGGGCGTCTGCTCAGCTAACGAGAGAAGACGAAAGGCCAATGCGCAGAAACTCGCAGCCCCTGTGCCGGGAGACCGCCAGTTTTTGGCAAATACACAGAGTGCGTCCTCGGACCAGCGCTTGCGGGCAAATTCGTCAAAAAAACCCTCGATGATACTCAGCGCGGTTGTCGATTGATCATATCCGCGATGGAGCGCTGTTCGTGCTGCCTCGTTTTCAACCAATGCAATTTCGCTATCGACGATCTCTAGGAAATGTCTCATTATCGTTGCTCCTGATGGATAACAACTTTGGCGCCGCAACCCTCATGTTTGCGTAGAGTACCTGCGCGTCGAATGACGACTACGCATGTAGCACCATAGGCACCGATCGGTACGATTGGCAAGTCATAAAGTTACCTTCGATATCCACCAGCGCATGCGCGGCACAGCGTCTCACCGATTGGCATCGACCCCTTTACGAGAACGGCGACCGTGTACCGGCCGTTCGGGGCCGGGGAACATCTGGCGTCGAGCGTGGAAGGTCTGGAACCCCCTCACCGAATTGAGTTTCATTCCGTATGCGATGCATGTGATCGCTATTGGAAACCTCCCGGAGTGTTTTCGGCTTGCAAAGATGGGGCCAAATACCGATATCAACTATTTTCCACGAAGCGTCCATTTCTACGAGCCCACGAAGGTCCCCAACGCGGGCGTCTCCCGCGACCTGTCCCAACGTGCGCCGAAGGTTACCGATCCTGCCTACCTGTCCAGTTGTTCCTCCTCCTCGAGCTGAACAACCAGCATGGTCGGCCGCGCGGCCGCTTCAGCGATCGCCTTGGCATTCCGGTCGTCGTTTTTCTGCGTCTTGACGTAGGACCGGACGTACTCTGCTGGCGTCAGACGTACCTCGTGCCCTTGCTCCCAAAAACCCGCCGAAGATGAAGGGCTCCGAAGCAGGCCTCCATCGCAATCATACCAACGGGTGTGATCACTGACTCGTCTGTGAGGTGACGCTAGGCACGGGCTCTGATTCTCTTGCTGTGGGGAGGATCGGGGCATGACGGCGGCGGTATCATTGCGGGAGGACTATTCGGCATCGGCGCTGCGTCGTTTGGCATCGCGCAGCCGGGACGCGAATGTCGCGCGTCGGCTACTGTCGCTGGCGGCGGTGTGTGACGGGGTCAGTCGGACGGAGGCCGCGCGGATCGGCGGCATGGACCGGCAGACGCTGCGCGACTGGGTGCATCGGTTCAACGATATGGGGCCCGCTGGACTGCGTGGCCAACGTAATCCTGGGCCAGCTTGCCGCCTGACGGCGAGTCAGCAGGCGGAGCTGGCAGGGTTGATCGAGGCTGGTCCCGACCTGGCCCGGGACGGCGTGGTGCGCTGGCGGCGAGTGGATCTGCAGCGGGTGATCGAAGAACGCTTTGGCGTTTCGTATCACGAGCGCCACGTCTCCACCCTGCTGAAGCGTCTGGGCTTCAGCCATGTCAGCGCCCGGCCGCGTCACCCCGGGCAGGATCCGTCCGTCATGGAGGCGTTTAAAAAAACTTCCCGACCATCCTGAGCGCCCACATTGGCCATCTGCCGCGCGGCAAGCCGATCGAGTTGTGGTTTCAGGACGAGGCCCGCATCGGCCAGAAGAACGGGATCGTCCGTCAGTGGGCCAGACGAGGCACCCGACCGCGCCAGCCGGCCGACCAGCGCTACGAGAATGCCTGGCTATTCGGCGCGATCTGCCCCGCCCGCGGCAAGGCGGCGGGGTTGGCGCTGCCGTTCTGCTCGATCGCGCCGGCTGGCATACGACGCTGAAACTCAGACTGCCGCGCAACATCAGCCTGATCTTTCTGCCCTCACGCGCGCCGGAGTTGAACCCCGTCGAAAACGTCTGGCAGTTCCTCCGCGCCAACTGGCTGTCCAACACCGTCTTCGACGGCATCGAGCACATCATCGACGCCGCATGCACCGCTTGGAACAACCTCGTCGCACGCCCAGACGCCATCCGATCCATTGGTCTCAGGCAGTGGGCTCACACAGGTCAGAGACTATAGCCGTTGGTATCAGACATCGCGGCAAGTCCGCCGCCAGGCGCACCAATGACGAACGCTGGCGGCGGCGAAAGACGCGCCCCGCTGCATCCACACCGACACCGCTGCAGTTGTTCTTGTCCAAATCGATACCCAGAGCCGCGATCTTCACGGGATCCTCCTTCCCCTATCGGACTACGGCATCATACGCCGTTTTCATGAGGGGCGGGCCATTCCATAAATTCCTGACATGCCCGTCCAGGAACCACCGTCGACGCTACGTTCGGGCTTTGCCGCTACCGGGGTGGTCGCTATGATGCCTATCGGCGCGTGATAACGCCTTTTTGCGACGAGGCGGCCTCCTATGTCGGGCGGCCTGCCGAATACAACACCCGGACCTATGGTCCACGCGGTGAACGGCCCTGGCTATTCATCGCTGGAAATAGGCAGGGCGTGGCTATGCCTCTCGCAAACACGTTATCACCCGCCCGACGCCAGGGAAGGGCCGGGTCAAGCGCGTGCAGATGCAATTGTACGGACCGGTCACTCTTCGCGTCGAACGCTGATGTTATTTTGACCTAGGACTGGAACGCCGCACAAGCGCGAGCGTGCCCCAGCGGAGAGAACAAAGGAACGACCGGTTATGACACGACCGACACTCTATAATTGTCCGCCCTCCGGGAATTGCTACAAGGTCCGACTCTTCGCGGCCCTGGCGGGCATCGAACTCGACATTCGGGATGTCGATCTCGCCGCCGGCGCGCACAAGACGCCGGAATTCACACTGCTCAATCCGTGGCAGCAGGTGCCGGTACTGCAGGACGGAGAAACCGTCATCTGGGATTCCCAGGCCATTCTGGTCTATCTCGCCGAGAAACAAGGCAACGCCGACTGGTGGCCGAGCGAGCCGGCTGCGCGAGCCCGCGTCGTCGAATGGCTGTCGGTCAGCGTCAACGAAATCCAGCATGGCCCCGCGGATGCACGACTGGTCAAAAAATTCGACTATCCGTTGCGGTATGACGATGCCATAGCCGCCAGCACGCGGACGCTTGCCATCGTCGATCGGCATCTTGCTGACCACGTCTGGTTGGCGGGAGATGCGCCGACTCTGGCCGACTGTGCCGCCTATCCCTATCTGACGCTGGCACCGGAAGGCGGCATCGCACTGGATATCTATCCGGCTCTGCGTCAGTGGATCGGGCGGGTCGAGGCGCTGCCCGGGTATATCGGCGTGGACGCGTAGACGACGTTCCACCTTTGACATTGTCCTTCCGTTGCGGCCTCCGGGTCTCTCGGAGCCGTTTTCTGTCGTGCAGGGCGTTGTTCAGTAAAGGGAGAGGGAAGGGGAGGGGTTTCGCGACGGATTTCGAGGCGGGGAGAGGGTCTTCCGGCCGTCCGTCGTGGAGTTTCCTGTCATGGCAAGTGCCATTCAGAAGATCACGCTGAACGGATCGCGTGACATCCCCTTCAACAAGCTCGCGCTCTCGCAGGCGAACGTCCGGCGCGTGAAATCCGGCCTGTCGATCGAGGAGCTCGCCGCCGACATCGAGCGCCGTGGGTTGCTGCAGGGTTTGAACGTTCGCCCTGTTCTCGATACCGAGGGGGCGGCGACCGGCACGTTCGAGGTGCCGGCCGGTGGCCGCCGATTCCGCGCGCTGGAACTGCTGGTGAAGCAGAAGAAGCTCGCCAAGACCGCGCCGATCCCCTGCGTTGTGCGCGAGGTCGGCTCATCCATCCCAGCCGAGGAGGACTCGCTGGCCGAGAACGTCCGGCGCTTGGACCTGCACCCGCTGGACCAGTTCCGGGCCTTCCGGACGCTGCTGGAGAAGGGCCAGTCCGAGGAGGAGATCGCCGCCCGGTTCTTCGTCACGCCCGCCGTGGTGAAGCAGCGCCTGCGGCTGATCACCGTGTCGGAGAAGCTGCTGTCGCTCTACGAGGAGGATGGAATCCGGCTGGACCAGCTCATGGCCTTTTCCATCAGCGACGATCATGCCCGTCAGGAACAGGTCTGGGACATCCTGTCGCAGAGTCACAATCGCGAGCCCTACCTGATCCGGCGGATGCTGACGGAGAAGGCCGTCCGCGCCTCCGACCGCCGGGCGCGTTTCGTCGGGCTGGACGCCTATGTGGCCGCAGGCGGGCATCTCCTGCGCGACCTGTTCGAGACTGATGATGGCGGCTGGCTGGAGGATCCCACGCTTCTCGACCGGCTGGTCATGGAGAAGCTGGCCGTGGCGGCGGAAGACATCCGGGCCGAGGGGTGGAAATGGGTGGAAACGGCGCTATCCTTCCCCTGGGAACACACGCGCAGCCTCGATGAAATCGATGGTAAGCCGGTTCCCCTGTCGGATGACCAGACGGCGCGGCTCGAAGCCCTGCGCGCGGAGCGGGAGACGATCGAGGCGGAACACGCGCAGGCCGACGAATTGCCCGACGAGATCGATGCCCGTCTGGGCGAGATCGAGGAGCAGATCGCGGCGATCGAAGACCGTGCCGCCAGCTACGATCCGGCCGACATCGCCCGCGCTGGAGCGTTCGTCAGCCTCGACACAGACGGCACGCTGTTGGTCGAGCGCGGCTTCGTTAGGCCAGAGGACATGCCGGCGGACCTGGAGGAGGAGACCGGCGGCGGCGATGGGGCGATCGACCATGACAGCGGGGAGGACGGCGACATTGAAGGGCACGTCGCGACGGACGAGGAGATCGGCGACGCCGAACCGGAGGAGGAAGATGGGCTGAAGCCGCTGCCCGACCGGCTGCTGACAGAACTGACGGCCTGGCGCACGCTCGCCCTGCGCGACGCCTTCGCGGCGAACCCGCACGTCGCGCTGACCGAGTTGCTGCACACGCTGGTCCGCGACCTCTACTGGCAGGTCTCCGGCGCGGATTGCCTGCAAGTGGTCGTGCGGGATGTCGTTCTGTCCGTTCACTCTCCCGACATGCCGGGCAGCATCCCCGCGCATGGGATGCGCCGGCGCGGCGCGGAATGGAAGAACGACCTGCCGGAGGACGAGGATGCGCTCTGGATCTGGCTGGACCAACTGGACGACGCCAGCCGCCTGGCCCTGCTGGCACATTGCCTGTCCCTCGGCGTCAATGCGCTTTACGAGCGTATGCCGCCCTATGGCGCGGTATCGCAGCGCAGCGTGTCCGAGCGTCTGGCGCGCGCCGACCGTCTGGCGACCGCGCTCCGGCTCGATCTGGTCGAGGCGGGCTGGCAGCCGACGGTGGACAATTATCTCGGCCGCGTCACCAAGGCGCGCATCCTCGAAACCGTGCGCGAGGCGCGGGGCGACGAGGCCGCCGTTCGTATCGCGCATCTCAGGAAGGGCGAGATGGCGGAAGCCGCCGAGCGGCTGCTCGAAGGTTCCGGCTGGCTGCCCGAGGCGCTGCGGACCAAGGGTCTGCCGGTTCCGTCGGAAGGTGACGAGATACCGAACGGCGCGGCGGCCGGCGTCGTAGCTGTGCCGGTTGAATAGGGCGTCACCGGACGGACATGGCGGCTTTCGGTCTTCGGGAGCCGCTTTCCGCAACAGCAAGACGTGGGCCGCGGAGCGATCCGAAGATGCACGTCATTCACCGTTGCGCTATACACGTATATCACGCGCGGAGGATCATCATCATGCTCGCGATCAGACTTCCCGAGGACATCGAGCGGCGGCTTGATGCCCTGGCTGCGGCAACGGGCCGCACCAAGACCTTCTACGCGCGCCAGGCGATCGTCCGGCATATCGACGAAATCGAGACCGAGGCATTGGCCGCGAAGGCGGCGGAGGAAGGGGACGATCCGTTTGGCGCTTTCTCCGAATGGGACGGGGCCGCCGACCGGAGGGCCTATGCCGGGCTTTGAGCAGGGCGACGTGGTGCGGGTACCGTTTCCCTATACGGACAAGGCGACCCGCCAGCACCGGCCCGCACTGGTCGTTTCGCATGGGGAACTCGGCGACGAGGCCCAGCCCCTGCTCTGGGTGGCGATGATCACCAGCGCCGAGAATCGCCGCTGGCCCGACGATTATGCTGTCGCCGATCTGGTCATGGCCGGGTTGCCCGCCCCGTCCGTCGTGCGTCCCTCCAAGATCGCGACGATTGAGGCGCGGCACGCCGAACGGCTCGGAACGCTGCCTCCGGCGGCGATGGCCGCGATCGGCATCATCCTTTCCCGCTATGCCGGCTGGGGAAAGCTCTGACGCATCGCAGGCGGCTTCCGGTCTCCGGGAGTCGCTTTTTGCGTGCCGGGCCGGCCGGAAAGGAGTGAGAGGGAGGCTTCGCCTCGGATGCCGACTATCCGGCATAGAGGAGAGTTTCCATGCCCGCTTCCGTTCTTGCTTCCGGCCGCGCCGGATTTCGTATCGACCCCTCGCGCGGCGCAAGCAGCGACCGCGTGTCGTCCGAATGGTTCAGCCGTCCCGACGACGAGCGGTATCTGTCACTGGGGGATCTGCACGCCGCGACGCTCGCCCGCGCCGAGCGCGCCACCGCCCGCACGGTGGAGAGCCGCGCGATCCGCGTGGAGGCGTCACGCGACGATGCCGAGCGCCTGACGCTGGCGGTGCCGGGTCAGGCCGAGTTGATCGCCCCCACGCACTGGTCTTTTGGCCAGCTCTGCGGTCTGGTCGGAGCGCCGTCCTCCTATCTGCGCGATCTCCCGGCCCCCTTGGCGGCGATCAACCTTCAGCACGGGCTGCTGTCGCACCGTGCCGAGCTGGTCAAGACGCTAGAGACGGAGGACGGCCGCGTGGAACTCCGCGCAGTGACCGGTCCCGATTACGGGCGCATCTGGGACCACGAACTGGTCGGCGCCGTGCGCAGAATCGCGGGTGACGGCACGGGCGATACCAACTGGAAGGTGCCCGGAATCATCGACTGGAAAAGCATGACCCATAATCCCTATGTCGACATCACGAAGGAGACGACCACGCTCTACGCTTCGGATCGCGACGTTTTCCTGTTTCTCGTGGATGACACGCATCCGATCGAGGCGGGACGGTTGCCGAACGGCGAACCAGATCTCTATTTCCGGGGATTCTATGCCTGGAACAGCGAGGTCGGCAGCAAGAGCCTCGGCATCGCGTCGTTTTACTTGCGTGGAGTCTGCCAGAACAGAATGCTTTGGGGTGTCGAGAATTTCGAGCAGATCACGATCCGGCACAGCAAGTTCGCGGCGTCGCGCTTCGTGCAGCAGGCCGCTCCGGCGCTACGAAACTTCGCGACGGCCAGCCCGGCCGGGTTCGTCAGCGGCATCCAGGCGTCGCGTCAGGCGCTGGTCGCGGAGAACGACGAGGATCGGGAGAGCTTCCTGCGTCGCCGGGGATTCTCGAAGGCTGAGACCGCCAAGGTCATCGAGACGGTGCTGCATGAGGAAGGGCGCAAACCCGAGAGCGTGTTCGATTTCGTGCAGGGGATCACGGCACTGGCCCGCACGAAGACCAACCAGGACGCTCGGCTTGACATGGAGGAGAAGGCACGCAGGCTGATGGAGAAGGTGGCGTGACGGACGCTCCCCGAATGGACGCGGGCGACCTGGCCCGCCGTCTGGCGGAGAGCGCGGAGGCAGTGTGCCGGCGGTATCTGTCCGCCGGCCGCCGTCATGGCAATTACTGGCTGGTCGGCGACGTCCGCAACACGCCCGGCCGGTCGCTCTTCGTTCGCCTGCGCGATACCGCGAGCGGCGCGGCCGGGAAATGGACCGATGCCCAGTCGGGCGAGCATGGCGACCTGCTCGACGTGATCCGTGAGAGCCTCGGCCTCGCAGATTTCCGCGACGTGGCCCAGGAGGCGCGCGCCTTCCTCAGCCTGCCGCGTCCCGATCCGGCACCGTCGTCGAGGGGTCGCCCGGCTCACGAGCGCGGTCCTGCCGGTTCGTCCGAGGCGGCGCGGCGGCTCTGGGCGATGGCCGGCCCGATCGCCGGAACGCCCGTAGAAACGTATCTCCGCCGACGCGACCTTACAGCTTTGCACGGAACCGCCGCCCTGCGCTTCCACCCAAGCTGCTTCTATCGCGCTGATGGGGACGGCCCAGCCGAGACCTGGCCCGCGATGATCGCCGCCGTCACGGATCCTGACGGCCTCGTGACCGGCGTGCATCGCACCTGGCTGGCCCCGGACGGGCGCGGCAAGGCGCCGGTCGAGAATCCCCGTCGCGCGTTGGGCAAGCTGCGCGGTCATGCTGTGCGCCTTGGCGTCGCGTCGGACGTGCTCGCCGCCGGCGAAGGCATTGAGACGGTCCTGTCGCTGCGGCAGGTCCTGCCCGATCTCCCGCTCGCCGCCTGCCTGTCCTCGACGCATCTTGCCGCCTTGATCTTCCCGCCGCTGCTGCGCCGGCTCTACGTTCTGCGCGACGACGATCCCGCTGGCGACCACGCCGTGGCGACGCTGGACGCGCGGACTGGGGAAGCTGGGATCGAGTTGATCGCGTTGTCGCCTCGGCTGGGCGATTTCAACGACGACCTCCGGCATCTCGGACGCGGGGCGCTGCGGGCGATCCTGCATCCCCAGCTGGCCCCGCCGGACGTGGCGCGGTTTCTGGATACTGTTGCCCTTTAGCGGGCCGGGAAGGGGGAGCGGGCGGTTCGGCTTCTTTCCGGTGGCGCGCCTGCCCGTGCCCTCCCGCTCGGTGGGTCCGCGCCTCCGGCCTTCAAGAGGGCGATCGGCCCACAAGCGGTCCGGCCCTTCAATGGCGGGGTCCGGCTATTTTCCGCCGCGCGCCCTTCCGTTGCCGCTTCCGGCCGCGCTTTGCATCGCGAAGCAAAATAGCCGGCCCCTCGCCATCCTCCGCTTCACTTCGGCCGCGCGTGCCGCGCGGTTCCGGGCCGTCCCGCCCGTGGGCTTCGACGCCCGGAAGGCCGCGAAGGGCGCGGCCGGACGACAGGAGGGCCGGGCCATGACCCGCACCGACGACTACGAACCGCCGCACGCCGAATCCCCGACCGCCCGCGTGTTGGCCGAAATCCAGACCTACGGCTACCGTCCGTTCGAGGACGAGCCGGACCCGAGGATGCTGCCCGAAGCCGACCGCATCGGCGGCGCGGTGGCCGACATCTTCGATGCCATCGCCGCGACGCTGACCGACACGCGGCTCGAGCCCGATCTCGAAGAGCTTCTCTGGTCCGCAGTCAATATCTTTCACCGTATGGTCGGACAGGTCGAGCGCGCGCTGGACCGAAACGAGCAGGCGCAGAAGCGCGGGCAGCAGGAGCAGGACGGCAGCGAGATCCGCTCGGTGGAGCTGGAGCGGCTGATCGCGGAGGGGCTGACCCTGATCGAGCGCAGGAACGCCTACGAGATCTTCCGCGACGAGGCGCAGGAGCAGTTCGAACGCCTGACCATGAGCGCCTGGCGTCCGAAGACCGGCTCGCTGGTCTCGCGCCGCACGATGACGGCCTCGATGATCGACAGCCGCGACTTCCTCAACGCCCGCCGCAAGGTCGAGGGCGAGTTGCTGGTGCCGCCCGGCCCCAAGGTGGTCGTGACCGGCGGCCTGGACTTCAACGATCACCTGCTGATCTGGGACCGGCTCGACAAGGTTCGCGCCAAGCACCCCGACATGGTGCTGCTACATGGTGGATCGCCGAAGGGCGCCGAGTTCATCGCCTCGCGCTGGGCGGATCACCGTGAGATCGCACAGATCGCCTTCAAGCCGGACTGGACGCGCCACAAGAAGGCAGCGCCCTTCCGCCGCAACGATGCCATGCTCGACACGCTGCCGATTGGCGTCCTGCATTTCCCTGGGACCGGGATTCAGGAGAATCTGGCCGACAAGGCCAGGAAGCTCGGTATCCCGGTCCTGCGATTCGCGGTCGGGTGAACGCCCGCTTCCGTCACGACGTCCGCCGTGCGTCAGCGCGGCGGAGCGGTGATGGTCGTGACCGCGTTGAATTCGTCGGGCGTCACATCCACCCCGAAATGCCTCGTGACGATACCGATAATGCTGGTGGCCGTATCCAGCCAGCCGTCGACATCGTCTCGTTTCGGCGCGCGGGGAACGTTGCCACCGGGTGTCGCATAGCGATAGGTGGTCGCGTAACTCGTCAGCCCTTCGACTTTGCGGAAATCCGCCTTCAGCGGGTTCTCGTCGGGCATGTCGTCGAGTATCGCGGCGAGCTGGTGCCGATGCTGTGCCCCGACATGGACTCCTTCCGCTGTCATGACCGCGATCAGCGCAGCCTCGACCGCGTAGAACAGCTGATTGACCGCGTTTCGGCTGCCGCAGGAATGAAGCAATCTGGCATCGCTGAGAAAATTGTTGGCCAACCAGACCTGTGCCCCGATCTTCTTGGCGGTCGGGTCCGACCCTTTAGCCAACGCGCACCCCCTCGCGGTGGATCACATAGGACAGCGTGTTGGGAACATCGACCGCTGAACGCACGTCGAGATCCCGCTCGGCCACGACATCGGCGACCAGACCTGCCTCTCTCCCGACGGACCAGGCGGTCACGGGGTTGAGATCCTGATCGGTGGCCTGGTTGGGAAGCACGAGGAGGATGTCCCAGTCACTGTCCGGGCGGTTTGTCCCGGTCGCCCGGCTGCCGAAGACCCAGACCTGCTTCGCCCGCAGCTTCTGCCTGGCAAGGCTGACCACGGTCCTGAGCTTGGGCTCGCTGGCGAGAAGCGCACGCGTCCTGTGGTCACGGCGCCAGTCGCGGCGTATCGACGCGTACTTGCCGTCATCCGGTTCCCGTCGGCTGGCAGGCCTGTCGATCATCAGCTCCGTCATACTGGAAGGCCTGTTGTTTGGCCTGTGTCTGCACTGCGCGCATTTATAGCACACGATAGTCCACGCCGTCGTCTCTCATCGTACCAGCCGACATCCGGCCGCCGCCGATGTTGCGCGGGTCCTCCCAAATGCTGCCGTCGATCATGGTCATGACTGATTCCCTTGTCATGGTGCAGATCGTCGGAAAAGGCCAATGCATCGGATGCGCTTGGCCATGGCCATCCCTGCTCCGCCTGCCGAGGGCGCGACGCCGAAGCACCGCCCGGCGAAACGGAGGAATGGCCGGAAATTACGGTCTCTCAATCCGGTACATGGGCCGCCATGACCGGGTGGTACGCAACCCGTTATTACGAAACTCTTGCAGTATCACGCAAGAAGACGGACCGGTCCGCAGTGACTCTGAGGCGAATCCGCCCCTATGGAGATGCCGGGACCGCCAGATCGCCGATCAACCCCGTTCGCGAAGCAGGCTCCGTGCGGAAGCGTTACGGGGCTCCGGTCGTCCTCACCGTGCGGCGGCATAAACGCCTGAGTCCGGCGTCAGGGTGCCCGCTGAGTCTTCGCACAACCCGCCACGGGACCGTATGCTGCATCCCTGTCTTTCCCTGCGCTGACGGTGCCGCACACCATGGCCTCTGTCGGATGGCTGATCTAGCCGCAGGCCGGCGATGCCTTGCCCGGCTGTCGCGACGGCGTTCCAGAACTTTCTTCCCCTGCCGGACCCCCACCCCACGCGACAAGTCGCGCGGGGGCTCCGGGGGCGCCGTCATTCCTCGCGCGGCAAGAAAGTTCCGGCCCTGCCGTCCTCCGCTTCGCTGCGGCCCTGAAGGGTGCTCTGCCGCTCGCCTCCGGCTGGTCGATCGCCATCGAGGCCACGGTAGTCGCGGCCCGATACAGCAAGGAGAGACGACAATGGCTAACATCGGTTCCTTCAAGAAGGCGGGTGAGGGTTTCGAAGGTGAGATCATCACCCTCGCACTCCAGGCTCGCAACGTCCGCCTGGTGCCCGAAACCAACCGTAGCAATGACAACGCTCCCGACTACCGCGTGTATCTCGGGCGGGTCGAACTCGGAGCGGCATGGTCCCGGCGTTCCAACGAGGGGCGGAATTACCTCAGCCTGAAGCTGGACGATCCGTCCTTCGCCGCGCCGATCTTCGCCAACCTCTTCGCCGACGAGGACGGCGAGAGCCACACCCTGATCTGGACGCGCCCCCGCACCAACCGCAACGGCGACTGAGGGCTCCCCGATCACCCGCCCGGGTTCGCCCGGGCGGGCCTGCGGCGTATTCTTTCTGTCCGAAAGACAGATGACGGTCGGTGCCTATCGCGCTGCCGGCCGCAGACGTGCGGGCTGGGGAGAGGGGCTTTTCCTCAGTCTCTCCATTGTACCATGCCCACGAAAGCCGCCTCAAGGACGCGCGGCCCCTCCAAAATGCTGCGCATTTCGGCACCTCCGCGCGCCGGCAGGCCGGTCGCCTGCGGCGATCCTGGACCCGGCTTCCGCGTGCATGCGGGCGGCGTCCTGTCTTCGACAAACGAAAGGAGCAGGACGATGACCACGCTGCACGACCAGATCCAGATGCTGCGCGCCGAACTGACCAGCTATCACCTCAGCCGTTGCGAGCGCAGGCAGATCGAACGCGAATTGAAAGAGGCGCTTGCGCGACGCGACGAGTAGCACGGCGCGAAACCGGACTTCCCGCCGGATAAGGCGGGAGGTTTCTCGCTTCGTCGCATTCGAAGGGCAGATGGCACGAACCCGTCCACAACCCAAGCGTGATTCTTCTTGAAAAGAATACAAACCAGTACGTAGTGTAACATTGCGCCTGTATGCTGGAGGTGGCGATGATCGTGCTCGGACTCACCTCTTGGGTCGTGGGGATCGGACTGCTCTGTCGGGTCTGCTTTACGTTGTTATCGATCCGTCGTGCCCGCCATGGCAGGGCTGATCGTGTTCTTCTGGGCGTATCGCGTGGGAGCCGGGCTGGCGTCGGTCTTCCTCGGCGTCGTCGCCGGCAGTCTCGCGCTCTGGTTATTCCGCATGGGCCTGACGGCAAGCCGGCAGCCCGTGGTCAGACTCGCGCTGGTGATTGCGTTCTGTCTTCCTGCCCTCATCGCCGGGTATTCAGCCACGCTCGGCTTTGCCCGGGTAGGCATACCATCACCGATCCGGCAGCACGTCCTGGTCGTCATCGGCGCGGGCGCTTTGGGCGCGGCGTCGTTCGCGCGTCTCGCCCCCGAGATGTCTCGAGAGACCTGAACATTCTTGTATCGACATGAATAACACGCGGGTCGTTGCCGCCTCGTGCGCGCCGGATCACTGAAACACGGTCGCGGGTCCGTCTGCCGGACCAACCGGCGCAACGACATCAAGGCAGAGAGGCAGATGCATAATGAAGACACGGCTCGACTGGTATGCACCGGGATTTCTCGACAAGGCGCTCTCGCTCGATCTTTCCCAATTCGCGCAGGAGTTCCTGTCTCTCAACGATGATTATGTGCGTGGCTATCAGGCTCTCGTGAGCCAGGACGACACGGACGCGGCAGCGCGCCAGCGAAATTTCGCGACCTTCGCGCGACCTTGGGGGCTGCGATTTCCCTGTTGACCCAAACATACCGGCCTGGTCGGTGCCCGCGCTTTGGGCGCAGGACGTGCTTTCCGCCATCATTGCTCTCATTCCGGCTCCCGAAATCTACGGCACATCGCCGTTCTTTCCGCTGCGCTTTACGCCACAGCTCAACAGGGGGCTCGCCGACGACGGTCTCCACCTCGTCATCGGTGACAGGAGCGGACCGATGCGCCTGTGGATCGCCACGGGCGCCGACAAGCGCGCCGCCGTGGTCATCCCGCTCGACGAGGCGTGCTGGATCCGCCTCCACCATCTGCGGCGGCTTCTCGAACGGCTCTACGGACGCGTCGTCGGGCCGCTGCCCAACACGTTCCGCCCCACACGATACAGGATAACGCGGCTCGCGTGCGCCCTGCAGGCGCTGACGGCCAAGCGCGCGGGTGCGAACGTGCGCGACATCGCCGCCCTGACCGATGCGGGTGTCAGGACATTGAGCGGCTCGATCTGGAAGGATGCGCACCAGCGCGCCCGCGTGGAACGTCTTCTGACGCTCGCGGAACATCTGGCTGGCGGCGGATATCTGGCCCTCCTGCAATATGGTCATCGACCGTTGCCTCGGTCCGCGCCCGTCGGCTGACCGTCCGCGTGAAGTCGCGAGGTCACGGGCATGAGGGGTGGACGATTCCTTGGAACACCCCCTGTCTTCGTCCACCACCCCAGCGGCTTTTCTCCGCCAGTCTCCGCCCCCGTACGCGGCGCTACGCCGTGTTCGTCCACAGCGGAGAACAGTCATGGTCACGAAAAGGCTCAGGACAAAACCCGCCCGGCACCTGAGAACGCCCCAGGCGGCCGAATGGCTCGGTATTTCACCAAGAACACTCGAGCGCTATCGCGTCATCGGAGGTGGTCCCGTCTTTCATAAGCTCGGCAATCGCGTCACTTATACGGTCGCCGATCTGAGAGAGTGGGTTGAGAACGGCATTTCGAAGTCGATCTTCTCGCAGAACTATATCCTGATGCGGGCCGGCGTCGCACGGCGCGGAAAGGGGCGGTCATGACCCCCTGCATGCCACACCTGCTCATGTCGAATGCGTTCTTTGCGCTGGGAAAGGGGCGTCGCCGGGGACCATTGCGCTTCAAGCAAGGGGGCCAGCACATTCTGGTCTCCTCTCCCAGGGCGATCGCGACGATCTGGGACGCCGATATCCTGATCTGGGCGACGTCGGCCATGGTGGCGGCCAGACGGTGTGGTGCGCCTGTTCCCGCCGTGCTCCAGGGCAAACGCCACGAGATCTTGGGCTTTTCCGGCCGCCACGTGTCGGGTGGTTATTACGAGCGTCTGCCTGACAGTCTCGAGCGTCTGAGCCATACCCGCGTCGTTTTGAGCCGAACGCCCTGGACCGAAGAACAAGACGCCGGGCCGTGGATCGAGGACTGGCGGATTGCCGCAGGTTACGTGCAGATCCGTCTCGCGCCCTGGCTGCGGGACGCCATCCTCGCGCCACGGGCTGTCCTGGCTCTCGATCCCGCCTACTTCACCCTGACGAGTGGCCTTGAGCGCCTGCTCTATCTGGTCGCCCGGCGCCATGCGGGACGACAACCGGGCGGGTGGATCTTCGAGGTTGCCCATCTCCATCGCAAGACCGCTACGACCCAGACGCTGACCGCCTTCATGGCTTTCCTGCGTCGTCTGGCCCGGAGCCATCGTCTGCCCGGATACCGGATCGAACTGTCTGGCGGGAATTGGCCCGAGAGGGTGCGCATGCGCCCCGTTATCGACGGCTCTGTGGATAATTCCGTGGACATCCCTGTCGATAACTTCATGGCCGCACGCCTATCGCTGCGGGAATCCACGCCTATCGCCCTCGAAAACGATCGATAAGGCATTGGTGAATAATGAGAAAACTAGCCTTTCTAAAGAGTCTAAAGAAAGACTCTTTGTACTTGAATACCGCGAGCGCGCGCGTGCGCGGTTCCTTGTCCAGGAAGACCGCGTCGGCGCCCTTATGCCGCGTGCCATCGGGCATTTGCCAAAAGGCCAGACTCCCGGGCGACGTCTGCAATCCCAGCGCTCCATATCCCCGGATAGCTCGCCTGATGACGGTGTCGGGTCGACCGACGGTCGGGGAGGCGCGGCTATGACGCTGCTCCGCGGCGACTGCCGCGACCTCATGCCGGCTCATGGTCCGTATGACCTGATCCTCGCCGACCCGCCCTACGGCGAGACCTCCCTGTCGTGGGATCGGCGCGTCGAGGGCTGGCTGGCGCTGGCAGCACAAGCCCTGACGCCGTCGGGTTCGCTCTGGGTGTTCGGCTCCCTGCGCAGCTTCATGGCGACCGAGGCGGACTTCCGGGCGGCCGGTCTGCGGCACGCGCAGGAGATCGTCTGGGAGAAGCAGAACGGCAGCGTGTTTCACGCCGACCGCTTCCGGCGCGTCCATGAACTGGTGGTGCAGTTCTATCCCGCGACCGCCCGCTGGCAGGACATCTACAACGCAGTGGCCACCACGGACGACGCCAGGGCACGGACGGTGCGCCGCAAGCGCCGCCCGCCGCATACCGGTGCGATCGCGTCCGGCACCTATCGCAGCCTCGACGGCGGCCCGCGGCTCGCCCGCTCGGTCCAGCGTTTCCGCAACGTTCATGGGCGCGCCATCCACCCCACCGAGAAGCCGGTGCCGCTGCTGGACCTGCTGGTGCGCGTGAGCTGCCCGCCCGATGGCCTCGTCGGCGACTGGTTCGCCGGGTCCGGCGCAGCCGGCGTCGCCTGCCGGCTGGCCGGCCGTCGCTACATCGGCTGCGAGATCGACCCGGACATGGCGCGGCGCGCCCGCGATCGCCTCGCCGCCATCCTTCCCTTTCCCGTCGGAGAACGGTCATGAACGATCTTCGCTCCCCCGCCGGCGCGCAGCTCGATCTGGTCTGGATCGAGACCCGCATCGAGCACTGGCTGCGCTTCGGCGCTCCCGAGACCAGTGTCGCGATCGACCGCTACCGCCGTCGCGTCAGCTTCGCGCCGGGCGACGTGTTTGCCCTGATGCGCTGGGTCGCCAGCGACACCGGCGCCGTCACCGTATCGATCGATATCATCCGTGCCTTGCCCTCCGACCGACCAGAGACCGTTCTGCCCTGGATCACGGGGGCCGCCGACCGGCTACTGCGTCAGACCGGCGACGGGCCGGTTCGCGCGGTGCTCGACACGATCACCCGCATCGAACGACAAAGGCTCGATCCCCGCGCCGTCTGCCCGGACTACTGGCGCGATCTCGACGCGCGGCTGCGGGCCAGTCGGCCCGTGCCGCCTTATGGCCGCGCCCGCCATGAGGCATGGCTCTGGCGGAGGGCCGCGTCATGACCCGCCGCGCCTGGTTCTTCACCACCTATGTCGCCGCACTCGCGACCCTGGCGACGACAGGCGTCGAACCCGCCCCGCACTGGGTGTGGAACGCCACCGCCAGCGTGCCGGTCGGGCTGTATCGCCTGACGCCAACGAGCGCCCTGCATGTCGGTGACATCGTCGCGCTGCATCTGCCCGAGCGCGACACGACGCTGCTGGCGATGCGCGGCTATCTGCCCTTCGGCGTGCCGCTGCTCAAGCCGGTTGCAGCACTCTCCGGTCAGACCGTTTGTCGTCTCGGCCTGCGCGTCACCATCGACGGGAAGGCGGTCGGCGATGCCAAAGCCGTCGACCATAGGGGGCGTCCGCTACCGGCGTGGCGGGGGTGCCATCATCTCGCGCCGGGGCAGGTCTTCGTCATGAACCCGGCGGTCCCGGCCAGTCTCGACGGGCGCTATTTCGGTGTCCTCTCGGCCGACGCCGTGATCGGCCGCGCCACCCCCGTCTACCTGCGGATGGGTGACGCCGAACCGCCACTCCCGCGTCTCCAACCACTCCCAGAAATGCCGGAACTGCATCCACGGCCACCGACCATGCCGGTGCGTCACGCTGTTCAGGGACCGCCCGGCCCGCCGCTGGAGTGACGTCGTGACGCTGCCATCCATTCTCTCAATCCCTGACAGGAAAGCTCTCGAACCATGAGTCAGATCGGTGTCTTCACGCGTACGGCCAACGGCTTCGCCGGTCGCCTGCGCACACTCTCCCTCGACGCGGAACTGACCTTCGCGCGTGTCGAGAACACGGATGCGGAGAACGCGCCCGACTATCGCGTCCATCTCGGTGACGACGCCGAGGCGCCCGAGATCGGGGCAGGGTGGACCCGTACCGGGGAACGCGCCGGCGAATACGTCTCGGTGTTGCTGGACGATCCGTCGCTCGCCCAGCCGATCCGCGCCACCCTGTTCCAGGCCGGTCGTGGCGGCCGTGTCTGGAACCTCGTCTGGACGCGCGCCGTCAGGCGTCAGGGAGGCCGTGAATGACGCGCGTCCATTTCCGGCTCGGTTATGCCGATCCGCCCTACGTGAACTGCGCCCGGCTCTATCGCGGACAGCCGGACTACGCGGACGAGGTCGATCATGCGGCGCTGATCCGACAACTCGACGCGACCTATGATGGCTGGGTGCTGCACGCCGCCGCGACACCGGCGTCGATCGCCACGCTGGCGCCGCTCGTCATGGACACGGGCGCGCGCTGGATGGTCTGGGTCAAGGGCTTCGCCGCTTTCAAGCGCAATGTTCCGGTCGCCTATGCGTGGGAGCCGGTCATTATCAAGGCAGCCCGTCGTCCTGTCGTCAGCCGTCGTCTTGTCATGCGGGACTGGATTTTGGAGAGCATCACCCTGCGTCGGGGACTGACCGGAGCGAAGCCCGAGGCGGTGTGCCACTGGGCGTTCGAACTGCTGGGCGCCCGCCCGGACGACGGGCTGGACGATCTCTACCCCGGCACCGGTTCCGTGACCCGGGCATGGGAGTCGTGGCGTCGACAATTCGTCCTGCCACAGCGCTCCCTCTCGCCGCCGATACATCGTCCGGACGACTCGCCGCTGGACGTGCTGATACCGGAGGATCTGTGATGCCCTCGCGGTCATTGTGTCCTCGGCAGGCGCTGGTCGCCGTGTGGATCGGTCTTGGGCTGGCGCTCTCGCCGATGCGCGGTCACGCCCAGGATGTCGACGCGTTGGTGCGGGAGGCCGCCCGGGAGGCCGCTATCCCGCCGTCGTGGATCCGAGCCGTGCTGAGTGCCGAGAGTGCCGGCGATCGGCAGGCCATATCGTCGGCGGGCGCCATGGGGCTGATGCAGCTCATGCCCGGCACCTGGCGTGACCTGCGCCATGCCCTCGATCTCGGTGCCGATCCGTTCGACCCGCATGACAATATCGTCGCCGGCGCCGCCTATCTGCGCTGGCTGTACGACCGCTATGGCGATGCCGGGTTTCTGGCCGCCTACAACGCCGGTCCCGGGCGGTATGACGACCATCTGGCGACCGGCCGACCGCTGCCCAACGAGACGCGGGCCTATGTGGCCTCGGTCGTACGGAGGATGGGGGGCGACGCTGTCCCGACCTCTCCTCGTCAGTCGCCGGACACCGCACCGGTCGCCCGTGTATCCGCCGATAGACTATTCGCCAGCCCCGCACAGAGCCCCGCGAGAGGTGTGGCTCTGGCTGGCGAGGGTCTGGTCCCGGCTGCACCCAAGGGACTTTTCGTCCCGGCCGGCTGGAGGGACGAACCATGAACGGGTCCGCCGTGTCGAGCCCCGCCGGGCTGCAGGTTCCGGGTTTGGATGGACGCAGGGGGACGCTGGGGGAGGGGGTAGCGGATAGGCAGGATAAAAGCCGCGAGGTGCGGCACGGTCGAGGGTGGTTTTGTGGCGGATTTCTGCAGATTTCTGGTTCCCTCTGCGAGGTGCGTGCCGCTCTGAGGCCTGCGGCTCCCCGTTTCTGGCGGTTTCCCGCCACTTTGCGCACCTCGCGGGGGTTATCATGACGAAAGACGATGATTTCCGGGTTCGACCGGGCCGTGTCCGTTCGTCTGGTGCCCAGCGGGCGCGTCCCTTTATCGCCCAGGCCCTGGCCGCCACCCAGCGGGCCGGTGGCATGGGACGGGGGCGCCAGGGAAGCGGCGGCGGTGGTCGCTCGACCTTCGGCCGCGGTCGCGTCGCCAGCGCGCATGCCAATCGTTTCCTCACCAGCCGCTCGCGTGGGGTGGTGATCAAGGCGCGCGTGGTGAGGCATGGACCGCGCGTGGCACCTTTGACGCCCCACCTGCGGTATTTGCGTCGCGAGGGTGTGACGCAGGATGGCGAGAAGGCGAAGCTGTTCGGTCTGGAGCAGGAGGAGGTCGATCCCAAAGCTTTTGCCGAGCGTTGCGCCGATGATCGTCATCATTTCCGCTTCATCGTCTCCCCGGATGATGCCGTAGAGATGCAGGATCTGAAGCGCTTCACGCGCGACCTGATGACGCAGGCCGAGCACGATCTGGGTACAAAGCTCGATTGGGCGGCCGTGGATCATTGGAACACCGAGCATCCGCACATCCACGTCATCGTGCGCGGTAAGGCCCAGGACGGTGAAGACCTGGTGATCGCGCGCGATTACATCCGCGAAGGTATGCGGGGGCGTGCGCAGGAACTCGTGACCCGCGAACTTGGGATCCGCAACGATGTCGAGATCCGGCGCGCCGTCGAGCGCCAGATCGAGGCCGATCGCTGGACGCAGCTTGATCGGCAGATTCAGCGCGATGCGGGCGAACATGGCATCATCGATATGCGTCCCTCACCGGATCGGCGGCCCGACACGTTCGAAGTGCTCAAGGTCGGCCGTCTCCGTCGCCTGGAAGGGCTCGGGTTGGCGCGGCAGATCGAGCCGGGCCGCTGGGCGCTGGAGGAGCATGCCGAGGCGACATTGCGCGAGATGGGACAGCGCAACGATATCATCAAGCGGATCCACCGTGGTCTTGCCGAGCAGGGCGTCGAGCGGTCGCAGGCGTCATGGGTGCTGGCGAGCGAGGAAACGGAGCATCCCGTCATCGGCAGGCTGGTCGGGCGCGGGCTTGACGATGAACTGAAGGGCACGGCTTTTGCAGTCGTGGACGGGATCGATGGGCGTACGCATCACGTCCATCTCCCCAGCCTGGAAGCGACCACGGACGCCCTGATGGGTGCGATCGTCGAGTTGCGCCGCTTCGAGGACGCGAAGGGTCGCCAGCGTGTCGCGCTGGCGGTGCGGTCGGACTTCACCTTGGAGCAGCAGATAGAAGCACAGGGTTCCACATGGCTGGACCGGCAGGCCTTGGCCAAGGAACCGCCAGAACTGGGTGGCGGCTTCGGGGCGGAGGTGCGGGACGCGATGCGCCAGCGTGTGGATCATCTCGTGCGGGAAGGGATCGCGCAGCGGGACGGGGAACGTGTGAGGTTCGAGCGTGGCTTGCTGTCCACGTTGCGTGAGCGCGAGGTAGGGGCTGCCGGGGAGAAGCTCGCACGGCAGGAGGGCAAGACGTTCGATCCCGTTGCGTCGGGTGACAACGTGGCCGGCGTCTATCGCAAGCGCGTCACGCTCGCGTCCGGACGATATGCGATGATTGATAATGGGCTGGGGTTCCAGCTTGTGCTATGGACGCCGCCTTTGGATAAGCATGTCGGAAAAGCAGTCTCGGGCGTCGTTCAAAGCACAGGGTCTGTTGGTTGGGAGTTTTCGCGTCATCGGCAGTCTGGCATTTCGATATGAACCCGGACGCTGATAGAGCCCGTTTGGAAATTGGGTCATGTCCGTCAACGTGGTGGAATCTGCGGTGTAGTTGAGGTGGCCATGGATCAGGCCGCCACGGTGGTGATCTGTGGTGGAACGACGTCGATCAGCGGTGGTGCGAGTTCGGCCATCACCTCGGTCTGCATGTAGCGGTGCTGGAGCTGCCACTCGTCGTTGGCTTCCAGCAGCACCGCGCCGATCAGGCGGACGATGGCGCCCTCGTTGGGGAATATGCCGACGACATCGGCCCGGCGCTTCACCTCCTTGTTCACCATAGCGCCGCTCCACCATGGAGCAGCAAGAACGTCAGGGCACCGAAGTCATCATGCCGGATAGAAAAGTCGAGCGGCCGTTCCGGTACGTGCGGGAGGGTTTCTTCCTGGCGCGCAGCTTCCGCGCCTCGACGACCTTAACGGCCACTCCCGCCAATGGCTCGATCAGGTTGCCAACGCGCGCGCCCACGCCACTACGCACCGGGTTGTGGCAGAGCACTTCGCCGAGGAGAAGCCAGCGCCGCGACCATTGCCGGTCGGCCCCTACGACGTCGTGCTGGCGCTGGAACGTCGCATCTCGCGCGACGGCATGATCTCGGTGGGCGGCAATTGTCAACGACGCCTGCAATTTCCCCGGATTGGGCGGAGTAATTTTCTCCACTCATCGCCGTCTGGTGCAGGGCATTCGGGAGGAGGCGAATGAGGGCGTCCGCAGCCTGTCAGTTTGCCTGGCTGGTGCTGGTCGCTGTTTTGGGTGGTCGTCCGCGGCGCCGTGGCTGCGGATCGACGGGGATGGCGGAGGGCGCTGAGCCTGGGACAGCAGCTCGGCGTGCTGGCGCATGCGGTAGCTGGAACCCTCGATCTGCACGACGACGGCATGGTGCACAGCAGGCGGTCGAGCAGGGCGGTGGCGGTCACGGGATCGCCAAACAGGCTGCCCCATCCCGAGCAGCCCCGGTTGGAGGTCAGGATCATGGCGCCCCGCTCATAGCGGGCGTTGACCAGCTGGAACAGCAGGTCTCTGGCCGCGGCGCCCAAGGTCAGGTAGCCGATCTCGTCGATGATGAGCATCTGCGTGCGGCACAGGTAGCGGATGCGTTCGCGCAGGCGCCTCTCGTGGTCGGCGCGGGTCGCCGAGGCGGGCATTGGGCCCTCCGGCGGCAGCGTCGGGAACCTGTACGACTGTGAGACTGTAGGCGAGACGATCATTGGCCTGTCCAAGGCCGAGGTGATCGGACGCTTACCTTCGAACGACAATTCAGAAATAAAAGAGATGATGGGTGATCGCCGAAAAGTTTATTTCCATATACGACGTACCGATACGTATTATGCGAGGCCGTAAGGCAAATCTCTCGATCTTTATGTCGATCCTGCCCAAGGCGGAGGAAGTCATGCAGAAAATTGTCAAAACACCATGTTCGCAAGACATTTATGCAATTCGCTATACGTTGGCGAGGCAGATCAATGGCAACGAAAGATTCGACGAAGACACATATCTGAACGACTTTATTAAAAAGCCATGGGGGCACGAATATCGAGTATATTGCGATTCAATGTTTGACGTATGGAAGTTGCGAATCGACCAAGCACAAACGACATCCATGCATTGCCACTTGCACAAGGATACCGTCCTTCTTTGTCTCGGAGGGACGGGTACCACGACGTTCATCGACGGGGCGGTTCACTATGTCACCCCAGGGTCGCACATCTACATCCCTCGGGGAGTATTCCATCAGACGGCGGCAGATCGCGGTAACGCACTCCATCTCGTGGAGGTCGAGAATCCGCGCAATAAATTCGATCTGCTGCGTATTTCGGATCCCTATGGCCGAAAACTTGCTCCTTATGAGGGAGACGATGACGCTGAAACCGGCATCGAGCCGATGGAGGGGCTCGGTCCGGGGCGGTTCATGCGGCGACAGGATACGGAACGTAAGTTCCGATTTCAACTCTTCGAGGGAATATATGCCCCTCTGCTCGAAGCTCCGATATCTGTCATCTCCCTGGATCTACGCCATCACGTTGATGGCCGCATTCGTCTCATGAATTCCAACGGACAGGCTCAAGTCCGCCGGAAACATACGTACTTGGCCATATTTCCGTCCTGAATTCGTCATCAGGGTGAAGGCCGCCAAGGTAACATCATAGACAAAATGGAGAATATCTATGTCCAATGGTCGTAAATTCGTCATCATCACTGGGCCCGGATTTCAGGACCATGATATCGTCTATACATACTATCGTACCATCGAAGAGGGCGACGATGTACGCATCGCGACCAAAGATGGTGCGCCGGTCACCGGCAAGTACGGCATTACGGTGCCCATGGACAAGAGATCGCTCGATAATATCTCGTTCGACGACCTGATTGTCGACCATTTCGATGCGGTCATCCTGACAGGCGGCCACGAAGCTCCCGACCGGGTAAGGCAGGACGTGCGCGTCAAATCTTTCGTAAAGGCAATGTATGACTCGGGCAAGGTCGTCGCGGGTCTCTGTCATGGCCCCTGGATCATGATCTCGGCCGGTATCATGCGCGACAAGCTTGCTTGTGCCTATGTCGGTCTGAAAGACGACATGGTCAACTCGGGTGCGAACGT
>NZ_VWWA01000014.1:0-60976 GCF_011753235.1 Asaia sp. As-1742 | reverse complement strand
CTTGACTATGCTGTATCGCTCGACGGACTGCCGCTGTCGTCGTGGCGCTCCCGTGGTGAACCTGGCCCATAGTGCTTCCTTCCATTCCGATGAAAAGATTGCACCATCAAAACCCGGGACCAAACACTTATTGAGGATCATATGATCCTGCTCATGCGAGTTCGTCGGATCCGTGTCGTAGATATCGACGAGCTTGTCCGTACGACCGTAGCAGAACAGCACGGTATAAAGCTGGGGCCGTGTTCCCGCCTTGACAGGCGCCCAGATCATCTGGGCGAGGCCCAGCGTCGCAACGCTGGTGAGAACCTCACCGGCCTTCATGGCGGCGCGGCCGCCAGAGGTCAGACCCGAGGTATAGATCTGGTAGATATCGCAGGGCCGACCATTCTTCTGGATCGTGCCTTCGGGCCTGCCGATTGTACTGACGACATCGAAGCGATCCGTATTCGCGTTGAATTGGCTCAGAAGAACGGGCTCAGGCGCGGGCGTCGAGCCGCCGCAGGCCGTGAGAGCGCAGGAGGAAATGAGGAAGAGCGGTGCGAGCGCGCGTGAAAATCCCATTGGGATCAACTCCAGGTGAGAGACTGTATCAAAGGATATCGTGCGCACGATATACGGTCAATATCATACACACGAAAAACTTCGTTGACTTGAATGATCCACGACGATAGGCCGCTTATATGGGCCGAAAAAAACAATGGGATGAGCGTCTGAACCTGACCCTTCCGGAGGGGGCGAAAGCACGTATCGACGAAGTGTTGGAAGACGGCGAAGACCGTAACGCCATGGTCCGTTCCTCTATCGAAACAGAAATCCGTAGACGACACCGACGTCGTGATCGCGTCAGGGCAGGTATGGTCACTCCTGCTGAGCAAGAGGACGACGGGAAGTAACAGACCAGGAACAACAGTGGAAAATCACGCTGAACGCGGCGTGGGAAGACCGTTCCACTCCTGACCATCGAGAGCACGGCCGGAGGCTTTCTTTCCCAGACGGATAACAGGTAGATCGCAGACCGGCGCTGCCGCCCTTAGGCTCGCGACATCGCTTGCATCACCGGGGGCCCATTCACCCCATTGCTTGAAATGAAAAGCGACGTTCGCGTCCCGGCACTGGTCACGCAGCGTACGGAACCATGCCGGGTTTGGCGGCCTCGCCTTTGCGCCGCTTTCCCCACCTGCAATCACCCAGTCTATGGTCGTGCCGAGCCAGGGCGAGAGATCGAGCGCCCCCAGAAGCGGCTCCGCCGAAATGAACCGGACGCAAGCCGGAATGCGTCCGAGATGGGGCAGACGCAGGGCAGCGCGCTCCCGGTCCTCGATCGTCACGCCACACCAGACATTGCCTGGCCAGATTTCTCCCCAGGGAACCATGGACAGGATATGTTCCGGACGCTTGGTCAGGAGAAGCCAGTCGAGCTGGGGTGTCGCGTCGATCAGTTCCCAGAGACGGCGGCGGGATGCATCGAGATCGCGCCGATCCTCGAACACATCGGCCATGGAGGCGCAGAACACGCGCGGGCGTTCACCCATTCGAACCGCCTGAGCATTCCAGGCAAGCGGCTCACGCCAGTGCCGATCAGAGAAAAACCGCCGCTCTGCCTGCAACCCGAAGACGCTCTGTCCCAGACGCTTCGCCCAGGCTTCGGCATAACAATGCTTGCAGGCAGGAGATATTCTGGTGCAGCCCCACCAGGGATTGAATGTGTGCTGCGTCCATTCGATTCGGGAGTTCTTCACCATACCGGCCTCACGATCTTGTTTTTATCGGCGGGCGGTTGTCTGTTATGAGCCCGTCAGATTTCCTTTGCTCAAGGGCGGCAAACAGATCGGGACACCGATTGCGATCCAGTCCGTATGGTTCGTCAAACGCCCCACGCAGATCGGCCAGACCCGGAATCGTGAAAAATACCGTCCCATTGCATCGGCACCGGGGCGGATCTCCGCCAGACCACGCACCAGCAGGGAGGTGAGCGCCTCCGGTACGTAGGCTTCACGCCGCGTCGATCCGTTTCGAACGGGTAGAGGAAACCCTGCCTCCAGGCGCAGCCCCTCAGGTACTGCCCTACCGAATTGCTGCCGGATCCACACCCATTCCCTGTTGGACAAAGATCTTTTCGTTTTCATCGTCCGTCACGCACCCTGATTGTTTCGATCGATCCGAATATCGCCCCTGTCATGTCGATTATAATCCCACACGATGTGAGTGCAGCCGCTGATCGCCCGCGGCCACTACGGCGCTCATCAGACCAGATGCCTCCTCCCGGTTGCGGACATCGCGAAGCGCATAAAGGCTTCGGTCAAGGAACAAGGCGTTCTGGGCTCCCCGCTCGACCAGTGCCCGGAAATAGACGTCACGGGCATGGATTACGGCCTGACGCTCGAGGCGCGAGGCCATGATGATCACGGCAATCGCCGCCTGAAGCCGGCCGAGAACGCTACATCCCTGTCCCCAGGCGTGATATGAGACCCCGATCTGACCCGAGAGATATTCGGCCGCGTCGATCAGCTGCTCCGCGCTGGGTGTCGCTGTTGGGCAGATCTCGCGAAGCGCTGCGCAGATGCCGAGATAGAACTGGGCTGTTCCCTTGAATCCTCGAAGAGCGCTCTCACGACCGAGGCGGGAACTCTCACCCGGATGATCCAACGGCTCACGCCGCATTGTTTCAATGCGATTGCGGCTGCAAGCCGCTACGGAGACTACTTTTCTAAGAGATAGATTGTTTTTTGTATCTGTATAGTGGGTCTCACTTTGCGCACCCATGGGTCTCATTTTAGAGGTCTGGAACGCGGAGGTTATGGTGTTATCCACAGCCGCTTCCTGCTGCGCCTGAATGGCTCGAAGGGCCATGAGATGCGCGGCCATCTGCTCGTGCAGAACGTGCAGTCTAGCCGGCTCATTTACCATCAGGCGCAAACGCATAAGACGACGTGCCTCTGCCATGATCATCGGCTGGTCGAGCGCATCGGACAGAAGGCGCACCTGCTCGTTGAGCGAGGCGATTTCCTGACGTAGGAAGCTCAGTTCCTCCCGCCGGCGCGTCTCCGATCGGCCGAGGGCGACGAGCTCGGTCCAGCGGTACCGTAGCGATGCGAGGTTGAACCCTGTCCGTTGGGACTCTGTACCCTGCCACCTTTTCCCACGCTGTCCGTTGCGGCCGTCCTAGGCCACCAGAAACCGGGCCTCTGCAAGCTCGCGGATATGACGCCGCAGCGTTGCGAGCGACACCCCGGTCCAGTTCAGAAGCGTCTCGTTATGCGCGTAGACGAAAGGCGTCTCCATCGCCGTCCAGTCTTCCGCCCTGGTGTGCTCGATCATCACGATCAGCGTATTGGCGGCCGCCGCTGACACAGGCAGGGCGCCACGCAGTGATTTGAGCAGCCCGAGGACCTCGCGGCGCGCCGGATAGTCGGTGGGCTCATGTGTCGGCTCGGCTCCGGCTTCCAGCATGGCCGCACTCAGTCGCCGCCGTCCGGGCCGATACGACCCGTCCTGCCCTGCAAAGGGAGGGGTAAACTCCATGGTTCAACATCCATCGAAAAGTGGTTGCGTGAACCGCTTCCCGGCTGGTCGTTCAGACAAATCTCTCCAGTTCGCAAAAAACCTCTTGCGTTTCTGGTGGGAGCATCGCTAAATGGGGGCCTTAATTCTCTCCGGCCTCTATCCAGATCTCCGATCTGTCATGAACCCTGGTTCTTCCGATCTGGACAATCGGGGGAGGCGGGGTTTTTGGCGTCTGGGGGTCAGGTCATGGTGGTTCTTTTCCTCGACTCGCCAGACGGCCCAGAATGGTCCGGTGGCAGTAACCGACGAAATTGCGGCAGATCGTTTCGCCGAACAAGTCGGAGACGTGCAGGGAACGAAATTTTCCGTTCAACTCCGGGAACTTGGCAGCATTCGGCAGAGACCCGTTCAGGCCAGTACCGGGCGATATCCGCACTGCAGGGCCGGATATTATGACGAAACCATCCACGACGCAGCGCCTCACATGCCCAGGGCGCGCCGATATATATCGAGCAGCGTTTCCTGCTCCTCGATCTCGCTCGGCTCCTTTTTGCGAAGCTTGATGATGTTTTTGATTGTATGAACGTCGAATCCTGCGGACTTGGCTTCCGCGAAAATATCCTTGATGTCGCCGGCGAGCGTCTTGCGCTCTTCCTCGAGGCGCTCGACTCGCTCGATCACACTGCGCAGACGATCGACAGCGATACCGCCCACATTGGAATCGGGGTCGGCCGCCTGGCGCGCCCGGCTGGCGGCCGCTTCATTCAGGTTGAATGGCATATCCATAAGATGGTGTCTCCGGCCTCGCGGGAGCACATGGCTGAACATGCTTGCCCCGAACGCCTCTCGTTTCGATTATGATTGCGGCGTCTCGTCGGCCGACGGGGTAGGCAGATGAGTGCCTGCCACGAACGTGTCGTAGAGAATCCTGAAGGTCGTGGAGGCTAGCGCCTCGTGAACAGCGCGGCACGGATCGTCGGATCGCCACCCGCTTACCGGATCATGGTAATGACCAAGCGTTCCCTGCTCTTCAGGCGCGATCCAGCGTACCTCGCCCTGAATGGTGACTACATTGCTGCTTGCTATGCTGGAGTTATCTTCATTCACTGATCAAGTCCTCCTGACTGGATCTGCACGCATCGGGGCGAAGGACGCCCATGGAGCGCGCGGGTATAGGCGCGGGCGTCCGACGATCGGGCGCCCACGTGGAAAAAACCGCAGCGGTTACATTCATAGGCGCCGACTGCGCCCTTACCCCGTTTGCGCATCGAATGAGCTGCGTCCTGGGCACGCGTGAGCGACACAAACCTGATCTTGCCCTGGCATCCGCATAAATCGTGAGACATCCAGACCTCCTCCCGGGTAATCGCGTTAATGTTGAGGGTCGTCATTGGCCCGGTGCTTTCTGATGCGCCCTCATGCAAAGAGCTTCGTGAATCGATCCGCGTTATCGTGTTTGGGGGATTAAGGCTGATGGAGGGAAGGCTCACTCCCGCCCAGCGCTTCCTTGTGCTGGATAACCATGTGTCGCTCGGCGTTGATATCTTCCACCTGCCTGATTGCGTCCTGCAGGGCGGCTTTTTCCTTCGAGGCCTGGGCTGCCTCGCTCCCCTGTTTTTGCAAAAGCGCGAGGATCTGCTGCATCGTGCTGAGGGTCTCTTTCTCAACTGCAAGCTGGGCGTTGGCGACAGCAACGAGAGCCGGGACATCGGACGGGGCAGCGATAGACGGTGCCGCAAATGCAGTCAGCGTACTGACCCCCGCAATGAGGGAGAACGCCGTTACGTAGCGAGGGCGTTTGGACTGCTGATATTGTCTCAAGGTCATTGTCTCATTGTCCTTCGTTCCGAGGTCGAACTTCTGTGGCTTGTGGTTGCGCGGCTGCGGGCGCGTTACTGAGTGCGCTCGGCGAGAATGGTGACGCCGACCATCGGTCCCGCTTGCTGGTTGTCTGACCTGACGTTTCCGGTCCGCTCTTGCATGGGTGCCACGCAATGGAGCCCCGCGACCGTCACAGAAGGCTGGAAGCGCACATCCTTGAAGCGCGCTTGCTCGAAAGAGAGGTTGCCAACTTTCGCCTCAGCGATTGCGAGATCGTCGGTGAGACGAACATCGCCGGTGACGACGATATTGCCATCCTTGTCCGGCAGCGCGTGGAATGTTCCGGTGACACCGGCGAGAACCCTGCCCGGCGCTTCCGAGACCGTTTCCGGTTTCCCATTGGCCGTTGTCGAAGAAGCACGCGCAACGTACTGCGTATCGCGACCTGCGTTGATATGGATGTCAGAACCGTCCGCCGGCAGATAACCGTCGAATTCGACAATATCCTCGATTGGCAGCGGGAGTGACGTTTTATTCAGGCTCACAGGGCGTAAAGACACCAGACGTTCCTGCTTCATCGTCAGATGAATCCATGCGGGTCCCGTGGTTTTAGATGCCGCTTTCTCGCAGGGTGCGGCAACAGACGACGTCTGCGCGTGGGCCGAAACGGTGATCGCGCCGCAAAAAGCAGAGGCAGCCAATATGGCGCCAGACGTGCACGCACGGCGAAGAGGGGCTGAAAAACGAACCATGATCGAGTTCTCCTTTCGGGAGCGGTGCTATGATTAGGAGTGACGCGCGCGTGCGGGCTAACGGGCTCGATAAGCCGAGACGTGAAGGAAGATATGCCTCTGGGGTTGTCCCTCCCGCGCCACAGGATCGGAGAACTCGACATCGACCTGGGTCGCGCAGCGCAAGCCCGTGATCATCATCGGCCTGTCGTATATGAACATACTGGATTTCCCGATCGGACCGCCCGCATGGCGCGTGACCATGATTTGCGGCTTAACGACAATACCGTGATCAGGGTCCAGAACGGCGCTGAAACTGCCGTCTATCTGCTGGGCATCCCGAGACAGGGTTTCAGGAACGGCCCTGCTGGCATCAGGGGACAAGCTGAAATCCGTCCGGGGGTCAAATAGCTCTGCGCGGCCGTTACCGATCCGAAGGGGCGCCCCATCCGTCGCGAGATACCCATCGAACTTCACGCTATTGCGGACCGGGTTTTGGGAGGCCCCTCTCCCGCGGTCGTCCGGGCGGGATGGTGAGACACTTTCTTCCACGAGACTCATTTCGAGCTGGACCGGTCCCGACGCAGCCGGGGCGCTTTCATTGCAGATCGGCACGACAGGACGCTCCACCGCCGAGGCGGGGGCGCAGAGCCCAAGGCCGGCCGCCGCCAGAAGAACGCAGCGCGTTCTGAAAGTGCCGGGGCCGGGCCTCCGGCGGCTATAAAGCGTCAACATGGCGTTTTCTTTCCTGCAATGGCCGAAGACTGTGATCGAGACCCATCCGGTCTCCTTGAGAAAGCACATCCGATCCCGATCCAGAGAGCGATGGGTTTTTTTCATCGACCCGCAAAAAAAGATCGGAGAATGCCGCCCCCCGTGCACGCAGGCGTCTTTTGCGCACAAAACCATGGCGCTCCATGACGGCAGCGAAACCGTCTGAGGTGAACCATTGCAGGTGCTCGGGCGGACACAAAGCTGGCCATTGCGTGAGGTCGGCCGGTGTCTCCCGATGCCCGATATCGGGTGCATTGACGAGAGCGTAGCCTCCGTACTGGACGCAGGCAGCCAGTGCGCGCGGCAGCAGCGTGGCATCGGGTAGATGCTCAAGCACCTCGGAGCAGAAAACGAACCCGTAACGTTCCGGTCCCGATAAAAGGCTCTCGACATCGGCGACACGATATGTGCCGCGCCTCGCCTGCACCGTAGCATAGGCAATACCCGCGCGAGACATATCGATACCTGACGCACTTCGTGCGCCAAACAGGGCGAAGGCTTCGACCATGAACCCGCCACCGCAGCCGATATCCAGCACGGTCCTGCCACGAAACCACGGCCAGAGGCGCAACGCCCGGAGCATGGCGCGCCGTTTGCGAGAGCGGGACTTCGCATAATGGAGATCGTCGGCCTGCCGATAGGCGTCACTATTATAATGAGCCTCGATCGCCCCATGCGATGGAAGGGGGGAGACAGCATGATACCCACATTGCCTGCAGCCGAGGATCGTCCATTCCTCGATGCAATAAGGCATCATGGTTTCATGCGCGAAGGGCGCATGGCATGCCGGACATGAGCCGGTCCAGTGATAAGCCGTCATGCGCTCTGCCAGACCCACTGGCTTTCGCCATCCCGCCCGGCCTGCACCGCCTGTTGCGGTCTGTTGAGAACGTAGAACAGGTTGGCCCGGCTCTGATGCTTGAGACGGTACAGACCGGAACGTACCAGACAGGTTTCGAGGGCTTCGCGGCGTGCATGATGCGTCGCGCGCTCCATCATCAGATAGCGCGGGCGAAGATGCGCGGGAGCGTGCCGAAAGAACGGGATCAGAGCCCGGTCCTCGTACCCCTCGATATCGATCTTGAGACAGTCGATCCGCTCGACTTTGGCTTCGGCAAGCCACGCCAGAAGCGGCCGCATGACGATCCGCCCCTCCTCGCAGTCTTCGACCGTCCCGCTTCCGAGATCATCGTCTCTTGGTGCCATGCGCACCCGCTGGTTCGTGTCCCCCACTGCCCCGCGCAAAAGAGTGCAAGGCAGATCGTTGAACCCAAAACTCGCCTCGAACCGCACCTGCAGGACGGGATTGGCCTCGATCGCCACGATCTGCGCCCCACGCGTCGCGGCGAACAGGGAGAAGAACCCCATATTCGCGCCGATATCGAGGAAGATATCGTCCGGATGCAGTGCCTTGGCCAACCAGCGCAGCTCCGTGGCATTATAGGCTTTGCCACACACCGCCCCCTTGGCGTCGGTCTGATTGTCGCGGGGGTGAAACCGGACTTTCAGACCGAACAGGGTGGCATCGACCGGCCCGGTCGCATCGTCGCGGAACCTGGCGACGAAGCGGCGGCGCAGCGAGGTACGACCCAGCAGTGTGTCATGCATCAGCACTCTGACGAGGCGCTGATGCAGGGTCATGGCGTACGTGCCGTATGGCGCGCTATCCTTTATCGTCAGTGTCATGTTTTGTCTGCTCATTGGCTTCGTCATCTGCCGTCGCAGGTCGCAGGCTTGCCCGGTCAGGGGTCGGCTTTACTTCGGCAAGACGCGTCTTGAGATTGGGCGTGGTTCTGAAAATGATCTCGGGCTTGAGAGTCCTGGCGCGGGACTGGATGCCGTAATGGGTCCGACGTGGCACGCTGAGCATGAACTGACCGAAATGACGGATACGGACCGGCATGTCCGTCTCGGCGAGCACTTCAGGCATCAGTTCGAAAAAAGCCTCGATCGTGCGGCGCACCTCCAAGGAGGGTCGCTGCACGGTCTCCTCGACCCTGCGAAAGAGTTCGTCGAGCGTTGTGCGTGCTGGCATTTTTCTGTCTCCCTTCACGAAGGCGCGCCCTCCGCATGGGAGATCGCGCCATGCGGCAAAGGCGCCGCATCGGGGTACAGACAGGCCTTACGCTCCAGAGAGCGACCGCAGCCCCGATGGGTCGGGAACAGAAAAGGGAACGCCGTGCCACGAAAGGTGTGGGTGTTCCTGCGCTCTGAGAGGCACTTACGGAGATTTCGCATCCCATGTCCGGTGACTGCGACAAAGTGTGACATTCACCTAACCCACTGATTTGGGCCGGAAATAGGAGCGCGACTCGCCAGAACCTGACAAGGGAGTCGCACGATGGAATCGTGTGGGCGGGGGATCGGAATGGCGGCTCATGAGGTCTCCTGCTTGCGACAGGACGCGCCCCGACAAAGTCGAAAGCGCATCGCATGCGTCCAGCAGGGCGCGGAAATCCCCAGAGAGCGAGCACCTAAAATGACGTTAGAGGCATTTTTTTTGAAAAAACCCGGTTGCCTCAACTTAGCGTGGGCTGTGACGGGCAAGGAGGGCTGCGTGGACCGCCTCGGCGTTCGCGCGTGCATCGGGACGAGGGGACATGGCGTACCGGTTTTCAATCCAGGTAATGTCGAGCGTCCACTCAAGGGCTGAGCGCTCTACCCATTCCGCCATGCGGGCATCGACAAGGGCCTGGCAGGCCGCGAGAGAAAGCCGGTTTACATGAGCCATATGTTCAAGTGCGATGCTCTGCGCTCCGAGCATGGTCGTGCGCCCCCAGTGACGCACGGCATGACAGGCCGGACAGATCGCGCAGACCGTGCTCAAACTCTGAACACGCTTCACATC
Organism: Asaia sp. As-1742; assembly: GCF_011753235.1. Classification (NCBI taxonomy): domain Bacteria; kingdom Pseudomonadati; phylum Pseudomonadota; class Alphaproteobacteria; order Acetobacterales; family Acetobacteraceae; genus Asaia; species Asaia sp. As-1742. The sequence goes on along the minus strand of NZ_VWWA01000014.1, from coordinate 51,298 downwards.
GTCGCAGACCCAGATCTCGTCTGCTTCGACCGGATGCTGGGCGCCGACACCCCCGCATATGCGGCAGCACTGGCCAGATGACGCGTAGGCATCGCGTCGTATGCGATCCCAGTCGCGGCGCTCAAGAAGCGCGCGCAGATTCCAGCCCCATAGTGGTAAGGGAACAGGGCGTGGCTGCAGATAAGGTCCTGGACGCTCAGGATGAAACCGTGCGGGGAGATACGGTGCGAAGGCACGCCACTGCTCTGTCCTAAGAAACGCCGACGGCATCGTGAGGCGTCTTATGGTCGCGTCGATTTCTGCACCGAGGCTACTCAGCCGCGCCCGATGGTCAGGCGGGCAGCAAAGAGGAATCATCGCCCTCATGGGGAAGACTCGAACGCCCCTATCCGCTTGAGACCAGCGAGGATGAGCCACTGCCCATGCGGCTGGCCATGGTCGAGTAATATTGCCCGACAGTCCACCCGGACATGCCATTATTGGCAAGTGCAGTGGCGGAGACATATTTGCTCAGTGGCGCCGAGGAATCCTTCTCCGCCGCGATACTGGCACCCGTCGTCGGCCCGAACATATAGGCGCCATAAGCCTGTAATGTCGTTGCGGGCTCGCCGGTACGCGCGGACACGGTCGCGGAATAGCTCGCGATGATGTGGCTTGCTACATCCGCCTGCGCTGCAGGATTGTCGCGGTCCGCATCCGTGTAAGGCAGGCCGTATTTGCTGACGGTGTCGTCCCAGGTGCCCTGGGTGATCTGCCATACGCCCTGGGCGGACGAAGTGGCGTTGCCAACATTCTGGTAATGGCTCTCCACCTCCCCGAAAGCAGCAAGGGTGGCTGGATTGACGCCCGCATTCTCGGCAGCGGCAATTGCGGAACTGCCATAGCTCTGCGCCTGCAGGGCCGACATGGCATCGCTATTCGTAATGCTCCCTGTCCAGGGCGATGATGTGCTTGCCGTTCCCGCACTGCCCTGCGTGTCGCTCCCTCCCCCCACGTCACCAGTCGTACCGCCGGCGGCGGTGATATGGGGACCGCCGAGTTCAGGGATGGTCGGGATCACCTCGGGCGCGGCCTCGGCATGGGGACAGCAGAGGATCGCAAGAGCGAGGCCGATCCTGCCTCTACTCGACATGATAGGCGATCATGCCATTCGGTGCGACGCCCGAGACAAAACATAAGGTGGCACTCCCGCCGCCTGTTGCGTGAAACGGCACAAGATGAGCCGTTGCGACCCAGCCGGTTCTTGTCCCTGTGTAGAGCACCTTTGTGAAGGCTCCCCGATGCAGTCCCGTTGCAGCGATCCGTCCTGGCGCGATCCCGATCCGCCTGGCATCGAGATTGGGCGAGGCGAAGATCGGCTCGTCCTCGGACGTCGTGCTCAGGCATGTTGCGGGCTCGGGCAGAGGCGACAGCCTTGGACCGGGCGGTACGGCGCTCTGGGGTACTGGCGGCCCCCAGTCGCGTTTGGGCATGTCACGCAGGCGTTCCTGTGACATGCGCTCGAGCTCCTGGTCGGTGAAGCCCTTTTGCGCTCCAGCCGGCCCAGTCTGCGCCATGGTCTCGAGAGGCAGTATGGCAAGCCCTGTGATGGCGATAAGCATTAGGGCCGCGAGGCGGTATTGTCGAACCATCATCTGTTCTCCTTGGAGTGGGGCAGGCAAACACTGGCCATGAAGCGTCTCGAACCTCAAGGCGCCCTGACCTGCTCCGGGGTGTAGGATGTCACAGCCGCCATCAAAGCCATGCCCCGTTTGTCTTCTGCAACCGTTTCTTTGTTGATCCGCAGGAACTGGTTCACCAGAAAGGGCAGGCCTTTCGGAAGAGCCTCATTATACGGAGCAATGGAGCGGAAAACGAAAGGCCTGGCGGACGAGGATACGGTCAGAAGACGCTTCTTTTCATCAGCGGACAGGGCTGACGACAGGATCGCCTGACGGAGATCGTTGAGCTGACGCTCCGTATTGAGATGGTCGCCCCGGCTAATAGTCTGTCCAACGATACTGGCATGCAGGTATTCCTTCCTTTGCTCTACGCTGACCCATAAACCGTAGACGCCGCCGGCCAGTGCTGCCACGCAACCACCGTAAACGAGGCTGTGCACGACAAGGCGAAGATGATCACTGAGGAAGCGGACACGCCAATGCCTCATTTTTGGCTTCCTCGGCGATGGTTGACAGTGATTGTGAGCTTCCAGGATCCCTCGGCCAGTCCGATGGGCGTTGCGCCGTAAGGGTAGGCTCATCCTGGATCTCCCAAGCCAAAACGGTGGCCAGGGCTTGGCCGCCTTCCGCGATCGTCAGGCGGGGCGATCCAGAGAGCGAGCGGTTATTTTCGCATCCGCCTCTTTTTTTTGAAATTTGCCTGTCGCTCTCTGGATAGAGGCGTCGGAGGCTTGGCATATCATCTCTGCCAAGGACTCAACCGATGCGTGCGCTGATCCCCGGGATTGCCTTGATCCCATGCCTGCTTTCCCTGCCCTCCCCGGCATTCGCCCAGCAATGCCCGGCGATCCAGCCGGTGAACGCTACCCCCGCACCACCCGCCGTTGCCCGCAGCATCCCAGCGGTTGAAACGCGAGCGATCGCCGACCCGGCCTGCCAGCCGGATCTGCCGTTGCACCCTTTTGCGCCCGATGCGATCACCGCCATACCGGCACTCAAGGCCCTGTCACAGGATGGACGAACCCTCCTCGATCTTGGGATCTGTCATGGCATGAGAGGGGTGTTTGCGCGCAAGGGGGCTCATTTCCAGACCTATTACATCACGCCGGACGGTGAGCGGCCTATCGGCGGCGTGATGTGGACGCTCGATGGTGAGAACATCACCCGCTCGCAGATCCACTCGATCGCAGGCACTGTCCCGGTCGTTCGCGTGGGCGTTCCTGCCTCCGGTGCGTCGGACACCAATGCCGGTCCGGCGACCCGACTTTCCCATGCCTGGGGCGGCTCGATCGGCAGAGTGGGCGCGCCGCATCTATGGATGGTAATCGATCCCCTGTGCGGATACTCCCAGCGCGCCTGGCTGACGCTCAAGCCCTTGGTGGATAATGGCCATCTGCGGCTGACGCTGATCCCCATTGCGGTCAACGACCATGAAAACAATGGGCAGAGCACTCCAGCTGCACAGGCACTTCTGACGGCCGGTGCAGAGGCGTTACCGCCTCTATGGCTCAGGATACTCGACACGGCCGCCAGTTCGGGCGGCGCGGGCGGGAGTGACACGGGGCGTTTCCTGACGGGGCTCCCGCATGACGAATATGCGTCTCTGAAACTCATCGAGAACAGGAACACCGCCCACGAGATCGGTCTGCAGGGGACGCCGACATTTGCCTGGCGCGACACGACAGGTGTCGAGCACAAGGTGGATGGCATTCCGGCCGATCTGCTCGATGTCGCTGGGCGAGCCGCACCATGAGCCGGCTGCGCACGATCCTGAAGCTGATTGCCCTGCCCAGCCCTATGCGCAATCTCAGGCGCAGCGCCAATATCGAGGGTATCATGTCGGGCTGGGCCCTGCTTAACGATGTCTGGAGTGCTGCCAAAAGAGGCACGCAGGAAAACGGTGATCAGCAGGCCGACGCAACGGGCCCGAATGTCGTGCTCCTCAGAACAGGGGCACCCGATCCCGCGCAGCGAAGAGCGATTGCGAGCTCATGGCGCAATTGCTGGCTCTTTCTCGGTGTTGGGATTGCCTACATCGCTGCTCTGCTCACCCCGGCCCTGGTTCAGGGGCATCGGCCTTCCGCCGCCCTCGTGATGGATAGTCTGCTGGTCGGCCTGCTTTTTGCAGCAGGCTATCTGCGTCAGGCATTGGGTAACTGGCGTCTCAGATGCGGCGCGCGAGGCTCATTCTGGCAGTTTCTGAAAGCCGGTAGCGCGGCATGGCCACGACGATATCGTTGATAGCCGAACAGGCACCGTAGCCGGTTCTGATCCAGCTGTTTTTATTTGACCATTGCGGAGGTAAAATACATAATTTACGTATATTGAGGGAGAGAGCCATGCAGCGCTTCAGTTCATTAGATCTTCAGCGCAATGTCGCCCGTGTGCAGGAGGCTGCTCTACGCGAGTCAGTAACGGTGAGTTATCATGGTCGCGACAGGCTGGTCATCATGCCTGTCGATGAGTTCGAACGCCTGAGACGGCGTGATAGAGTTGTCGTAGCCATTGAGGACCTTCCGGACGAATTTGCTGACGCACTTAGCGAGCCCTATGCGAACCCGGCGCAGGCAGCGCTCGACCATTTGCTGGACGATTAATGCGTGGTGCTTCCCGTAGCGCGTCCCGGATTGGTTTTTCGATACGAGTATGTATGGAAACGACAGCATAATGCAGGGCAGCGGATCGGCGAAAAGGAGCGACCGGCCTGTATCGTCGCCGCAATCATCGGCGCCTCCGGGGAGCAGAAAGCGATGATCCTGCCGATCACGACCCAACGGCCGGGCGATGAGACCGCCGCCATTGAAATCCCGCCAAAACTAAAGCAACACCTGGGTCTCGATCCCGCAAGGACGTCGTGGATCATTCTCGATGAAGCCAATCTGGATATCTGGCCTTCGCCGGATATGAGGCCAATCCCCGGTCGCCCGGGGCTTTACGAATACGGTTTGCTACCAGAGCGCCTGACGAATGCGATCCGACAGGCGATTTCATCCGCGATCAATGAGAAGCGATTGGCTACGATCGATCGCGCCGACATCAAGGCGTGATCGATTAATAGTGATAGCGGCACTGGATAATCTGCATCTGCTGATCGATGCCGGGAGTCCCTGCCACGAGATAGACAAGACGGTGCTCGCCGGTGATACGCCGGGACCAACATCCGGAAAGAGCGCCCTTGAGAGGCTCAGGCTTGCCGAGACCTTTGAAAGGAGATCGCCTGATTTCTTTGATCAGGTCGTTGATTCTCCGATGGGTGTTTCGATCAGTGTCGGTCCAGAAAAGGTAGTCTTCCTACCCCTGCTGCGTAAAGCAGACTTTCACGGCTCAGGGTTGGCTGCAGCTGGGACCAGATCCCTTTCCTGGACGTTTCCGCAGAGAGCCGACTGCAAGCTTCCGATCAGACGAGTGGCATTCGCGTGGCTCGCGAGCAGATGGACAGTTTCCTGCCATCCCACGAATTCCTCTTCCGCAAGCATGACGACGTTGCCCCGTCCTTTTTGGCGGGTGATCGTAACCGGTGCGCGGCTTTCGACGACGTCATCCAATACGGTCGCCAGGTTCTGCCTCAAATCGGTGTATGAAAGGGTTGGCATGACATCTCCCCGCTCTGAATTTTCCAGAGTACAGAAACACGTACGCTTAGAGGAGCATTCTCTTGCATGTCCCCATCAACTCTTCTCTGTCCTCAGAACGTCCCTGCCTTCTTCCCTTGTTGATTGATCGACCACGGCGCGTTTTCGTAGTCCGGCCGCCCGGCCTCGATCACGGGATCGCGCGGTCGTCCAAGCTGCATGCGGGGAGCGACAGTCGGTTTCCAGATAACGGGCGCGCTCGCATAGGGGGCGTAGGGATCGAAGAGAGCATGAGCGACAGGAGGAGGTGCCGGCCCCCGTCGGGGCGCCGAGCGGATGTTACCGGCAGCGCACCCTGCGAGAAAGGACCCCGCCATGAAGATACCCGCGAGCCGAAAGACCTGATTCAGGCTTTGCCGGCGAGCTGCTGCTTGAGGGCTGCGTTCTCTTCCTCGAGACGTGCGACCTTGGGGCGGAAGTAGGCGCGCAGTTCGGCAACAAGTTTCTTGCAGTTCGCCAGATTGCCGGTCTCGACCTCCTCGCGCATCTTGTGGAGCCTTGCGCGATCCTCGGCTGTCTTCAGCTGCGCCTTCGTGTCGGCCAGCTGGCCCTGCAAGGCGGCGATATAGGCCTGTGCCCCGGCCAGCTCTTTCTGCTGCTCGCGATAGAGCTCCACAGGAACCGTGTTCTGCCCGGTTTTGGCAAACTGGCGCGTCGCATTCCGGATGTCCAGGAGCGCCTGATATTCGAATGTATCCATATGCTCCTCCTGACGCCGTTCGTGGGTTCTGGTAACAACGATACGATAGAGACGGTTGCCGATCCATCATTATTTTCTTTCACTCATGGCGGTCTGGGCCAGCTTACGCGTTTCCTCCAGCGCCTTGCCCTGGCTATGCTTGCCAGTCGTGTCACTTACCCAGCTATCGCTGTCTACGCGTCCGATCGAGGCGAACCCGGCCATGGCCGTTGCGTGATGGGGAATGGTCGAGATGAGGCGGAAGCAGAGATTGGCAAGCGCCATCTCGCCCGAGACGAACACCGCGATGATGACGATGTCACCCAGGAGATTATCGAGCAGATAGCCGTTGGCGAGGACGAAGCCCGCACAGATCGCCATGCCCTTCATCAGGAACCAGCTTCCGAGGGAAAACAGGGTGTAGCTCATCATCAGTCCTGCCAGCATCAGGATCGGCCGCAGCAGAATATGAAAGGCCATTTCGTAAACCCGTATCCCCTTGCCGTGCAGTCCCTCGCCGCCGAGAACGAGATGCGCGATCGCCCCGATCGGCAGAGCAATGACGGCTTCGATCAGGATGATGAACCACCCCATGACACCGGCAAAGAAATACATGAAGGGCATCATCGGCAGGAGATAGGCGAGGATCAGCCCCGGGATCAGGAGCGCCAGAAGCGCGCTCATGATGGCGGGTGCCAGATGGGACAGGAGCCCTCCCCCAACGAAATTCAGGGCTGACAGGGCAGCGCCGACTTCATTGCCCGTGACAGCGTTCTTGGCCACGTTGAACAGCTTCTTTGCACCGCTCTGATGAACGGCGTCGCTTTCTGACAGCGCCAGGAGGCCCATCGTGGCGAAGGACGAATGGATCAGGAAATGGCCCATATGGATTATGGACGCGGTAGGATCGGTCCAGCCTGACCCTGCCGCCGGAGCTGCTACCAGCGACATGACGGTCGTTGTAAAATACTCGTTGATATGCAGCTTGCGCAGCGCCCAGTCGAAGGGTGACGACAGCGCTGACGGCGCGTCCTGATCAGCTCCCGCTTCCAGCTCTGGCGCCTGACCGGGCACCTTGGACGTATCGAGCAGCGTAAGAGACGCATCCTGCTCGGCCTGATAGGTTTCGAGCGCTTCAATATACGGTTTGAGATCCTCGGCGAGATAGCTGCCGAGCATGTAGTAACTGGGAGCCGTCACAGTCGGTGTGATCGACGACGCGCCAAGGACTTGTGAATTGAGCCGCGCAATTTCGAGATAATAGGCCGCCGCGCCCGACCAGCCGAGGCGATGCATCTCGGCGATCCCGGGATCCTCGCGGCCACCATTGGCCGTATTGCGCATCGCAGCGATCGCTGTCACCGAGGCGTTGACCAGGGCGTTGTTATAGGTGTTGGCCTCGTCCATCAGGATGGCGTTAAGGCCGGTTAGAGGCGCTGCGCTATGGGTGGTGTACATGGCCTGGGCAATCGGCACGACTTTTGCGCGGACATTTGTGACCAACGTCTTGAACGCTGCGATCTGGTCATTCGAGATATCGGGAAAGCTGAGGAATGTTCCCTGTGAGCTCGCATTCGCATGAGAGACAAAGACTGAGCCGCAGACATCGGGCAGGCCATAATCGAGCTTGATGCCATAGGAATCGCTTTTGTAGACAGGCTCCGGAACGGACTGATTGTTGTTGGTAAAGGCGTTGATCAGCCCTCGGCACATCTCGTTGGCGATGACGCCCTGCACGACGGTGCGCGTATTGGGGACGATCGGATCGGCGATCGGGAGGGCGCGTGGGCCGATCGCATCGATAATGGCGTTGTTGAGCATCCGGGCCGCGTTTATCGAGCCGACCCCGATACCATCGACGAAAACGACCTGACCGGGGCTCAGCCCGTTCAGGCCAGGCGCCGGTATCAGCATGGCGCTGGCCAGCACATAGCGCGGCACGACCATGCCATTGAACTTGTTCGCCAGGATCTCGCCCGTCTCGCTGACTTCATGACCCTTGAGCATCAGGGCATAGAGCGCATAGATGCTACCCAGGCCGGCCACGAGGACATTGATGATCTGATACATCGTGCCCGTGACCGTACTGGCCCCAGCACCGATCGGGGAAAGGGTATGAAGGGCCCAGATCGTCCAGTCATCACTGGTGTCATAGTTCCAGGTCGGCGTGGCCGCCGTGGCGGCGGTACTGTCCTGCGCCAGGGCAGGAGCAACCCCCAGAACGAGCAACATAAGGACTGCTAACGGACCGATCATGGCGCTTTTCCCCTTTCGCATCAGACGTCGCGCGACATGCCGCTCTCCTGGCTTTGCGTCTGTTGCCGGTTGAAGACGCGCTGGATGGCCTCCTTGACCTTTTCGAACAGCTTGCGGATCTGCTCGGGAATTTCCTCGAACAGGCTCTTGCCCTCCTGCTGGCCGGGCTGGGACTGCATGCGGCCTGCGAGCTTCTTGTCCTTTTCGTTGATATGCATGAGCGCATCGTCATCGAGTGTCTTGCCCTGGGAGATCGCGACCTGCTGGACAGCCTTGCGCTGGACCTCCCAGTTCTTCACGGCTGCCTGGACCTTGCCGTACTGGGCGGCCAGTTCCGGATCAGCCGCGATTGCCTCATCGAGTTTGGTGCGCAGATGGGCGGCCTTGCCGTCCTTTTTCATCTCGGCGATGACGGCGACGCGGCTCAGATTATTCTCTGATCCAAAGGCGTTAATCTCGTCATTGATGGGACGCAAGCGGTTGCTCAGCGCACTGACGCTTTCCGACAACCCGTCACTCGCCACATGGCACTGACGCAGGGCAAGGTTGAGTGCCTTCTCGGCTTCTTTGACCTTGCCCGCCTCCTTCACCCGCTCCGAAAGGGGCTTGCCAAGCTTGAATCCGAAATTGGGAAACGGAACGCCGATCCGCGGGCGTTCGGCTTCTGCCGTCTTTGCAGTGACATCAGGTGTCGGCGCGGAGGCTTCATCGGGAGCGCTGTTGGGAGCGGACTGTGTCGGTTCCTCGGCGGGCATCGAGGATGCCGGATTGGGCGGAAGATTAGTAGGCTTAGCCTGTTCTTCAAGATCACCCGGCTCTTGCCCACTCTCCTGTGCGCTGGGACTATCCCTTCCCTCAGGCGCGCGATCCTCCGCCTTCTTCGCATGCTCGACATCATCGCGACGACGCTGCTCGTCCTCCTGTGGTGTTGCGGCAGGCTCGCGGGCCGATTGCGCGCGGTCCGCTTCCCGGTTCGCCCTGGTTTCGGCCTCCAGACTGGCCCTGTACTCCTCGTCGAACCCGGGCGGGATCTCGTCCTGAGCGGGGGCTCTGTTTCCGGGAGTAGAAGCGGCTGGCTCGGGCTGGGATTCCGGCTCAACGCTGGGCCCGTCAACATCCTGGGCCGGTGTGCCTGCACTCTGCTCCGCTTTTGGCTCTGGTGCGACCTTAGGCGCGCTGACCGGTTCGTCGCGGATCACGGGGTCTTGCGCGACCGAAGGACCTGACGGTTCCTGGGGTGCAACAGGCGCTGTCGTCACCTCTGGCCCGGAAGCGGGCTCCTGCACGGCTGGCGCGACAGGACGCGGCTCTTCCTGTCGCGTCTGCGCGGCCACCCTTCCACCACGATCGGCTGACGGATCCTCCTCGACCCGGACGTCTTTATCCGCCTGCGCCCTGCCCTCCTTCATATAATCGACGATAAGGGCGCCCTGCCCTTTCGCAGAGATCTTGCTGTAGGTGATCATGCCCCGTGCCCAGCCTTATGCGATGCCGGATCGAAGCCGGGCAGGCGACGAATATCATCATGCATGCTCTTCACCGCCTCGATCAGCTCCTTGAGAAGGGCCGTCGCCGTCTCACCCTTGGGCGGTTCTTCGGGATGGAGGGCGGCGTGGATCTGGGACAAAAGCCTGCCCTGCGCGAAAACCGTCTGAATGAGGAGTTCCTGCTCCAGGCGAATGGTTTCGACTTTGATACCGATCGCAGACAGTGTTGAGTCTGAGGGGGACATGATGAGGGCCTTTCCAGTTCATGGTCAGGCCAGTCTTCGATTGATCCATCCAGAGTTCGAGCAGGTTTTTTTGCTCAGCCCTGAGAAAAAGGGCGTTGTCTTGACGGGACACGATTGCGCTCGGTGCAGGGGCCGCATTAGCGTTGTATCTTACTCAGGGAGTTGGACCATGAATCTGCATGATCTCGTCACTCAGGTCAGTCAGGAAACCGGACTGCCTATGCAGGATGTCAAACGCGTCATACAGGCGAGTTTCGGCACCATCGTAAAGACCGTGGCGGCCGATGAAGACGTCGCTCTGGTTGGCTTTGGGAAATTCGCGCTGAAACACAATGCGGCGCGCCAGGGTCGGAACCCCGCAACAGGGGAGACGATCGATATCCCGCCTTCGCGCGGCATGCGGTTCGCACCGGGCAAGTCGGTCAAGGACGCGCTCAATCCGCCCGAAGAACGAAAGGCACTCCCGGCAGCAAAGCCGAAAAAACAAAAGACGGCTTAAAACCCCACCGCTTTTCTCAGCAGTCGCATAATTGCCATCCACTCAGGTTGCGAAAGACCTGCACACCGTCGCGCACCGCTATGACGCCGCTTACAGAAACGGTGACTGAACACAGGTCATGTCCGTCGATCGATCTTGCAGAAATCGGATCGTCGCATGCGATCAGACCTGATCGCGCAACGGCCCGTCGGCAGGCCTATCTCGCCGGACATCCCCAGACATTGGAAAGGCCGTTCGGCGCGATGCTTGATGATCGGACACCAGACAAATCGTTGGTCCGGTTACGCGAGCGCGCCAAGCGGTTGCCGCCTGTCCGAAGGTATATGGTGCGCCACTCCAGGTCAGACAGGATCCTGGGTTACGTGATGCTCACCGGACGTTTCTGGCAATGGTCGGTCGATGGGGAGACATATACCGACGAGAGTACGGCGGGAATATATCGGGTCATTCCCTATCGAAGATCTGAGTATATTCTGCTCCGATGCAGTGTGGACCATGCGTGAGTGTGAACATTTATTCTTTACGGCATCGCTCATCGGACGGGCTCAGCACGCGCAAGACGCCATGGCCTTCAAGGCAAAGCTCGAAATAGGGTATGGCCATGCGCGGCACCTGATGGATCACAAACTCTGCTCCTCCTGGAACCTGTAACCACCAGCCGCAGCCTTCCCTGTGAAAGACCGGGCCGCCTTTGCGATAACTCACCTGTTTCCCGGGGCGCACGATACTGGGCTTTCTGAGTACCCCTGCGATATGGCGCCCACCCAGATAGAGATCGCTATTGAAGCGATAGAAGGGTTCGGTCGGCGTCTCGCGCGCGGATACGATGATCTCAAGATCGCACAGATCCTCGAACCGCTCCGGATACCCATCCACCCCCCAGATGGACATGCATATCCCACGCACATTATGCTCGTATGCCCGCTCGAAGCTCCACGCATTCCTGTCCGGGATCCAACGTCCCCTATATCCCCGCGCCCGGTATGCCAGGTCAGGATGGAACGGCGCTCTTAGGTGAACGCTTTCTCCCTCTGCGACCGCCACGATCACCTCGAGTTCACTGACTTGCAGGTGAGGCGCGGCCCTACTCACTGGTCGCCTTCTTTATGCGCGAGATCTGCAAAGGTCGCCCTCAGGTAACCTGCGACGTCGGATCGGTTTTCTGGTGGTAAGGAAGAGAGTTTCTCCGCATCCCGAGCCTCGATTGTCGCAATCTTCGCGGTTCGCACCATGGATGGCGCTGGAAGGCAAACGCCATCCGGGTCGCTGATGACGACATCTCCATGCCACGTTCGATGCGATGCAGAAGTGATCATCAGCACCCATAATAAGGGCGGTCCGCCTTCATGGCTGTGTCGTCCGACGACGAGGGCCGGTCGTCGCTGTTGGACCGATCGGTTTGTATAGGGGAACGGGACCGCCACGACGTCCCACACGTCAAAGGTCACGATACGCCGTCTCATCCTCAGGGCTATCCCACTCGGAGAATGTGACGAAGGGATCATCTCCCTCTTTTCTCGCAGAGATCCGCGTCAGAATAACCCGATCATTCTCTATCGCGTACCCAACAGTGTCTCCAGCCTGCAGACCGAGCGCGACCCTTACCGACTGAGGGATCGTGGTCTGAGCCTTCGTAGAGATTTTACTCGTTATCATGAGCCTTAAAGTAAGAGAATTCCTTACCCAACGCAATCATAATCCCCCCACGACCATGAGCTCTCCGGCTTTATCCCGCCCGAAGATCCTCCCCGCCTCTCAGCGACTTCCGTCTTCCATAGTCGTATCAAGTCAGATGGTGGCAGGGGCAAATCATCTCATCCCGAATATGGACAGATGCTTACCGAACATGCTCCCAGTCTGAAACAGATTCCTTCGCCTGATTATTTTGTTGGCAGATAGAAGGATCGTTGTGGCCTAAGTACCAATTTGTCATCGAAGCGTATGTTTTTGATGCTTCGCCGTGGGTTACCGTTCCTTGTCATAATTTGTAGATCTGGATTACCTGACGCCGATTCCAGCAGATCTTCACGATGGGCAACGGAGTTCCGGTATGACTGCTCCAAAAACTGCCTGATATCTGTGGCGCCTCCCATTCGCTCCACCTCCCTCGGGATATCATCCGTGAGGAGTATCCGGCTCTTTTCGCGGGCACGATCATCGAAAAGGTACAAGGCCCCGTCAGTGGCCAAATCTGAGCACCACATCTGCAACCCGGAACGCCCGAAGTGTGCGAGATGGGAAGAATTCTCGTGCAATACCGAATTGTATACTTCTCGCGCACGAGATATGTTGGAAAAATGGACACTCCAATATTTCCAACCAACGGGATTATAAATAGCAAAGGGGCTGACATAAGTCGCGCGCTCTGTGAACTCAGAGTACACAAGCATCTCCGCACGCCCTACGCGCTCATCGTAACTCAGATAGACACCGTCCTGCGTCCACGCCAGTTCCTCTGCCTTGTCAGGGTCAAGACCCAGACTTTGAAAAATGCGACGCAGGCGTTTGTCGTCATGATGAGGCAAATATGTCAAAAAAGGCTGGATCAGGAATGTCAGCAATACCTCCCCAGATCTGAAGCTCGACATGATGTCTTTTATGATCGGAACAGGGACGAGGATATTTCCGCATTGATCCAGATTGACAAGTATGTTGCTTATCCTCAGGCTCAACAGATCTTGTCTTACGCGAGCATAGAACGTTGTAAACGTATCGCAGCTCATCATTATTTTTATGCGTAGATTTTCCGGAGCAATATCTTGGGCTTTCTCAAACGTCAATATTTGTTCTTTGAGGAATCCTATAGCCTCTTGACGCATCGTTGAACATGATAATGCCGGTGAGCTTCACCGCAGGCATATTATTAACCTGACGTCTTACTGACGCGCGAAAAAAAGCCCGCCTGATCTCTTCCAGTATAATCAAGGGCGATCCAGGCTCGCCCGTTTCGTAACGACCTCCACCACTAAATCCGTCAATGATCGCGAATTTGAACTCCCGGATTTGTGGGTTGGCCAGGCGAACATCGAAGTAACATGCGAGATACTGACGGAGGATGTTGTGTTTCGTTCTTGTGTGGTCGTCGATAGGAGCGCCATTACTCCACGGATATTTATCTTTTTTTGCGACCATCCGATACTCGACCCTTCTGGCTAGAGGACGCCTACGGGCGCAGACGTAGGCATCTCGTCCCAGGTCTTTCCCCGATACTCTCTTCCATTCGCCTTCTTGGACCGTTTCTTGTTATCCTTGCCCCAGGTGCCCCACTGCTTGAAGAAAAATGCCGTGCCATGGATGCGGCAAAGATCATGGATCTCATCAATCCAGTCTTCCCTGATAGGCCGCGCGTTCCGCCCGCTTTCTCCGCCCACAATCGCCCAGTGAATATTGGACAAATCCAGTTGGCCAACAGGGGCTATGAGAGGTTCGAATGATATGAATCGTATAGCCGCAGGAATGTGACGGAGGTGCTCGAGGCGATGGGCAACTTCAGCACATTCGATACTGGTACCAAGCCAGACGTTCTCTAGTGGCTCTTGGACAATGCCCGGCACAACCTCAGCCATTCGCTCCGGTCGCTTCGTCAATATCTGATATCGATGATGCGGGGTTCTGGCCATCACGTCCCATACGGCCTTGATGAAGTCTGTCTGCACGCTTTCATGGAAAAGGTCGCTCATCGAATTTACGAAGATTTTGCGCGGTCGCCTCCATGATAGAGGGATCGAGAGGCTGTTCCAGTCCTGACGGACCTTACCGTTCCAAACCGCACGTTGAGCAGAAAGGCGTGTCAAGCCCTTATATTTCTCGACCTGCATGGCCTCGAGCCTACGCGCCATCTGCATAGCATAGCAGTTTGTGCATCCGCTCGACATGACAGAACAACCAGCAACAGGGTTCCAAGTCGCGTCGGTCCACTCGATTTGGCTCTCGGCCATGATACTCTCACCCCTTGCTGGCCGAGCCGCCTTGGCTTCAAGGCCTGAAAACAGGTGAGATTCTACAGCTTGCCACAACAAATTCGAGGCCTAAAATGACACAGGCACTCATTTGATGCTCAAAGCCTTCCCAGCCGACAGTCAAAAAGCAAATGTAGCGAACGTCTGCCCGTCTATGTCAGCGACAGATCAAACGCTGCCCGTCTCAAAAACTTAAAGTTAGAAATAGGCCGCTACTGGCTCGAGACCGGCATCGATCGATCTCTGGGTCACACGGCGAAGAAGCTCACGCTTACCAGCCGTCCGGTTGCCCCCCTTGTTACGCAGTGCCTCCACGCTCTCGGCACTATCCGTGATACCCAGAGCTGCCTTGCGTGCCTGTATTCGCTTTTGCATCTGGTCCCATCGAACGGGTCGATTGACACGTGACATCTCACAGTCTCTCCAAAAGCGTGAAGTCGCCACCTTCTTCACTGCATCTCAAACGCAGATATCCCATATCGAGCTTTTCGGCCAAACGAAAAAGTACCGTCGCCTGGCGGAGCCGGGAATCGTCCGAGGGCGAAGCTACCGCAAACTGCGCCAGACGGTCGGCGATCATGTCTTCAATACGAGGTAGTTTGACAATTGGTCCCTCACGTAGTTGCAGGGCGAACAGCCTCTTTCTGTCGGCTCGTCCGTCAAACAGTGCGCTCCCCACTGCCTGAACGCCGTAGCGTGGATGATCGGGATGGTAGTATCCGACACGCAGCTTTCCGCATCTGTCTTCTCTCCTGAACCCAGATGCGATCATGGCCTGGTCGAAGGCTTGATCGTTGATCACCACAAAATCGAAATCGCCAGATGAGAACGCGCCGGCAGTATAGATGACGGTCGCGGCCCCACCGACGAGAACGGCATCATGGCCGGTGCCCGATCGGTAGGCTTCACAAACTATCCCCAGCGCATCGAGGCAGTGCCAGAAATCGTCAGGTATGGTCATGAGCCAGACCTTACCATCCCAATCCAGAGCAAGCCAGCAGAGGCCCAACACTGCCAGAAGTTCTCCGTCAGGGAACCGCTTCATATGAGGCGCTTGGTCCTTTCTACACGCCTCGCCGACGCGTCCATGTCTGTGGTCCTGATTTCGACAGTCTACGCAGACTGAAAGTCTGCATTTGTGTGTTAGACCCATTTTCCATCTCACCGTGTCCCCACTTGGTGTCCATCCGATGATCACTCTGACACCATGCATGGTCCACCTTGACGCCGATCCGGCTGGACTGGTAGAGAAGCGTCATGAGCACCGTGATCGATCTTGAGGCGGGTATTGATCTGTTGCTGCGCAACCAGCGCGGGCAATGGACCCACTCGCCCATCTATCGGTTCTTCGAGGAGCACTTTGACCGGCTCAATGCGGGCTGGACCGGCAAATGCGTGCGCTGGCAGCCCTATGCTGAGATTATCGAGCGCATGGGGCTTCGTCGGATTGATGGCGGCATTGCCTCGCCTACTCTCGTCAAGCGCACCTGGTATCGCGTCCGGGAGGCAATGAAGGCGGCTCAGGAAGCGCGCATCCGGGCCGAGGAAGAGGCTGAATTAGATAAGCTGAGAAGAAAAGAGGCGCGCAAGGCGGCGCAGGAGGCTATCGGCGACATTGTAAGGCAGGGCACACGCCTGCAGGATGTGGCGCTGAAACCCCATGAAATCGGGCGTCCGGACCCTTCCGATCGCTTTCAGGGAAGGCGACCCGTCTATAGTCCGGAAGTCCTGCGTGCGAGCGCGCCGCCAGCCTATCCCATGCCTGAACCGGCGCGGCCGATGAAAACCGATCACACTGCGTCCCTGGCCCCCACGGCTTCAGGCGGCAAGGGTGAGAGGCACCCATTCGCCCATCCAGACGATCCGACCATCTATTTCCGGCGCAAGCGCCAGCCCAAAGTGGAGTTGATGGCAGATCCGACGCCGGAAGAGCTTGAACGATCGGATATGGGATGGCCGGGACAGCTGCCCCGTGAGCTTTGGGGGGATGTAAAGATCATCACACAGGCATGGTGCGATGCCACGGAAAAGGATCACCGGGACTGGCGGCTCGGGCCGGATCGTTTCGATGTCCCAGGCATGGAAGCCCTGCCTCTGAAAATGACCTTCACCGATGAACGCGACTGGCTGCGTTGCTGGCGTTATCTCTTCCTGCAGAGGCAGCGCAATTTTCCGGGTCGCGCTCCAGATTCCGAGCAACGTATGCTTATGGCCGCTTGGTACAGCGCGGGGCTCGAAAGCGACAGAATGGAGAGCCGTCTCAAAAAAATGGAGGAGGAAGGAAAAAAACTGCCTGCTCTCTGGATCGGTCAAGGATAGGCCAGAAGGGTAGCCCTGTCATTGGGACGGGGCGAAGCAAGGAAAACCCTTATGGCAGCCAGAGTGACACCCGAGGACGATACGCCGAAAAAAGCGACCCTGTTCTGGCGTGACGGCCGTGGTCGGTCGGGGGCCAGTACCCTGATGGGTACAATTTCGGAAACGGCGTTCCGCGCCGGTCGCGGCGATATCGTCATCGGTGATGGCGATATCAATAACGACACCCTGACCCGACAATTCAGGGGCCGGAGCGATATCCTGCTACCTCCCCCGGCATCGCGCAATTTCGATGCCATGAAGGAATGGGTGAGCGGCGCGTTCGACCAGTGCATCGGTAAGCGCAATACGACGATCCTCGATCTCGGCGGCAATGACACCATGCCGAGCCGACTGGCAGAGGAACTCGATCTTATGACCATGCTGAAAGACAGCGATGTCCGGCTCGTGGTCTGGAGCTTCATGGGCACGGGCTTCGACGATATCGAGAATGTCTATCGCAGCTTTGTGAATGGTCCGTTCGCGAAGGCGCCTCGTGTTCTCTTCCTGAATGGCGGCGTTGGTCAGACGTCGACTGATCTCGATGCGGTTCAGCGCCATTTCGAGACGGATTCACGCGTGGAGACGATGATCAAGGCGGGCGCCATTACCGTGACAGTGCCTTATCTGCCCTGTCTGGCCCAGATGGAAAAGGCCAATATTTCGGTCTTCGAGGCGCTTGAGGGGGCTCGCCCCAGCTCAGGCACGGCACAGAGCATCTTTTGGCGTGCGATGACGCGCAAATGGTACGAGCGCCTCATGGAGAACATCGAGATGACAAGTCATCCTGAGCTTTTCCTCTGACGCGCAGGCAGTGACGTTTCAGCTTACGTCGCAGCGGGCCGGTCGCCAGGCGATCGGCCCCGGTTTTTCTATTGCCTCTCCGAGGTTTCGATGACCCGAGTTCTCGACAAGACCCTACACCCCGTCCTCCTCGACAAAATGCGACAGGGGACCAATCCTTTTGGCGAAATCGCCAAATCCCGCTTCCTCGCGCTACTCGATAACGGACCTCGCTTTCTTCTGGGCAGACATGCCTCGGCGGAAGCGGAGTTCATGCGTGTCAATGATTACGGCGTGACCATCCGTTCATTCTCGTCCTTGAGATTTCCTTCAGGGCCCAGTTTCTGGGAATGGATCCCCGATTTCACGGAACGTCTTCCTGCGGAAGACACGCTCACCGTTCCAGACCGTTGCGGATTTCTCGTTGTGGCCGATCCGGACGGGCAGCGCGGTATTCTCCATTTCGTCTCCCATATGCCTGCCATGGGGACCAAGGCATCCCCCGTCGTCTACATTCCGCCTATCGCGTTGCGCTTCGATATCACGTGTGGCGACAGACCGGTCGATACGATCATGCGTCTGCCGACCGCTCAGGAACTCGAAGAGCAATGGAGAGAAAGAAATCGCGATCAGGGCGAGTTGACCGCGCTCGAGACAGAGGCTCGGATCGAGGATGCCGTGGCGCTCCTCAACAGGTTCGGAGCGATTGTCAGTCCGCTCTATCGCCATGACGATGCCTGCCCCATTCCGTCGAACCCGGCGCTGTTTTCGTCCATGCACTGGGAGTTCTTCCATGATGAGATGAATGATGCGGCGTTCAATGCGTCCGTTCTGCTCTGCATGATGCTGGTGGCGAGATCGCCTCGGGCTGTGCGCTGGCGAAGCCATGAGGCTGGCCGAAAAAGTCGCCGGTTCATTGCCACGGAAACCATCGAAATCCCGAGAGACGCTGGTCAATCCGCTTCCCGTTCCGGATCGCAGGAGGGAGCGATATGACGGCCGATATACAGAACAGCAACGGGGACGCCGTTTCGACATCGACAATACAGGCGCTGCAGCTCGCCCGCCGCAAACGTCTCCTTGCCTCGATGAACGATGCTGGCATCTTTCCGCACGAGCCTCTGGGGCAGGTGCTGCTCGCCTTGTGCGATGACCAGGTCGAGCAGAGCGCGGCGATCGATGGGCTCCTGGCGCGCAGCATCGCGATCACCGACCGTCTCGACAAGATCGTGCCGGAAATCCGCGAGGCGGCCGATCACGAGATGGAGATCATCCGCGCGCAATCCGCGGCAGCGGTGAAGCTGGCCGAAACCGTCCGTGTCCGGACCGAGCAGTTCAGCACGGAGCAGGCGAACGTGATGGTGGGCGCGATCGTCAACGAAGCCCTGGCGTCCCTGAAGGGAGCTTTCCTCGGCATGTGGAAGGGCGAGCTGGAAGGGGCGATGCTGGACATCACGCGGCCGACCACGATCCGCTGGGCGGTGACGGGCTTCATTGCGGCGGTGATTACGGTCGTTAGCCTGATGGGAGCGGGCGCCTGGTGGGAGCACAGGCACATCGGGTATCAGGCAATGGTAGGCGGCCAGTGCCTTGAGAATATGGTGGCCGATCCAAAGAGCAACGTCTTGTGGTGCCAGCTTGATTCGTCACAGGTCCACAAGCAGGACCAGCCAGCCGCACAAAGCGCCGAGAAACGCTGATTGATGGTCTCGATGCGAGCGTTGTCCCTGCTTTCCAGCCCGAAGGGCCGTAGGCGTCCCGCAAGGGACGCCGGAGCATATCCACAGCGCACGCGCTCGACCGTCAAGAGTCGAGAGCGCGTGCGCTGTGGATATGTGGCAAGTGGGGGCAACGCGGCCCCGCGAGGCGACGAACGCCCCGATGCGTGATTTGTGTCCATTTTTGCGCACGGGTGACGCTGTGTGCTTTGGGCCGGATAGCGGGCAACAAAAAAGGCGGCTCGTAAGAGCCGCCCCGGTTTCGCCCGAAGGTTACGCCGGTCTAATGGGTGATGAAACGGGCCACGCCTGAGAAGGCGGTAGCAATGGCGATCACCGCGCCGATGATGCCGATTGTCCATTGCAGCGCATCCATCTTGGTATCGAGTGCGCTAAGCTTGGCATCAACGCCCTCAATACGGGCCGCGAGCGGGGCGGTAGCCTCTTTCATCTTCATGGCGATGTAATCCTCCATTGAGTCGACGATCTCGGTCGCCTGCTCATCTTCTATATTGATGGTCTTGAGGGCTTTGAACAAGGGGAGTTGCATGATCGGGCGCATTTCCTTGTGAGGGGACAGGCACCGGACCCTTTCGGGTCCGGCGGGAGGGATCAGAAGCCGAGGGCTGCGGCTTCTTCGGAGGCGGCGCGCTCGGAGACGCTGCGGCTGTTCTTGGGCTGGTACGGCTGCCAGTCGCTGCCCATAAGGTCGCGGTAGGCTTCGCAGGCCCCGGCGGCGACAACGGCCAGAGAATAGGCGTGACCGGCCTTTTCGGCGGCGATGCGGCGGAGGTTGACGGCGCGGTTATCGCCTCCATCGACGCCCTGCCGGTCTTCGTCGCGGTGGTTGTTTGCGAAACCGTCGGCTGCATCCTTGGCGGCTGCGCGGCGGGCTTCATAGAACTGTGCAGCGCCGTAGGCTGACCGAATGACGCCATCAACGATCCGGTCGAGGTGCAGTTTGAGCGCCATAAAATTCATACCGTGGCGGTCCTCAAAAGTCAGGATGGGGGCCATTGTCTCGTGCTGGTCGCGCACCATGGAGAGACCCGCGCCGAAAAGCTCGTCATATTCACCTACCTTGACCGAGGGAAACGCCTTCATGATGGCGGCCATCTGGCTATCAGCCGGGGTAAGACGCTTGATCAGTTCGAGCGTGGGGGCGTTGCTTGCCTTCACGCGGGCCTCTGCTTCCTTGAACTGGCGCACGCGAGCGGGGGAGAGGTTGCGGGCGGTGGCGTTTGCAGCGATATTGCGGTTTGCGTCTGACATGAAACCATTCTTTCATTCTGGCGAAGTCCCGGAGTGGTGTTCGTTGCACCATCCGGGGCGCTTTTTGTGTGGGGCGTTATTGCCTGTCCACAAGTAAAGTTATATCGGCCTTTCATAAGAAGTGGAATAGACAACACTGCATGTCTATTTGCATAGCCATGTACTGACCGCATAGTAAAACTCTATATAACCTCTCGTTATGTCTGGTCGTTATTTATGATCATAATATATCTACTTGCTCTATTCATAGGCAAGCAGAAGTACACAGCACAATACGGCCACCGCGTGGGTGCGGCGTGTGACGCCGCAGCCGTAGGCCGCGCAACGCGCGCCCATGCCGAGCTGCCGTTCCTGAGAATAGCTCAGTTTATTTCGCACGCCCTGCGGAACATGAGCGTCTGTCTGAAGGGGCGCTCCTGGTCGAAGGAGACGCCTCAGGAACACAGACTTGCAATGCCACCTGCGATCGCTGCCAGAGCAAGCATCAGCTTCACGCCGGTCACAGCGCGTCGCCCCATCCGCGATGCACGGCGCAGGATAGGGAGAAGCGCAGCCTTGCCGATCACCGTCAGAGCCAGACCGATGCCAAGCCACTGCCATGCGCTAGCGGACAGGCGTGGCCGAGGCCATTGGGCAGCCAACCCGCCTAGAAGCCCGGTATGAAATAGGTGAGGCAGATGTGAACACAGCCAGGGCCAGACATCCCCGAATTGATCGGCAGTCAGATACCCGTCCACTCCGGCGCTGAGGAGGGCAAGCGTCAGCCCAAACCCGGCCACCAGCGTGTCGCGCCCTGTCATTGGAATACGATCCCCACGTGATCTCCGCGAGATCTGCTCATGCCTGGCCTTCATGACGTCGCTATTTCGTGTGAAATGCCGGGAATAAGTAACGGTGCATCGATCGGGTGTGCGTCCATGCGCTTTGGCGAGACCTTGCCAGTGATCTGCGGCATGCGGCGGTGCTTTGCGTGTCATGTCAGGCCTGCCATCCTGCAAGACCATTCCAAGCCTGAGAGAGTGCCGCCTGCACAACCCCCTGAGCCACAGGGTTGCGAGAAAAGGATTTCGATCCGCCAAGGGCTTTCGCCCTGGCGCGCAGAACAGCGAGCCCGTCTGCTCCGTGTAGGTCAACCACCAACAGCGATCCGTACCTTCTGAGAAACGCCATGGCACTGGTCTCGATGTCCTGGTGAACCGCCCGGTGCGCACGGTAGGTATCAAGGCAGGCAAATGCTTCCGGCTCGCCCTCGATCGCCACCAGCTGCATGAGCGCGCCCAAAGCGACCTCATGTATCGAGGGATGGTCGAAGGCTTTTGCTTTCAGGCGCGGCAGGACGCGTCTGGACTGATGAACGGCACGATGCCTCATGTTGGCTCCCTTGAACGCACGTCACGCAGCACTCGATCGCCGTGATCGAGATGCATGCAGTGTTCCAGGTTCAGGAAGACAGCCTGCGATCCAGAGAGCATGCATGAAATTTGAGGTCGGATCGATTTTTTGGGCTTTGGTGCATGATTGTGCTGGAACGTATCGAGACTATCCACAGCTTCATCCCCGAAATCTGTGGGTAAGTGGGCTAGCGGGTCAGCTCGACCCGCCCCCTGTCACGGTGGTCAGGACATGTCCATCTCGTCACATTGCGTCTGTTCGTGAAGCCAAAGCAGGCCCCTGCGCCACATAGTGTGCAGTCATGGGCCCAACCCGACCGGGTCGAGCGCACCGCCTTTTCATGACGGTGGCCTTGCAGGGGCATCGGAGGATCGTTTTCGTCGATCGTCATGACCGTTGCTCACCGTTTCCACCTGCCTGACGCAACGAGCCCTCGATCCTGCAGGGCGTGGGGATTTCGTCTATAAAACTGGAGGCCTCGTTCCAGCGATTACCGCGCTTGATGGCCCAGCTGATGGTGACGCGCTCGCGCGCGCGTGTCAGCGCGACATAGGCCAGCCGACGTTCTTCATTGGCATCTTTGCCCTCGCTGAATTGCGGGAATAGCGAGTTCTCCCAGCCCACAAGGAAGACATGGCGAAATTCCAGCCCTTTGGCGCCGTGAATGGTCATGAGCCGCACCCGGCCGTCCAGCCCGTCCCCGGGAGCGCCCGCGCCGAGGGCGGCGTGATCGAACAGGGCTTCACTGGTCGCAAAGTTACCGGCGATCAAGATCAGTTCATGGAGGTTCTGCAATGGATCGAGACCTTCGTCGCCAAGCCTGCGCAGCATGTCGCTATATCCCACACGCTGCAGGAGCATCTCGATCCGCTCGCCCAGCGTCAGATCCTCACCCAGGGCCACGGATCGGATCATCGCTAGAAAGATGTGCAACCGGGTCATGGCGCTACCCTCCCCTTGCATCTGTTCGGCCGCGACAAAAAGAGAGACGCCCTGCTCTTCGGCGGCCTGCTCGATGCGCGCGAGTGTTTTTGCGCCAATACCCCGCTTGGGCAGATTGACCACGCGCCGGAAGGCCTCGTCTGACTGACCCGATTCCGCGCTCTCCATCAGCCGCAGATAGGCCAGACCGTCACGAACCGCACCACGCTGCCAGAACCCGGTATCGCCGACCAGGACATAGGGAATACGCTGTGCGAGCAGCTGCTCCTCGATCACGCGGGACAGGAAGTTGAAACGGTAGAGCACAGCCATATCGTGCCATGCGACACCTTCTGCCGCCCGCCGTCCTATCTCGCGGGCGAGACGCAGGGCCTCATTGGGCCCATCCTTGCAGGCGATGATTTCGATTGGCTTTCCCGCACCTGCTTCGGTATAAAGCGTCTTGGGAAGCCGGTCGGGATCAAGGGCGATAATGGCATTAGCCGCTTCGAGAATGACGCCGGTGCTGCGGAAGTTGCGCTCCAGCGCAATCATCCGGCCGCCGGGAAAGGCTGACAGGAAATTGCGAATATAGCCGATATCGGCGCCCCGCCAGCCGTAGATGCTCTGCGCATCGTCGCCGACTCCGAAGAACTCGCCGTGGTCCTGAGACAGCAACCGTAGCCAGCGATACTGGGCAAGGTTCACGTCCTGGAATTCGTCGACCATAACAGCGTCAAAGCGGCTCGCCCATTCGCGCCGATAGGTCTCGTCGCTCATCATCGTCCGCGTCGGATACAGGAGAAGATCTCCGAAATCGGCCGCATTGGCCCGGCGCAGGGCCTCCTGATAGAGCGGGTAGAGGCGGATTGCTTCACAGAGGATCCAGTCCTCCTCCGACATCTCTGCAGCTGGACGGGCCGGTCTGTGCGCCCATGCTTCTTCAGACAGGATAAGGCGATCCTTGAAGCCGCCGATGTGATGAATGAGACGCTTGGCGCGCTTTCGCAGCAGGTCGGCGGTGGCATCGTCAACGCTCGTTGCACTGTCAGACCGTATCTCTGCCTTCATCAGTCGTCGCAGGATCCGCATTGAATCATCGGTCGTCAGAACGTCGAACCCGGGTCGCAGACTGGCGATACCCGGATCACGGCGCAGCATGCGGCAGGCATGGGCATGGAAGGTGCCGACCCAGTTGGGTGTTCTGTCGTGGCCCACAGCATGAGCGATACGCTCGCGCATTTCGCGCGCTGCCTTGTTGGTAAAGGTCACGGCCAGAAGTCGATGGGGCGGCAGGCCTCGCCGTTCGATGCGGTCGCAGACGCCGGCCACGAGGGTCGAGGTCTTGCCTGTACCTGCGCCGGCCAGAACCACCACCGCCCCTTCCTGACGGGCGGCCCGACACTGATCTTTGGTCAGGGTGCTGAAAACGGGATGGGCGGCATCGGTCATCGTGTTCGGTCCGGTCGGCAGTTGCGAAGCATTCGACCCAAGCCTCGCAGGACATTCTCCAGAGAGCTTCCATTGTTTTTAGGCGTGGCACTTTTTTCAGCCCGCGCCGGGTCGTGCATGCCTTGCGGGGGACCAGTCAGAACCCTTAAGATGACGAAACAGCCCTCGACAAAAACGGCGACGGGATCGGACAGGGAGCGGCATTCATCATGCGAGGCGGTTTTGAAAGCAGGGATATCCTGCGCTTTCCGTTCGAGCGCCAGCATGCCCCGACGATCGACAATCTGCGCCGCAACCTGCCGCAAGACAAAGCAATCCGGTCTCTGCAATATCGCTTTGGTCAAAAGCGGGTCACGCGTGCCACGATTTTCCAGATGGCCTACAAGGATGAGCGCACGCAATTACTCGAAGAGGAGCGCGAAGCGGATCCTCATTCGACCAATGTGAACATGGACTGGGATCTGCTCTTTGCTGACGGGGTCCATGCAGTCTTCCAGATGCTTGGCGAAGCCCAGCGTGCACAGGACGAACTGGCACGCCTGACACGTAAAGCAGTCGATGCGATCACGGAGAAGGGCCGGTTCGACGGGCCCGATCCTTGCGTGGAGGAAGCCGATTTTCAGGCGGGCGCAACGCTTGTCAGAGCCTGGGCGGCAGGAATCGAAATGCTGGAGGAATCGAAATGCTGGGTCGGTATCGAGCTGCACATGACTGGCAGGCAGGGGTTGCCAATGATCCATTTCCTGTCGCAAAGCGGAAGAAGTCAACCAAAAGCGCCCCCCAATCCAGACACAGCCCAAAAGGCGGCGCGAAGTAAGAGACCTTCACTCACCCTGCGATGATACGTTCCTGAGGCAGGGGCAGATCTGGCATAGGCTCACGCAGAGCAGCATTCCAGCTCCACCAATTGCCGACACCGTAGACGTCCCGATAATGCGCCTCCTTGATGTCGCGACGCGCCCTGTATTCTTCGGTATCGAGGCCGTAGACTTCCATGGGCGTGCCGCGGGGATCTCTCGTATCGAGCAGCTCGAAATCGGGATGGACAAGCTCAGTCGTCCTGTCGAAGCGTAGCGGCTTGCGGAAAATACGGTGCTCTTCCTGCAGGTGGGTCAGCAAAGCCAGCTCATGGCTGCTCGCGACAGGCACATAGGACGGACCGACTTCCATTAGAGTCATGTGGTTGACCCACCCGACCGTTGCGCGCCCATTGACGGTACGCCGAAGCTTGGTGGTAACCAGGGCGACAACACGCGCGTCGCCACGTTCCGACCAATGCTTTTGGAGGGTATGCCATTCCCACGGAAATTGTCGCTCGAAGTCGAGGGCCATTTCCATCGAACCGGAAAGCCACAAACCGAAATTCGGTGCGCCGTCGAAGTGTAAACGAAACCGCGCTTCAAGGCGTGGGCTCCACGGGTTCGCGGGATCCTCATTCCGTGCCGCTTCGAAATCCAGCCTCCTGACGATGCCACAAAGGAGGATGCGACGATCTCTCCCCGCATCCCGCTGGATGTCCTCCAGGATTGCTGGTCCGTCCGCATCGCCATGGCCGACCATCGCCAGCCGACGATCGAGCACCGTGCCGCTCGCCTCAACTGAGGCGGCCGCGCGCTCGAGAGCCTGGCGAATGGCTCCCCACGACCGTCGCTGCCGGCTCTCCTCCGGTCGCCAGGTCGTCAGCCCGGATTGTTCCCAGAGCAGATGCAATAGACCGGGCAGGCTCATCTGGCGTCGACCGTGGCCCGGAAAGACACCACACGCGGATTGCTGCAGTGCAGGGCAATCCGCTTCGTTCGCTGTTGCGCGAACAAGCAGCCCGCTCTCCAATGCGATGCGCAGATTGCCATCAGGCAATGGGGTGATGACACCCTGCTCGTATCCGGATCTTCCGTCCCGCTGGATGTCAGGTTCGTGAAACGGGCAGTTCGCGCTATGCAGGGGGCCGCTCCCGGGCATGCGGGCCAAATGGTAGCGCAATACCCTCTTCCCGTTTTCCCGCGTTTCGCGCGACCGGACATCGAGCTGCAGGGGAGGCCCGTTCACCCGGCAACCGCAGAGCGGCCTGTGAGCATGATCGCCATGTGCCTGCGACAGGAGAGCCTGCCATTGGGGCGCTCTGGCACGGTCGTACTCCCAGTCGAGGCTGGCACGACGCAGGGGGGGGACGACGCAAGGGGCCGTCGCGGCGTGTCTGAGGGAAAGTAATCCATGTGTTCATCGGATCGTCTCCGTTATCAGGCCAATGTTCATGTCAGGGCGTCCGGACATACGGGGGATCGCGGGCCGTGGCAGGTCGCGGTGTCCGTTCTCAAGCATTTCGAGCCAGCGGGACGACCTTGCGCCGAGCTTACCGCCGCCTTCCAACAGACGTCTCAGCTCAGTCCGGTGATAACCCAGATGTTCGGCGAGACGACGTTCCGACCAGCCGATGATCATGAGCGCACGACCGACTGCGTAGGCATCCATGGGCGCGCGATTGCCTGCAATGGGAACGTCGCGTGAAAGCGGGGTCGCATAGCGCCGGTGAAGTGCGTGCAAGGCGTCCAGCCATTCCATGAAAGACTGGGGAGGTTCACCAATGCCATGTCGCCATCTCGCGATCCGGTCCCGTGATATCCGGCTCCGGCGGCTGGCCTGGCAGACCGACCAGCCGATGCCGTTCAGTCTCACGTCGATGAGGGATGCTGCCTGACCCACTTGGCCCTCCTCCCCTTTCTAGCCGCGCCGCGCCAGACCGTCAGGTTCGACGTCGTGGATCAACTCGATCCATGTGTCCCCGCCGGGTACAACCGAGATGATGTCACCTGTCGAAACAAAAACCTCGACGGGCAGCTCGAGATTCCAGCCTCCATGACCATCGGTGAAGCCTTTGGTGACGAGTCCATATCGTTCATCGTCACCCTCATGAATGCAGACGAATGCCTCGGGGAAATCCTGCGATGAGGACACGCCGCCAGGGGAAGCCGTTCGTGCCACGATATCGGGCAGGGCCGACCAATCAGCGGTTGCAACCGCTACGAGGTTCAGGAGAGGCACGACCGCGCTGCGGGCCGAAAGCGCATACTGACCGGGAACATTTCCGATCTGACGGACGGGGTATTGCGTCGGATCGATCGAGCGGAAGGCGCCCGTATACAGATCTTCTCCGGTATAAATATCGAAGCACTGCGTAAGATCCCATCCACCTGGGGTGGGATCGGCGGACACGACGATCCCCGACACCACTTCGCCAGAGATGGGACAGGACAGCTCAACAAGAGTCCATGGGTGGGTACCGCCGAGCTCTGGGCACCGGCGGCGGTAGTCATCGCACAAGGCATGCTTCAGGAATGCCTGTCGCAGCGCTACGATCAGATCGTAGCCAGGGAAGAACACGTCGAGATCCGCGTGGGAATGATCGTGTGTCATGGTTAAGTTCTCACTCTGCAGGAATTCTAAAAGAGGCGCCCTGTCGAAGGGCCAGAATTTCGGTTGTGCCGACCCAGCCATTCACGGTGATGAATTCACCGGCGTTGCTGTGGTCGGTTGAAAAAAGGGTGAATTGCCCGTCCAGATCGAAGCCTAGTTCAGGCATCATAGGATCGAGATCGCCCCCTACGGCGAGGCCGGTCGCACCTTGCGCCATGCCCTCACACTGGATGAAGAGAAGCGGTATAGTGACACCCAGACCGGGGGCCGCTTGCAGCATCTGTGCAGCACGCCCGCTCAACAGAAACGCACGATAGCAGGTCTCAGCTTGCGCGATCTGCGTGAGTACGTCTGTGGAAGTCTCGCAACCCTCAGGCTGTGACCTATCGCCGTTACCACAGGTTTGACGCCGCCCGCTCATGCCACCACCGTCCGGGCTGCATTGCTGGCCGCGAAGCGCTCCTGCAATGCCTGGTTGAAGTCCTTGGCTTCTCCTTCCGGGATTGCGCGCACGTAACGGACACAGTTTTCAAAGGCGAGCTCAAAGAGCATTCCAGCGTATCGATCTCCCGCCTCATCCTGATCTGTTGCAACGATCAGATGGGAGCGCATATCGGGAACCATAGCTTCCATCTCTGTTTCAAGGGCTGCGATAGTCTCCGGTCCCATGCCGCCACCTGTAGCGACGTAAAGCGTATCGTTCCCATGCTCAGGATCCATGGCGGCAAAGGAGAGCGCGTCGATCGGTGCTTCAGCCACGACCAGACGACGCACGGGCGTGCCGGGCCTGGTCTGGAAACGAAAGAGCGTCTTGACGCTATCCTTCAGCTGCAGGCGCGTATCGGGCCCACGCAGCTCGACACCCGTGACTGCTCCCTGACCGTCGCGATAGCTGAACCAGGCAGCATGGAAACCGTCACGGATCGATCCGTTGGCCGAGGCCTTGCGTAGCAGCCACTCCGGCAGGCAGCGGGTTTGGGCCAGATACTGCCAAGCCTTGGATCCCTTGCGCAGCGACTTCGCCTTGGCCCAGCGTTCGGCAGGAGAGCGCACATCGGTGGATGCCTCGTGCGACTTGACCCAGGGGGTCGATGCCGGCTCGACACCAACCATCTTGCCCAGATCGACACAGACATCCTGCCACCGGAGAGTGGGCTCGAAATGCTTGACGAGATCGAAGACGTTTCCCTTGGCCTGGGAACCAGTATCCCACCAGCCCTTGCCCTGATGGGAGACGATGTATGTCTCGCCCTTACCACGACGGTACTTGAGCGAATTGCGCGTGCTGTCTTTCTTGTCGAGGGCGAAGCCATAACGTTCCAGCAGCAGCGCACACGATACGCCGGAAGTAATGGCAGCGCGATCGGCCTCAGATAATTCGAAACGTGCCATGATCATTACTCCTCAGCGAAAGCTATGAAGCCGAACTACTAGGAGCACGGCCATTTCCTACAAACAGATACTATCACAGTGACTGGGAGATACAACAAGAAATCGCAATATCAGACAATAAACATGCAATATCGCGCCGTTCTGATACTTCGCGATACTTCGAAAAGCCGGTTTCGTTCAATAAAGAAAAGCAACAGCCTTTCGATCGACCTGTGCCGGAGGCAAAGGGTCGAAAGGATAGCGCAGCGACGCCTTTCGACCCGACGCTTTCAGGACTGCTGTAGACGCAGATGGGGTCAAGATGGGTTCTCAGGGGACCCGTCTGCACGAAGCGACCAACGGGAGCGGAGGAAGATGGGGTGGAAGCCGTCTTGACGCTATCGAGGCCTATGGCATGGCCTATTGTGATTGGTTCGGTTCCAACGTCGCTCTGATGAGTGCGTCAACGGGATACGCCGAATGGCCATAGGGGCTTGGGGCGGAGCCCGTGTCACGTGGCCCCGACGAGGAGACGCCCGTGTTCTTCAGCGCGTGTCGTGAGGAAGGGTGATGTGCGAGATGGATCAGATACCTGACCAGGCGCGCGCATAATTATAGATATTCTGCCTGTCCCCGGCTTTGAGACGAGCCCCGCTCAGATGGGTCACAGCAAGGGCCGATATTCCCCATAGTGTTGCTTCCTGGGCGATCGGGTTATGACGTAACGGATCGATTGAAGAGACATGGCCCTTGTTGATGATGTGCCCTGGTATTCTCTTGAGGGTGTCGAGCCCGATAACAAGAATGCGCTTTGGCGCATAAGCCTCGACCAATTGCTGCATTGTCTCGAGGGAATGCGCTTGCAGCTCACGGCGGACAGATAGCGGTATTGTTGCCCATTCGCTGACAGTGGCAGCGCGGAAGAAATTGATATTGCCGCCCATCATGTCGTTCATACGGTCTGCTGGCCAGATGTTGAGCAATGCATTTGCGAGGCGCCAATCCTCTTTAGGGTTCGCATAGGCCAACACAGACGGGGGGCCAGCTGGGCGCTTTTTCTCCTCGGACATCGCCTTATCCTTCGTCTTGCAACCCAGCTGGTATCCAAGAATGAAGAGCGAGGGTGACGAGACCTCGGGTCCATACAGGATCTCGTATCCGTAATCCTTCCCGCCCATCTGTGGCGCCAGTCTGTCGTAGAGCTCGCGTGTCTCCGCGTAGGCAGTGCGATACTTCGTGTCGTTCATGTTCAGCGCCCTCCCTGGGAACAGGTTGGTTCCTGTGACCCGGACCCATAATGGCGCGATCGTTGTTCAGTGAGAAGTGACCGCATGGCACACTATACGCGGACCACATCCTGAGCCGCATACTCCAGCTCGAGGCCATACCAGTGTTTGAACCATTCCGGACTGGGATGGATCACGATGAGAGCGTCGAGGGCCTCTTTCGCCTGATGGTTGGTTGCGAAAGGACCGGCGAGCATGTCGCCGCTGATATTATCAGCGACATGGAAGACGCCTGACCCATCAGGAGCAGATTCCAGATAGGGCTCGACGGGAGGTGGCGGTGCCGACGGATCGGCGATATCCACAGGATCGCCCGGAAAGACGGAGGCAATGGGCGCTTCCATCAGGGCGAGCACCGCATTGACACGCGCGTTGGTGCAATCACCACGATCCGCCCAGAGATTCCAGTCGATGCGCAGGAGGATTTCGTTACCCAACCGTTCGCGCAGATCGCCTATCGTGTCGTCATGAGCAATGGACACGCCCACGAGTTCCGGCGCGTTCGGTGCGGTGAAGAGTTCGATCGGCAGAGCGCTTTGATACAAGGAGCATAGGAGCTTGAGCCTGACGGCTGTGAGGCAGGAAGAGTGCATGCGTTTTCTCCTGTCGCGGTCGCGCTGCTGCGCAGTCGACACGCGAGGTCGTGATGGAAATGGGTGAGGGTTTTGTGGCAGCATCGGGAGATGGCTATTTCCCGACGCAGATCGCGCAAAGCTGACAGCGGGGTGGGACAGCAAATGTCCCTCTTCCCGGTCGAGGCGCTATTGCGCCGGATCAGACCGGACAGGAATGAGTGGCGATATTATCGTCTGAGCATCCACCGCGATCTGTTCGGCGGCGCGACATTGTTGCGGCAATGGGGCCGCATCGGAACGGCGGGCAGCACGCGCGTCGATCTCTATCAGGATGAGGGAGAGGCCGCGAATGCGCTGACGCGCATGATCCGGTATCGAAAGAAACGCGGATACGCGCTTATCGGCAGCTGATCAGAAGCGTCGGGAGAAGCCGCGCAGCATCGGGTCGATGAGGGCGCGTCGCTCTGCGCCGGTCGATCGTGAGCGCGGTGTGTAAGGGCTGATTTCCGGCTGAGGAAGCGTGGGATCAGCATCATGGATCTGCAGGGACAGGCTCGGGAACGGATCGATACCGGTCCGTTGTTCGAGCGCCGCGTAGCTCAGCGTTTCGCAGACAGGCGCATCGTCATTGCGGCACAGCCACGCGCCGCCCCGCTCATGAACGGGATCGTAGACCGCCTTCCAGATCGCAATGGGGACCGGAATACGGTCCCAGCCGATCGTCGGCCCATTTGCCTGAAGCACGGGACCGGTCACGACGTAGAGCTCGCCGACCCTGTGCGCCCAGTCGGCGACTGCCATCTCGATCCCGGTCCAGACCCCTTCGTTCAAGGCCGGGGTTTCGGGCACGACATTGGCGAGAGAGAAGGTCTCCTCCTGGGAGATCTGATCGGGTGCGTCGCCGCTCGGGGTGAGATGGCCGCGATCGAGGCCAGAGCTGCGGTAATCCGCAAGCTCTGCACGCTGGCCATACGGCAGTCCTGTTTCCGGATGGAAGAACTTCGTGACGCGTCCAAGGCTCTCCGCACTATCGAGCGCCTCGTCTGTGAGATGCTCGGCCGACCAGAGAGGAATGCGCGCGTCGAGCGACTGCATAGCGATATAGACCCGGCGACAGACGATTGTCGTGATCGGCCGGACTGACTGCGCAAGCAATGCCGGCGGCGTGTGGCCGACAGAAAGGTCATCGCAGGGGTGGGTCTGGGCATGAGCCCTGGTCAGGGACATGGTCAAGGTCGCGAAGACTGTGCAAGCACGGAGAAAATCGCGCAACATACTGAAATCCCTTTACTTTATTTCCGGAGCGGCGCTTATCTTTCCTCATGCGAGGAGAACCCATGATTCAGGCGCGTGCAAGGCTTCTTCGGTTTCCGGCCGAACGCTGTGCTGTGCCTACCTTCGCGCACCTGCTGGCGCAGCTCCCCACAGATACCAGCATGGCCGATGAGTGCCTGCATTATGGACTGCCGGCGCCCGATCTGAATGCCTTGCGTGAGCAGGGCATCGCAATCGGTAAGAAGATGCGTCGCCAGATCGTCTTGCCCGCCGATGCAGGCGAGGCCGCGGATAAACGCGAAATCTGGTTTGCTCCCGCTCGCAGCAGCATGCTGCGAAGCATCACGCGTGTGCATGATATGACGTGGCGTGCTGAGCAGACCCGAACTCCTCAGGATCACCGGGCCGCATTCAGCGTTCGCTATCGTGCCTGGCAGACATGCAAACGATTGATCGCGGCCTGGGAGACGCTTTGCCTGGATGAAGAGGAGGTGCGTCCAAGCGCATCAATCCTCACCTTCCAGAAGAAGGCGTCGGGCTGAGCGCAAAGCGCAAGTGGCTTCACGGCGCCAGCTTGCGCTGCGTGATGCGAGAAGAACGTCCTCTTCAGAGGCATCCCTGAGGAAGGCAGCTTCCGCCAGGGTTCGACGTGGGTTTCCGAAATATGCGCAAAGCGCTGCGGCTTGCATGTCGGCGGATGGGGCATAACCTTTGGCGGTATGAAGAGCGGTCCGCATGGCGAGATCCTTTCACCGTATGGTACGGCGTTTCAGAGTGAAGTCTTATTCCCGATTGCGGCGGCGACAGCCGCCTGGGCGCGCAAGCGCCACTGGGCGAACCACTCGATGAGGTCGGCGCCCTCTACGGGATGATCCTCTCCGAAGGCCTCGGCTTCGTAGCCGAGTACCTCCTCGATGACCGAAATCAGGGGTTGGGGGTTCGCGTCCGGCATCGCCGGATCAGCGATGCGCAAGAAGGGTGGTGTGGTGAGCCGGTTCCGGCAGCGTTTCGGTCAGAAGGCTGGGGCCGCAGATCACACCGAAGACAAACATGACCATCAGGAGGCCACACAGAAAGGCGGCTGTGAGTTCGCGAATGGCGGTAAGCAGGTCCTGCCTGGTTTCTTTCGTCATGACGGGTTCCTTTTCGGGATGGATCGGAACACCCGGCGGGCGAAATCTCATGGACCGCCTGGGTGGTCAGGACGGAGCCGACTATCTGTCTATTCTCCTCTTGACCCGATCCGCAGCTCATGGCGCGTGCAGCCCGGAAAGGGCGATGCGCCGGCACGGCGCGTCGGGAGCGGAGCGACAACCCCTTGTAGGGCTGTGCGCGCCATGAGAGCGGTCCCTCTCCTCTTCTCTCGTTTTCTTCAGCACCTGCCCAGCGGTCCACTGGCCTTTCGGGGCGGACGGCATTGGGGAGGATCAATCGGGGCCCACGCCACTGATCGTGACGGTTTGCCCAAACGCCGCTGCCGCGAGAGCAGTGCAGATGGGGAGCATGGCGGGCGTCTCTGATGTTGCCTCGCCATTCTGCTTCTGCATGACGCAGTCATGCGCCTGAGCGGCAGCCTCGCGATCGACATCGAACACCTGATGGGTGCAGTGCTTGATCTGATACGCCCAGTCTGTGAGGCTGAGCGAGGCGATCTCTGTGCCCGTTTCAAGGTCGAGTACGATCGCACCGCCGCAATACGCATCAAGGCATGGCTTGCTGCAATCACCAGCCCAGATCAGGCTCCAGCGAACTGGCAAGGTGAGTTTCTTTTCGCAGCAGGCATACACGAAGGCCAGCACGTTTTCGACCGATCCGCTTTCATCATGATGAATCCACAGATGCTGGAGTTCGGAATCAGGAGGCTCGTTCGCCTCGGCTTCGAAGCCAACAGACTCTGACTCAAAGGCCCCGTCAGCACCCTCCGCGCGCATTGCTTCGAGCAGTTCGAGGGCCTGAGTAACCGCTCCAGCGCTGCATAGCGGCAGAAGCGCGGAGAATTTGGTGTAGTGGTTGGGCATTGCGGTCAATCCTCATCGAAAAATGGAAGGGTTTCATCGACCGGGCCATCCGCATCGAGCAGGATGTAATCGCAGTCCAGCTCGCGGGCGCGGGCGATGATCCTGACAAGTGCGGGAATTCTGCTCCAATGCTCCGGGCTCGGCTCGGCCGGCACGTAAATGAGCCAGCCACGATCGCCAGTCATCGAGGTTGTCGATCCATAGGGCGGCTTATCGGCCAGTATTTCTGTGAGCCGGTCGTGGTCGCGCGGCGAGAGATGCCCCGTGCTGAGATCGAGGAACTTACGAACGCTCATCCCATGCTCCGACGGGCAGGCTGCGGTGAGCTGGGCGGCCGTGAATTTCACAGCCACCTGATCATAGACGATGCGATGAGACATAGCCGGCCTCCCTCAGTATTCAGAGGTCAGCATGACAACCTTGGCCCCAAGGCCCTCGTCGCTGATCGCATAGAGTTCGATGCTCTCGAGCGGAAAATCCGTATAAGGAATGTCCTGCGCAAAGAGTGTTACCGGCTCCCGCCCTTCCTTGCCTCCGTCCGTGCATGTGACGACGGCAGCGTTCGTCTTGAGATCGACCTGCAAAGACCATGCTTCGAATGGCTCTCGCCGAACTTTCGGATCGAGGCGTGCAGATGCGATCACATCGACAAGCCAGCCTGCCCCGTTTTTGACCAAAAATGCAGCGCCGTCTGTGAGAACCAGACCGAATGTATACCGATAATATTTCGAGGTGCCGTAGAACTGGGCGAGTTCGGCTTTGGTAAGGGCAGTCGTCATGGGGATCTCCGGGGTTGTCTCGCGCGCTTTGATATTCTCTGCGCTTGTCCCTTCCGGTAGTTGGCGGGTCGGGCCGGGTCAGGCGCGGCGCGCAAGCGCCGGGACCGGACCCACGCGCAGCCTGCGAGCATGGGGAGGACCCACCGCTTGATGCGGGCCGATCCCGTCAGCTACCCCCTTTCCTTCCCTCAGGCGGCTATCGGGGTTTCATCCACTTCCGATGCGGCATTGGCCTCGGCGTCGCCCGCCAGATCAGCCTCTAGTTCTGCAAGAGCGCGCTTCTTCTCATCGAGCGCTGCCTGGTCGCGGAAAGGCGTGCCAAGCCGCGCGCGATAGGCCGGCAGGCGGGCGGTGATCTCGTCACGCGCCTTGCGGGTTTCCATCAGCTCTGTCTCGATGCGGCCGAGCCGGTGCTCGATTTTCGAAATCAGACCAAGCGGCTTGGTATCGCGATCGAACGACACTTCGGACGGGCTGGACGTGAACGCGATCGCAAGGCCTGCCTCGATCTTCGGCTCTCCGTCGTCCAGAAACCGCGTCTGTGCTGCTTCGAGCAGGATCTCGAAACCACCGATACGGCCGAGACGCCACGACCCTTCCTCGCGGTTCTTCTCCACCCTGCGCGCCTGGGACAAAAGCCATGCCCCGGCTTTCTCGCGCTCGGCCAGAACGCCCCGCGGCCCCTCGAACGAAAAGGCCTCGCCGCGCGTCTCCACGCGCTGCGCAAGATCGGCCTCCAGGGCCGGGATCCGGCGCTCGAGCGACGCCAGCTCACGCTCGCCAGTCTGGATCGAACGACGGACAGCGAACTGGTCGTCGTAATGCGCGGCTGCGAGACGCTCGAGACGCGCAAGATCGGCTTCGAGCCCTGCTTTCTGCATCAGGCGCATATCGCCAGAGGCGAGCGCCTTGGCCATGGCGAACTGGTTGCCCTCATCGTTGATGTCCTCGATCCGACGGATCGAACGATCGCCTGACATGGCGAGCGCGATGAAGCGCAGCTTGCGCTCGAGAAGCTGCCAGTTGGTCGCGTCCACCGAGCCTTCCTGCGCATAGGCGTAGATCTCGATCTCGGCATGCTGGTTGCCTTGTCGCTCGATACGGCCCTCGCGCTGGATGATGTCGGAAACGAGCCAGGGCACATCGAGATGGTGCAGCGCCTTCAGACGGGCCTGGGCGTTGACGCCCGTTCCCATGGTGGCGGTGCTGCCAATCAGGATGCGTTTGCGCCCTGCGTTCAGATCGCCAAACAGGCGAAGCTTTGCCGCAGCCTTCTTGTAATGCTGCATGAACGCGATCTGATCGGCGGGCACGCCGAGACGGATCAGCTCGTCGCGGATGTGCAGATAGGCCGAGAACCCGCGTTTCTCGAACGCGGCTTCCGTGCCGAGATCGGAAAAGATCATCTGCACGGCGCCCGTAAGTGGTGCGGTCTCCCCTGTCTGCAGATCCCGGTAGATGTTGTCGCCGGTCTCGCGCCAGATGCGATGCACGTTTTCGATCAGATCGTCGAGCTTGCTGGCCTCCTCAGAGCCACAGCGTACGAGACGCAGATCGATCGCGGCATGTCGGGCATCGTTGATGACCGAGAGCAGGATGTCGTCACCCTTCTGGGGCTTGCCTTTCCGCTCCTCGATCTCCCAGATCCGGCACGCGAGCGTACGCTGGTAGTCCCTGAAGTCGTCATTGGCGGGTGTGACGACGATCGCACGGTGTCCGCCCTTGATCGCGGGCAGTTTGACATAGCGGCGCAGATCGTCCTGCTGGACCACATCGGCGAAATGGCGATACATGGCCATAAGATCGGCGACGTTGACGAACTCGGTGAAACGCGTGACAGGCTTGTAGAGCCCGCTCGGCTGCAGCTCGAGCTCGGTGCGAGTCTCGCCGAAATTCGCGGCCCAGGCGTCGAATTCGTGGAGATCGCGTGCGCGCAGATCCTCGAGTGCCATGAAGCGCTGGACGGTGAACAATTCTCCAATCGTGTTCGTGATCGGTGAGCCCGATGCGAGGATCAGCTCGCGACCGGAATTGCTCTCGACCGGGATGAACTTGAAGGCATCATGCGTGATGATGATGGCGTCCCAGTTCCCCGTCGCAGCACGCGCGATAAAGCTCTGGCGCTTGGCCTTCACGAAGTTTGTCTCGTCGGCGACCATGATATTCGCGGTCGGGTAGAGCATCAGGAACTCGCGAGCCATCTGCGCCTTATCCGGAGCTCCGGATAAGGCGCATTATCTCACATAGAATTTTATCCGGAGTATTCTCAGCTATGTTATTGGCTAAAAAACAGTTTTGATGCGCTGAGCTCGGGATAAAGGTCGTAACCCGATCCTAAATACCCAGAGAGGATGATGTTGCAGATACCATTACGCACCTCCTCTGAGATGGGGGACTACGTTGGCACCAAAGAATGGAGCCGTGCGCGATTGCCGGGTTGCCCCCTTCATCCAGACGCTGACTGTAAATTTCGGCGTCATGGTAGCTATGTTCGATTGACGAGCCCTGGCGTCAGGATTGCTCGATACTATTGCCCACAGGGCCATATGACATTCAGCCTCATCCCGGATTTTCTCTCCGCTAGGCTCTCGGGTTCATTAGCGACAGTCGAACGAATCGTTGGGATCGCCGCGTCCGCGAAAAGCCTTCAACAGGCAGCAGATGTCGTACGTGGTCTTGATATCTGCCTCCCGGGCGCTATGCGCTGGCTTCGCCGTCGCATCGTCGCAGTACATAAAGCTATCGCGGCGGTCGAAGTAATAACGCTACAGCTATCGCATTCGATAACCAAAGATAGGCTGCATCTGGCTGATCTGCGGCGTGCTCTTCCACCTCGCGCGCTCTTGGACATTCCGGCGCCTTTGGGCTTTCTCGGAACTCTTCGCACGAACGACAAAGCTACGCTTAGGAGTTTGGTTCCGGGTTTTGTTGAACAAATAGCATCTGACTTGCCGCAGACAATCGCGGCCAACACGATGAGGGGCCTGATTTCGTCACAGCCCTCGTCTACAGCTTCATCAGCAGAGGTGAAGCAATGTCCATTCGAAACAAACAATGTAGATCAGCTATTCCCAGCGTTCCCACCAGCCATGAAATTCGTCGCATCTGGCACGCAGAGAGGCGGCTTAGTGAAGGAACGGCGAAGATATACCTAAGATGTATTTGTAGGTTTCGTATCTATATTGATAGGTTGCGTTTGATCGAGCGAGAGCAACTGACTCTCGAAGGTGCTGATCTGTTCATCGACTGGTACGCACTGCGCCTGAGTCGCTCTTTGAGCTCCTATCAACATTACCGTAGCGCCCTGCAATCGCTCGCTCGTGTCTACCAACGGATGGGGTTTACTGTTCCTGACTGGCAACCGCAAAACCCATCCCAACCGCCATCCGTTCCGATACTTCATAAGTATTCTTCATATCTCTCACAAAACTTAGGTCTTTCCAATTTTACAATAGGCAACAAATTAAATCATCTTAGTAAATTTATCGAATATCTCGCTGGAGCAGGCAGGGAGTTGAATTCGTTTGAACTGAACGATGTTGATGGATTCATCCTAGATTGCGCAACAAGATACTCTCGATCATACGTTAAATGTATAGCCTGCACGGTACGCTGCTTTTCACGGTTCTTGCATTGGAGCGGAAGAAGCCAGAGCGACATTAGTGAATCTATTATTGCGCCTGTACAACTCCCCTTCGAGCGTCCGAGACGA
The DNA here is from genome assembly GCF_011753235.1 of Asaia sp. As-1742. Taxonomy (NCBI): domain Bacteria; kingdom Pseudomonadati; phylum Pseudomonadota; class Alphaproteobacteria; order Acetobacterales; family Acetobacteraceae; genus Asaia; species Asaia sp. As-1742. Next base: position 12,560 of record NZ_VWWA01000014.1, on the reverse strand, counting down.
GCACTGCCTTGGAATGATGTGCAGCGACTCATCAAAGCTGTGGATCGATCAACGCCGGTAGGGCTTCGCGATCATGCGATTCTGCTGCTGCTGAGCGTCTATGGCCTTGGCGGCGCTGAGATCAGTCGCCTGCAATTCCAGGATATAGACTGGAACGCTAACACGTTGGCAGTATGTCGCCCTAAGACGGGTGTCTCGTTTACGCTACCCTTGCTACCGCCGGTCAGCGAGGCATTGGCGCGCTATCTACGCTATGGTCGACCACTTGAAACGACCACACGTCATATCTTCGTGCAGATGCAGTTACCATTCAAACCATTCGTCCGTGCCAGCGCAATTGGACACATTGTCGCCAAGCACGCGAAGAAAGCCGAGATTAACGCACCTTCCTTAGGTAGTCATGTCCTGCGGCATACGCATGCGGGGCGTCAGATCGATTTAGGCACCCCATCGAAGGTAATATCCGAACTACTTGGCCATAGCCATCCGGAATCGCTTTCTGCCTATCTGCGGATCGCCACTGATTCTCTCCGCGAGATTGCGTTACCGGTACCCGCATGAGCACAGTCATCAACATAACCGAATTGAAGAACGACGCCGAGAAATTCGTGATGTTCAAGCGTGCGATGGGTTTCCGCTATCAACGTGGCGCCTATGAGATTGATCGCTTTCTTCGATTTCTGGAGGAACAGTGGAGAAATGTGGACGACATTCCGCTTGCTGACGCGATCAGTGACTGGTGCGGACGACTTCCCAGCCGCAAAGCTATTTCGGTCGGCTGCGAATTTGGTATAATAAGGCAGTTTTGCCTGCATCGCCGCCGTCGCGATCCCACTTGTTACGTGCCCGAACAAGCCTTCGCTCCAGTGAAGGAGTCGGCGTTCCTTCCATATATTTTCAGCCACGAAGAGGTCTTGCGTATCCTCGCTACCGCATCAACGCTTAAAGGCCATTTTATATGGGCGTCAATGATGCGCAGGTTGATTCTGTTGCTCTATTGCACCGGCATAAGACTTGGCGAAGCCGCCCGTCTTAAGATGGAAGATGTCGATCTCGACCGAGGGAAACTGCTAATCCGCGATAGTAAAAGACGAACCCGGTTCGTGCCGATCCGTGAAGACCTCATCGCAGAATTACAGCTCTACCTCTACGACCGACAAATGTTACTTTTAGACATCGGCAGGGTGGATCACGGTACTTTTTTCATTCGTCAAAAAGGCGGGGCGCTCAGTACTCATGGGGCCTCAGTGGCCATACGAGAGATCTTGCGCTCCATCGGCATCAAACCCGCAAATGGACGCACCGGAGCGCGACCCTATGAACTTCGCCACACTTTTGCTGTTCACCGCCTCACAGCCTGGGCTAAGGACGGTTCCGACATCCATGCGAAGCTCCCATTTCTATCAGCTTATCTTGGCCACCAGAATATTCTCGGCACCGAAGTTTACTTGAAGGCAACGCCACAATTACTGGAACTAGCAAGCATTCGGTTCGAACAACATCTACGAGACTCGAGGTAACCGCTATGAAAACTTCCGCTCAAAAAGCACTCTTTGCTCTCGTGGAGTCATTTTTCCTTAATTATCTTCCGCGTCAGCGCGGTGCAAGCCCGCATACGACACGCGCTTACCGCGATACGCTGAAGCTTTTGTTCCAATTCGTCGCCCAACGTCGGGGCAAAGAGATGGTGGGTCTCCTGCTTGAGGATCTTGACGGCGATACGATTGCTTGTTTTCTGGATCATCTTGAACGAGATAGAGCCAACTCCACAGCCACACGCAATTATCGGCGCGCCGCTTTGCGGAGTTTTTTCAAACACCTTCTGCGTAATGACCTCGATAACGCACTTCGCTATACACGGGTCCTAGCTCTCCCGGCAAAGCGCGCGCAGCAGAAGCCAGTGGTCTACCTCGAAGCAATCGACGTGCGAGCGATCATCGGTAAACCCGACCGGAGAACGAACGAAGGATGTCGTGACCACACACTACTACTTTTTCTCTATAATTCGGCAGCAAGGGTGAGCGAAGCAACTGGAATGCTCTGGCGCGATTTGCAGTTGACACCCCCATGCGAAGTGCGGTTACGAGGCAAAGGGCGAAAGGAACGGATTGTTCCGATATGGCGCGAGACAACTGAAGCACTGCGTCGGTTACGCAAACTGTCTGACGCGGCAGATCACGAGCATGTGTTTTTGAATCGCCATAACCAACCTCTGACTCGCGACGGCGTCGCGTATATTTTAGAAAAATATGTGGGATCCGCCTCCTGTGAACGGCCAACGCTGGGACGCGTCCGCATTACACCACATGTTTTCCGACATAGCGCAGCCGTGGCGTTGCTCCAATCTGGAACAGACGTCACAGTGATACGCGACTACCTCGGTCATTCGAGCATCGTGACGACGAACCGTTATATCTCGACAAACCTGAAAATGAGACGCGACGCGATCGAGACGTTCTGGCAACATGCAGGAATCGAAACTATTAAGGATAAACCGTGGAAACCGAAGCAAGATTTACTCTCTTTTCTCCAGTCACTTTGACTTTGTCGTAAGTACCGAGATCTCCGGTCTGATCTCAACAAACACGCGATAGTCCGAAAGAGAAGGATAAACAGCAGATGTCTTTTAACGAGTTTTTTATAGTGAAATATCCAAACTCATTCGACAAAAGCAATCAAAAACGTCTGATATGAATCAGTAAACAAATTTGAGTCAACGTTATCAGGAAGTACGGCGAACCTCGATGCGAGGCATAGGTATTCACCGCTCCTAGGTCAAATTTTAATGAATATCATAGCGACGCCAGGGAATTGCCTGAAGAGGTACGGACGCCATAAACTTCGAAATATCGGAACGGCCATAATATGACGGAGTCCCCCGATGGTCCTGCGCCATCAAAACAATTGGTATTCCAGGAAAAATAGGAGAAAAACTCCGTATAGCGTCTTGTGCACGGTATAAATCGCTCAAAACTTCGCGCTTTACGACCACGACAGCAAAAGTCGTGTTTTGCTCCTTAATTACGGCACCTTCGATCTGCATGTTCTCTCCTCCTATTTTTTATGCTGATGATGAGCGGGCTTCGCCACTGTATAACCCTGCCCAGGTTTCTGTGTTGGTGGCAGTGGCTTGTTATGAGTCGAAACGACTTGCTCACCGGTGCGGCCTCCGCGCGGACCAACCATGTCATAGATACCAGAGATAGGAGCTTTCTGACCCGGCTTTATTATTTTAGACATAACATTACCTTGTGCTGCGTTGAGATCCCGCTTCATGGCGTTGACGCCATCAAGAGATTGGCGATATCGTATTGGAATAAAGAACGCCATGTCAAGCATTACGGTATCGCCATGTCCAAAGATTCTTCAGATAACGCTTTTCCCCAGAGGCTCAGAGAGGCTCGCCGAATTAGAGACTATGATCAGGCTACGCTCGCAATCAAAGCAGGACTTCCCACTGCGTCTATTTCTCACTTTGAAAATGGGAGCCGTAAGCCGTCGTTCGATAATCTGCGCAAATTGGCTAAGGCGCTCAACGCTAGCACTGACTATCTCTTAGGGAGAGCGGATCAAATCGACATAGCCACGTCGGGCGACCCTTTATTTAGACATATGCAAAATATAAGTGGACGGGATCGAGAGATTGCTGAAGACTTTCTGAAAGTACTTGCCAATAAAAACAGGCAGGAAGATAGAAAATGAAAAAAGCTAATCTCTTAGCTGCGGAAGGTAGAGCCGAGCAGTGGTTAAAGGAGAATGGTATCGTAGAAGTACCGATTGATCCGCTAAAAATCGCTGAAATGCTTGATATCTCGGTGCTCAAAAAAGACGACCCAGAGCCAGGTGTCTCAGGAATGCTTCTTCGGCATGGGGATGCGTTTGGTATCGTCTATGCGACCCATATTGACAGTCTTGGATTTCAGAGATTCTGCATCGCGCACGAATTAGGACACTACCTATTGCCCGGACATCCGGAGCAATTATTCGGCGAAGAGAATACCCAACATATTTCTCGTGCAGGGACCATATCGGCGGATCCATATGAACAGGAAGCCGACCAATTTGCCTCGGCACTTTTAATGCCGACACATGTTATGAAGTCGATATTACGAAAGACTGATGAGGGAATGGATGCTGTCATCATGATTGCCCGCACATGCGAAGTGTCCATTGAGGCTGCTGCGATTCGTTACATCCAAAAAACCGAAATTCCTGCTGCGGTCGTCGTCACCACTAACGGTCAGATCGATTACGCATTCCTCTCTAAAGACATGCTTGAATTTTCAGATTTAGCTTGGCCTCGAAAAGGCGAGAGCGTTCCAGTTTCTACTCTCACTTATAGTTTCCGAAAAAACCTGGATGCCGTACGTAGTAGTCGACGTGAAACGGAAGAAACAGAGCTTCAAGCGTGGCTCGGCGGACGAAAAGGTATTGCTGCAACTGAGGAAGTCATGGGACTCGGTCGATACGGCAAGGTTATGACAGTCATTACGGCAGATCCCCATGAAGAAAATGACGAAGAAGAAATAGAAGATAGTTGGATACCTCGTTTCAAAAGGTAAATATACACTATTATTCCGATTGATATGTGATAAGCGATACAATATCTGCGATAAGTTATACCTGCCGTTAGAGAACGCATATCGTCCCACCGTATGTCTAAAATCAGGACGACTGTCGCCGATGGACTCATGGTCATTCAAGTCTGGGGTCAACGCCGAGACGGTGGTACGCGAGTGCTTACCATTTATCTGGAGAAGCATCCTAGTCTCTTCTGATGTGTGGCAACGTTGATGGGCTACTACTCCGGATAAAATTCTATGTGAGATAATGCGCCAGGCAGTGCCCCGGCACGACGATCATCGCCTTGGAGATCAGACCGAGGCGCTTTTGCTCCATCACGGCCGCGCACATGGAGAAGGTCTTTCCGGCACCCACGGCATGCGCCATGTAGGTGCGCCCCGAGGCGATGATGCGCCAGATGACGCGCTTCTGGTGGTCGCGCAGCATGATAGCCGAGCTGGCACCTGGAAGCCGCAGGTGGCTTCCGTCGAAGAGGCGCGGGACGAGATTGTTATAGGTCTCGTTATACAGGCGCACGAGGCGGTCGGCGCGCTCGCTATCCTGCCAGACCCAATCCTGGAACGCATTGCGGATCGCCCGGAGCTTCTCCTTGGCGGCCTCGGTCTCCTTGGCGTTGAGCACGCGCTTTTCGACCCCGTCCTCCATATAGGTGTCGAAGATCTTCGGGCTTGCCTGTGTGAGGGCGTCCTCAAGCAGTTCGCCAGCATGCCGGCGCTCCGTGCCCCAGACCGAGGTCGCCTCGGCGCGACCGGCAAAGGCACGCTTGTCGATCGACCAGCAGGCCACGGCAGCGGTGTGGTAGATCCGGGCCTCCACGCCGATGACCTCGGACACGAAAGCCGTTACCACCTCGACGGGAACCCACGGCGCACCCAGACGGGCGGTAATATCGCTCGGACGCAGATCCTCGGGCTGCACGGCCTCGAGGGCTGAGACGTTGCGCGCGTAGCGCGCATCGCGCGCAGCGGCTTCGCGCGCCTCGGCGAGCTTGGTGCGCACGGCACCGGAAAGATACTCGTCAGACGTCACCCATACCGGGCGGCCATTGATCGAGCGGCTTGGCTCGAGGAAGATGCTGCTGCCCAGCTCGGCCGTCACGGCTTCTTCGCTCTGCCCCATCAACTCGGCCACGATCGGCAGCTCGACGCGTCCGGCTTCGTGCAGGCACACGGCCAGGGCGTCATGGACGGAGTGGATCTCGGGTTCGGACGGCGCCTGAATTACGCGATCGGTAAAGAGCGGCCCCGGCTCGGCCGCATCGGTCTCCTCGTCATAACGCTCGATCGAGGACACGAGCCAGACATCGGGATCGTCGAGGAAGGTCTGCAGGTTCGGGCGACGCTGGGTCTCGCTCTCGGCGCCGGTCACGGCGTCGACGCGTGTTGTCGTCTTCGTGTGGTTGATCGGGCCGAACTGGCGCGTGAAGTTCAGCCAGGCACGCTTGAGGCTCGCCTGCAGGCCGGCAAACGGCTTGTTCTCGAACTGCGCCCGCAGCACGGCGCGGGTCGCATCGCGCACGGGGATCATCGCCTCGATGATACGCGCGTGCTTCTGGAAGATGCCCTCCTTCTGCTCGCCCTTGCGAATGGCGACCACCCTCCCCTGCCCGCCGACGATCTGATGCAGGATGCCGCCTTCCATGAAGTAGCTGCCTTCACGCAGGTCCCCGCCCTCTTCGCGCGTCTCCTTCGCAGGGCGCACGATGCGGCTATCGGCCACGGGCGGGAAACGCAGTGCAGGTGCAATGCGGCCGAGGGCTTCGGGGAGTGCGTCAGCCAGATCCTGCCCGTCGCGGGCAACGCAGGTGTAGTCCATGCCAAAGGCCATGCTGGCCCAGCCATGAAAGCCCAGGACCTGCTCAGGGTGCGCTTCCATCCACGCATTGATGCGCAGGGCCCCATCTCCCATGTTCGTGCCCTCGATATCGACACAGGACAGCCAGGTCTCGTCACCGGGCATCTCGCCGATCTCGCGCTTGCGGAAGAACACGATATCCACGACCACATCCGTGCCGGCATCGGCGCGCATGGTGCTGGCCGGCAGACGTACGGCGCCCAGGAATTCGGCTTCCTCATGAATGAGCGTGCGCGCACGGGCATCGGTCTTGTCGAGCGTGTGGCGCGAGATCACGAATGCCGCGACCCCATTGGGGCGTAGAGCATTGATCGAGCGGGCCAGGAACCAGTCATGGAGCGACAGCCCCTTGAGGTCACGCGGCTCGGCCTGGCTCACGGTGCGGTTCGAGAATGGCGGGTTGCCGATCGCCAGATCATAGCCTGTGCTCAGCTTGGCACGGGTGAAGTCCTCTGCGCGGATCCACTGCTTCGGATAGAGCTTCGCGGCGATGCGCGCGGTGAGCGGGTCCATCTCGATGCCGGTGAAGGCGATCCTGCCCTCCAGCTTCTCAGGGCGCGATGCGACGAACAGGCCTGTCCCGCAACCCGGCTCCAGCACGGACCCGCCTGCAAAGCCGCGCGCCATCATGAAGTCCCACATGGCATGGACGACCGTCTCCGGGGTGTAGTGGGCATACTGGGTCGAGCGTGCGAGGGCACTACGCTCTGCCTCGGTGGTGCAGGCTTCGAGGTCGGCACCCAGCTTTTCCCAGCCCGCGCGATAGGCTTCATCGGCGCGGGGGAAGAGCGCATTCGCCAGCTCCCCTGCCCCGAAGCCTGTGAAGCGGCTCAGCTGCGCCTGCTCTTCGCTCGTCGCGTTACGGGCCTCGCGCTCGAGGGCCGCGACCAGCTTGATCGCCTCGATGTTGTCACGCGCGCGCGCCTTCCAGCCCTGGGCCAGACCACGCAGACCGGCGAGGCGGAAATCACTCTGAGGAATGACGAGGGGTTCGACCGCAGGCAGCAGCGCGCCCGGTGCATCGCCCTCTTCGCCTTCCAGTTCGCCCCAGAACAGGTTCGCATTGCCATCAAGGGCGGTATCGCCAAACAGGCTAAGTTGGAAATCGGCGTTCGACATCGGCTGGCATCCGTGCAGGACCGGACTTCACCTGCGCTCTATGGCGCGGGAGGATGCGGTGATTGGAGAAGATCCGGGATCGAGATTTTCTTTTCTCTCTCCCTTCTCCATCTCCGGCACCGGGACCCGGCGGCAGGGTTAAGCCCGGTGCGCTCGCGCGCCGGCACCGCAGCCACGCGGAGCGACCGCAGGTCGTGAGCATGGCGAGGCGCCACGGCTTAGCCCTGACGGCGGGTTCTGGTCCGCCTCTCTCCTCTCATCTCCCCTTTATCAGCTTCACCTCGCTCCCACACCACTGTACGCGGCCCAATAAACAGACCCGCACATGCACAATGACGTCGTGATGCAACGTTGCATCACACAGTTTCTATGAAACCGCCTCATCGGAAAATGTTTGACGTCGCCACCTCTATATGCTCTGTTGATGTTGATAGTTGACTGTTGATCGTCAACAGTCACCAAACGGGGGCAATGGCCGATGTCGTTCAAAGAGATGAGGGAAAAGCTTGGCTTTTCGCAGAGCCAACTCAAAGAGACGTTGAATCTCCGTCTAGGACGAAGCTACGATCGGCATACCGTCTCGCGCTGGGAGAACGGCAAGCAGCCTATTCCTCCCGAAATCATGGATGAGATACGGCAGCTTGCTAATAACGAGAAGCGACAAACCACAGTTATAACTTTCGCCAATCAAAAAGGTGGGGTCGGCAAAACCACCAGTGCGCTGAATATTGCTGTGGCGCTAGGTAAAATGGGTTATCGCGTTCTACTCGTCGATGTTGATCCACAAGCAAGTGCGACTTCTGCTCTATTAGGCATGCATATTGTCGACCTCTACCGCCGAGGGGCGACTTTGGCGCACGCTCTGCTCAAGGATGCTTCTCTCATCGACTGCATCGTGAAAAGAGGGACGATTGAAGGGACAGATATTAATCTCCCTATCGACTTCTGCCCAAGCCATATCGATCTAGCCGAAGTGGATATTCGTCGCGAACCTGGAACAGAAGGGCTGCTAAAAGACGCCCTGGCGACAGTCGCCAACTCTTATGAGTTTATCATCGTCGACTCACCGCCGCATCTCGGCTTCCTCACATGGATGGCACTTGCCGCATCCAATACCGTGTTCGTTCCCGTCCGCACGGAGCCCTATGATGTGATGGGCGTAAACCTTATCCTAGATACGATCGCAAAAGTTCATCGCAGGAGCAATCCTCGCCTAAAATTGGGTGGCATCATTCCAACGCAGTATTCGCAAAGCCAGTACGTCGATGTCGGTATCGTAGAGCACTTGATCAACGTCATGGGAACGAGGGCGCCGGTGTTAGAGCCCGTGCCAGCTAGCACGTCATTTAGCAATGCGGCATGGGCATCTAGGATACCAGTAGAGGTTAGTCCTCGCTCAAATGCAGTTCGGGTCTATGTTCGCCTCGCCGAAGCGATAGCAGGGCGCCGCGACTTCGTTACCGCAACAGACGCTTCTGCGACTGCTAACAATGAGGAGGAAGTCTAATGAAGCGTTCATTCAAGGAACGACCGCAATCGATCTTCTCGCGGAATCATGCGGAGACTATGGCGCAAATAGACGCACCATTCCTTGGCGAAGGAAAATTCAAACACAGCTTTGAGGTACAAATAGGCGAGGTGGCGCCTGACCCCAATCAACCAAGACGTCACATCGACCCAAGTCAAATATCTGAACTTGCGTCCTCCTTAAAGGCATACGGACAATTACAACCAATACTCGTACGCGAGGATCCCAGCGATCGAACGCACTGGATCATCGTCGCAGGGGAAAGACGTTGGCGCGCAGCTCAAGAAGCCGGCTGGACCAGCATACTTGCTATCCCACACACGGGCGATGCGCGCTCCGCCGCGCTGGTGGAAAACCTCTTGCGTGTCGACCTCCAACCGGCGGAGGAAGCACAAGCGCTCGCCAACCTCATTGAACACAATGGGTGGACCCAGCGTCAAGCGGCAACAGAGATGGGGATGGATCAGGCCCGCATCAGTCGTTGTCTGCAGATACTATCACTCCCTGCCGACTTCCTCGACGAAGCAGGTCGAGCCGGAGTTCCGATGAACGTTCTAGTCGGCATCGCTCGTGAAAAGGCCCCCGATCGTCGAAAAAATCTGATGGACCGGGCATTGAGCGGAGAGTTAACTGTGGCCGCGCTCAACAAACCGGATTCGTCTCATAAAGATGACCAAAGGGCTAAAAGGCCAGTTAGCTCAAAGGGCAGCCCGGTTAAGAGGTTTCAAAAGCTGGTAGACCAGATCCGCAAAGAGCTTGCCAGTCTCAGTGAAGCTGATTGCGGAACGTTACAGCAGGTAATTTCTGATTTGCAGGCCATTCTAAGATCCCGAGGATGATGCAACGTTGCATCAGGCCGCTCAGAACCTGCTACGGCCCGGATTTCGCGCTTTCACACTGGCCTCGTCGATATAGGTCTCGACAACCTGGAGGCTCTTGTGGCGCGAGAAACGCTTGAGCTCGAGCAGGTCGTATCCGTCCTGGGCGCCGGTGTTGATCGCACCGCGCCGCAGGCTGTGACCTGAGAAATCACCCTCTAATCCAGCAGCGGAGCACCGCTTGCGAATGATATCCGCGATCGCACGGTCGGAAAGCGCGTCCTCGCCGATCTTCGGCAAGGCAGGGGAGGGCATACCGGCTTTGACTTGGGCAGGTAGCCAAACCCTGCGAAACACTGGCCCCTCTTTGATACCAGCCGCACGGAACCAGGCGTTAAGCGCGAGGATAGGACAATGACGGGTTATTCCAGAAGGGATGCCGATCAGTTCGCCTTTCCGCGCCTTGTCGCCCTTCGAATGCCGCAGACGAACGATCAGGCCGTCCTCTGAGAACGTCAGGTCGGACACAAGCAACCCTGACAACTCAGAACGGCGGAACGCCCCGGCAAAGCCCAAAAGCAGGATGGCCCGGTCTCTGCGCGAAGTCGGATCCAGACCAGTTATCGCGTCAACTGCCTCCGTCAATGACTCCCAGGTAAGAGCCGTCTTCTGCTCTGGCTGCGGATTGATTGCATTGCGTCGGATACCTGCCAGAGCCCCTGAGACCAGGGGATGGCTGGTAGGAATGGCGATCTGCGCCAGGTGATGCAGATAGCGCAGGGCCGCACGGTGGATATCAATCGTGGATACCTTGCGCGCACGCAGCGCCATATCTGAGAGATAGGCAGCGACGTCATCGCTGCGAGCAGGAAGGGCAGGGAGGTTATGGTCGCTCGCCCAGCGGCACCAGCCACGCACAGCCGAGCGATAGGTCCGCAGCGTGTTGCCTGACTTGGCTAACTGGTTGAACACCTCGGCGGCATCGCGGGCTGTCTGCAGAGTCCCGTCGTGCTCGGGTAGGATGATCGAGGAGACGTGGGAGAACCACGCCGAAACGGCAGCAGGCGGTTGGCCGATAGGGCAGGGGGGTAGATCGGCGAGCGCTCTACCTCGGCCGCCGCCGCCCGCGTCCTCCAGCGCCCCTACGAAGCGAGGCACGCCGCTTTCCACCTCGAGACACAAAGTGAGCTTGTGCTGTTTGGGGAGAACGCCCACCACCCTTCGTAACGCTACAAGAGCCTGATCACTCGTTTCAGCCAGCTCAGCGATCGTTGTGTCGGCAGCAAAATCGCCGTTTGGTAATTGGCCACCGGCCAAAACTACGGGAAGGGGAGGGGTGAACACGGCCTGGGACAAGATCGCGGTCGCGTTGCGCAGCTCTGTATCTCCGATAAGACCTATCGATGTGCCACCCAGGCGATCAAGAACGGCTTGCCGGCCTGCCGATCGGCCTCCAAACAACCGAACTTCATCAATCATCGACGTGTAGTCCGACTAAACCTCATCCCTACTCCCATACCACGGTTGGAACGCGGTGCGAACGCGTGGATTGCGACTACGATGGAAGTGCCGGGAATCTCGGCGAACGAACGTATGCGAGACGCAGTTACGACCTAATCCTGACCATGTCGAAGCAAACTCCCGACGTTCTCCTGACGTCATTTCCTCAATTATTGTAGATCCCGTCCAGTTCGCACTGTGGGCAATACCCTCCGTCAGGGTCTCCTTCTCCTAAAATAGAACTGCGATGCGATCGACATGCGAGACAGAAACCTCTGCATTTTCGGGGCGGTATAACTTCTCAAACTAGAATGGGGACAGAAGAATTCATATCCCGCAGGAATATGATGGGGACACCATTCCTTATAGAGATCATTTGGGAGGGCATACAGAACACGCAAATGCCGTATAGGAACTCTTATATCGTCCGTGGGGCACTCTAAGAGCGAACCGCATGCTTCCCATCGAGGTCTTTTGCCGCCACCGGACGTATCTATCGTTTCAGCAAACCATCTTCTACCACATGAAAGAAGAATACTATGGCTTGTTGGAATATAGCGCGACCGCTTGTCGTTGAGATTTTGTATGCTGCCACATGGCTCTATGATCACGACGTCTGCGCTATCAACTGCGTTGAAATATACATAAAGACCGCTTCCACTCCACTGTCGGGCGTAGGTGCTTATAAACAGATTTTTACATAGTCGACGTAAGCATCTCGCGGTCGAGTTGAGCCACGAGCGGGTTGTCAGCTTTCAAATGGAGCGATGCGAAAAACCGACATTCATCTTCTAGATTTCTGCGGTCAGCAGATTGGGGTAGAAGCGGTAATAGTGCTCATAGTCGTTCAAGAACGCCTCTCCGACTTTCAAAGCGCCGAAGTCGAAGCCGAGATGGTCCTTTAGGTTTGGTATAGTAGCGGTTCCAATAGCCCGTTCGAGAAACAGCCTTTCTCGTATCGTCAGATCGGGCACAGTCACAAGATGTACATCGCTTCAATCTTTCGAGGCAAAGCGCCACAAGGCGAGGTCTAGATGTTTGGTCCCGGGTTTTGATGGTGCGGGTTTTGCGTGAATCTTGATGGCTCGTGCTGCCATTGCTGGCAAACGAATTCGTATGGCGTGAGGCCCCGGAGCGTCTTCAGTCGACGTGCGAAA
>NZ_VWWA01000013.1:0-61157 GCF_011753235.1 Asaia sp. As-1742 | reverse complement strand
CGAGCTGTGTAACAGACACGAGGCGTCGTCGACTCCGAAAATCCTTGTCTCGTGCAGACGCAGTTAGTCTGTTGAATGGTAGCAATTTCGCAATACCAGTCGGTGTACCATTGGCCAGTGCCCTGCGGTACCCACGAGCGAAAACGAATCTCTGACGGCTCTGGTGGTGCATAATTAACGGTATTTCCCGAGCAAGATTCCGAATAACGACCTTAATGTTAAGATTACCTGTCAACTCGCTCAAAATCGACCGCGTTCAACTCGACTATTGACGTATTGCGTCCGAAAATAGCAAGGTGTTGTTGTGCTTCGTTATAACAATGTTGAAAATGTCGAGAGATCGTTAATGTTTCGTTCCATGGTCAGGCGTCAGTTTTGCCGTGACTCCCTCGTCCTATCTGCCGGTTTCTCGGCGACGGGAAATGCTTTCGCGCAGACACAGGGGCTGGGGGATCCCGACTGGGAACTATACAAGAAGCGTTTTCTGCGTCCTGAGGGTCGTATCGTTGATACGGGTAATCACGATGTTTCCCACTCAGAAGGGCAGGGCTACGGCCTGCTATTTGCCTCGACGTTCAACGATCAGATTGCTTTTGATAAAATCTGGAACTGGACAAGGGAAAACCTGAAGCACAAAGACGGCAATCTACATAGTTGGCGTTGGACTCCGACCGCTCCGCATGTGACTGACACGAACAATGCCACTGATGGCGACCTCATGATTGTATGGGCGCTGCGACGCGCAGCGATTTTGTGGCGGTCCGAAAGCTATCTCGATCAGGCAAAAGCGATCGTGCGCGATCTCGCACAGAAATGCGTACGCAAGGTGGGGAGCAGAGTTGTCCTGATGCCCGGCATGAAGGGGTTTGACCGTCCCAAATCCACGATCGTCAATCTATCTTACTACCTCATGCCTGCACTCGATCGTGCCGCACTTCTCGATCCCGACGGTCCCTGGAAAACCGTGATCGAACACGGTCAGCAATTGCTCCAGGCCAGTCGCTTTGGACTGTGGGGGCTTCCACCTGACTGGCTTGCCATCGACCGGAAGTCAGAGCGTCTTGTTCCTGCTTCGAACTATTTTCCACGCTTTTCCTATGATGCGATACGCATCCCGCTCTATATGAAGTGGGGCAAGCGCATGCCTGCTTCCCTGACCCAATCGCTCTACGCCGTAAGCCAGAATTATTCCATGACTGCGTTGCCAGCCTGGATAGACCTGATGACCGGAGAGCGTTCGCCCTACAATGCCCCCCCGGGGTTCAGGGCGGTTTATCTTGTCGCCCTCAATGGGGCGGACGCTTTGCCTGACCTCCCTGAACTGAAGGAGAGTGATGACTACTACTCATCATCGCTCACACTGCTTTCAAGAATCGCATCTATGGAGCTGGTTTGATGCCTGATACTTTCAAGATACTCCAGGAATCATTTTCTGATCCGGTGACGATTAATGGAGACGGAGAATTCCACGACTTCAATGCATTGTCGCGTATCGCTGCGGCAGAGCCTGCCCCCGAAGCCGTGGCGCCCAGATCCTCTACCCCTGAACAGTCTGCACCTACGTACAGAAAGGCGGAAGAGGTACCTGTTTCGTCATTTTCCTCACCTGCTCAATCGGCCACGCCATCGGATGAGGTAGTCCAGACCGCTCGTGACCATGCGAGATCAACGGCAAATTCAGCAACCTCGATACCACCTGGAGACGTTCGTTCTGTGGCCCCACAACCATCCAGAGGCGAGAAGGGGGTGGCTGATGCTGGATGGCGCGAACTTCCGCTGTCCGATCTGTTTGGTCGTCTTCGATCCCGCGCATCAGTGGGGAGTGAAACAGCAAAGCGGCTACACGGAATGTTTCGGCACTGATACGGTTTTCCTGCGGGTTTTAGGAAGTAATAAAGAAGTATGACCCTTATCTGTGTAGCCTCTCCAAAGGGTGGTGTTGGAAAAACCATGGTAACTGCGCATCTGGCTGACGAAATTCGTCGTGCCGGGATGTCGCAAGTTGTGGCGATAGATCTCGACCCTCAGAATGCCCTCAGGTTGCATTTCGGAGTTCCCATGTCCCATCGTTTCGGCCTGTCGAGTTGCATTGCGACGGGGCGTAGTTGGGGGGAGGCGAGATTACTGACGTCGAATGATATCCAGCTATACCCTTTCGGTTCACAGCCCCTCCAGGCACAGGCAAACTTCGAGCATGCAATAAGGCTGCGGCCTGATCTTATCGCTGCCGAAATCGAGCAACTGAGCGAGAGGGAGGATACAGTCGTTATCGTCGATACGTCTCCAGGTTATTCTACGGCATTTGCATCGATACTGCCACTGGCGGATATGGTTGTATCTGTGATGACGGCGGAGGCATCCTGCATCTCCCTTTTACCGGATATTCACTCTGCGAGTTGCTACGGGATTCCTCCCGCCGATAACGCGCATTTCGTTCACAGGGTTGTCGTTAACCGCTTCGATCCGCTCAATCGCGTCGGCTCCATGGCCATGCCGCAGATTGTTCGTCGTCTTGGTCCAATGCATCTCGGAACGATTTGCCGCGACGAACATGTGGGCGAGGCGTTTGCGAGCCAGCGACTAATACAGCACTACGCCCCGTACTCCCGTGCGGCTGCAGATCTCGAGTTGATCGGCACGAGACTGCTCCAGACAATCAACAGCCTGCATTGAGGCAAAAGCGCAGATGAAAAACATCAGGCGCGTTGTCGCCCTAATGGAATCGTGGATCGATGATGCGGATCATTCTGCTGGCCGAACATTGGTTCGGACGAGCCTGGTCGTATTCGCCATACTATGCATGGTGATAGCCGCCTTCGTGCATCTCAATCTTGCCGGGCAGACGCTTGTCTGTGTGTTTGGTATCGCGCTCTTCATGCTCGTCAACCGGCATCCTGGCCCGCGCGCTACCCTCGTGCTCAAGGGTCTCTCGATCATCGTTTCACTGCGCTATCTTAGCTGGCGGCTTACTGAAACACTCAATTTCAGCACATGGACACAATCCGTGCTCGGCACTGTTCTGGTGATTGCCGAGATCTATGCTTTCGTCATGCTCATCCTGAGCTATTTCCAGACGCTTCATCCCCTTGAGCGCAAAGTTACGCCCATGCCCGCGGATGTTGCAGCCTGGCCTAGCGTCGATATTTATATTCCGACATATAACGAAGAACTGCGCATTGTCAGGCAGACAGTCCTCGCGGCGATGGGGATTGACTGGCCGGATGATAGAATCAACGTATACCTTCTTGACGACGGGCACCGCGAAGAGTTCAGGGAATTCGCTGAATCCTGCGGCGCAGGTTATATAGCCCGTTCCGAACACAATCACGCCAAGGCCGGCAATCTGAATCACGCAATGCAACTCACGAAAGGTGAGCTGATTGCAATTTTTGACTGCGATCATATCGCAAGCAGAACATTCCTTCAGGAGACAGTCGCGCCGTTTCTCCTCAAGCCCCATCTTGCTCTTATCCAGACCCCCCATCATTTCTACTCACCCGATCCGTTTCAGCGCAATTTCTCACACGGGGCGATTGTTCCCCCCGAGGGAAATCTCTTCTACGGTCTTATTCAGGATGGTAACGATTTCTGGAATGCAACCTTCTTTTGCGGCTCCTGCGCCGTAATTCGACGCGCTGCCCTAGAGGAAATCGGTGGCGTGGCTGTCGAGACGGTGACAGAGGACATGCAGACAGCGCTCAAATTGCAGCGCCGTGGCTGGTCAACAGCTTATCTGGCGAAGCCCCTTGCTGCGGGCCTTTCGACCGAACGTCTGATTTTGCATGTGGGCCAACGCATGCGCTGGGCTCGCGGCATGCTGCAAATCCTTCGGCTTGATAACCCCCTTACGGGTCCCGGCCTGACTTTTGCTCAACGCCTTTGTTATTTCGCTGCTATCGCGAGCTTTCTTTTCGCCATACCACGCCTCATCTTTCTGACGTCGCCAATGGCATATCTGCTGTTCAACCAGACCCTGATTGATGCCTCACCGTTTGCCATTGCTGTGTATGCCGTTCCTCATCTTGTTCATAGCGTCCTGACATCGGCCCGCACCAATCGAAACTGGCGCTACTCGCTCTGGAGTGAGGTGTATGAGACGACGCTCGCCCCTTTTCTCGCGCGAGTGAGCATCATGACACTCATCTTCCCACGCCGCGGTAAATTCAACGTTACAGAAAAAGGGGGATTACTCGATCGTTCGTATCTGGACTGGAGCGCGATCTATCCGAATGTCTATCTTGCAATCGCGCTTTTCGTCGCATTTGGCGTCGGGGTGTATCGACTTGCACATACGCACAACGATACGATCGTCACAAACGCTCTACTGATGAACATTCTCTGGATTGCTGTCAGTATTGTCATTGTGCTGGCGGCCATTTCGATCGGTCGGGAGTCTATGCAGATTCGCCGCAGCCACCGCGTTGATATGATTGCACCTGTGACGGTGTGTACTGCGGATGGCCGTATGTTCCAGTATACGAGCGAGAACATGTCCAACGGCGGTGCCATGCTTCACGGCCATGCGCCAGTAGACGCATTGCCCGACGGTAGTCCGATCACCCTGATCGCAGCGGATCGGTCCGAAACCTATGCACTTCCCGCGAAAGTCATTCGCGCCACGTCACAAGGCACGCTCGCTATCAGCTGGGCCACGACAACCATTTTACAGGAGGCCCAGATCGTGCGCATCATCTTCGGTCGGCGAGACGCATGGACCAGTTGGGCTGACTACAAACCTGACAGTCTGCCACGTTCTATCCTGTTGCTGCTGCGGAGCATTGTGGATCTCTTCAAGCCTGCGACCTTCCGCAAAAAGAGAGCATCCGTCGCTCTCAAGCCGCGCATTGCACAATCCGTTCCTCAAAAAACGGCTGTCGTTGTGCGCCCCAAGGCCGGTCTGATAAAAGGGATTGTTCTGTGTGCAAGTGTCGGGATGGCTCTGGCTATTCAGGATGCAAGAGCGCAGCAGGGTCCTTCGGATCTTCCGATGCCAGCCGGCGCGGGCAGCCTGCCCGGATCCGTGCAAACACCGTCAGCATCGTCCCAAGCGATGGCTCCATCGGGTGTGCCCTCGCAAAACATCGCGCCCGTGGTTCATCCGCAAGCTTCACCGGAACTACAGCCTGCGACACCCGCTGCGGGCAATTCGTCACTGGAGTCGGGAGAAGGCGTTCGCCCGCAAATGGGAGACAATATGCTAGTCCCAGGTCGGGACGAACTGGAAAATGCCAGGACGACGTCATGGAGTTTCAGTCAGCTGGGCAGTGCTGATACACTTATCATGACCCCCTGGATTCCGATCCAGGGCCTGGATTTTGGCATCCCTTCTTCCGATGTCGTCACTGCCGCGACACTTACCCTTCATGGCTCGATGTCGCCCGACATGCTACCTGCCGGGAGTGGCGTGACTATTTTCCTTAATGATCAGTTCATCGGAGTTATTCATCCTGATAAGGCCAAGCCTCAGTTCGACGGGCTTTCCTTCACGATAAATCCGCTCTTTTTCAGGGAGCACAATGTCCTGACCTTCCACTTCGCCGGGCAATACACGCTCAGCTGTGGAGACCAGACCAGCGCGATGCTCTGGGCGAAAGTGCTGGGACAGTCCAGCCTCTCCATCACCTCGGCCCCCTTGCCGCCGTCGCGCGATCTGGCGGCGCTACCGGCGCCCTTTTTCAATGATGCTGTTCTGACGCCTGCGCGGATCCCTTTTGTGATCGCCCGGCAGAGCTCAACTCATACCCTGGAGGCGTCGGCCACGCTCGCTTCATGGTTCGGCGCCCTGAGCGACTATCGTGGAGCTTCTTTCCCCGTGCTTTCGCAATTACCTCCAACAGGTGGGGCGGTCGTTGTCGGCCCGGCATCGGAGCTCGGCCAGATCCTTGCAGGCCAGCCCCCCGTGTCAGGACCCACCGTTCTTGAGACGGTCAACGCCAATGATCCTTTTGGGGCAATCCTTGTCATAACGGGGCGTACAGACGATGAGGTGCTCGCCGCTGCTCGTTCCGTGGCGTTCTCCAGCAAGGGCTTTCCCCACCAATCTCGCATAAATGCGCCAACCGTCAGCATCGAGCCGCGCCGGCCATATGATGCCCCGGGGTTTGTCTCCCGCAGTCAGCCCATACGTATCGGCGATCTGATCTCGCTATCGACATTGCAGGGTTACGGGTCCGTGCCGGGTACCATTTCTGTACCTTTCCGCACAACCCCGGACATCTATACGTGGCGCTCTCATCCACTGAGCATGCATTTTACGGTGCGCGGTCCGCTGGGTACCGAGATCGACCGCCAGCGCTCTCATGTAGATGTCAGCGTCAATGGTATCTATCTGAAGAGCGTCTCGCTCGCGCCGCCCTCGGAACTGCCGAACTGGCTTCGTCGCCTGTGGCCCGATGCTTCCCGTGCACAATCCGCCCACGTCTCAATCCCGCCTTGGGCGATTTATGGCGCCAATACGCTCGGCTTCTATCTTGAGAGCCGTCCCGTTGGCAGGCGCGATTGCAGCGGTATGACGCAAGACCTGCGTATGAGCATCGATCCTGACTCCACCATCGATCTCACACGCGCCTATCATTACACCCAGCTTCCCAATCTTGCCTATTTCGCTAATTCCGGCTTTCCCTTTACCCGGATGGCTGATCTCTCCGACACGGCAATCGTCGTGCCCGCCAATCACTCGGAAGGTGTTGAGTCTGCCTTTCTCGATCTGGTCGGGATGATCGGCGCGTCTACCCGTTTCCCGGTGTCAGGACTGACAGTTCTTCATGCTGATGCCGTATCGGAGACTGAGACCCGGAACCTGATCGTGATGGACACGTCCCTCACATCGCCATCTGTCGAGCGCTTTCTCCGCGGAACGCCGTACAGCTTTTCGGGCACAACACTGAATTACACCCGGTCCGGCATTCTGCAACCCTTCCGCCTCCTTGCGCGATCGATGAATGGTAGTGATGACGGAGGGCAGGCGAGCACATTGCAAGCCCTCGGGGCTACAACTTCGCTCGGTGACGGGGGAGCTCTGATCGAACGTCACTCCCCATTCTCGTCAAATGCCACAATGCTTCTGATGCTTAGTGAAAACCCACAGGGGCTGGAGCGCCTCATACAGGCGATGCGCAACCCCAAGACCCAGCCCATGATCCAGGGTGACCTGACGCTGATCAACGGGACGCATATCCTGGCTACGCGAAACCTGTCGACTTATCCGATCGGTTCAGTACCATTCTGGTTCTGGCCCGATCTCTATCTTGGTGATCACCCGTTTCGCGTCATCCTGCTCGCCGTTGTCGGCGTGGGCCTAGGCGTTCTGATCCTGTTCCGGGTTCTAACCAATCATGCACGACGTCGCGCCAGGGAATTGCATCGTGATCGCTGAACGCACAATGTTTTGCAGGCTCGCACTTCGAGCCATGCTTCTCGCCAGTATTGCCTCGGGCCAGGCTTTCGCTGATGGAGTGCCGGCAACAAACTCATTGTCTCTGGATACCAGCAAGATCCTTCCGGGAGTGGTGAAACGGGCTCGATACTGGTTCGAGCATGGTCGTATGGACGATGCGCGCATCGCGCTTAATCAGGCTAAGCAGCTGGCCCCCTCCGACCCGGACGTTCTTGTGCTGGAGGGCCAAATGAGCCTTCAGCAAGGCGATATTGCTGCGGCACATCGGATTCTAAAGCAGATACGCGATCACAGTAACGATCCGGATGCGGGGCGATTGCTTGATATGGATCTCCAGGCGCGTTCTGCACCTGGGGCTGATATCCAGAATGCCAGAGCCCTCGCGCAGCGCGGTGCGACAACGCAGGCGGCTGCGGCCTATCTGAAGGCCTTTCCAGACCGTCCCCCATCGCTTTACGCGCTCGAGTACTATCGTACTCTTGCTGGTGTGCCTGCGGAACGTGAAAAGGCGCAGCATGGTCTGGCAAAACTCGTTGCGGGGGCCCCAAACAACATTGAGTATCAGATTGCCTATGCCCAGTCTCTTGTCTGGGACGAGAAGAACCGTGTAATCGGTATCCAGCGTCTGGAAGCGCTGGCGAAAATGTCAGGCCTTACAGAAGCACAGCGCCAGCAGATAAACTCCACAGCGAGACAATCTGTTCTCTGGCTACCCGCCACAGCCTCGTCAGATTCAGTAATAAGCTCCTACCTGGCTTCACATCCTGAAGACAAGGACATTCAGGCCCTGCGCGGGCGAGCACTGGGCCAGACACTCAAACCATTCGAAATCGAACGTCAGAAAGGCTGGGATGCCCTCCGGGCCGATAATCTGCAGGCTGCCGTCGTCTCATTCCGGCAGGCACTGACGACAGCGCCTAATGACCCTGATACCCTGGGCGGGCTTGGCGTTACATTGCTGCGTCAGCATCGCGACGCAGAAGCCAAGACTTATCTGGATCGTGCCATGGAGGCAGATCCGTCATCCGCAGCACGCTGGAAAGCTGCCGAGAGCGGTGCCGTGCTCAACGATTCCTACGCCAAAGCGAACTTTCTTTTCAATCATGGACGATATGAAGAGACGCTTGCGCTGATCAATCCTATGATCAGACAGTCGCCGGGACAATCGTGGCTCCGCGCTATGCGCGCTGACATCCTGGAGCGAACGGGTCGACGTGACGAGGCTATTGCCGCCTATGAATCTCTCATCGCGGCAGAACCGCGCAATGCCTCGTATCGTGAACGACTAGTGCGCGCACTGATCGAGGATCATCGTTATGACGAGGCCAGTTCAGCACTTGCCCAAAGTCCGATCGCGAACCCGCAGCTCAAGGCCCTGATCTATGATCGTCAGGCGGACCTGGCTTCAACGCAAACAGATCGGCTCGCGATCTTCCAGCGTGCTGATCAGGAGAACGCGCTGTCTCCGTGGTCACGGCTGCATTACGCGCAGGCCTTGCTCGCCGAGAACCGTCGCGCCGATGCTGAGCAGGTCATGGCACCGCTGACGCAAGGTAGAGAACCGGGCGATCCTGCTGCCCTTCAGGCTGCCCTGTTTTATGCCGCGCAGACGGGGGATGAGAGTGATATCGCCAGATTGCGGGCGCAGGTCCCGGAGCGGTCGATGACTGCCGATCTGCGCCGGGTGCTCCGACAGGCCGATTTGCGAGCACAGGTGTCAAACGCGCCAACCGACCCTGACTCGGCACGTTTCTATTTCGCCCATCTGCTTGATCAGGGTGACCCTGATGGCAGTCTCGCCCAGCTTGTCGCGACAACGCTCTATGATCGCGGCGACCGTTCTGGCGCATCGCAAATTCTTGATCTGCAACTCGCTCGTGATGGCGGACGTCTCACCTCTGCCCAGAAGCTCGCCTATGCAGGTGCCTATCTGCATATGCACGATCTTGAGCGGGCGAGGCGGCTATCAGCATCGTTGAAAAGCGCATCGCTCGACGCCACGCAGTCGGCGCAGCTCGCCCAGATCGATACAGGTCTGGCGGTGGCGACGTCGGATCATCTCAACGATCAGGGTAAGCGTGCCCAGGCCTACGAGGCACTCGCGCCTGCACTGGACAGGCAGAACCCGCCGGTTGCAGCGAATCTCGCCCTTGCTCGCCTCTACAGTTCGGGTGGGCAATACGCGCAGGCCTATCAGATCACCCTGCAAGCAGTACAGCATGATCCCAGTGATCTTGATGCGCGGCTGGCTCTGGTCCAGACCTGTATTTCGATGCACCGCTATGCCGAGGCGAGCGGCTATGTTCAGCAGATGAATGCGATAGCTCCCTCAGACCCGAGGAGCTGGTACGCTGCAGCGCAGCTTGACCGCGCCCGAGGCAATATCCGTGCAGCCGTACGAGAGCTCGCACAAGCCCGTCTGCTGCGGGTCGAGCAGATCGCACCGAGTCATGAATCCTATATGAGGCGGGCCAATCCCTTCGCCAGCGAGGATGTTGCGGTGCAGGATCGCCAGACGGATCCGTTGATCCGTCAGATGGATGCCGACCTGACGCAGATCAGTGACAGCATGGCCGCTTCAGTCACCATCTCGCCCGGTATCGACAGCCGTTCGGGATCGGGCTTGAACGGGCTTGGCAATGTGACGACCGATGTTGCCGGATCGTTAACTGTCGGGGGGGGGCATATCCGGCTCGCCGCAACACCTACTTTCCTGAACAGCCGGTCCTACCGCAGCGGCGATGTGAACGGGCCACGCAATATCGGGTATAATCCACTCAACACAGTGGTAGGTGGCCCGCTCAACCAGAGCAGCTCGCTGAACGCGACAGGCGTCGCACTATCGGCGCGATATGACTGGCGGTGGTTAACGCTTGATGCCGGGACATCGCCGCTCGGTTTTGCAGTGACGAATGTGCTCGGTGGAGTCAGTATAGCGCCACAGCTTGCCAGAAACACAATTCTGACGGTTGGGGTTGAACGACGTGCAGTGCAGGACTCACTCATTTCCTACGCTGGCTTGCGTGATGCCTCAGGCGCGACATGGGGTGGCGTCGTGCGTAACCGGCTGTATGCCCAGCTCGCCTATGGTGACGAAAATGCCTCCCTCTACATGCGCGGCGGTGGGTCGTACCTGACAGGGCGAAACACCCGCAGCAATACGGGCTATGAAGCCGGGGCTGGCGGACAGATCAAGGTCTGGGGGCAGGAACGGCCTGATCTTCAGCAAAACCTGCACGTTGGCATGGATCTCACCTGGTTTGGCTACGATCGTAACGAGTATCAATTTACATTTGGTAATGGTGGATACTTCTCACCGCAGAACTTCCTTGCTTTTACATTTCCTGTTACTTACGCTGGCACTTACAAGCAGATCGATTGGCGCCTGATAGGTCGTGCAGGATACCAGACCTATCACTCGTCGCGCTCTCAAACCTTCCCGGCCAGCTCAGACACGCAGGCTCTGCTTGCTAACGTTGCGCCGCTATATGCCTATCAGGATGGAAATTCTGCCAATGGCCTGACAGGTGGAATTTACGGTGCCATCGATTATCGCGTAACTCCAAACCTGAAGCTCAGCCTCAATGCGGATTACCAGAAGGCCGGGCCCTGGAATGAGGTGCGCGCCTTTGTTGCTGCAAAATATAGCTTTTTGGGGACGAAATGATTTCGCCTGATTTCTCACTTTTTATCCATTCTCTCGCAACCGAACTCGAACTTCAGGCCGGGGCGGAGGAGAGTGATGCACTTCTTTTCAGCATCGGCAAACGTGTGGCCGCGCGTCTACCCCTGCCACATTGCCATACCACAGCGTCCTTCGAGCTCGAATGCAACGCCATACTGGCGCTCATAGGCTGGGGGCGGATCGCACTTGAGTACGATCCGCAAAAAAATATCCTGCATTTATATATCAACGATCATCCACAGGTTGGGGCACTGGGGAAACCTT
This sequence comes from Asaia sp. As-1742, assembly GCF_011753235.1. NCBI lineage: Bacteria > Pseudomonadati > Pseudomonadota > Alphaproteobacteria > Acetobacterales > Acetobacteraceae > Asaia > Asaia sp. As-1742. The sequence goes on along the minus strand of NZ_VWWA01000013.1, from coordinate 49,812 downwards.
CCGGGACCTGGTTTGCCAGCTTCTACGCTGGAGCGCTCACCGCCTGGTTTGCTCAAACGGGCGAGACGGTGACGCTCCGCCATGTAACTGCGGCGAGTGGAAATGGGCTGGCATTCGCGGTTGATGCCCGCGACTAGGCCTTCAGGGTCGGCCCGCGATGATGTGATTGATGCATCTGTATTAAGACGCATCGATCTACAGCCCCTGTGCGTTTGGATATCGTGACGCGCCCCGACTGTATCAGGCGCGACCCGTGTTATCGACCCTCGCCAGAAGGAGACCATTCATGCGCGACACTCAAGAGGACAACGCCTTGCAAACAGAGATTCGATTGCTTGTCGAGGAGATCCAGAGTGACGCCGAGAAGCTGAATATCGTCGCCGATCGCTCCGCTATCAACGATGATCTCAAGCATGCGATCGCCAGTCTCGCCGATAAGATCAATGGATTACATTCCCTGATCAGGTGAGCACAGATATTCCCGCTTCGAGTTCACAGGTTCGATGTGAGGGAATGAACATAAGCCTCCTCGTTGGTGATGCCGTCACCCGGCGCATTGAAGAAGGCATCCGAAGGGTGTCAGCTGATGTTCAGCCTGGAGCGACACCTTCGGCCAGATCCTCCCCAACACAAATCCGGCCGCTCGAACTCACGAAGCTGCAGGGTTGGCATCTTCTGTGGGATATTCAGTAGCCGCTCTCGGATTGCATCGAAGCGCAACATGCGCTGAAGCAAGCGAAAGAGGATGACACCTTTCCATTTGCCGTCGATCAGCTGAAGCCCGGCCTTGAGGGCGCAGCGGAGGCTAAAATCAAGTGTCCGATGACAGATATGTGGTAGAACGGTATCTTGCTGAATACTACGGGCGCTGAATGTGCGTTCCGGCCGTGTCGGGGACCCGTAATAATTACGGGACAACCCGGCTTGAGGACGCGCATCATCTCCCTGCTGCGCGAACGCCGTTCGCGCGCGCTAATGTATCCAGCGTTGCTCGGATATGATCGCTGCCGGTGCAGCGCTGTCATTCATCAGAAGCAAGGCCTGACGGTAAGAGGCACCACCGTGTTCATCAGTCACGATGACGGTCGCGACGAAACTGGAAGCGTGCCTTTGGCTCCTGCTCGAAGCAGGCAGGGCAGGGAGGTTTGCGCGGGCCAGCGCCTTTCGGGTGACGGGGTCCGAGATCGGGGCGTGGAGTTCCTCAGGCTGGACAATCGAGAGATGCGGCCTCGTGCGAGCCAGGAGCAAAGGGGTCATGCCGGGCACAAGCGCCAGTTCATCTAGCGACTGGAACGGGGCATGGGGCGGCAGATAGCGTAACCCAAGGGCAAGATAGCGCTGTCGTTCATGCGGGTCCTGCGCCTGTGCCTGCCGACGCCATGAAACCATCTCCCGGGCGATCATTGCCGCCTGATCTGGCGTTGCACCGCATTCCACGAATAGCGCAGCGAGAAGTGGCAGGGGGGCAGTATTGGGATTGATCGTAGCGGCCTGAGTTGTGAGGCTTATACTGAGCTCAAGACCATCAATCCGGCTGACATGAGGTGTGCCGTCGAGTGGCCAGCGTGTGGCGATTGGCCCGCTCTCGTGAAAGACTGCGCTGGCGATACCGCCTTCAGCGAGTGTCTCCATACGGGCCGTGTCGCGCAGCAGCCGTGTTTCACGCAAGGCCGAGCCTGCGCTGGCGATGGTCATGGCCGTCAGCAGTGAGAGCCCCGCCAGCGCCCAGAGCACGATCACCAGCGCGAAACCGCGATCCGGTCTCTCCAGTGCTGGCTGCCTCGTGTTCACCGATCCAGACCGAGTTTCTCGCGCAGGCGTTTTTGCGGGTCGGCGCTGCCGGTCGTGTGCATCGACTTCATCTCGTCTGGCACATCGGCAGCATTGGGGTGAGTGTCGCGCAGATCTTCCATCAGGTTCACGGCGTCGCGCTGGTCATGGATGACGTGGGGCGTGATCAGGATCAGCAATTCGGTGCGTTGACGACTATTATTCTGGCTTCCCGCCAGAAAGCCCAGAACCGGGATGTTCTTGAGCCACGGGATACCGCTATTGGCGCGGGACGAGTTCTCGGTGATGAGCCCGGCAAGCCCCACTGTCTGCCCGTCCTGCACGACCACACGCGAATTGACCGAACGATCATTGAAAGTGGGATTGGCCGCGCTGCTGGTGTTGCTGGCTGCATTGGAACTGACAGAGCTCACCTCCTGTGACACATCCAGCGTGACGAGGCCGCTCTGGCTGACATGGGGGGTCACCTCCATGATCACGCCGGTAGGCTGATAGGTGAACTGGTTATAGACGGAAGTCCCGATTGTGCTGGATTGCGAGCCGATCTGCACGGGTACCAGCTGCCCGACCTGAAGCCGTGCTGCCCGGTTATCCTGTACCATGAGCTGAGGCGAGGATAGCACATGCACCGTGGTCACATTTTGCAGGGCATCGATAGCAAATGGCGCCCCGCCACCGCTTGCCCCGCCGATGATGAAGCCGGGCAGGGTGTGGCTGAACGCGGCCGTGGCGAGTGTGCCGGCCGTGATGGTCTGGCTGTTGGTGCTCAGCACGCCATTGATGCCGCCAGACTTGAAGAAGAACTGCGTGCCGTATTGCAGGGCGTCATTGAGCTGCACCTCGGCGACAACAGCGTCGATACGCACCTGGAGCGGCATGACGTCGATACGGCGCAGCATCTGCTCGATCGTATCGCTTTCCTGATCCGTGGCATGAACCAGAATGGCGTTATGCTGGGCGTTCGAGAGGATACGCAGTGTGTCGGTATTGTGGTCTCCGCCGCCTGAGCTGTCGAGCCCGCCCAGAAGCGGATTGTTGAGGGACGCATTGCCGCCAGCCTGACCTGCAGGGGCTGCCGTGTTCTGCCCTGTCTGGCCAAGAGGGTTCGTGCCGGTGCCCCCCAGACCCCCGCCCAGACCACCCCCTGTAAGGCCGCCGCCGGTCAGCCCTCCGCCGTTCAGGCCGCCCCCGGTAAGCCCCCCCCCGGCGCCCCCAAGGCCGCCGCCATTCAATCCCCCTCCCATGCCAGTTTGTGCTGTCTGGCCATTGCCCGAACCGGGCGGTGTGGCTGTCACATTATCCGGGGTGAAGGCCTGCTGAAGCGTATAGGTCACGTCATTGACGCTTGAATTCTGCACGTAGAAAATATGCCAGCTTCTCACAGTTGCTCTGCGATGCTGCTCGATGACAGAAAACAGGCGTCTGGCATCCTCGATATAGCGCGCGTTGCGTGCCACCACGAGCACAGCATTGACACGGGCAAGGGGAAGGACGTCCACAAGCTTCGAGAGCGAATTACCGGCCCCGTGCAGCGCTGATTGCAGCGCGCTTGCCATGTCCTTCGCATTGCCTGAGTCGACAGGTAGAAGTGCATAGGACTGGCTGCTCAGCCAGTCCACATCGAAAGCATGAATGACCTCGACCAGCGCGTTGCGGGCCGAGGGGTCTCCGCTCACCATAAGGGCATTGCTGCTGTCTATCGCTGCAACGCGAGCGCCACCCTGCACGAAGGGCTGCAAGGCATGGGCAAGAGAACTGGCCTGTGCGTAGCGCAGCGGAACCATCAGGTCACCGCCCATCGAGAGGCTGTCAGCCATGCCCGCCAGCGCACCCTGCGCGGCACCCGGCGCCGACTGGCTGGGCACGACACGATAAAGGCCGTCACCATGCACCAGCACAGCATGAACCTGCGCCAGTATCACCTGCAGCGCTGGCAAAAGCTGGGCATTGGTCAGGGGTTCGCTGGTTCTGAGCGTCACCTGTCCACGCACGGCAGGATCGATAGCGTAATTGACGTGCAGGATGTCGTTGAGAATCTGCGAGACGGCATCGCGCACATCCGTATCGGCAAAGTTCAGCGAAACCTGACCGATACCTTCTGTGTCGCCGCTTCCGCGGAGGGTGGGAACGTTCGGGCGAGCGAGGCTGTAGCGCGCCTTGCCGGTCGGATCGTCCGATGAGAGGCGTCCCTCCTGCGGAATATCCTGCAATCCACCCAGCGGTATCGGGCCACCAAGGGGTTTGGGTTTGGGCACCGGCTTGTCGCATCCGGTCAGGCCAAGAGTCAGGCCTGCGGCCAGAGCAGTGAGGGCAAGACGCAGGGAGGCCTGTCTGCGGGCATCCTGTCTGCCGCGTGACAGAACGTGGGAAGGAAAGGCGCGGGGCAGAACGGTCATTGCGGCATACCTGGTGGAGAAGTGTCAGATGAGGCAGGAGGGGCGAAACGGGAGAGTTCATCGCGCGAGAAGGTCTCGGGCGGGTTTTCGCTTCGAGGGGCATGATCAGGCGTTGACGGTGCGGATGACCGGTCACGATCGGGGCGCATCAGCCTGTCCTGACCGGCCTCGCGAATGGTGATGGTGCCTTTTCCGATCGCAATAACCTGCCAGTTTCCAATATGACCCTGCAACGGTACGATAACGCCACGTTCCTGACCCGATATCATGAAAATGGCACGGCTGACTCCCCCATTTTCGATAATACCTGTCAGGCGGGGCGTACCAGCCAGGGCATTGCCAGTCGGGGAAGGGCGTCGCGTCGGGGCAAAGAGTGGACGGGCGAGGCTATGGTCCTGCCAGGCGGCCCGATCGGCTTGCGTTGGACCGGCGCAGAGCCCGGCATGGGGTATTATCAGAAAAGCACAAAGCATGACGCAGCGTTTAGGCAGGAGGGCTGTCATGGAGCTGTTTCCTTCGCGAGACGGGCCGGTAGCGCCATGTCACGGCGATAGGCAAAGACCCCCATGTCGCATGACAGGGCATCGGCGCTGCGACCCTCGTCTTCGGATGCATGGAGATGAAGCCCGTCCACGACGAGGGCCGGCGAGGCTTGTGCGAGGTCAGTGAGAAAATGAATCAGGGCTGGATAGGGAGCAGACAGCGTGATGTGCAACCCGATGCGCCGGTAACTGCCTTCCCTGATTGGGGCGAGCGTCTCGCTGCTGCTGATTTCGATGCCAGACTGGCTGGCGAGATGCGCCAGTTTGTCCTGCAATGTGGCACTCGCCATGGTGTCGCTCGCACCATCGATCAGTTGCGGTGCCGATGACGGACGGTGCGCTGCAGATTGACGCAAATGGGGCAGGATTTCCTGCAGATGGGCCATACGCTCCGCCGTCTGCTGCGCCAGGGCAATGCGGCTGGCGTACTGGCTGTAAACCCCGATCAGCGGGCCGACGATAACCAGCCAGACAAGGGCGACCGCCATCAGAAGGAGCATGAGGGCCAGCACGCGTCCCCTTCGCCCTTCTGGCAGATCATGAGACAGACGCATCAGCGCCAATGGGAGCCGTGTCCTCATGGTCTCGCTCCGGTATGGGGTGTGCCAACGAGATGACCAATTTCCGCTCGTATTGAAAACGCACTGGCATTTTGTCCTGCAAGGCGCGTGACGGGTGCGATAAAGCCAGGATTGCGAAGAACCGGCGACGTGCTAAGCCCCTGTATCAGCCCGGCGGGATCACGGGATTGCCCACTGATGAGCAGTTGGCCCTGCTTCAGGCTGAGATCGGTCAACCATGCGTCATCTGGCAACAGATCGGTCAGGGCGGCAATGATCTGCATCGGGTCACCAAGGCGCTGCCTCGCCCTGTTCACGATCCCTTCGCCCATGCGCCTGTCTTCAATCGTGCGACGCAACGCGCTGGCCTCCAGCGCCGGGCCGCGCAGCGCGTCAATCTGGCGTTCATATCCAGAAAGAACACGCGATTGATGCCACAATAGGCCCAGCAGGAGACACGCGAAAAGAGTGCATGCGCCGAGAGGCAATGCGAGACGTGGGTCGCTCAGACGGGTCACGAGAGGACGCGCAACAGGCTGTCTGATCAGGGCCCCGCCAGTCTCATCAGCAATGGCTTGCGGGTGAGCTTCCAGCAGGTGGAGACGCTCGAACAAAGGGCGTAGCGGTGCCTGTGGAACGACGGAGAGACGGAGCACGATCTGTCCGAGCGCCTCGTCGCGCCTGAGTACGATAAAGTCCCAGTAAAGCGCCTCGGCATCGAACGGCGTCAGGCGATCCATTTCATAGGCGAGAATGGCCGCGAGGTCCTGTTCTGCAGCGAGGGGAAGCGTAACATCGCGCTGCATGATCCGCCCTGCCGGCAGAACAAGCCTGATGGCAGCATGGCGTGCTTTGCCTTTGCGCAGGGCGCGATATTGCGCGCCGGTCTCGAGATCCAGCGTTTCCGACTGCCCTAGAGTTCCGATGATGATCCGGCTGCGCGGCTCGCGCAGATAGAGTGTCAGGGCGTCGTCAGTGGCGATGGCCTCAACCACCGGGCGTTGAACGGCGGCAAGCGCTGTCGTGACACGTTCCGGCAAAACGGCCCGGATCTGGCGCCACCACCAGACAAGGAAAGGCTGCATCACCATGTCTCCTTTTCCTTTTGCTTCACGGTAGAGGATTCAGGCGGGGTGCCACCACGATATCGGGCCAGTGGCGCGCATCGCCCGCCGCGAACACGAGACGCAGGCGCACCAGCTCGGGCAGGGTATTGCCATACCATGTCGGGCTCCAGTGCCCGGATGCGTAATAATGCCACTCCACGCCCTCGAGACCGCTCAGCAAGACCCGTTGTTCCACAGGCGTCGGGGGTTCGATCACATGCCGATAGGCTGACCACTGCAGCACGAACCGATGCGCGTCATCCACGAAAAGCGCCATGTTTGCCCGTCCTCCGCCGGAAATCGCCTCAGCCTGTGTTTGCAGGGCATGGGGCACGGGGCCACGCCATGTGAGGCGATGGTTCGTGCCCACGAGGAGCGGCCCCTCACGCCCATTACCTGCATCGGCACTGGCAACCACCTGCCTTACGAACCTGTCCACCGCATCCAGATCATCCTGTGCAGCCAGGGTCTGGCGTTGCTGCTCGAACAGGCGCGTGGCGGCATCGAAACCCTGACGCAGGACCAGCAGCACCAGAGAGAACACGACCAGAGCGATCAACAGCTCCAGCAAGGTGAACCCGGCCGCATCATCACGGCGCGGGGTCATGGCGTGCCCTCCGCCGGGCCGGAACACAGGCTGCTCAGAGTGACGGCGCGCTGTCCGGAAAGGGTAAAGGCGTCTGGCCATGATTCCGTTACGGTGACGTGGTAGAGGACAGTTCCTCCACGATGTTCAAGCGGGGTCATGGTGATACGCCATTGGAAATGGTGTCCGTCCTCGCCGCTCTGGGTAAAAGCACCGGGGGTCATGCCGTGACCGATGGCATCGAGATGTGACCGCGCCCGTGAGAGAGCCTCGCGCGTGGCGGTGGCGACGTGTCCTGCCGCAACGCCATCCAGCATGCCGCGATAGACGACCCCAAGCGTCAGCGCGACGATGATGAACGCAATCAGCACCTCAATGAGCGTAAAGCCGCCTTCGGAAGCAGGATGCGTGCCCTTTACCTCCATCATCCGCCGTGGCTTTCGATGGCACCGGTCAGCCAGTTGACGCCCAGTGTCATGCGGCTCGCCCCCCGGCTGAGCCCGAGCACAGGGCCCGATGCGCTGCCATCCGGGTAGAAGCGGAACACGCTCCTCGCATCTGGCGTGATCGTAATGGAGGGCAGGGCTCCCGCAGTTGCCGGGGTGGTGATGTAGCTTCCGGAAAGCGGGTTGATATCGAGCTCCTGGGCACGCCCCGTATAAAGCGCGCGGGCATGGGTCTCGCGCATCAGGGCGGCGATCTGTCGCGCCGCGTTACGCAGTTCGAGCCGTGCAGGATGCGAGGCGCCGTGTCGGACCACAATGGCGCCAATCATGCCCAGAATGACCAGCACGACCAGCATCTCGATCAGGGTAAAGCCGGACTCGGCCTGCGCTCTACTGGGCAAGGTCATTAAGGCTCAGCATGGCGAGGAGAAGCGAGGAGACGATGCCTGCCACCATCAGACCCATGACGATGGTAATGGCCGGGACCAGAAGGGTAACAAGGCGCTGAATGGCAATGCGGGCCTGATCTTCATGGATATCGGCGGCCCGGAGCGCCATGGGGCCGAGGCGTGCGGTTTCCTCACCTAGTTGAAGCAAATGGATCAGCCTTGTCGGAAAAATGCCAGCGGCGCCCAGTGTTGCTGACAGCCCCGCGCCCGAACGTGCGCTTTCAGCGGCTGTCTCGATGGCGGCGCTGGCGGCCTGATTGCCCAGCGCATCACGCACGATCCCCAGTGCCGGAAGCAGGGCAACGCCATTCACCAGTAGAGTGCCGAGGATACGGGCAAACCGCGCGGCCAGAATTTCCGAGACCAGACGGCCGAGCCCTGGCATACGCAGCAGCAGGCGGTCGACAGGGCGACGCAGGGCCGGGCGTTGCATGGCCAGACGCAGGCCCAAACCAGCCAGCAATACGATAACCAGCATGGCGAAGCCGTAATGACCGATTGCAGCGCCTGCCTCCGTCAGAAGGCGCGTGGAGGTCGGCAGGGTCGCGCCATTCTGCTCAAAAAGCGGCGTGAATTGCGGCAGGACCTTCGTGAGCAGTAATGTGACAGATCCGATAGCCGTCAGGGTGAGGATGGCGGGATAGATCATGGCCGATTGGACGGTGCTGATCAGCGCGCGTTCGCGTTCGAGTAGCCCGGCGAGCCGCTCCATGGTAGGGGCCAGATCTCCTGTGGCCTCAGCCGCCCGCACCATGCCGATATAGAGCGGGGGAAACCCACCCCGGCTCGTGGCAAGTGCCGAATGAAGCGCCTGTCCGTCACGGACCCTGTCCCGAACACTCTTCAGGACGCTGCCTATGCGGGGGGATGACGTGGTCTCGATCAGAAAACGCAGGGCACGATCCATATCCTGCCCTGCATCGAGCATGACAGCGAGTTCGCGTGTCAAATTGGCAAGTTCACCGCGCGTTACGCCGTGTCGCTTCAGGCTGAAGCCCTGCGCGCCAGAGCGCGGAATGGCTCCCGTGCCAGACGCGTGCGCAAACCTCGTGCGCCCTTTTACGCCTTTCTCCGCCACACCGACATGGATGGGCATGTAGCCCTGGCGACGCAGTTTCGCGACAGCGTCTTCCTGCGTGTCGGCCATGAGGGTGCCCTGCTGTGGGGTGCCCTGCCGGTCAATGACCCTGTAAAGGAATTCCGTCATGAGGGGGCTGCGCTCGCCACACTCAACCGACAGCGCGCACGCTACGCATGACTTCCTCGATGGTGGTCTGGCCATCAACGGCTGCACGAAGCCCTGAATCGAAGAGGGTTTCCATGCCCGCTGCGACGGCTGCACGCTCTATTGCGAGATGATCGGCTTTCTCGAAAACGAGTTTTTCAATGGCCTCATCGGGTTCGAGGAGTTCTGCGATTGCGAGCCTGCCCTTGAAGCCTGTATGGCGGCAGGAGGCGCAACCCGCCGCGTGATGAAGAGTGATCGGCTCCCCCGAGGTGAAACGATCGAGCTGCAATTCCTGAACCAGCGCCGCAGGTGGCGTGTAGGGCGTCTTGCACAGAGGGCAGAGGCGACGCACGAGGCGCTGGGCCAGAACGCCACGCAGCACTGCGGTCATGAGATAGTCCTCTACCCCCATGTCGCGCAGGCGTATGATGGCGGCGGATGCTGAATTCGTGTGCAGTGTGGACAGAACCAGATGCCCCGTCAGAGCTGCCTGCACGGCAATCTGGGCTGTCTCCCGGTCGCGTATCTCGCCTACCATGATCACATCGGGATCCTGACGCAGAATAGCGCGCAGCAGGGCGGCGAAATCCAGACCGATCTGCGGTTTGACCTGCACCTGATTGATGCCGCCAAGCTGATACTCGATCGGATCCTCGATCGTGACGATCTTGCGTGTGACGGCGTTGAGATCGGACAGGCCCGTATAGAGTGTTGTGGTTTTTCCCGATCCGGTTGGCCCGGTAACCAGAACGATGCCATTGGGCCGCTCGAGAAGCTTGCGCAAGCCCCCGACAATGCCGGGTTGCAGGCCCAGCGTGGCGTAATCGAAGACCGCGCCTGACCGATCGAGAACGCGCAGGACCAGCGTCTCGCCATAGAGCGACGGAATGGTGGACACGCGAAAATCGACTTCATGCCCGCGCACGGCAAGCTTGATCCGTCCATCCTGGGGCAGGCGTCGTTCGGCAATATCAAGGCGCGCCATGATCTTCACGCGTGAGAGCACGGCGGGCACAAGCTGGGCCGCCAGTGTTTCCGCCTCATGCAGGATGCCGTCATAGCGATAGCGCACACGCAGCCTGTCCTCGAACGGCTCGATATGGATATCCGAAGCCCTGGTCTCGACCGCACGATTGATGATCTGGTTGACCAGACGGATCACGGGTGCTTCCGAAGCCAGATCCTTCAGCCGTTCGGCATCGTCTTCAAGGGCATTGCCCTCTGCCTGCTCGGGTTCGGCCTCGCGGCTTTCATCCGGGTAGAGGCGGTCGAGCGCGGCTTCGAGTTCAACCGGGAGGGCTGCATGGGTTGCGATGGTCAGTCCCGTCGCCGCCTGCAGGGCCGCAGGCGTGAAACTGTCCAGCGGGTCGCGCATGGCGAGAGCCAGCGTGTTTCCCTCCAACGAGAGCGGCACAACATGCGCATCACGCAGGAAACGCGCCTTGAGCTGCCCGGTCAGCACCGGATCGGCCGGATAATGGTCAGCACCCGCAAGAGGAATATCGAGCAACTCAGCATAGGTTCTGGCCATGAGCGCTTCTGATACCAGGCCCAGCTGCAGCAGGATATGGTCGAGGCGACCACCGCTCTGCTCTGCGGCACGTGCAGCGCGGTCCAGCCCTCGATGGTCGCAATATCCTCTGTCGACCAGCAGGGCAGCTAACGCCTCGAGACGGCCGTCATGCTGACGCTCAGCCATAGGACTGCCCGATGATCTCGAGCAACCAGCCGCCCCAGAGGGCAAAGGCGAGCCCCGGGCCGAAGGGGATACGCGTCTGTGCGCTCAGGCTGGCTTTTCGCGTCAGCCACGCGCCAGCCAGTGTGACGACAGCGCCCACAAACACGATCTCGGGCAGGATGAATGGTCCCAGCCATCCGCCTCCTGCGGCAAGCAGCTTGGCATCGCCACCGCCAAGCCCGTCCCGCGCCCGCAACTTGCGATAAAGCAGCGCGACGCCGCCAAATGCGGCCCAGCCCAGTAAGGCAGCCAGACTGTGCAAATGAAAGTCGGCGCGACCATGCTGCGCTGCGAAGGCGAGCCCGATACCGAGAAAGGGGAGAGTCAGGTAATCCGGCAGGGTTGTGCTGCGCAAATCGATGGCTGCGAGCAACAGGAGCCACCAGCCAAACAGGCATCCCTGAATCATGAGATGAGTCAGGTTGAGACGATCTGGCGCCAAATGTACGGCCCAGTCAGCGGCCCCCGCAACAATCAGGGCCGCGACCTCCATCGCCGGGTGGAACGCATCAATAGCCGACTGGCAATAGCGGCATTTGCCACGCTGTATGGCGTAGCTGACCAGCGGTATGAGATCGCGGGTGCCAAGCACGCAATCGCAGTTCGGGCAGCGTGACCGGGTAAAGAAAGGCGAGCGCCCCTCTGGCAGCCGCCAGGCAAGCACACCGAGAAAGGACCCGATGAAGGGCGAGGCGATGACGAGGCCTGTATGGAGAGGGAGCGCGAAATTCATGGGTGCGCTCAGGGATTGCAGATCATGGCAGCGCGATCGCTCGTCGCTTCATGAGCGCCCTTCGAGCAGAGGTCATAATCATGGCCCGGTCGTTCAGAGGGATTGCTGTAGATATAAGGATGGTGCCACGGGTCCTTGGGGTCAGCATTATCCTTGAGGTAAGGCCCGTTCCAGTTCTCGGCGTCCTGCGGACGTTCGATCAGCGCGTGCAGCCCGTCTTCAGTGCTGGGGTAGCTTCCTGTGTCGAGACGATACAGATCCAGAACCTCGCCTAGCCGCTGAATGGATTGATGAGCAACAGAATTGCGTGCGCCACCCAGCTGACGCAATGCGGCGGGAGCGACAAGACCGATCAGTAAACCGAGAATGGCAATCACCACCAGCAATTCGAGCAGCGTGAACCCGGCCTCGTCGGTATCAGAAGGAACGCTGATATCGTTGCCTTCGGTCTGGTCAGCGCGCTGCGTGGTCCGGACGGACCATTCGCTTGTTTTGGCGCAACGGGGCTGTGCTAGCGTGTCAAAAAGGCGCATCAATAATGTGTCCGATATGAAAAGCCCTGAATCGGGGAGGAGTGTAGCGCAATATGGCCGTTGCGTATGCGAGCTGCATGATTTTTGTTGCTTCCCTGTACCATTTGCCACCCAGGGTTCTTCCCGCAATCCTGGGGGTGGAAAATGGTCGCAACGGCATGGTGCGTCATAACAGTAACGGAACGGACGACCTCGGGGTAATGCAGGTCAACACGCTGTGGCTCGGGCCTATTGCACAGTTTACCCATGTTACGCCGCAAAGCGTTTACCGCAATCTGCTGACCCAGCCCTGTTATAATATCAGTGCAGCGGGGGCTATCATGCGCCTCTATCTCAATGAATCTCATGGTGATCTCATGAGGGCGGTCGGTGATTACCATTCGCATACCATCGCGCTCAATCTGGCGTACCAGCAGCGCGTGTTGGGTGCGGCACGCCTTCTGTTCCAGAATGGCGGTCATTGAGCGTCCGTTCAATGATCGAGCCCGGTTACATGCAGAGTCTCGACCAGTGCCGGGGCATCCTGCGCAAACAGCGAGATGTGCGTGCTGCCTTCGTGGGGAAAGATCAGATCCGTCATCCTTAATTCACCGTCATTGGCGAAAATCTCGACAGAGGAACGGTCTACCACGAGGTGCAGTGTGATGGTGTTGTTGTGCGGGAGCAATGAGGCAATGTGGATCGGGCTGAACTTGCCTGAAAAATCGGTCACTCCGGAACGCGAACGATCCAGCGACAGCAGGTGGCGGGCAAAATCATAGCTGATTCGCGTCCCTTCCTGAGCATCTTGAGATTGACGCACCGTGATGCCTGCCCGCCCCTTGCCGTCGCTGTGCAAGGTCAATGAAATATCCTCCACCTCGTGCTGCACGGGCAGGGGCCAGACTACACCTGCGGCGAGCGCATGATCTGACCAGCCGCGGGAGGGCGAGCGGGCGACGAGGGCGTCGTATTCGGGTGTCGGAACCTGATAGAGATGCGGCTTGCCACGAAGTGTCCTGAGCGAGAGCGCAACCGGCAAGGTCATCTGGCCGCGCCAGGGTGCGGTAGGAAGCTTGTCAGCATAATCCCAGTTGCTCATCCAGCTCATCAGGCGGGGCGACAGATCTGGCGTATTGGCAATGCGTATGGCGGCATAATTATCGGCTCCATGATCGAGCCAGTGATAGGCCGATGGATCGGCCCCTTCTGGAGGAAGAGGATCGGCAATAAATTTCGTGCCGTCAAAGCGGCCTGTGAAATATTCCACCCCGGATCCCCCGGCAATGCTCCAGGGATTGACGCTGACGATCATGACCCAGCGGGTGTCCTTACGATTTCCATCCAGATCGAACGCGACAAGCGTGGGCATCTCCCACAACATGCCGGGCTTGCGATAACCGTTCGGCTGAAAATCGCTCAGAAAATCCCAGTGCTTCAGGTCGCGGGAATGATAGAGCTTGACCAGCTGCGCATCGGCAACAACGGTCGTCATGACCCAGTATTGCCCCGGCGCGTACCACACCACTGACGGATCACGGAATTGTCGTGAGTCCGGAGACAATGTCAGTATCGGGTTGCGCTCGTGGTGTTCCCACGTTGCGCCGCGATCAAGACTATAGGCAAGTGATTGTGCCTGCGTACCGTCAGGGTGGGCCGGATCCTGTGAGAAAACAGTGGTATAGAGCGCAATCAGCGGCGGAATGTGGTTTTTGCCCAGACCGGAGCGATTATCCCGATCCACCACGACTGACCCTGAAAACATGTCCCGCCCGGGCGAAGCAGCGAGCGCAACGGGTTCCTCATGCCAGTGCAGAAGGTCATGACTAGTCGCGTGGCCCCATGAGGTATGACCCCACACCATGCCATCCGGATTATACTGATAAAAAAGATGCCATGTCCCATCCAGCCAGAACGGCCCGTTGGGGTCATTCATCCAGTGCGCGCGAGGAGAAAAATGCAGCGCGGGACGCCATTGCGGTGTCTCGATCGTGGTATTGGAACTGCTGCGTGTCGGGTTTGACTCCTGCGCAGCGGCAGGACAGGCAGTCATGGCCGTCAGAGGCGCGATGAGCCCGGAGAGCGCGCAGAGTATTGCGCAAGGAGAAAACCGTTTATGGCGCTGTGACATCATCACCCGAAGCTGAGGATACCCAAAGGAAAGTGACCGGCCTGCACGGGGCAGGCCGATCACCAGACGCTTATTGTTGCGTGGTCAGAAAGGCATTCATGCGGGCATTCACATCCGGGCCGATCTGCTTTTGCTGGCTGATCAGATCCTGAATGAACCCGACGATATTGATGTCGGCGCGATTGGCCGAAATATCGCCGTACCCACCAAGGCCGTTATTGCCATAACGTGTGTCGACAATCGACGCATCGCCACGGATGCGAACCTTGACGGTCGGTGACAGCGCACCGCCACGACGTCCTTCAACCGTGTCGATGAAGGATTCCACGAGCCCGCCCGGCATGACGTAATGCGAGTAGGACTGGAAGGCGCGCGGGTTCTGGTCCGGGTTGGCATCGTAGTCGGTGCCAGCCGCGATGTTGAGGTTGGTCGGGTTGCCGAGCATAAGCCCGCTTCCGTAGTTCATGGGCTGGAAATCACTACGGATGCCATTGCCGACGAAGCCATAGACACCATCAGGTCCATCCACACCGGCTGCATAGGTCGTGCGATGGCTGATGGTGAAGATGTAGTACTTTCCGTCCTTGATATACATCTGCGGACGTTCGGTCTGATCGTTCACGCAATTGGCTTCGATCAGCGGCGACAGGAACTTCCACTTCGACAGGGAGCCATTCTCGGCGACTGCCAAACCAATAGCCGCCTTCTGGTAATATGCGCCCGTGTTCAGCACCTGCTGGACGGTCTCGGCGTGCGGGTCATTGGCGCGATAACCCAGATCCTCGGCTGTGCAGTTGGCGAGCCCACGCTCACCGGGCGTGTTGCCCTCAAACACCATATAGTTGGTGCCCGGGTGCTGGGGGTCCTCGAAGGTGAACGGATCGCGGAAGTTGTAATACGGGTTCTGCGCGCCATTCTGATAGAGAACGCCGTCGGGGCGCAGAAGCGGCGTGTGCTGCGTGAAGCCCGTAAACCAGACATGGTTGAAATCGGCATGTATCTGGCCAAGGCTCTGGGTGATCACCGCCTGTGAGGGGGTGATATCCTGACCCGCTGCGTTCCGGTTGAATGCCATATCGGTATAGAACAGCGATACCTTGTTGCTCGTGGGGTCGAGCAGACGCATCGAGCCGGACCATTCGGCGGTGATGGTATAGGTTGTGCCGGCAAAAACCTGTTCCTGCGCCCCTTCAGGGATCAGGTGTCCACCATAGATCCAGCCCCCGTTGGTCGGGCGACGGCTCGCCGGGATGCCTGCGCGGCGGTAGAAATAGCCGATACGGGCATGGGTGTGACGGTCATCGAAGCCATAACCGGCGTTCTTGTCCGCGGTCAGGCAAAAAATGACTTCCCAACCGTTATAGCTGAACTGATTGGCTTTCTTGTCGATGAGCGTCCAGGTGTCCCAGACCCACACATCAGGGTTGGTTGCCGGAAAATCGGCGGGGACATCAGGCATGACGAGCTGCTCGGGAAGCGAATTCTTGCCTGCACCGGCCGAGGTGTCGGAATGGGCCTTGATCTGCATGGCATCGGCACGCGTCCATCGCGCCGTGAAGCTGTCCTGCGGGTCGTAGGCCTTCTGGGTATGGATTGTGGGCAACGGGAAGCCGGGCACGCCATTCAGCGAACTGCCCGGATACAGTTTTGCGCCATGCGGCATCATGCCAGGGCGGGGCGCAACGCGGAACGCCTCACGCAGGGCGTCGGGGTTAAGCTGGGCAAAAGCCGCCTGGCTGGTGAATGTTGCGACCATCGATCCGGCCAGCAACAGATTGAGCATCGCTCTCTTTCGGAACCTGTTTGCCATGTCACCCTCGAATGATTGAGTCATGAGGCATGTCAGGAACGTTTCTGCTCCGTCACGCATCATGATCCTGTTTCTCGTGCCCTGGTGGCGTAACGTTCCTCCAGCGCCACGTTACTTGATCACGAGTTCGTTACGAGAGTCAAATCGCAATTAACGACAGATTGATGAAGGTTGCCGTTTGCACCCATGGAAGTGACTGGGCGTGTCACACTTCTGCGATACATGCCCAGTCAACAGCGTAGGCTTCAAATCACATCACAAGCTATGCCATTGTTACACGCTGATATTTGTCTGGAGAGGAGAAAGGCGATGGGCCCCTCAATGGGTGTGTTCTGCAACAATCCCCCAAGACAGACTCTTGCTGCTGCAGCCTGAAAGCCTATAGCCGATCAGGTCTAACGAAAAAGCATTGCCTTCTGGACTTGGCGCAAACCGAGCGGAGGCCAGAGCAATCAAGATCGAATGGTGATCTGAGTGGGCCCCCAGGGTCAGGAATTATTACGGCGTCCAGTAGACGACTGTTGCGGCGAGGCTGATTGCCGAGAGGAGAGTGTGGGTGCACCGAGCGTATTGCGTGGCAATGCAGCGCCAGTTCTTGAGACGGCCGAACATGTTCTCGACCTCGTGCCGCCGGCGATATCGGGACCTGTCGTGCGGGATCGGCACTCTCCGATTCTTCGTGAACGGGATGCATGGCTCGATGGCTCGTTGGGTCAGATTGCGCCGGGAGCGATTGCTGTCGTAACCGCGATCGCCGATCTGGTGGCGAGCTCAGGGCGAGCGTGGCAGCAGCAGGGCTACGCTCTCGTGATCACACATCTGACCTTCGGTGAGCAGCATCGTTACTGGACGGACATGCCCGCCGCAGACAGCATGCAGTGTCGAATTCAGGCCGCCTTTTGTGCGTCCGATCCGACGCGCAGCACCCCCTTTTTGATCAGGCTTGCGGCAGTGCGATGCGCCGCCAGATGTGTGCTGTCGATCATCAATTCCCCCGGGACGCCAGCATTACGCGTCAGGGCGGAAAAGATCCGGGCAAATATGCCGAGACGGCTCCAACCGATGAAGCGATTATACAGCCTCATATGCGGACCGTAGCTCGAAGGCGCG
Organism: Asaia sp. As-1742; assembly: GCF_011753235.1. Lineage (NCBI taxonomy): Bacteria > Pseudomonadati > Pseudomonadota > Alphaproteobacteria > Acetobacterales > Acetobacteraceae > Asaia > Asaia sp. As-1742. Next base: position 32,674 of record NZ_VWWA01000013.1, on the reverse strand, counting down.
TCCTTCCATTGCAAGCCACGCCAGATCATTAGACAATGCCGCTCAGCACGCGGCGATCGTCTACGCGTTTCAGACCGCCCGTTTTCGGCAAATACGGTCCTAACGCGCGCATCTTACTTACAGGCAGGATCGGCAGATCAGACGTCGGGTTCTCCTTCCGATGACCGTCGAATCACATCATCTCAGTCCCGCAAAGGGTGCTGAGCCTAGACTTCCGCTTTGGCGGTCGCAGACCGATGATCGGGCACCAAACACTTTCACGGAACAGAAACGAAAGATCGACGGGACGACGTTTCGGACGTCCCCTCATAGCGCTGTGGATATCAAACGGATGCAACGTACCCGTCTTAAACTTCGATCGCCCCTAGGTGAGACGCCTCCTCACGCGGGGGATATTTGACATCTTGGTAAAAGTTTAAGGTCGCCAGCCATGCAGTGAAACATTCCCACCTGAGAATACCAGCCATACTCTGTGAACACCGGTCGGAGACTTTGCAATTGTCACGCTATGCATGGTCGGTGCACTTTCTCCTTTAGGAATGCTGATGGATGCTAGGATCGGGCCAGTCTGGGCGTCAGTACGGAACTCGACCTTACCGCCGGTCTGGCTCGTCGTAATCGCCGCGAGCGATTTCAGGCCAGATAATCCGAAATCAATGCTGTCCCAATAGATAGCACGGTTGCAACATGTAATCGTGGTCTCAGAAGTTGAGGCATCTACACCATTCGGACTCCATGTTGGCGTACCGCCGATGATGAAATCAGAACCGTCTACGGCCCAATCGTTTATCGTCGATAGGTTTCCCTGCTCTATCCAGACGATAGCTGCCGTCTTGAGATAGGGGATATTTATTGTCACTTCCCTTGCCGTCAGGCTGTTGAGAGATTTTTTGGGACCCAGCGAATAAGTCAGTTTCTGAGGCAAACCATGAGCGATATCCGGAGCGGCAAACCAGGCGTTGCCGGGTGCCTTGTCTCCAAAGATGCTTGCCCTGACAACGAAATTTTTTTGTGGAACAGGCTCGTGACGACCATCGGGATCGTCGATGCGATTATTTGCCAATCCTACGAGATTTGTGAGGGAGATGCCACCTGCAACGCCTGAGCGTAACCAGGCCTGATAATAAACCTTCCCCGCAATCCCAGATTTCGACCCTATATTTGATCCATATGTATCTATAATTGTTATTTTTTGTTTTTTACTTACAGTATGGGCGCGAAGCAGATCACGCAGTCCTACGAACCAGTTAGCGTAATCTGCAAGATATTGCTGCAGGTTGCCGTCTATACTCAGCGACTCACGCGGGAAAAACGGTCCCGGCGTTAGATGATCGTAGTCGCCCAGCATAAGCTGAGAGGCACCGGAAACACCGACCTGCCCGAGCAACAACTTGATGCCTGGGTTGCTGGCGTGACAAGCGGCGCTTCCACGGACGGTCGGGTCACATACTTCTAACCGCCCATGATCTTCTTCGCGGGAAGGTGGCAGAACACCGCTTGCCACCTGCTGGGGATAATACGCCGTAATGAGGGGGCGCCTTGTCCAGGCAGCCTTTTGTGAGATCATATGGTCAAGCGACCAAAAGTTAGGATAATTATCGAACTCCGGGTGTGGTTCAACATACAGGTTGCATGACACGCCATGCGCGGCCTCATCACGCAGGTTCCAACCCGATACCTGGTTGATATCCGTGCATACCTTGAGAGTGGATTGCACGGAATTGGTGAAGGGAACGATGTATTCACCGAGATTAGGAAGAATATCCCCCTGGGAATCGTAGTATTTTCTTCCGTCATCGCCCAATGTATCGAGATGTACACCATCAAAACCAAGCCTGGTGACCGACAATCTCAGCTGTTCAGTGAGCCACCTGAGCCAACGGTGGTCGGCCGGGTTCATCAGGTAGAGACCGTCTGACTGCCACCCCCATCCAGTCCAACCCGCGCCAATATTGGTCGAGCCCTGGTTGGTCAGCGTGCATGTCCCGGTAGCTGCCCGGCACGGGGCTGAGAACAGGCCCATGGAAAGTGAAATGTTGTGGTTGACAGTCCGGTAATCCGACCAGGCACCATTCCAGAGACTGTATGCGAGAAATTTGATGCCGTATCGGGTAAAGGCATTGTGGTAGGCTGCAATCGCTTGGCGGTCGACCGTCACACCAGCGAGGTTTTTCCAGCGCGACGTGATTGGCATCGGTTGATCATGCCGCCATAAAAGATCGTAGCCTTGGATGAGGCTCACGTGATATTGCGCGAGATTATCGGCTACCTGTTGTGCTGTCACGGCGCTGCTGGCGAGCGTGGGCGCGTCCACGAACGCTTCGATAGGATCTTCCCAGGCATTTGCCGCAATGTTGAGTGCTCCCGTCGCCGTGTCGATTTGGGATCCGTTCTCCGTTCCGCTACCATTACATCTTACCGGAACGGCATAATTTGCCTTCGACAGGGCGACGATGACAAGTTGATAGGCTTGCGCATTCAGTGTGGGGACGTTTTGCCTGAAGACGATGGTGCGGCTGGCGCCAGCCTCAAGCGACGTGTCGCTGTATTGCGTTGAGACGGACGTGCCTCTCGAGCATACCGCAAGCTTCAGCCGACCCTCAAACCGCGCGCGGCCTTTATTATTCAGGGCAACCCTGATCTCAGCAATCGAACCGGGAGTGTAGAAAGCCTTGTCGTCGAGAACATGCGAAATGATCGGACCACTCAGTGACGACGCGTAGGACGGAGAAAGGCCAATCATGGGTACGAGGAGAGTGACAAGACGTTTCATATATGCCTCGCTGATAGATCGCCCTTGAACAGTCAGGACAGTCCGGTTCAGGTTCGTGATACCGCCAGTTTATCGACCGCCTTCGGTAAACAGAACGCAAGTCTGAGAACACGGGTCATTTGTGACTGACGCGGTATCAGCAGCTCAAGTATAGCTTAGGCAGCGTCGCGTGTCCTACCCGGGTTTGAAATGCCGCTCCCATGGCACAAAGGCGTTAGTGCCAATGGTCGTCGCTAAAGACCGATCCGGAACTATTGACGCGGTGGTAAGCGCAAACTCAGGCGCAATCCGCACCGCTTGTAGCCCTACCAATCCTATTGTGGGCAGCCAGGCTTTCTCATCACGCAGCTGCGCTGATTGTCGATCCAGTAAAGGCCCCCATGGGGAAATCGCTGGTAAGAGGGAGACGCATTGATCGCCTCATGCTGCTGGTTGCTTGCCTTCAGCCAGGTAAGAGAAAAGTGCGAGATCATCATCTGCCGAACGCACCTTTCGAACATTGTGCCCCCTTACCAGAAGTATGCAGTAAAGGGGGATGATATGTCGTGATCAGCCTATTCTATGTTCAACCGAGCTCAATCATGCCCGCCATGGCCACTCCGCATGCAGCGAGATCCCGGGCAGCGCAACCAACGCTTTTGTAAAACACCGATACCATCTCCCGTGGGGTCCCAGTTAGATGATCCGCAAGCGACCCGACCTGCGACCAGTTCTTCCCCGCTTGAATGATGTCGCCGGCTTTAACCGGCGCCCCGACAGGGTCATCGACCACACACATGCTTCCCTCCACAATCCCGGGCCCAACTTCAACAATGACGGGTCTATAAGCGCCTAAACCACTAACCAGCGTGTCTGATGTCGCTATGTTGTCGTAGAGCATTTCCTTGCTGCTCGTGATCGTCAGCACGAGGTCATAAGCCGCCTTGCCACATAACTCTTTTTGCAGATGCAGATTGGGATAGGGCCCCCGAAGCAGCGTGGCGACATTTTGAGCTGTTCGTCCGCACACGGACACTGTCAGTCCCGGATAGAGCTCATCGATTGCATCCAGATGCTCTCTGGCTTGTGCCCAAGTGCAGAGGTGGTCCCGGTTTCTTAGACCGGGGGTTAAGCTATAGACCAGCCTGAGAGAGGACGGGTTTGTGGATAAGGTCATGTGGGAATGGTATTCGGGTGAATTCAAGTCGCGTGTTGCGCTGGAGGCGATCCGGGGCGAGCAGACACTGGCAGCACTAGCGTCGATGCACGGCGTGCATCAGACGATGACCGCCCAATGCAAGCGCCAGGCGATTGAAGGTATGGCGGCGACGTTCTCTGGCAAGCAGGCCCCTGAGGCGACAATCAGCCCGGCCGACGTGGAGAAACTCCACGCGAAGATCGGGCAGCTGCTGGTGAAACGGGATTTTTTGCGCGATGCTTCTGTGCGATTGGGCTTGCTCAAAAGCGACAAATGATTGACCTGAAGCGGCCCCGGCTATCCGTGGTGCGGCAACCCGCGCTGCTGCAATTGAACCGATAGGGCGTTTACTACCGGCCCGTGCCGGACAGTGAGACCAGCCTGGTTTTTATGTGGCTGATAGACGTGCAGTTTCTGGAGACGCCCTATTACGGGGCGCGGCAGATGATCCCGCATCTCAAGAGAGTTGGTAATGATTACGGGTGCGAGTGTGTCCGTCGACTGATGCCGACGATGGGTCTGCGGGCGCTCTACCAGAAGCCACGCACGACCATCCCACATCCGACGCATCGGGAATATCCGTATCTCCTGCGGGATCTGTTGATCGATCGCCGCAATCAGGTCTGGTGCTCGGACATCACCTACATCCCGATACGCAAGGGTTTCTGCTACCTCGCGGCGATCATGGACTGGTCTACGCGTAAGGTTCTGTCGTGGCGCCTGTCGAACACGATGGCCGCCGGCGAGGCGCTGCAGGAGGCCCTGATCCGCTATGGCGCTTCGGATATCTTCAACACGGATCAGGGCCCGCAATTTACGACGCCCCGGTTCACGGAAGTGCTGGAGAAACGCTAAATCCGCATCAGCATGGACGGGCGCGGACGTTGGCTCGATAACATGTTCGTCGAGCGCCTGTGGCGGTCGCTCAAATACGAATGCATCTATCTCCATGCCTTTGAGACCGGCGCGGAACTGCGGATAAGCCTTACGGGATGGATCGCCGATTACCATAGGAAGCGTCTGCATCCGGCATTGGCTGGACGCACGCCCGATGAAGGGTATCATGACGTGCCGACGCTCTCTGGTCCAGGGTTAACCCCGGACCCAATGGCCAACAGTAACGCCGTCAAACGGGCGGCATAACAACAACCGGCTGTAGCTTATCAGGCAATAGAAACTGTCCGAACAAACGGGTCCACCTTTCTGGAAGAGAAGGCGAGGGGGATCTTGCCTTTCTACCTAATGCCCTAACCGTGCTTCTGCCTAGAGATATGAATACGGTGGACTGATCGCGGCTGAAAGGCCGACCGGCTGGGGATAAACTGGAAGCGAGGGGGATCAAACCTCGTGTTCCGGGTAAAACATCCCGCGCGAGGCAGGTCGGCTACAACAGATGCGGACCCTCTTCTGCTTTGCCAGCCACCACACTGTAACTGTGACGTTCTGGCTGTGCATCCTGAGCCTAGATGAACAAGCCCCTCCGTATCCCGGCGCAGCTTACCTATAGCTTTCCTATGAAAGGGGAGCTCGCTACCTCTGTCATCACTATGCGCCTTCAGAGATCATGTTCCTATTCAATAGGGATGAAATCTTTGTCTAAGAATGTGACTATCTCTCGTCAGCGATTGATTGCCATCAATGCCCTCTCGCTTCTTGCCACGACAATGATGCTGAAGCCCGCGCAGGCACAGATTGCCGTTTTCAAATCGACCGAAAGCCCCTGGCTACAGGACATTGCACTGACGGGCCTGATCGAGGGTGGCATCACGGCCAACCTGGCGCGTCCCGATAACGGAATCAATTTCGGCAATTTTCTTGGTGATCACGCCAATCAGGCCCAATTGAACCAGATCAGCCTGACCCTCACCAAGCCAATCGATCCGAGCAAATCCACCTATCAGGTGGGATTTACACTCCAAGGTCTTTATGGCTCAGACGCACGTTATTACCATCTTCTGGGCATCTCGAACCGTGCAATCGGCCAGCGGTACCAGATCCTGCCAGCGCAAGCTCATGTGGATGTTCATGCCCCCATCCTGACCGAGGGCGGCATTGATATGCAGGTGGGCATTCTTCAGGCCCCGATGGGTGTTGAGGTGCTCGATCCTACGGCGCGGCCTTTCTACACTTTGGCCTATACCTCGCAATATTCCGTGCCCTTTGAGCATCTGGGGGCAATGTTCCACTGGCATATCAACAAGATGATCGACCTCAATTTCGGGGTCGACACCGGTAACCAGACCACTTTTGGCAGCAATGACAACAACAAAGCCGCTGCCGGTTATTTCGGCTTTAATCTGAACGGTCTGGCCCAGGGCAAGCTCAACGTCGTGGAACTATCACGCGTCGGTCCTGAAAACGCGGTGAACACGCTTGGGCCTGCGGCAAACACGGCGCAGCGCTGGTGGAATGATATTGCCGCCTATTACACGGTCGACAGCAAACTCAGCCTGATCGGTGAATTCAACTTTCTGCACGATGACGGTTTACGTGCCGAGACGTGGAGCGTGGTCACATTCGCGGGCTATAAAATCTCATCAAGCCTTACCTTCAATTATCGCGGTGAAATCTATCGGGATAATTCGGGCCTCTTCGTGGTCAGCTTCTTAGATAATCAAGGGTACATGAACGCATTCAAGGGCGGTTATGCCCCTGCGGAAACCGCCGCGCCCACCACCTACGGGGCGCTGACACTGGGCCTAACCTATCGCCCCGATCTCGGTCATGGAATCCGCGTCTTCGCACTGCGTCCAGAAATCCGTTTCGACCGCTCGCTCAGTGGAACGTCGCCCTTCAATGATAACCGGAACTCCGGCATGTTCACTTTTGGTGGCGACGCAATGATGGGCTTCTGAGCGCTGATGTAACAGCATCCCCGTGACTTTGGCCTGATACCAATCACGCCACAGCTGGAGGGCGTCAGCCCGCGGCTTGATCTGATGCGAGCCATGCTGATTAAGCTCAGGACTGACATTCAGAATGCGACGGTTACAGCGAGGCAGATAGCTGAGGTAAAAACGGTGGGGCCTTTGTCGTAGCATCTTGCGACATGCTTCCAATCCTCGGGGCAGGCGAACATGATGTCGATGCGGTGACGTTTCTGGTCTTTCTTTTTAACCTGTTTCATCGGGCTGCGGTTCCCTCCCGCAAATCAACGTGAAAGCGCCCATGCGGTATTTCACGATGCGATATGCTATAGGGTGTGTCATGACAATTCCCATCCTTCCGGGCCTGTCCCTTGCCGACAGTGAGCTTGAGGTCAGCTATATCTTGGCGTCCGGGCCCGGTGGCCAAAACGTCAACAAGGTTGCGACCGCAGCGCAGCTGCGTTTCGATGCAGCGCGTTCCTCGTCCCTGCCCGAGCGAGTGCGCGTGCGGCTGCTGGACATCGCCGGTAGTCGGGCAACACGTGATGGCGTGATCGTCATCACGGCCAGGCGCTTCCGCACGCAGATCCGTAATCGCGAGGACGCGATCGATCGTCTGACGACAATGATCCGCGAAGCCGCCCACCGCCAGCCGTTCAGGGTCCCCACGCGCCCGGGCCGGGCGGCGCGCGCGCGCCGGTTGGATGGCAAATCCCGCCGCGCGGGGATCAAGCGCGGACGCGCTGCGCCTCGCGAAGACTGAAGCTCATAGCGTCAGTCTCTGAGATGCGCTTTCTAGCCCATCCCCTACCGTTGTCCGCGGAAAAGATCTACTTCCGATCATATGAGGAAACGGAAGTAGGATAATGGCGGAAGACCGCCATTATCCTACTATCGGCAATCTTATCTCGCTACGCGTTATTGACCGATCCGATCGCAGACGACGCCCGGCGTCGACGGTTGTCTTTTGAGCGTTTTAGCGCCCAGTCCTCGAGTGTGAGCATTCCCAAGTTCTCGCATCGCAGAGCGAGAATATCAGCTCTGAAGCCGTCTCGGGCGATCCACTCGAACATCAGTCGAAAGTCCTCGGGCAATCGCGCTCGCATGACAGAGGGGATCGTAAAGCTGCGGCTAGAACGTATTCCGGTATCCCTCAGAATTGACGCTGCGGAGCGGGCCGTCACGCTATCGCCTGCAAGCTCAATGGCCCGACCAAGGTAATGATCAGGTTTCTCGAACGCCTCTGCAGCGAACCAGGCAACATCCTGCACCGAGACAAGCTGCATGGCCTGATTCGGCCTCAGATAGGTCTTCATCATGGACAGCATGGTGATCCGAAAGATCAGGCTCCAGAAGTTTTCCATGAATGCCGCCGGACGCAAGATTGTAGAGGGTAAGCCCAGCGACGCAATGTGCTGCTCGATTGCCCATTTGCTTTGGAAATGGGGCACGCCACTTCGTTGCTCTACCCCGCCTGCGGAGCACTGCACGAAGTGCCTCACACCACTCTCCTTGGCAAGGCTGGCAAGCCTTTTCCCCTGTCGCTCTTCGCCAGCTGCACCGATCTTCATGGGCGACTGGACAGATAAAACGCCCTCAGCCTTATCAAGCGCCACTCGCAGAGAATGTTCGTCCTCCAGATCACCATGAACGAGCTCAACCCCATGCTTTGCCAGAGCAACTGCTTTTGGCGCCTTCAGATCCCGAACAAGCGCGCGAATGTGCCAATGCCCTCGACGCTGCATCTCGCGGATCGTGGCGCCACCTTGTTGTCCAGTTGCGCCCGTAATCAGAATGACTGGTTTTGACATCTCGGCCCCCTTACTGAAGGGGCACGATAAGCCGTTCCCGTTGGACAGGGCAGGTGCGTCATCGTAGACGTCTTGTTCCATATCTGGAACAAGAGCCCATGAACTCAGATGATCTCGGGAGCTTTCTGCGCATCGCAGAGACCATGAGCCTCAGTGCGGCCTCGCGCGTCACGGGAACGCCTAAATCATCGCTTAGCCGGGCATTGTTCCGTCTGGAGAGGGAAATCGGGGCGAAGCTGTTCGAACGCGGCGCGCATACCCTCAGACTGACCGAGGCCGGGCGCATACTCTTGATCCATGCTAGACGCGTCATAGACGATCTGAACGAGGCAACAGCGGCTCTCGATGGTGTGACGGGGCAGCCTCGAGGCGTTCTGAAGATCAGCGCAGCAACGACATTCGCAATCGGGCTGGTGGCGCCGATGCTGCCGCATCTTCTGCGAGAGTATCCTGATCTGCGCGTCCATCTTGAGGCTGAGAACCGGATTGTTGATCTGGCGAGGGAGGATGTCGACGTGGCAATCCGGATAGGGGCAATGCCCGACTCTGACCTGATCGCCAGCAAGCTGGGCAGGATCGAATTATGGCCCTGCGCCAGCCCGTCTTATCTCGCGGAAAGGGGTATGCCCCAAACGCCGCAGGACCTGGCCAATCACGAGTTGCTTGGGTGGACCGATCAACCGTCGATCTGGCGTTTTACGGATAACTCGAAGTGCGAGCATCGCGTGTCCGTTAATGTTCGATCCGTCATCCCGGAGCCCGCCGTCCTGCAGGTCGTCCTTGAGAGCGGGGGAGGTGTCGGGCGTTTGCCTGCCTTCTTGGCAAGCCCCTTAATCGTGCAGGGGCGGCTTGTGAGACTGCTCTCTGACTATGAAGCGGAGGCAGTGGAGGTACATGCCGTCTATGCTGCGCATCGAAGCCTATCCTCCAAGGTCCGGGTGTTTATTGACGCTTTAGGCACACATTTGGCCCGTTGATGCGAGATGCTGTAGATTGAAATAGCTTGCCACTTATTCTCGCTGCGATGTTTCTGACAACGAGCCGAGAAATTTTTCGAGATCCGATGGGCGCGCAAAAGCATGTCGCGCACAGCAGGATCTTGATATTTTGGCGAGGTGGACAAGTCTAAGTCGGCAACGATAAAGTAGGACAAACTCAATAAAACTGAGGTCAGATCGCCTTTCTTTCAGCCCTCTACCTAGCCTTAACCGTAATGGTCTACGCAAGAGTTCTAGGCCTAGCACTACTTTGGCATTTTCTGTGATGAGTGTGGACTGAGCGTCCTGCCGCCTGCCGCAGGAAGGGTACTGTCGGCATGGCGGTCGGAGGATGCAATTGATAATTGCCTGAAGGATCGCTGGCAGACTGGGCTGAAGCGACGGATTCGTGGTGGTTTTTTTCCGCCCTGCTGCCTCGAGGCGACAGGATTGGAGAAGGGCATAGGCCATCATGCCGAGCCGAGCAGAGCATGCCGTTGCAGCCCGATCCGCGATCGCCCCTCGAAGTGATCGAGGCCGAGTTCCTTCTTGAGTTGCTGATGGGCCTGCTCGCAGACCCATCGTGCCTTGATCGCTTGAACGAGGCCCTTGAACGGCGTATCGGCCAGTAGATTCGACAGATAATATTTCCGTTCGCCGGTGCTTCGCTGCTCCCCGACCTGCCAAGCTTCCTCGCCCGGCATGTGTTGTGCCCCAAGCCTGCCGATACGTTGGGACGGTCCGTCCGCGCTGCGGCGAACCTGTCGGCCGGGCCGGTCTTGGTACCGCGTCGCCAGCTCATCGGTCGCCATATGGCGGTCTCCGGCGTCGCCTTGGCCTTGACCGACGACTGATCGGGCACATGACGGAGGCGTGGCCGACTGCGCGTACTCTCGGGGAAGATTAGTTGGACATCGTGCGGGTAGACTTTCTGATGACGCGGAATGCCGACGGCCCAATTACAGCCCCCGCGTGCTCAAAGCCTGGCGGAACGATGCAGACAGGCCATAGTCAGCATCGGCCAGCACGAAGCCGAACCGTATACCTGCCGCTGTCAGCCTGTCGATTTCCCCGATCGCAATCTCAGGCTTGCTCCTGGCGGTCTAATATTCTTCGGGTATGCGCGCACGGGTCATACGCGTCTGGTCAGCGATCCAGTTGTCCAGCAGGAACAGCCGCAGGCCTACCATGACCGGTACCTCGTGCGCCGCCAGGGTCAGGGAAACCCTGATTTGGCGATTAGCATTCTCGCCGAGGGATGAAGCATATTGCGGAGCAACGCCGATCGAATACGTGCCCTTCTTGGGCAAGGCGGTGTCGTCGACGATCAGCCACGATCGTAGGTCACCTACCAGGCGATCGGCGTGGTCCCACAGGGCCGCCTCAAGCGGTGCGCTATCCCACACGCCAGCACTGACGAAGTGATGCAGCCGATCATACGGAACCTCGCCCGTCCGGGCCACGATCGGCTAGATGCTCTTGCAGTCTCCCGCATCGATCAGTCCGGCAATACAGGCCGGGCATATGCTGCGCTGCGCCTTATGGCTAAACCCCGCCACAAACGGCTAAAGCCGTGTGCACAGATCCGCTCGTCAATTCCCTTTCATCGACAGCCCTCATCATAGCCGGTCTCCTGTGAATCAGCTATTGGGCGTCAAGGAAAGCCCTCCTCGAGGTATTCTACCAAAGGAGTGCAAGTCTCGCGGTGAATCCAGATCGAAGCGAGAGAGATACGTCTTTTATTCTGCTGTCTCATTCAACATCAGAGAGAAAAATTTCCTACCAAAGTAAAACGCCATGACTTTCGGACTGCCTTTAATCACGACCGTTCCCGGAACCTGCATGCCAGCAACTTCACCAGATTCTGAAAAAGCATCTATGCGGTAAAGGGCTTTATCGGCTTTGAGCTTCCCGGACAGCATCTTGGCTTTCAATGCGCCCTTGCCAGCATTCCACAGGACCGATTTTTCGATCGTATCTTCAGGATAATCGGCGACGGTTCTGAGGATTGCAGTAACGCGCTCGCTGCCGTCCGAGGGAATGAAACGAGCATGATCTCCCACGTGTAAATAGTCGAGGTCTTCCTGCGCAGCATAAGCGGTGACTCTCGCCTGACCTTGTGCAATCAAAAACGCGATTTTCTGATGTCGCGCAATCAGATTGCCTTTCCGCATGCTTTCGGGAACGTCGCGAATGATGCCGCTGAACGGAGCACGAAGCGTCAGGCTCGATCGATGCTCGTTCGCTTTCTGGAGTGCCGCGGCGGCTGCGGCCTTATGTGCGATGCTATCACTGAGCGACTTATGGGCATCAACATTACGCATGAGCTGATTTGTTGTGTCCCGCCAATAGCGCCACTCAGCGTTCGCGCGCGTAACCTCTCTCTCGATTGTGGCGTCGCTCAGGACGAGAATAGGGTCACCCTTGGCGACGGATGCCCCATCGTGCACCACATATCTGATCGTTCCGTGTTCCCTGCTTGTCAGTTCGGTTTGCTCCGATGCCTCAATGACAGCTGGGAGACGCAGGTGAGAAGACCATGGAAAAAAGAGAGCAATACTTGCAGCCACGCATGCGACGATGAAGCGCGTACGTCCTTGCGCAGGAGCATGCACAAATGAGCGCCCCCAAACCCTGGCTTCACGGATGATCGGCATCAAGATGAATACGCCGATTTCAATGCCCATGAGCAGCAATCCGAGCGCCTTGAAAGTCGCGTGATAGACGAGGAGTGCTATGCCGAAGAAGAGGAAAAGGCGATATACCCATGTACCCAGCGCCCAGCAGGCGACAAGTGCCTTCCTTCTCTTTGGTAGTTCCCCCGGCTCGGTATCCAAAGGAACAGCCCCAAATATGATGCGACGTAAAATCCAGCGCATATAGGAAAAGCCACGCTCCTGGAGGTTCTCAACCCCCATCAGGTCGGAGAGGATATAATAGCCGTCGAAACGCATCAGTGGGTTCAGATTGATAGTTAGCGCCAGTACCCAGCTGGAGGCTGCGAGAGCAAGTGCGGCCTCGCGCGCTATGCCGTCCGGCAAGATAACCCAGAACCAGGCCGCTACGCTGCCCAACAAAAGCTCTGCCGTCATGCCCGCAATGTCGATCGCGATACGCGCACGCGGCGAGGTCAGACGCCACGCATTGGTTGTGTTCGTCCACAGGACTGGACATAGAACCAGCAGCGCCAGCCCCATTGAGGGAACGCCGCAACCTAGGCGTTTTGCAGCCAGACCGTGCCCAATTTCATGTATGATTTTGGATGCAAAATAGGCTGAACCTACAAGGGCGAAACCGCGCCATGACCACAGATCACCGATATCATGCACGAAGATGTCCCATTGCTGGGATATCGCGCATAACGCGCTGATGCCGAGTGCCGCGATCAGCAGCCACAGGCGACGCCCGGTTATGTATCGGAATCGTCTCTCCCATCGTCCCAGCACCCCATCAGGATTGCAGAGGGTGAGTGAGACGAAAAGATAATGGTGGATCAGCCATTTCACGGGATTGGAGCGTCTGCGGGCCAGGATCCCGACGAACTGCTTCGTTTTGTCCGGTGTGTTGGGCAGGGTCAATTTCGCCCCGACCAGAAAATCGCGCAGCTGCTCGATATCGGCTGGATTGGCGTTTATGGTGGTTTCAACGCGAAGGGCAGCGGCAATCTTGCCCGCATCCCCTAGATGCCATTGGTTCAAGGCTTCGACATCATACCAGGGCAGCTTGATGTAACGATGCGCTGCAGGGTCATAGAGGCGCCATGTCGGGTGGCCATTCTCGGGCTGACCGGGAAGGAGTTGAAGATCGTCGCGGAGCTGCGGCCAATAGGGCTGCCCAATCGGCGGGGTCACAGCCATGGACGGATCACCTGCCATGGTCGGCGAAGGATCCAGATGATCAGAGGCGTACGCGGTCCAAGAATTTTGCCGGTGCCTTCGTCGCCGAGATGTGCCTCAGTCTCAAGATCTGCCCTGAACTCATAAACCGACGACATGTCCCCAAGCTGCTTGGGGGCATAGGCACGACTGATCAGGATGCCCTTCACACGGTGCTCTGGGCGGCTGTTGTTGTAAAACAGAACCTCCGCGTTTGGGTCGGCCTGCCAAAGCCCGTCAGGGGCTATGGCGATCTTGAGCACGCGGGATTTCCGTGGCGCGACGACTAGTATTTTTTCACCTGTCTGGGCGGGCTTGCCTGTCCAGGCAAGACGGTCGGCGAAAAGGGCAATCCCATCAATCGGAGCGCGGAGCACCGTCCGTTCAAGCAGCGATGACTGGTAAAGAACATCAGCCTTGGCAGACTCTATCTTGTCCTGAAGCGGGCCGATGTCTGAACGTGCCTTGAGGTCGTCAACACCAGACTCGAGCGCCTCTTGGTATTGGGCCTCAGCCACGGCAAGGGTTTCGCGTGCAACGGCGAGAGCGTTCTGTATCTGCGCCCGGTCGAGTTCTGCGAGCACCTGCCCCTTTTTGACAGGTTCGTTGGGGTCGACCTTCAGGTCGAGTATCACGCTTTCAAAAGGCGCCACCACCTCGGCGGGCTCGTAAGGGATGATCTCGGCGCGCCCGATCATCGATGAGTGGATTGGAACGCACCCCAGAGCGAGCAAGCATACCCCTATGAGAAGGGCGGACTGCCGGACTTTGAATGGTTTGCGCGGTTGCGCCGCGATGCAGGTGAGTGCCTGACCGATCGCAGGGCCGATGCGTTGCAAGATAGCCAGTTCGTGGGGATCAGAAAAAGGCGCGTGACGACCGAGCAGCAACAGGCCTTGCTCGTGACCATTCCACGCTACCGGAAGGGAGAGGAAATACGGCGGCAAGATATCGGCATTGGCGGGGCCATCAGGCAGGTCGTCGCGTTGATGGCTCGAGGGCTGCTGCGATGGAAAGCTGCTGGACACGCTTTTCAGCCAGTGCGCATAGGTGCCATCAAAGTCCAGATCCACGGTGCCGGACACGGAAATCAACTTCCGTGTCGCACCGCTGTAAAAGGCAGCGTGCGAATACTGAACGATATTGCGTGTTTCGTTGACGGCAATAAACGACAAGGTATCCTTGTCGGTAGCCGCTCTGAGCCTGTCCGTAAAAGCAATGAACCGCGCAAGGATTTCAGCCTGGCGCTGGCGATCCTGAGGCGTGAAGTATTCAGAAATTGGCGTCACCCGTCATACCGGGAAGAAGCCCGGGATGTTCCGATGTAATGGATGCATAGACCCGGATCGTTCGGCTTACGGGATCAGCTGCTCCTGAAACACGCGAGAGAATAGCGTCATAGGTCTGGCCTGTCTCGTCAATGGTGACGTGGAACGGCGTACCGATCTTGTGTGTCGCCAGAAGGCGCGCAGGAATCAGGAAGGAGATTTCCAGATGCGACGGATCGACTATGCTGATCATCGGCGCGCCCAGGGTCAGGAACTGGTCTCTATGAACCGTCATTTCAGAGACGGTGCCGTCGAATGGTGCCACGACCGCGCAGTAGGAAATGCTCGCTTTGGTGACGCCCAGATCGGCCTGCGCGGCAGCAAGGTCGGCCCGTGTGGTCTGGTAATCGGCGTTCGACCAGCTTTGGAGCTTACGCAGGTTGTTTTGTGTCTCCACAAGCGATTTGTACTTCTGAACTTCGGCCTGGGCGTGGAGGTTCTGGCTCTGCGCCATCTGGCAATCGAAGCCGACCAGCAGATCACCTTTGTGAAAACTGTCTCCATCCCGGAAGGGCAGCGTGATAACGCGCCCCGCCATGGGAGACGAAATTTTGGCGCTATCCGTGGCAAGTATCTGGACTGTGTACCGGCGCGAAGTATCCGGCGCGGCCGATGCGTTCTGGGGGGGAGAGGCAGGCTGAGGCGCCTCAGCATTCCCCATTTCTTCTGCCTGTCCGGATGAAGCGCAGCCGAGGATAATTGCCGCCGTCATAAGACTGGCGCGTGATTTCGTACCCAACATGATATCCTGTGATCCTGTCTTGTTCAGACGCTGTTGATAATCAGGCGTGCGACGAAGCATCTAACCGCGACAAGTTTTCACCTCTGGGCGTAGTGGCGGGGATAACCGTCGCACCGCGGCTATCAATGGGCGGAAGTGCCGTGGGGGCGTTGATGATCTGTCCGGGTGTGGCGGAACCGGCAGTCGGCGTGGCCGTGATCGACATGTCGGGCAGCGCACCGCTCTTCCATGATGTGATCGACTGTGCGACCTGGGCCGTGAGATGGTCGATGTGGCTCAG
This sequence comes from Asaia sp. As-1742, assembly GCF_011753235.1. Classification (NCBI taxonomy): domain Bacteria; kingdom Pseudomonadati; phylum Pseudomonadota; class Alphaproteobacteria; order Acetobacterales; family Acetobacteraceae; genus Asaia; species Asaia sp. As-1742. Next base: position 16,844 of record NZ_VWWA01000013.1, on the reverse strand, counting down.
ATCCGCATTGGCTGGCACAATGTCGAGGCCGACGGAATTATACAAATTTGCAAGCGCGCCATGCGTCTGGGCCAGGGTGCGTGCATAATCGACTTCGGCGATGAGCCCGGCCATTTCGTGCCGGATCATATCTGCGCCCGACTGCGCGCCTGCTTGCGTGGCGCGTGTCGCCACGGTTTCCATCTGCTTGCCGATATCGTCCGTCTGTCGTGCTGAGGCGAGCATGTCCAGGCTATTGAGATATTGCTGAGCGCTAAGATTTGTCTCGGCGATAAGTGACACTGACAATGCGATTTGTCGGGCACGCGAGGCGTCGATAGCGCTGCGTGCCACGGCGATGGCTCTTGGCCCTCTGATGAGGTTCATCAGATTGAATGTGGCACGGACACCGACCTGACCCCAGACATTGTTATAGAGCAGCTTATTGGTATCGTAGTTTTCGCTACCCAGCGCGCCTACACCCGGCGACATGCGTACGATCTGCGCGTAGATGTCCTGCCGGCTGATCTTTTGCTGATAGCTTTCCTCACGCAACTCTGGCCGCATAACAAGCGTGATCTCTTCAAGCTTTGCCATATCCTGAATGGGACGTGCCGTGAGCACCTCGTCAGAAGTCGTCAGCACAACGGGCGTGCCAGGGGCGACATTGATGAAGGAACGCAGTTGGATCTGTGCGGATACCAGATCGTTCCGCATCTGATAGAGCTGACGTAGCAGCTGCATGACATTTTGCTGGTAGTCGAGCAGGATTAGCGGATTTTGCAGATGCCCCTCTGCGGCCCGCTTCGAATTTTCAAGCATGACGCGCGCATCCGCGATCATGGGGTCGATCTTGGGCAGGATGGTCTGAGCCGCCCGCGCGCGCCAGTAAACCTCAGCGGTATTGCGCACCAGTGTATTGATGGCGCGGCGGCGGCGTTCAACCGCAATCAGAGCGCGATAGCCTTGCTGGCGCGCCTGGAAATAGCTTACCCCGATATCCGTCAGATCCCACGAGAACTGCACATCGGCTGTGCCATGCGTGGGAACTTCAGAATAGGAATAGTCGAGGGAGCGCTGGTTTGTAAACTCGTCGATGCTCTCCGCCGAGTTGTTGTTGTTGCGCGTAGTATATCCTGCATCGGCTGCCAGTTGCGGCAGCATATTCGTCAGGGAAAGATCAAGCTGTTTTTCCTGCTGGGTAATCTCCAGCTTCGAGACTTCGATCTGGTAATTATAAGCCAGAGCGCGGGCGATTGCCTGTTCGAGAGACAGCTCGGAGGTGGCGAGTGGTACGTAATGCTTCTGTATCTCGCTCCGGTCATTCACAGCACGCGTGATGTTCTCGTTCATCGTCATGGGCTGCGGCCGGATGCCGCAGGCGGTGAGAGAGACAAGTCCGATCATAGCGGTGCCGCTACGGAACAGGGATTTCAGGTGCATTGTTTTCCTCGAAAATTGGGCGGGTTCAGATCGGATTCGGTCCGTATGTCGGTAACCGGCGGCAGAAGATCTCTCCCCGGCATTCGGGCCGGAGAGATCAAGAAAAGCGGAGGGCCTGCTACGCATTACGAATGCGCTCGGGGCTTGGTAGCTCTATTTGGAATCGGGCGTGCGCCGGACACGACGTGCTGTACCTGACGATGGAATGGACGGTGCCCGTGAGAGTATCCGCTCGCTGCTATTGCCCGGGTTGCCAAGTCGGGGACGCTGCCGAGTAGCTCAAGCATTGGGTCGCGTCCGATCGTGATACGGATGTTGCTCTCGGCAGTGCGCAGTGACTGGTCGCGCGCTTTCACCCTGAGATCCACATATTCGGGTGCCTCCGCAGGGGCGATGACGGTGAAGCTGCCTGTCAGGGGATCGAAAACGATCCAGTCCGGCAGGGGAGCACCGTCTTTTTGCGTAGCGCGCAAGACCAGCGAGGCAACGGGATCGCTGTTGTCAAAGGCGCTGGCAATCGAAACGGCATCCTGCGTCTGGATCATGACGAAGGCCTGGCTATCCGTGCCGCGCAGCCAGCCCAGCGATGCGTCCTGTGGAACATTTCGCTCATAAGGGCCAAGCCAGGCCTGGACGACCGGCTCGGCCAGGGCAGAGGCCGAGAAGCCCTCGCGCAAGGTATCGGTCGTCAGGCGTGGTAGTCCAAAACGTGCACCGATATCTTGGGCGACAGTGTTGCCGATAAGCGTGAGTGTCTGTGCGGAAGTCTGCCCGAAGGGGCCGCTACCGGTGTCGACAAAGCCACCTTGTGCACCGTTCTGCCTGAGCAAACGTGCTTCGAGCGTTGAGCTTCCTGTGTAGCTGCCCGACCCCTGGAACATGATCTGCGCTTCCGCAGGCACAACAAAGGCGTGTTGCGGCGAGACATCGGTCGGGATGACGACCCAGCTTTTGCCGTTGTCGGTGGAATAGCGCCACGTCCCTTCAGAAGGAGGGGTCGGATTGGCAGTTATAACGATACCGCCGAATGGTGCTCCGGTGCTTCCTGTAGGATTGAGTGCAGATTGCTGGTCCCTGCGGTAGTCCGTGTAACGACCGACGAACAGGTCACGCACAGTCTCGCCGTTATCCGATACCGGGATCGAATTATCGCCCGGCGTTAGCTGGGGACGAAGCAGGCTGGCCTCGACTGTCGTGTTGAGCGGTATGGCGCTCAGCGCGACTGCCCCGTTAGGGTCAGGGTTCGAAAGGTCTACATTCTGGACGACAGCATGCAGCGCGTTGCCAGTGAAGCCGGGCGTGATGGGGGCATCATTCGTGGCGATCGGACGCCCGTCAAGAGGCAGGGGCGCGCCGTTGAAATCCGGAGCCGGATAGAACGCCAGAAGGACGTCTTTCGGTAGCACGAGGGCATGGGCTGGATCGATCGATGGCGAGATCGTTATCCAATGCTGCCCGCCATCTGTGGAGTATACCCAGCTGCCTTCGGAAGTAGGTGTTGGATTGGAAACGATGGCAACGCCTGCAATCGGCACCGCAATCGAGCCGGTCGGATTGATCGAGGTCTGCTGCTGATCAACGGCATTGCCGTAGCCTGGTCCGAAGAGAGCGCCTACCGTTTCGCCATGCGGCGCTCCGTCCTGCACGATACTAGGCAGAAAAGCGGTTCCGGTAGCGGTCGGCGCATCCGGCACAGCAGTGACGGTCGTATTGAGATCGACGCTGTTGGCGGAGAGGGCCGTGGTGCCGCCATTGCTGGTGACGTCCACACCCTGCTGGGCGATGCCGCCCTGAGCGATCATGGCACCCGTGGTGGTGCCAAAGACCGGTACGGTGGAGCTGTCGATCAGATGGGCACTCAGCGGCGGCGGTGCGCCGTTGAAGTTGGGGGCGGGAGCAAAGGAGAGCAGCGTATCGGCGCTCAGCACGAGAGCCGCGCTGTCGGAGACGGTGCCGATCGCAGTCCAGGTCTTGCCGCCATCCGTGGAGTAGCGCCACACGCCCTCGGAGGCCGGAGTGGTGTTGGCGGTGACCGCAATGCCGGCGAGCGTATTGGCGACCGATCCCGTGGGGTTGGCCACATTCTGCTGCTGGTCCGTGCTGTCATTAAAGCTGCCGCCAAAGAGCGTGGCGACACTCTGGGCAGGCGGGGTCTGGTCCTCCGTCCCGGCCGGGAGGCTGGCCGAACCCGTGGCGACAGGCGCGTCATTGACGGCAGTGACGGTCGTATTGAGATCGACGCTGTTGGCGGAGAGGGCCGTGGTGCCGCCATTGCTGGTGACGTCCACACCCTGCTGGGCAATGCCACCCTGAGCAATCATGGCACCCGTGGTGGTGCCAAAGACCGGTACGGTGGAGCTGTCGATCAGATGCGCGCTCAGCGGCGGCGGTGCGCCGTTGAAGTTGGGGGCGGGAGCAAAGGAGAGCAGCGTATCGGCGCTCAGCACGAGAGCCGCGCTGTCGGAGACGGTGCCGATCGCAGTCCAGGTCTTGCCGCCATCCGTGGAGTAGCGCCACACGCCCTCGGAGGCCGGAGTGGTGTTGGCGGTGACCGCAATGCCGGCGAGCGTATTGGCGACCGATCCCGTGGGGTTGGCCACATTCTGCTGCTGGTCCGTGCTGTCATTGAAGCTGCCGCCAAAGAGCGTGGCGACACTCTGGGCAGGCGGGGTCTGGTCTTCCGTTCCGGCCGGGAGGCTGGCCGAACCCGTGGCGACAGGCGCGTCATTGACGGCAGTGATTGTTGTCTGAATGCCGACGATATCGGCGCTCACAGCGCTCTCGCCCCCGAATTGGGGTACAGAGTCAAATCGTGCCGTGTTGAGAAGGGCAATTGCCGCACCCGTCAGTGTCGTCGTGGCCTGCTCCGTGCTGTCATCCACAAGATGTGCCTGTAGGGGCACCGGGGCACCGTTGAAATTGGGGGCGGGCGAGAAATCGAGAAGGGCGTTCTTACCCAGGACGAGGGCATTGCCGGATGACACCTGACCGATGGTGTTCCAGGTAGTGCCGCCGTCAGTGGAGTAGCGCCACACGCCCTCGGCAGGAGAAGTTGGATTGCCAGTCACCACGATGCCGGCCAGGTTGGACTCGACCGATCCTGTGGGATTTTGAGGGGTTCTCTGACGATCGGCCGAACTATCGAAGGATGAGGAGAAAAGAGCCTCGACGCTTTTTCCAGCAATCGGTCCGGCATCTTCCGTACCGGCGCCCAGAGCGACGTCGCTGGTCACCTTGGGGGATGTGTGCGTCGCGGTAACAGAGGTGTTCAAATCGACACTGTCCAGCGATATGGCGGTCGTCCCGCCATTGCTCGTAACGTCTACACCGCTTAGAGCGATATTGTTTTGCGCGATAGCGGCGCCTGTTGTGGTGCCGAAGACCGGCACGGTGGAGCTGTCGATCAGATGCGCGGTGAGCGGCGCAGGGACGCCATTGAAGTTCTTTGCCGGTGTGAAGGTCAGCAGCGCGTTGGCATTCAAGACGAGGGCTGACTGGGTCGAGACCGTGCCGATCGCAGTCCAGCTCTGTCCACCATCGGTGGAATAGCGCCACGCGCCCTCGGCGGCTGGGGTAGTGTTGCCGGTAATGGCGATACCGGCGAGGACGTTCGCGACGGATCCGGTGGGATTGGCCGTGCTCTGCTGCTGGTCTGCGCTGTCGCTGAAATTATCGCTAAACAGCGTCAGGACGCTCTCGGAAACGACTGGACCGTTTTCGGTTGAGGGGGGCAGGCTGGCGGGTTGTTGTGACGCAACCGGCGCGTCATTGACGGGGGCCACGGTGACGCCGAGCGAGGATTGGTTGGCGGAAACGGCTGTGGTGCCGCCATTGCTTGTCACATCCACGCCCTGCTGTACGATACCACCCTGGGCGATCATGGCGCCTGTTGTGGTGCCGAAGACCGGGACGGCGGAGCTGTCGATCAGACGTTCCCCGAGAGGCGCGGGCTGGCCATTGAAGTTGGGTGCAGGCGAGAACGAAAGGAGGACATCCCGGCTCAGCACGAGGGCGCTACTATCAGAAACGCTGCCAACAGACTGCCATGTCTTTCCATTATCCGTTGAATAGACCCACTGCCCTTCGGAGGCGGGGGTTGTGTTCGCGGTGATAGCGATACCAGCGAGCGTATTGGCGACCGATCCTGTGGGATTGGCCGCGGTCTGCTGCTGATCGGCAGCGTCGCTGAATTTCGTATCGAAGAGCGACCCGATCGTCTGCCCCGTGGCTGCCGGGCCTGTGTCTTCAGTCCCGTTGGTCAGAACGGCGGTGCCGATAACCACAGGCGCATCATTGACGGCGGCTACCGTCGTGCTCAGCGGGACCGTTCCCGTCGAGATCGCGCTGTCACCGCCCTGATTGGCGCTGATGTCGATGCTCGACTGCGCGACAGTCGAGCCAGAGAGCGTCTGGCCTGTAACAACCCCATAGACCGGGATCTGCGTGGAGCTGTCGATCAGATGGGCATTCAGCGGCGCGGGGGCACCGTTGAAATCCGGCGCGGCCTGATAGGTCAGCAGGACATTGCTACCTAGGATCAGCGCGTTGGTCTCGCTCAGATTGGTCGGGATCGAGATCCAGCGTTTTCCACCATCGGTCGAGTAGGACCAGTGTCCTTCACTGGCGGGCGTCGGGTTCGAAACGAGCGCGACACCGGCTAAGGTATTTGCGACCGAGCCGGTCGGGTTGCTGTTCGTTTGCTGGGCGTCTGCCTTGTCGTCGAAATTGGCACCGAACAATTGTGCGACGCTCTTGACCGGCGATGCCTGGTCTTCGGTGCCACCGCCAAGCGACGTCGTGCCGCCGGCAACCGGCGCGTTATTCAGCGCGATAACCGTCTGGGGCAAAGTCTGAACTGCCGAGGAATACGAAGCGGCAGCGTCCGTTCCGGAACCAAAGCTGCCACCTGTGGGCAGGGAGGCGATGCTGCCATTGGCATGGGCATCGTACTGGTCCCACGCGCGGTAGGCGAGCGCATTGGGAATGCTGCCATTGAAGTTCTGGGTGGTGGGCACGAAGGCCACGCGGGTCTGCGCATCCGCTACGAGAAACAGACCTTTAGTGCTCGAGACGGTATTGGTCTCAGTCGTATTGAAGGCCTGCCAATGGGCCCCGTTATCAGTAGTATAATACCAATTGCCGAACTGGGTGCTCGCATTCGTCACCACCATGCCTAGAAGCGCGCTGGCTGCCCCGTCATGCGTATTGTTCGCGTCGGGATCGGAGACAGTCTGCGCGTTGATCAGGGCTGAAACGAGCGTCCCCACAGCGCCGGTCGGGATGCCCGGCGTGGCCGATTGATCCTCGCTTACCGAGACGAGCGCGACAGGCTTGGTGATATCGAGCACCGGTGAGTCGTCATGAGCGACCACTGCCACCGTCACAGCCCCGATCTGAGTCAGGATATTGCCATTGGTGAGCGTGGTCGTGCGGGTCAGCGTGCGTGTGGCTGTCGAGGGTGTGTCGCTGCTGTCATAATAGCTGAGCGCGGCCACCGCGCTGTTCCACTGCGCCTGGGTGGCGGTTCCGCCTGCAGAAGACAGGGTGAGGGTGTCACGTGTGGCGTCGAAGGCGCCGGTAATATTGCCGGTGTTGGCATTGCCCGTGAACACCAGCTGGTCTTGTCCGAAGGCCGGATTGCCGGTGATCGCCAGAGCGATCTGGCTGATGGTGGCGTTACCTGAGAGAGAAGGTAGTGCCAGCCGGCTCGCGACAGCGGACGGATCGCTGTTGTTCGGCTCGTTAAATGTGACCGCACTGGTCTGAGTAGCTACAGTGTTGAAATACGTGAAAACGGGGGTGCTTGTCTGCTTGCCGCCTGTCCCTTGCGCATTATCAGTCGTGTTGTTGTGATCGTCGATCGTGATACCCAGCTTGGTCTGGACCTGATCGCTCGTGGTGGTCAGATTTGTATAAGTGAGATTGCGCAGGACCGACGTCACGGTCTGGCTTGTCGTCTGCGACGCGAAGGTCAGCGCCAGCGCACCATTCTGCAGTGTGTAGGTACCGATTTGCGTCCCCGAGAGGGTCACATTGCCGTTGGACAGAGAAAGCCCATTCTGGCCACCGAAGACATCGCTCGCGACCGGGGCAGGCGTACTGTCGCTATAACGCTGAATCGTGAGGACACTGCCGCCATAGCTATAGGTGGTGGGGTCCGCGGCGATCAGCTTGTCGAGTTCGGCATCCGATACAGCGACAGCAGAAGTGGCCCCTGTCGCCGTATGGAAAAGTGAGCCGGGGGTACCCGCATTCTGGGTCAGAACCGTGCTTTGATCCGCACCTGAGATAACCGGTGCCTGGTCGGGCAGACGATAGACGATCTCCACATCCGGCAATGTGCCGCCATTCGCCGTCTGCTGTGAAGTCGCCGATCCGGCAGTGCCAGAGGTCACATAGATATTGGTTTCATAAGCGGGCAGATTGCCACTTGATGTCGCGTTGCCAGCGGTCTGGGGGGCAGTAATCGTGACCGTGCCATTAGGGAGACCATAAAATCTGAAATTCCCGTTAGCGTCGGTCTGGGTCGTTTCGGTAACCTGAATCGTGGCAGTGCCGTCAGGTACGCTCAGGCCGGTCTGACCACCGTCGCCAATTTGTGCCCCTGATCCTGAAGGAAGTGTGCCATCTGCACTGGCATAGCCTCCCTGCACTGTATCCGAGCCGGTTAATGTGTCGGCTTCGGTGAGCAGGGTGCCTGTTGATGTCGTGCCGTTCGAGTAATGGGTGAGGGCCCTCGCCTGATAGGTCAGGCTTCCAACCGCACCGGCCGGAAGAATGCCACTTTGGATTGCGTCACCGACATTGAAGGTCGCTGTCGTTCGTCCTGTCTGGCTGTCCCGCATGAAGGACCAGAGCGAGTTGCTGCCACTGACATTCACCAGATCGCCGTTGATTGTCTGGGTGGATGCGTTCGTGATTGTGCCGAGGTTCAGGGTCTGGGTTGCACCGCCTTTGACAGAATAGGTGAAAACGGGGCTTGAGGTGGGATCAATGGTCTGACCGTCGTCGATAGTCTGGGTGATAACCGGCTTGGAAAGCGCGTTATAGTCAGATGTCTGGATGGCTGCGGTATATCGGATCGTGTCATTAGGCAGGACGTAGCCCGTGCCTGTGAGCGAACTCGTAGTGATATCCTGGGCACTGTTTTGTAGGGCGACAGATTTCGCCGTAACGACGGCTTCACTTGTGTCACCATTGCCTGACACCGCAATCGAGCTGCCATTGCCGGAGAGCCAGTTATCGGCACTATAGGTGACGGTAGGTGCCGCGACTTTCGCGGATGCCCCCGAATTGCCTAGCACCGAAGACCCATCCGCATTGCTTTGGGGGACATAGGCTTCCAAAGCAACGCTAACATTGGAGACACCGTTCTGCGCGTGGCTTGCGTCGAGCGATGGAATTTTGACGCTGAATGTCGCCCCATAACCATTATTGCTGGAGACGAGGGTTACTTGGGCGCCGTTGACGGGCGTACCATCGGCATAGACAAGCTGCGGCGTTTGTGAGCCCGGAACATAGATCGTATTCGACGGCAGAGTAATCGTCGTTTCGAAATTCGTGATTGGCGTATTGTTGGATGTTGTCGCCGGGGCGGGCGTGATCGTCGTGGTGTAGGTGATCGGAAAGTCCGACCCTGTCGCCGTTTCGGAATTGTCAGTGGCCGTCGTCGTTTTCGAGGTCGTCTTGACGGTCACAAGTGAAGTATCGCGGGGGTCAGAAACGACTGTGCCCGTAATCGGTGCATCGACAGACGGATTATTCAGCGCATCCTGCCCCAGGTAAAAGCCGCCAAAAGCCGATACAGGCAGAATGGATGAGCCGACTGTCGTTGAAGAGTCGACCGAAAAGTTGGCTTGAACCTGGGCGGCAGGTTGGCCTGGAGAGTAACTACCGAAGGGTAGTTTGGCGAAAACAAGCTGATCACCAGCGGAGGCACCCGAGGGGGCCTCTACAAACATGGCATTCCCGCTGCCGTCCCGAGCATAAGGATTGAGCACACCAAGCTGATCTTGATGGCCTGCCAGGGTGCTGCTGATTGTTGTCGTATCGGTGCTGAGCGCATTGCCGAGATAGGTGAGAGACGACAGTGAGGCGCTGTGGCCCGTATCTTTCGGCACGAGGACTGCGATATAAGGCCCGTATCCGACGGCATTCGTTGCAGCATTGGAGAACGAAATCGTTTCCGCAAATGTACTGCCAACGGGAACGATGCCATCCTCGTGAGACAAGGCAACTGTAGGCTGTGCCTGGTCCAGAACAGTCTGGTATGCGGACACGCCAGAGGTGCCGAATACGTCGTGAACAGAAAAATCGCCACTCTTACTCTCGAGCGTCCAGTCCCCGCCTTCCGCGCTGCTGCCGATAGGATTGGAGCTTGCAGCGACATCGGTATGGGTCAGGTCGTGCAAAGACGTGACGAGGCTTTGCCCGGCAGAACCCTCACCTGTATCGCAAGCCCAGAGAAGTATTTGCCCGTCCTTTGCGAAATGGCCCGACCACGAGGCGATCTGGTCTTTATTCGCCTCGAGCGCAGCGTTATCCAGGCCGCTGCCAAGGGACATTTTCCCTTCACTGCCGTAAGAGATGACGCTGACGGTATCGAGGTTGTCGGATTTTAAGATAACATCCGTGATCTGTTTGAGTGCATCTGATCCAGGTGCGATCTTGATGACTTTTGTGCCCGAGGGCAGGGCATCCGCCAGCATCTGCCAATTGGAAACGCCCGTGTCGATGAAAGCGATGGACTGGCTGGCGCTCGCAGTTTGGGCGGACGCCCTTTCGGCGCCGATAGATGCGTGGCCCGAAGTGTCATGATGCTCGGTAACCGGGGCCGACGAATGGTCGTGATGAAGATTTTGTCCTTCGAAAACTCTACGAGGCTCAAGAATTCTGCGCACGCCGACACACCCTCTCTTGGATTTTTGCAAGGGTTGTGAGGGCGCGGTTGCGCCTCAACCCGACCGCTGAGTCAAAATTGGCGTTACGTCGGTTACATGTTTTAACGTTTCAATCTATTTCCATACGATTAACATGTTGTAATTATGGAAATTAATGAGTGTTCTCAATGTGTTGGATAGTATGAATTATTTCGTTAATCGGAATGAAACTTTTTTGAAATTCGTCAATAAAATCGTTAAATGCCGAATTAGGTCAATATCATAGGCTGACACGGACGGCATCGCATGAGCCCCGAGCTAGACCTGGAATATTAATTTCTTTGAGATAATACCACTTGGATTGAGAGAGTTTTATCCAGATATTTTATTTACATCATGACAAACCATAAGTGTTGGCGATCACCCTGCGTCGCCGATGCTAACGTGGTTTCCATGAAACTGTTTTGACCTGCTAATCCGGTATAATGGCTGCGCGCAGGATCGTTAATCTGGATGGGGAAGATGTTGATGTTACAATTTCGAGAGGGGCTCTGCCTGTCTCCGGCTTGATCACCATCAACCGGGCTGGATTAGATTATGGCCCTGCGCCACCCCAACCCTTCTCACGGAAAAGGATACCATCCAAAAGTCGTACGGTTTGACTAATCATGCTTCGCTGGGGTGGAACGATTATTCTTCGAACTGGTGTTCCAGAGATAGTTCGGAGTGTGCCCATCGCTTCTCGATCCGTCATCCCAGAGTCCGCCGTTCTGCACGTCGTCCTCCAAGGCGGCGGAGGGGGAGGACGTTTGCCTGCCTTTCTCGGTTGCAAGTTGATCGAACACGGGCTGATTATATCACTACTTCCCCATCTAGAAACGAAGAATGTCGAAGCGCATACCGTTTGTTGCGCGCATCAAAGCCGCTTCTCCAGAAATCGAGTCTTTATTGGCGCTTTGCGCTCACCTCTAGGTCCCGTTGGCAAAAGACCTAACACAGGATTTCACGACGGCGAGGTTAGGGGAGGCAAGCCCTTGACGACAGGCTCCAAGGCCCTCGACTCACCGTTCCCCCACCTACTTCCGATAATCAAAAGAGACGGAAGTAGGTAAATGGCGGGGAACAGCCATTTTTTCCGTTCTTCGATCTTATCACCCTAGCCGCCCATGCGCTCGACGTAACGATCATCTTTACATTGTTAATGTAATGCATTACCTTACACGCATGGAGATCGAGAGTATCAGCCACAAAGGCCTCCGACGCTTTTTTGAGACGGGCAATGCCAAAGGGCTGGTCGGCGATGTAAGCCGGTTACGAAAGATGCTCGCCTTTATCGACGCTGCGGAATCACTCGATGAGCTCACGGTGCCTCCAAATTATGGCCTGCATCCTTTGGTCGGAGAGCGGGCAGGCACCTGGTCCATGACCGTCACTAAAAACTGGCGGCTTACTTTTCGTCTCGATGAGCAGGGGCAACTCTGCGATATGGCATTGGAGGACTACCATGGCGCTTAAGATGCATAGTTCGCTCGCAGTCCATGTCGGGGACTGGATCAAAACTGAGCTTCTTGAGCCTCAAGATATCAGGATCAACACTGTCGCCGAGCATCTGGGCGTTTCCCGCCAGGCGATCAGCGCCCTTCTGAATGGAAGGTGCGGACTAACTGCAGAGATGGCGATCCGCTTTGAAAAGGCCTTTGGCGTGCGCGCCGAAACGCTTATGCGCATGCAGAGCACCTTCGACCTTGCCCAGGCCAGAGCGCATGCGAGCAATCTGCATGTTCAGCATTTCGGACTCCCGAACCAGGCAAATACCGTGGAGCGGCGGGTATGAAGCAGCATATTATCATGTAGACAGGGCAGGGGTTTATTCGACTGCCCCTCCCAACTCATCTCGACTGCTTCATTTGGCGTGCGACTTGGGAACGACCTAATGCAGGCGATAAGGAAGAGAGCCGTGCTTTCTTCCAACCTCTCGATCTTTCCGTGCTAGACTGCTGGCCTTCTGAGTATCGTCGCCACGCGTAACGCCCGGCTTGTACGATCCGGCTTAGCCCATGGGCACACGGTGCTGCCCCAATGGAGCTCTATATGCGTCTGCTTCTACCGATTATCTTAAGTCTGCTGACCTCGACGGCATCTGCGGCCGCCTCGTTTGACCGCAAAGCGTGGCAACAAGATTACTCACAGCTCAAATCCGAGTTGGTGGACCGTTACGCTAATCTCGCATGGAAGGCGTCCGACGCCGGCGGAATCGACTTGCCTGCGCTTGATCGTAATACTGCGGCTGCAGTGGCGTCGGCGAATGACGACACCCAAGCGGCCGACGCCATTCGCGCTTTTATCGCTGGCTTTCATGATGGACATCTCTCGGAGTTGCCGTACCTCGCTGTAGCGACGACACCTCCGATCGAGCCCAGCCGGCCTGCTCTTGATCCGGCGGCGCCGATCGAAGGATGCGAAGCGCTGGGATACGCCTCGACCGGATCAGTCGCTTTTTCTTTGCCACTGGAGGGGCTACCCGGCTTCAAGTTGATATTGGACGGGCTTGGCTCGACGTTCAGGGCCGGCACCATCACGCGATCGGGCGTGACGCTTGGTATCCTCCGCATCCAGAACTTCCGTGCCCGGGCCTTTCCTGCCGCGTGTTTGCATGCCTGGGCAGAACTACGGCAGGCTGGCAAAGCAATCACTCCCGATTCAATGCGTGAAGCGGCGGAGTTACGCTGGTTTCATGATATGGCGGCTGAGATCAGGGCGCTGCGTCACACCGGGGCCACGGCCCTTGTCGTTGATATTGGCAATAACAGCGGAGGCGACGATAGCGGAGATTGGACGCCCCGTCTCTTCACTAACAGGCCGGTACGATCCGCACGGCTTCTAATGGCAGACGCATCCGATGCCGGTCGCTACTTCGCTGACGAGATCAGAGATATTAACGAAGCGCTCGCCGCCACTCAGTCGCACGACGCCAAGGCTGCGCTCACAGATGCACGATCCTTTTTCTCCCAGCAGACCGCGGCGATTGGTGAGCATCGTTGCGACCTGTCATGGGTCTGGCGCGAACAACGCGCCTGGTCGCCGACGAATTGCAATCGGCTACTCTCTGCGGGCTATGCTGGGGGCTACTCCGCTGGCTTGGCTCGAAGTGCGCTAGGCGACAGCAAAGCTGCAGCCGCTCTTTCTTCTGCATCCACAGTTCAGTCATTCTTTGGCAGCTGGACCGGGCCGACTTACGTTCTTGCCGACCAGCGCTCCTATTCGTCGGCTGAAATGTTTGCAGCCGTTATGCAAGACAACCGGATCGCGAAGCTTGTTGGCAATCGCACAGGTGGAGATGGGTGCGGCTTCATGACGAAAAGCGACCCCATCATCCTTCGACATTCGCGTCTTCGTTTCCGAGTGCCGAATTGCATGAGATTACGTGCGAAGGGTGCAAACGAGGAAGCTGGCATTGTGCCCGACATTTCCGTGCCACCAACCGAAGGCGAAAGCGAACGGGCACGGGCCGAACGGGCTTTACTGGCGATCACCAACGATCTGGCAGGCGCTTCTCGAAAACCCCACTAGGCGCAGATTTTGGCAAGAATTGGCGTTCACGCTTCTCGATCCCAACTAGAAGAGCTTATGGCAGCGGCCCAACCACAACTTACTCGTTATCGCATACGCGATTCTGTTCTGCTTGTTGCTCTCGAGGTAACTTTCCAATTCTCGCGTCGCAATTGTCTGCGTATCGCACTTACTTCTGATAATGTACGTTAGTTATCGGAAGTGGGTGGAGATCTCGGAAGGAACGCGCGTTCAATCACGAGGCGGGCACTTGGAAGAGGCGTCAATTTAATTTTGATACAGGTCCGCCCACAAGAGGGCTAATTCCCGATGTTCGCACTACCGATGGTCTGGGCAAGGAACGCTTTCAAGCAATCTCGGTAGGCAGCGCTTGTAAGACGGCAGATATCGATGTGATCACCATCCGGGATAAGCATCAGCTTCCCTCCGCCTTTCGCGGCATCATACAGCGCGCGCGTTTCGGTAACCAAGGTCGATCTGTCCTGTTGGCCGCCTATGATCAAAACGGGGCCCGGGTATTGAGACAATGCTCTTACTGGCGCCAGCCGTGAGGGCGAAATACCCAGGCGCAGCAAAGCTTGAAGACTCAGCAATGGCTCGAGCAGCGTTGCGGCCAAGCTCGGGGTATATCGGGCGATCCGATTTCTGATCGCGTGGCGTATGTCCGAATATACGCCTTGCAAGACGAGAGCATCCGCAGGAATAGGGCCGGCTTCTCCCAGAAGGCAGGCTGCACCCCCAAGCGATATACCGACAATGCAAACGGGTGCATTTTCCTGCCTTTTCCTCAGCCAATCGAACGCTGTCCCTACCTCCATGGCTTCCCTGAGACCAAACGTGCATGGCGCAATCGTCGACTGGCCATGTCCGCGGAGGTCGATCGTAAGCGTTGCGTAGCCGAGGCTGGCCAACCACATTGCATTCGCGGCAGTGGCTTGTCGTGAAGCTCTGAAGCCATGCAAAAGAAGGACAGATGGCGAACGGCTGTGTCGACCCGGTCTGAATGTCGCCGCGATGGTTATGCCATCCAGGCTCTCAAGGTCGAAATCTTGCGATGGGGATGAGGCGGGATCGACAAAGGTTTCGCGTCCACGGGTCATGAAAGAGCCGACAAACCAACTGGCAGTCAAACCAGCTGCAATTGCAGCCGAAAACCCTATGGCGAAATTGCCTCCCTGCACCCGCACGGGTCGATGCTGACATCTTAACTTCAAAGCCACCATCATCTTGTTCCGCGTTGTTTGCGCCTGAGTTTATCGGAAAATTCACTTTTATGTCTTTATGTTGCAGTGCAGGATACAGCAACGTTTTGACATGAAGTAGAGGGTTCATGCCCTTCAATGTGAGGGTAGGGTCATGGATGGCATCACCGGAATAGATCGACGCCAGTCAACGATCGGAAAATCCGAAGATGATATCCGCACAATCACCGAATTCCTGCGTCTGCAGGGACTTGGTGCGGAAGAAACCCAGATCCGCAATGCTCTGGGCGCTGCATTCACCATCCCTGAGGTCATCCGGCTCCTCAAAGATTCTGGACTGAAAGCAGGCTTCAGGCAGGTCCGTGCGGATCGTCTGGCCCGTATCCCTCTGCCGGCGCTTGCCGTGATGCGGGACCAGAAGCTGTGCATGATAGTGCGCTTGCTTGAAAGCCAGGTGCTTACCTTCGACGCCGCGCAATACCGCCCAGCGGTGGAGCAGATCGACGATTTCCTAAGCCGATGGAGCGGGGTTGTGATCCTGAGCCGACGCAAGGCGACCATCCAGGACGCTGAACGGCCTTTCGGCATTGGCTGGTTCTTTGTCGTGATGCACAAATACCGAGGCATTCTCGCCGAGGTTCTGGCCGGATCCTTCTTTTTACAGATCTTTGCCCTGGCTACGCCCTTCGCTTTTCAGGTTCTCGTGGACAAGGTTCTCGTCAACCGGGGCACCAGCACGCTCGACGTCGTCATCGCCGGTCTCGTCACGCTTGCTGTCTTCGAGGCCGTTCTGGGTGGATTGAGGACCTATCTATTCGCCCATACGACGAACAGGGTCGATGTGGAGCTGGGCGCCAAGCTGTTCCGTCACCTGCTGGCTCTCCCTCTTCCCTATTTCCAGTCGCGGCGGGTGGGCGACTCAATCGCACGGATCAGGGAGCTCGAAACCATCAGGCAGTTCCTGACCGGTTCGGCCCTGACCCTGCTGATGGACCTGCTGTTCACCTTCGTGTTTCTGGGCGTGATGTTAACCTATTCGATCAGCCTGACGCTGGTCGTGATGGCCTCCATCCCTGTCTATGCTTTCGTAAGTCTTGTCGCGACGCCGCTATTTCGCGTGCGGCTCGAGGAAAAATTCCGTCGGGGCGCCGAAAACCAGGCCTTCCTCGTCGAGACGGTCAGCGGGATCGAGACGGTCAAGGCCATGGCGGTCGAGACCAGGCTACAGCAACGCTGGGAAGAGCAGCTGGCGGGGTATGTCGGGGCCAGCCAGTCCGTGACCTCGATCGGCACGGTAGCGACCCAGCTCATCCAGGCGACCGGCAAGCTCGTGACGGCCGGGACGCTCTGGCTGGGCGCTCACCAGGTGATGTCGGGCTCCCTGACCGTTGGAGGCCTGGTCGCCTTCAACATGCTCGCAGGTCGTGTCAGCCAGCCTGTGCTGCGCGTCGCTCAGATGTATCAGGATTTTCATCAGACGCGGCTCTCGGCCGAGCGTCTGGGGGATATCCTCAATACACCGACCGAACGAGGCGGTCGCAACGGCATGGCGCTGCCGTCTCTGACGGGGGCGGTGACGTTCGAACATGTGAGCTTCCGGCATCGGGTAGATAGTCCTCTGGTTCTGGAGGATATCTCCCTGAGCATACAGCCCGGGGAGATCATCGGCATCGTAGGATCATCGGGCTCTGGCAAGAGCACGCTGACCAAACTGCTTCAGCGGCTCTATTGTCCCGAACGTGGTCGCGTTCTCATTGATGGCCTAGATATC
>NZ_VWWA01000012.1:0-62120 GCF_011753235.1 Asaia sp. As-1742 | reverse complement strand
GACTATGCTGTATCGCTCGACGGACTGCCGCTGTCGTCGTGGCGCTCCCGTGGTGAACCTGGCCCATAGTGCTTCCTTCCATTCCGATGAAAAGATTGCACCATCAAAACCCGGGACCAAACATCTACCACAACTGGAAACATGACTATCCGGCCACCCTGTATAGCGTCGATTGACTGCGATCATGTTCCATATTGTTGCGTTAGAAAACCGATAAATCGAGTCTGTTGAGCCGGTTTGGCGGGATTATGGCCTCCTGTGTACGGGCTGAATCTTTCAATTCTGGGTAGAAGATCATCTCTCGGCTGCTTATGCCCAGGTGAACCATGCCCTGAACATTCTGTCTGCCTGATGACCTCAGCCGGACGAATGAGTGCACTCTACTCATTTGCGATTATGACGTGTGCCGGAGTGAGCTTGTCTCTGCTCAGGTCTGCTTTGCGGATCAGGTTATCTCAGGCTGTGGCACGGGGCGCTGTTTGCAGCTTGAGAGGGCGCTGCGCACACTTAAGCTGTAGCCCTTGCACGGTAAGGCGCAGAAAACAGATGCGTCCGTCGGAATGGCGCGGTAAGTCAGCGTCATGTCCTTTGTAGAACGCGTCAATCAGGCCGATCTCTGGCTGCTCGATAAGATCTTCCAGCCTGTATCAGACAGGTTGCCCGAGCGGCTTTCTGCTGCCGAACTGGGGATGAGCCTCCAGCTTGGTGCGATCCTGTTCTTTCTGGCAGCCATTGCCATACTCATCTTCACGGGTGCCACATCACTCAGCGGGTCGATGTTCAACATCCTCAACTGGGTGCTGTTCGTCTGCTTCTACATGGCGATCCAGCGTATGCGCCCGCTGGTGCGCGCCGGTCAGGCCAACCCGCTGCGCAGCTTCCTGCTGGGCATGAGGCCGCTCGGTATCGTCTGGCTTGGGGTATCGCTGTGGAATGGCGTGTCGGGCAGTGGCCTGATCATGCTGGTTGATCTGTTCATCAACATCACCAACCTGATTTTTGTGATCGGACTCTATTTCGTCTCCTGCCAGCCACGCCCTCCGGCGCGCCGCACGAGCAAGAGCCGCGCCCATCTGACCCCCATCATGGGCGGTGTGCAGGATTAGGTGCCGAAGGGTGATACAGCCAAAACGCATTCCAGTGCGCTGACCCGAGACGCCGATGGGTAGAACTCTTCACCCATAGAGGGCTTCCGGAGGACGCAGAGAAATTGTCCTGTTCTCTGCAGTTATCTGCCCAGCCTGGTGGCCATAATTGGTTAATCAATGTCGCGCTATGAAAGCGGACGCGTCTTCAGGACGTTGCAATCCGAATTTCATGGCGAGATACCGATAGAATGAAAATGGCTGTTTTGGACGACGAGGTGATCAGTGCAGAAAAGGCGCTGATATTCAGGCAGAGAACCGGGCGGAAGGGCTATATCTATGCCTGTCCAGAATGCGGGGAGCCTGCAAGACTTCATGGAAAATCAGGGCAGGACGGGCATTTCGAGCACAAGACGAGGGTGAAAGGATGCTCTCTTTCGCACATCGCGCGTTGAGGGCTCTGCTGTCGGTTTAAGGCGTCATGCGAACTGGTTGGGGGGGAGAGATTACGCAGCACGCCCATGCACAAGTTACAAGACAACACAGGTCTCTCCTGCTCGTATCAGAGAGAACCGAGGACCTAACGAAGAAAGACCGAGCGATCGACGCGGGGGACATCCACAATAGAGTGGATGAATTGCGTACCAGCGATACCGATCAGAATGCCGACAGCAAAGCCACACCAGATCAAGGTGCTGAAATAGGGCTTGCGCGCATCGCGTGCCAGTAATTTGGACTGGATTTCCGCTCGGGATTGCTGGGTCTGATAGAGTTCCGACCGAACGGATTCCAGGCGGGCACGTGAGTTGCGCAGCTCGAGGTCCATCTGACGCAGGTTATTGGTGAGCGTCACGATCTGCTGTCTCGCCGCCACCACGTCGGGGCCGCTCTCCGCCTTGGTGTTTCGTGGCCTGGGCTTGGCGCGTGGTGGCGGGTTGGGCGCAATGGCGACAAAGAGGTTCTTGAGGGCACCCCCTGTCGTGCCACTCTTGCGCGCGCGTGAGCGCAGCGCATTGAGCGCGGCGATGGACTGCCCTTCCTGTTCTTCAAGAACCAGAGCGAGAATATCCGAGAGAACCTTGAGTTCCTTGGGGTCGAACGAGCCGGACATCAGCCGATCATGCTCTCCAGATCATCATCGTCATCACCCGACGCCGTCGGCCGCGGGCTGGCAGCGCGGCGCAACCGATCCATGATGGCGAGGCCGAGGCCCTGGCGGGGCACCGGCATGGCGGCGATGGTCTTGAGGCCACGCCTTTGCCCCTCGCCATCCAGAAAGCGCAACCCGGCAAAGAGGCGCGAAGCGGCCTCCTCAAGGTCGCTGCGCTCGCTGAGGTTGTAAACCAGCCCCGCGCCGCTCAGGGCAGGGCCGAAGGCCAGAAGCGCCTCGTGCTCATCCACGCTTTCGGCGCTCAGGCGGACCGGAAGGCCGGGGGCGTAGTGCGAGGCAAGCATGCCGGGGGAGGAGGGAAGCTTGGTGGCGTAATCGTCCGGATTGCGGATCGTGCCGCATACGGCTTCAAGCTGTTCCAGCGTGATGCCGCCCGGACGCAGCAGGAAAGGCACCTCGCGCGAGAGGTCGATGACGGTGCTTTCGAGCCCGACCGAGCAGGGGCCGGAATCGAGAATGGCGTCGATACGGCCATGCATGTTCCGCAGCACATGAAAGGCATCGGAGGGGCTGACACGCCCCGACGGGTTGGCCGAAGGAGCTGCCACCGGCTGGCCGACCGCCTGAAGCAGCGCCAGAGCGGTTTTGCCGCGTGGAACGCGCACCGCGATGGTTGGCAGCCCCGCCGTTGCCAGATCGCAGATGGTCGAGCCGCTCTTGCGCGGCAGGATCATGGTAAGGGGGCCCGGCCAGAAGATTTCGGCCAGACGGCGGGCCATGTCATTGGCTTCGACATGCTCGAAAGCAGCCTCAGCGCTGGCAAAATGACTGATAAGCGGGTTGAACCGTGGCCGGTTCTTGGCGGCAAAGATATGAGCAACGGCAGCGTTGGACGTGGCCAGCGCACCCAGACCATAAACCGTCTCGGTCCCGAAAGCCACGAGCTTGCCCTCGAGCAGGAGTGTTGCAGCGCGCTGGATGGCGTCAGGGTCGGCCTTGAGAATTTCTGTCATGCGTCCTGCCCTTCTGTGGCGTGGCGTCCGGTGCAGAGGAAGGGCGGATTGAACCAGCCCGGTTTGCCGTAGCGCAGGGGGGTGCCTGTTTCATCGAGCACATGGCCGCCTGCGGCTTCGACAATCGCCTGCGGGGCTGCGGTGTCCCATTCCATGGTCGGACCGAGGCGGGGGTAGAAATCGGCTTCCCCCTCTGCGACACGCGCGAATTTGGCGGCCGAGCCGATATTGCCCAGCGTTCCGATTTTCCGCCCGGCAAGCCATTCCTTGAGGCGCGGGTCATCGGCGTAGTGACGGGAAGCCAGGATACGCAGCCCGTTCTCGGGCGGCACGACCGCAGCGATGGGGGTCGTCCCGTTGCTGTCACGACGCCAGGCACCTTGCGCCACGAGGCCGGTATAGAGTTGCCCGTAAGCGGGAAGGGCCATCGCGCCGAGAACAGCCCGGTTGCGATAGATCAGCCCGATATTGACCGTGAAGTCGTCACGTCCTGCAGCGAATTCGCGCGTGCCATCAAGCGGGTCGACAAGCCAGTAGATTTCGCCTGGCTCCGCAAAGGCACCACTGGCGATTTCCTCCTCGCCAATAGCCGGTATATCGGGGCGAGCGGCACGCAGCCCTGCCAGAATATGACGCTCAGCCGCCTGATCCGCCTCGGTTACCGGCGATTTATCCGCCTTGATGATCGTCTCGAAGCCCCGGTCGCGAATTTCGTTAATGAGCGTGGCGGCCTCATCGGCCAGGCGAGCGGCGAGGGCAAGCAGGGCTTCAGCATCAGGGGGAAGGGCTTCGGTCTGGGTCATGGATCCGGCTTACCCGAAGTTCAGGATATCGTCATGAGCAAAAAGAGCCGCCGACGTGTTGTTTTCCGTATCGTTATTATTCGGCCCGGATTTTGCCTGACCATGTCCTCGGTGGCTCTGCGTCAGCTACGCGTGCGGGCGCCATAAAGGTGGAAGGCCAGAAGAAGCTTGGCGTCCTGCTGCGGGAGGGTCGGTATGGCATCAAGGGGCAGGACGCGAAGTCTGATATGTTCATGCTCGCTCTCCAGCCCCGTTGCGCGATTGTCGAGACTGCCCAGCTCCGACGGCTCCAGATCGATTTCCAGCGCATAAAGCGTGAGATGTTCGTCACAACCACCGGGTGAAAGCGTGACGGTGCCAAGCGAAATCAGGTCCTGTGCCTCAAGCGCCAGTGTGATGCCCGTTTCCTCGGCAAATTCGCGCAGCGCCGTGCTTTGTACTGTGCCGTCATCGACCATTCCGGCGGGCAGGGAGAGGGACTCTGCGGTGGCTACCGGAAGGCGTGGCTCGCAGGTAAGCACGGTTCTTGGCGGGTGATCGGGATGACGCAGTACCACGAGGATACCGACGGAGTCCCCGCGCAGGAAGGCATAGCGGGGTACGGGAACCCCCTCATGATAGGCCTGTGCCTCGGCGAACACAAAGCCGATCCGGCTGCCGAACTTCACGGCATCGCGGATCGTGAGGGAGGAAACCTCGAACTCCCGTTCCACGCCCTCTATCCAGCGACGCACATGGGGTGCGTTGGCAATGGCGTCATGCCAGTCTTGTGGAATATGGGACGCAAAGGCCAGAACCATGCGGGGTTTTTCCTTGAGCCGGTTTATGGTTTTACTCACAACGAACCAGATGACCGGAACTGTCCATGATTTTTCTGCGCGCCCTGCTGGACGCCAATAGATGGCGGCCCCGTGATTCCCTGCCACCCGCGCCGCGTCCACTCACGCTTCATATCGTGGCAGGTGGTGGCTGCGATGGCTGTCGTATCGAGGCACAGGCCCTTCAGGGCGCGGCCTATGATCTGACCCGTCACGACATCCGTTTTGTCGATACACCCCATGATGCCGAGCTTCTGTTCGTCACCGGCGTTGTGACGCGCGCCATGCTGCCCGGGCTTCAGGCCCGCTGGGAGGCCATGCCGGGGCCAAAGGGCATTGTGGCGATCGGCGATTGTGCGCTTGGCATGGGGCCGTTCGGGGTGAATTACGCCGTGCTGGGCGGTATCATGGAGGCGGGTTTGGCCGGTGTGCGGCAATGCGATGTGGCCCTGCGTGGCTGCCCGCCCAGCCCGGCAGAAATCCTGCGCGCCCTGCTTTTGCTGACAACCGGACGGGTCGTGAATGCATGAGTAATATCGAGACCGAACTGGTGGCGGTGCTGCTTGCGGTGCAGGATGAGCAGCCTCTCGTGCTGACACTCGACCAGGGGCGCAACCTGCCTTCCGGACCGCTGGAAACGGCGCATCGCTCCTTGCAGCGTGGCATGCGCCTTTGGGTCGAGCAGCAGACGCAATGTCACCTCGGCCATATCGAGCAGCTTTATACCTTTGCTGAGGCGTCGGGCGATGACGGTGGTGAAGCGGGATTGGCGGATGCAGGGCAGGCCGGCGCAGACGCGCCACGTCTCATACGTATTTCCTATATGGGGCTGACCCGTCTGGAGGATGCACAGGAAGGCTGGCGCGGGCTGTACGAATATTTCCCGTGGGAGAATTTGCGGGGCAGCGGAGCGGAGCTGATCGAGAGCGAAATCGGCCGGGCGCTGCAAAACTGGGCCGGGCGCGATCCAGCCCGGCAATGGCGCTGCGCCGAGACGTTCGGGCTTGAAGGGCAGCCCTGGAATGACGAGCTGGTCCTGCACCGCTATGAACTGCTGTGGGAGGCCGATCTTCTGCCTGAATCGCGCAGGCCCGGCGCCTGGGTGGTACCTGGCCGTGCCATGCCGTCGGACCGTCGGCGCATCCTCGCGACTGCTCTGGCGCGTCTGCGGGCCAAGATACGCTATCGCCCCGTGGTGTTCGAACTCATGCCCGAGACCTTCACCCTCTGGCAGTTGCAGCGCACGGTCGAGGCCATTGCGGGAAGGCCGCTGCACAAGCAGAATTTCAGGCGGCTGATCCTGGCCCAGGACCTCGTGGAAGAAACGGGCGAGGCGGAAAACCAACCCCAGGGACGCCCTGCGCGGCTCTATCGCTTCAGGCGAGAGGTGATCGGTGCCCGACAGCTTATGGGCTCCAAATTACCGATTGCCCGGTCAGTGTGATCCAGGATGGCCTCTATCCGTGCTTTTTAGACAATCACGGCTTTGTGGCTTTGAAAACATCGGGGAGGCACCCAATGTATGGGTCTCGACAGTTTTGTCCCTATTATGCTCATATAGAGCATAACTAAGCGGAGAGGATCCGATGGATCAGATGACCCTCGTCAGAGATCGTGGCGATGCCCTGTACGAACCCGTTTCACGTCTGATGACGCGCGAGGACTGGGAGCGTAATTTCGAGGATGATATCCGGGCGATCCTGCGGCTGAAGCGCGAACGCAATGCGGTCATTCTTGCGCATAATTACCAGACCCCGGAAATCTTCCACTGCATCTCCGATATCCGCGGTGACAGTCTTGCACTCGCCCGCGAGGCCCAGCGCTGTGAGGAGCAGGTAATCGTGATGGCCGGCGTTCACTTCATGGCTGAAACAGCCAAGCTGATGAACCCGGAGAAAACGGTGCTCATACCGGACTCGATGGCAGGTTGCTCGCTGGCAGAATCCATCACGGCTGAGAATGTCCGGGCGCTCAAGGCGGCTTATCCCGGTGTTCCGGTCGTGACCTATGTGAACAGTTCGGTCGCCGTCAAAGCGGAGACCGATATCTGCTGCACGTCCGGCAATGCCAAGAAGGTGGTCGAAAGCCTTGGTGTGCCGCGCGTCATCATGATTCCTGATGAGTTTCTGGCGAAGAACATCCAAAACGAGACTGGCATCGAGATGCTCACCTGGCCTGGCCATTGCGAGGTTCATGAGCGTTTCACGCCCCTCGAGATCAGGCAGTACCGGCGTATGCACCCCGGTGTCGTGGTGCTGGCCCATCCGGAGTGCCCGCCCGAAGTTGTGGCAGAAGCCGATTACGCAGGCTCGACGGCGGGGATGATGGAATTCGTGGCGGTCAAGCAGCCCGCCAAGGTGCTGCTGGTCACGGAATGCTCCATGAGCGACAACCTCGCAGCGCTCAACCCGGCGGTCGAGTTCGTTCGCCCGTGCAATCTCTGCCCACATATGAAACGTATCACGCTGCCCGCCATTCGTCGTGCGCTGGAGACCATGCAGGAGGAAGTGACCATTCCCGATGCGCTCTTCCCGCAGGCCAGGCGTGCGGTCGAGCGGATGCTTGCGGTCTGAGGGCCTGAGCCATGATGACACTCACCCGTTTTGCAGGCTGGCCCGTCATTGCGGGTGCAGGTCTTGCGGGGCTCTCGGCGGCCCTGCATCTCGATCGGCCCTGCGTGGTGCTCAGCCCGTCACCTCTGGGGACGGAAGCGGCCAGCATGCTGGCGCAGGGCGGCCTCGCAGCGGCCATCGGCCATGATGATGACGTGGCGCTTCATATGCGCGACACGCTCGATGCCGGTGACGGGCTGTGTGACCCCCGTGCGGTCGAGGCCATCATCGGGGCTGGTCCATCTGCAATAGCGACACTGCTTGACTGGGGGGTGGCGTTCACCCGCACAGGGGGCAGCGATCTGGACCTGCACCTGGAGGCGGCCCATTCACGCGCGCGCATTGCGCATGTGAGTGGTGATGGCAGCGGTGCGGGAATTATGGAGGCGCTCATAGCGCGGGTAAAAGCCTCCCAGCGCATTGTGGTGCTCGATGGGGTGACACTGGACCACCTCCATGTGCTGGACGGACGTGTGCGCGGCGTATGGCTCAACACGGGTCAGTTCATTCCAACCAATCACTGTATCCTGGCCTGTGGCGGGGCAGGGGCGCTCTATGTCGGTGCAACGAGCCCTGCCAGCAATACGGGGCGGGGTCTGGCAGCCGCCGCGCGAGCCGGGGCCCGGCTGGCCGATATGGAATTTGTCCAATTTCATCCAACCGCCCTTGATGTCGAGACAGGGGGTGGACGCTCGCCTCTGATCAGCGAAGCCGTACGGGGGGCGGGAGCAGTGCTCGTGGATGAAACCGGCAACCGCTTTACGGACGAGCTGCAGTCCCGTGATCGCGTATCACGTGCGATTGCGCGCCACCGGGCACTGGGGCATCGCGTGTTTCTCGATGCGCGATATAGCGGGCCGCATGCGCGGGGCAACCGGCATGGTGCCGGGCAGTCGACGGGTTTGCGGCAGGTCTTTTCACGCCAGTTTCCAGGTATTGCGCGCATCTGTGCCCAGCACGGTATCGACCCCGACCGTGAGCCCATTCCGGTAAGGCCAGCGGTTCATTACCACATGGGCGGTGTGGCGACAGATCTGCATGGCCGGGCAAGCCTCGCGGGGCTATGGGCCTGCGGCGAGGTCGCCTGCACCGGGTTGCACGGCGCGAACAGACTGGCCAGCAACTCCCTGCTTGAGGCGTTCGTGATGGGGCGGGCCGTGGCATGGGACGTGAACAATGCCACGCGCGAGCGCCATTCCTGTCAGAATCCCACAGAACCTGTGCGCTTTGGTGCGGCGAGTTTTGGGCCGCGCATGGACAAGGGGGCAGGGATCCTGCGGGATCATGACGGGCTGGAGGGTCTGTCGTCCTTTCTCACCCCGCTTGCCGCGCGTGATGACCATGCTCTGGTTGGCGCTGCCATCGCCAAAGCTGCCTTACGCCGCAAGGAAAGCCGTGGAAGCCACTGGCGTCTCGATGGAGACGAAGCGCCTCAAACCGGGCGTTTCCAGTTTACCCTTGCTGAAATCGGCCTTGGACAGGGCGATATCGTCGCGTCGGGTTCAGACCACATGATCCATGCGCAGAGGAGCTTTGTACACGCATGACAATTTTTATTCCTCCCTTGCCCGATCTGTTGTGGGAGCCTGTCATAAGGGCCGGTCTGGCCGAGGATTTCGGCACCGGGGGTGATGCCACGTCACAGGCCATTGTCCGGCCCGGTCAACGCCTGCGCGCGGTGTTCCGCGCCCGTCATGAGGGCGTTATGGCTGGAATGGCGGGTGTCAGGCTGGCATTTTCCCTGCTTGACCCGAACGCAAATTTTACAGCACTCAAGGAAGATGGATGTCGCATCGCGCCACGTGACATTCTGGCCGAAATCGAGGGGCCCGCGGAAATCGTTCTGGGGGGAGAGCGTACGGCGCTTAACCTGCTCTCCCATCTGAGCGGCATCGCAACCGCAACGCGTCAGGTCGTGGACGCCATCCACGGCACGAAAGCCCGCGTATGTTGTACCCGTAAGACCCTGCCGGGCCTGAGAGCCATCCAGAAATATGCCGTCAAGGCAGGGGGCGGGAGCAATCACCGCTATCGTCTCGATGATGCAATCCTGATTAAGGATAATCATATTGCCTTGTGCGGAGGGGTGGCTTCGGCGCTCAAATCGGCGAGGCAGCGCGCAGGGCACCTCATGGCGATTGCCCTTGAGGTGGATACGCTTGACCAGCTTGAAACGGCCCTCTCGACGGGTGGGGCAAATGTCTATCTGCTCGACAATATGGGTCCCGATATGCTTCGGCGCGCCGTGGAAATGGTGAAGGGCCGCGCCCTAACAGAAGCTTCCGGTGGCATTACGCCTGATACTGCGCCAGCCATTGCGGCTTCAGGGGTGGATGTGCTCTCGCTCGGCTGGTTGACCCATAGCGTCAAGGCTCTGGATATCGGGCTTGATATCGATCTGTAACGATGTCGCCTTCTCCTGCTCCCACCCTTATTCCGGGCAGGGGGGGAGCAGGCTCGCATGCCGGTGATTTATGGGCGCTGCAAATGAGTGCGTACCATCCGGCATGGAACGGTTTGCGTTCTGGCCCGTCTGGCCGGTGTTCTCCATCTCTGTTGACCTGAGGCGCAAGATCGTCGGCCTCCCATGAGGGCGGTTTGAAGGCGTTCGAAGTGGGGGCAGGTCGGGCAAAGCCATGCCTTGGAAGGCATAAGCCCAACATGCTCGCCGTGGGGGCAGGGTGGCCCCTATGCATCAGACCCGAACAGAAACGTTCCATATCCGACACATTACGACTTGATTTCGACTTGTATACCTGCTTGTGTTCGTGCAGATATAAAACTGCAAGCGGGGCTTTCGAGGCGTAACTTTGTGTCTCGTAAGTAATAAACTCGAAAACTTTCGGAAATTGGGAAGAGGGTCTCGATGGCGTATGTGTTTGGTCGTGCGAAACTGAAAATCGGGCTGGCGATCTGTCTGGCCTCGGCCACCTGTCTGTCGCAGAATTTTGCCCATGCGGCCTCCGGTGCGCCGGCCTCAGCCGGGACCCCGCGTCATGGTAGTCCGAAACATACGGTGGCCCGGCCTGGCCAGACAGCAACGGCACCCGTGCCGCACGTTGGTCGCAAGAAGGCTGTCGAGGCCAGGGGCGAGGAGCAGATATCGGTTACCACCTCACGCCAGGCCCTCAATGGCGGTGGTGGCATGATGCGCATCGAGCACGCGCCGCGTAACGTGCAGACCGTCGATCACGAATATATCTCCATGCGTAACCCCTCGAGCACGGCGCTCGATCTGATCCAGAATCTCCCAAGCGTCAGCATCAGCACGCCCGATCCCTATGGTATGCAGGGCGGGCAGATCCAGACACGCGGTCTGACTGATCTCGATATGGCGCTTCTGGTCGATGGCGCGCCCGCGGCAGCCGCCAAATACATCACGGAAAATGTGGATACCGAGAACGTCGAATCCGTCTCGCTGACGCCCGGCAGTTCCGAGACCGCGTTGCCCGTCATGTCGGCGGCCAGCGGAACGATGAATGAGACCACCCATACGCCCGACAGGAAGTTTGGCGGTCTGGTTGATTTTTCCTATGGCACGAACAACCTGTCGCGCGAGTTCATCCGGCTGGAGACCGGCGAGATCGGCCATAGCGGCGTGCGCGGCTATGTCTCGTTTTCAAACACCCACACACGCAGCTGGATGGGGGCGGGTATCAATGACCGCCGACATGTTGATTTCGGTCTGAACAAGCAGTGGAAGAATGGCTCCTTTGCCAAGGCCTTTGTCTCGTGGAACTGGGAAGACTTCACGATCGACAATTATCCGACCCAGCAGGAATTTTACAAATACAAGCATACGGGTGAAGGGTACGGTCGCTCGGCAAATTCGAACAACATCAATTACTGGAAAAACAATACGGATTACTGGAATCAGGTCTATCTTTCTGCCCCGATCCATATTGTCCTGACGCGCCGCATCGCCTTCGATCTTCAGCCCTATTACAACCTTGGACGGGGCTGGGATGCGTCACCAGGCGGCACCGTGACGCAGAATGATGGCACCACCCGCAACGTGACCAGCTACTTCCTGCAGGGAGCGACCGAGCGCCGCGGGGCGACTGCAAAGCTTGGTATCGATGTGGATCGCCACAACCATGTGTCTTTCGGCTACTGGTACGAAAACAACTATACCCAGCAATCCTACCCAACCAGCTACACGCAGGATAACGGTGCTGCCCCCAGCCCCAACTGGGCAGCCTATCGGATCGATGCGGGCGATCAGCAGAATGCAGGCACGGAAATCCACAGCCTGTTTATCGAGGATCATGCCAAATATCTGAACGACAAGCTTGATATCCAGGCCGGATTCAAATTCGTCATGTCCAATACCTGGAACAAGGATCTGTACGGGCGCATGTCCAACAACCGGACCGCCCCTTTGCCGCAGCTTTCTGTCGGCTATACCATCGACGAGCACAGCCAGATCTACCTGAATGCAGAAGGGGATTACCGTCAGCCGAGCGCCGTGGATCTGGGATGGCTCTATACCAGCGTACCGATCCCGAAGAACCAGTATTCCATCAAGGAAGAGCTGGGCTATCGCTATCATGATCAGCACATCATCGTTGATGCGTCATTCTTCAACTACAATGTCACCAACCGTATCGTGAACCAGTATCTGGGCATGAACCAGTTCAAGCCGTTCTCGATCGGTAACCAGCATATGCGTGGTTTCGATTTCATGATCTCGGGCCGCCCGATTCACGGATTCAGCCCCTATGCCTCGGTCGAATATCTCCATGCTGTTCAGGACAGCAATGTGTTCGACCCCTATACAAATGTCATGCTGAACTCGAAGGGCACGCAGGCCATCATGGCGCCGCGTGTGCTCGCGAATTTCGGTCTGACCTACAAATATGCCGGGTTCTTCGGCAATGCGAGCCTGCATTACACGGGCCCGCAATCGGTCAGCGTTGCAGGCGATCAGCGCATGCCCGGCTTCGTCACGAACACGATTTCACTGGGCTATCGCTTCAAGCCAATCGGTATCGCCCAGTCGCCAACCATCAAGCTGAACTTCGCAAATGTAACGGGCTCGATTGTGCGAACGGGGGCTATGGGTGCGATCTATAGCGCGAAGGATCCGAGCACAGTTTATAGCGGCAGCCTTGCGCCCTATACCGGCTACGGCAATTCCTTCATGACGGCTGCACGCTTCACCATGACGGGAACAGTCTCCACCAGCTTCTGAATGGCGCTTGCTCAAGGCAGAACCATCGAAAACGCCCCGGCTGAAGCGCGGGGCGTTTTTTGCAGGTCAGCCGAAGGTGAAGGAGAATGCCTCGACACCGGGTGACAGAAACTCGATGCGAAACAGATGGTCGCCCACGTTGTTCTCGCTTTGGCGAATGAGCTGATAGAGACGCTGGCCGCTCACCGTTCCCATACCGTCGGCATCGCAATCTGTTCCGTGCATGGCACCCGGAGGTTGGCCATCAAGGGTGACACGAAACCTGACGGGTTTGCCGTCTTTCGCCGGGCCGAGCACAAGGTGCAGGTCGCGGGCATGGAAGCGAAAGGTAATTGAACCGCCCGGCTTGTTGAGGCGGGCGGCTTCAGGCCCAATCGTCCAGTTCCCGCTCAGACCCCATTCATTGAGGGCGGGGCTGTTTTCGATGACATAATCATTAGGAGAGTCCTGGACGGCCCCTCCAGTCGAGATGAAATGACTCGCCCGTTCATAGCCGATATAGGTTTCGGGAGAGCCGATAGCAGAGAGATCGGCTTCGGATTGCTCGCCCGTTCCCACAGGATGAACGAGGTCATCTGGCACGTTCTTCGCGCCATTATCGCGCAGCATGGCCTGTATCTGATGTTCGGAGCGGTCGTAATCACCTTCTCCGAAATGATGGGCCTGTATCTTGCCATCTCCTTCGACGAAATAGGCGGCAGGCCAGTATTCGTTGTTGAAGCCGTTCCAGATGGCGCGGTCGTTATCGACGGCTACCGGGAAGGTGATGTGGAAGCGCGCGACCGCCTTCTCGATGTTTTCGAGGTTTTTCTCGAAGGCAAATTCGGGCGCATGGACGCCAATCACGACAAGTCCGTAGGGTTTGTACTTATTGGCCCAGGCCTCGACATAAGGCATTTCGCGCAAGCAGTTGATGCAGGAATAGGTCCAGAAATCGATCAGAACCACCTTGCCCTTGAGCGCCTGCGCCGTGAGCGGCGCAGAGTTCAGCCAGTTGGTGGCGCCACTCAGTGAGTCGAGCGGAGCCGCTTTTGCCCCTGTAATGCCCCACCCGAACGCCAGGCCGAGGCACAGGCCACCCAGGGCGAGACGCATCTCTCCAAGGTGGGGGATCGCTGGCAGGCCCGACCCGAACCGGAACCGGGCTGCTTTGGGCCGCGAAATGGCAGGCTGGGTTGAGAGAGGTTGAAGAGAACCGGAAGCGCGCTGAGCCATGAAAGGGCCTTTTCGGGCAGGTGCAACGCGCCTCCGGGGTCTGTCAGGTCAGTCGCCGGAACCCGTTGCTGCGAGAAGTTCAGCGAGAACGGCGGGGGTTCCCTTCTGTTCCATTCTCTCTGCCATTTCACGTATCAGGCTGCGATGCGCTTCGCTCAGGGTGAAGCTCTCGAACACTGTCATGCTGAAAACGCTCTCCCATGACAGGGCGCGCTCGCGCTGGGCGTCGCCCATGGCGGGTTCGAAGGGCTCAAAGCGAGCGCCGGCATCGGTGCGGCCGTGCAGGTAGCGAATAAAGCAGGCCAGCACGAAAGCGATGCGCTGTATGTCAGCCCCTTTTTCAATCAGCACGTTCCATGTCGGCGCAAGAAAGACGGGCAGTTTGCTGCCGCCATCACCCGTGATGCGGGCCAGCCTGTCGCCCACGGCTGGATTGCTGAAACGGGCCACGATCAGGTCGCGATAATCGGTCAGGGACATACCGGCGGGCGCGGTAAGATGCGGGATGACGTCCAGCGTCATGAAACGATCGACAAGAGCATGGATGCCCGGATCGGTAATCGCATCACGCACGGTGTCGAGCCCGGCAAGCTGGCCGGGATAGGCCAGCATGGAGTGGGAGGCATTGAGCATACGCACCTTGGCGAGCTCGTAGGGATGCACGTCAGGGACAAGCTGCGCGCCGACCTTTTCGAGTTCGGGGCGCCCATTGACGAAATGATCCTCAATGACCCATTGCGCGAATTCTTCCGAGATCACGGGCAGCTGGTCAATCACCCCACATTCGGCATTGACCCGTTCGGCGTCTTCCTTGAGCACAGCTGGCGTAATGCGATCGACCATTGAACTCGGAAATGAGACCTCCTGGGCGATCCAGGCTGCCAGATCGGGATCGAGCGCTTCGGCATGGGCCAGAACGGAACGGCGGGTCACCACGCCATTATCGCGCAGGTTATCGCAGGACAGCACGGTGAAGGGCGCAATGCCCGCCTCACGGCGACGGCGCAGCCCTTCGACAATGAAGCCGAAAGCCGATTCCGGTCGGGCCGGATCGGCCAGTTCACGCTGGGTCAGAGGGGCTTCCAGACGGTAGGCACCTGTGGCGTGATCCTGGTTATAGCCGCCTTCCGTGATGGTCATGGAGACGATGCGCGTCGCGGGAGCAGCAATGCGGGCCAGAACGGCCTCAGGGTCGGCCGGGGCGAAAAGATAGGCGATCATGCTGCCGATCACCTGATGGCGGGTCTTTCCGTCAGGGGCGTAGCGGGTCAGCGTGTACAGGTCGTTCTGCGCCGGAAAGGCCTCCAGCTTGAGGCGTTCGGTAGCGTCATCAATCAGCCCGACGCCGCAGAAGGCCCAATGGCTGTTGCCCGGTTCGTGCAGAAGCTTGTCCATGTACCAAAGCTGATGAGCGCGGTGGAAATTGCCCACGCTCAGATGCACGATCCCGGCTGTCAGGGCGTCGCGATCATAGGAGAATGTCTCGACACTGGAGGGGAGGGCCGGGAGAGTTGCTGTGGAAAGAGCAATCATGAGCTATCCTGGGTGTGATCTTTCGCGATCACAACAATGGCGTTGGGGTCGTCCTGCCCCGGATGGAAAAATGCCGGAACAGTCCGGGCATGGCCTCGTTCGGCCACGCAATCTGTAGTGCAGCGCGCCGGATGATGTGGCGGTTCCCTGATATCCCTCAAGCGATAAAACGGACTGTCTATGGCACTATTTGGTGAGGAGGATTACACCGCCCCGATGACGAACAGGAAAACGATTGCCGTAATTGGCGCGGGCCCGGCCGGACTTGCCGCCGCCGAGCGGATTTCGGCGGCCGGGCACGATGTGGTGGTCTATGACCATATGCCAAGCCCGGCCCGTAAATTCCTGATGGCCGGGCGCAGCGGGCTGAACCTCACCCATGCCGAAGATCTCCCCCTGTTCCGGACGCGCTATGGTGCAGCAGAGGCATGGCTCGCGCCGTTTATCGAGCGCTTTCCTCCGCAGGCGCTGCGTGACTGGGCCGACGGGCTCGGGCAGAGCTGTTTTACGGGCAGCAGCGGTCGCGTCTTTCCTCATGCCATGAAGGCCTCACCGCTCTTGCGGGCGTGGCTGGGGCGTCTGGCAGCGCAGAACGTGCGGCTTGCTTTGCGCTACCGCTGGACCGGATGGGACGCACAGGGACAGCTGCTATTTTTGACACCAGAGGGCGTGGCCAGCGCCTGCCCGGACGCTGTTGTTCTGGCGCTCGGTGGTGCATCATGGTCTCGCCTGGGGAGTGATGGTGGCTGGGTTGAGTACCTGCCCCCTGAGAGCGTCTCCCCGCTCCAGCCGGCCAATTGCGGCTTTCAGACGTGCTGTCCTGCGGCCTTTCACGAGCGCTTTCACGGCGAGGTGCTCCATTCGGTCGTCATCAGCGGGGCAGGCGTACAGGCGCGGGGGGATGTGACCATCACGCAGCGCGGCATCGAAGGAGCGCCCGTCTATCGCGTGTCGGCGGCATGGCGCGATGCGCTGGCGGAGAGGGCGCCGCTCGACATCAGGATCGATTTCCGCCCCGGCTTGACCCGCGACGCACTCACCAAGCGTCTGGACAAATTCCGTGCGCGGGAGAGCCAGGCGAACAGGCTGCGTCGCCTTGGCCTCTCCGCACCCGCCCGCTGGCTGCTGCGCGAGGCGTTTGAGGGGAGGGTGCAACCCGCAGGGTCCTGCGTTGAAAATCAGGGGCAAGGGGCCGCTGACGGGCTGGCCGCGCTCATCAAATCCTGCCCCTTGTGGCTAAGCGGCGCAGATGCTCTCGACCGGGCCATTTCCACATCGGGCGGTGTGCGGCGCGATGCCGTGAACCAGGCGCTGATGCTCAAGGCGCGGCCCGGCGTGTTCGTGGCTGGAGAGATGCTGGACTGGGAAGCGCCAACGGGCGGCTATCTGCTTCAGGCCTGTTTCGCCACCGGTCGGGCGGCAGGCGATGGGGTACTGTCGTGGCTGGAGGCGGGGACCTAGAGTCAGGGCAAACTCGCAAGCCCCAAGCGAAGTGTAAAACCCGCTCTCATGCCTTGGCGAATGGCTGACTTTAGAGGCGAGTTGCGCTAGGGAGACCCCCATGAGCGTATCGATTACCATGGGTCGTGGCCGCGACGGTGCGGATGTCCAGCTGGACCTGACAGAACTTCTCGCAACCCGCCTGCTGGTGCAGGGCAATTCGGGTTCGGGAAAGTCGCATCTGCTGCGTCGTCTGCTTGAACAGACGGCAACGCTTGTCCAGCAGGTTATCGTCGATCCCGAGGGTGATTTCGTGACACTGGCTGATAAATACGGCCACCTCGTGATTGATGCATCGGAACAGACAGAGGCCACACTCCGTGCTGCCGGTGAGCGCGCGCGTGCCCACAGGGCATCGGTGGTGCTCAATCTGGAATCGGTCGAGGCAGAAATGCAGCTTCGGGCGGCAGGGTCGTTCCTCAACGGGATGTTCGAGGCACCGCGCGCGCACTGGTATCCGGTGCTGGTGGTCGTGGATGAGGCGCAGCTTTTCGCCCCAGTCGCGAGTGGTGACACCTCCGATGAGGCGCGGCGTCTGTCCCTTGGGGCAATGACCAACCTCATGTGTCGTGGGCGAAAGCGTGGTCTGGCAGGGGTGATCGCAACGCAGCGTCTGGCGAAGCTCGCCAAGAACGTGGCGGCCGAGGCCTCCAATTTCCTGATGGGCCGCACCTTCCTCGATATCGACATGCTCCGCGCGGCTGATCTTCTGGGGATGGAGCGCCGCACGGCGGAGGGGTTCCGTGATCTGGCCCGCGGCCAGTTCATGGCGCTCGGCCCCGCGCTGAGCCGCAGGCCGCTCATGGTCACGATCGGCACGGTCGAGACGGCCAGCCACGCGACAGGGCCGGTTCTGACCCCGTTCGAGGCACGCCCCGCCGAGGATAATTACAGCCTCATTCTCGAACCTGTGGTGGAAGCGACGCCCCGCCCGCGTGAGCGGCGCACGCCCGCGCCCGATCTGCTCGCGCAACTCGACGCTTATTCGGCGGCAGCACCGGTCGAGGAGGTCGCGCCCGAAATCGATGCTGCGCCGGAACTGCTCTGGCGTCTGGTCGAGGCGGTGATTGCCGAGACGGATTCGGCCTATCGCCCGCTGGCCACGCTCTATCAGGATTTCCAGCTGCGCGCCCGCATCGAGCGGCTCAACCGCAATGTGCTGGATCTTGGCGTGTTTCGGCTGCTGCTTGCGAGTGTGCGCTCGGGGTCAAGCTTTGAGCAGGCGCAGGAAGAGACCTGGCAGCAGGCGCTCGATATAGCCCGGGCCGTACCTGAAGACGTGCAGGGTGTCGTGCTGCTTCTGGCACGTGCCGCCCTGGACGGGGCGCCGTGCCCCAGTGATGAGGCCATAGCCGAGGCCTATGGCACGCATTCACTCGGCAGGGCGCGTCGGCAGCTTGCCTATCTGGAGGAACGCCAGATCATCGTGGTGCAGGACATGCCAGTGGGCCGGCGCGTCGCTTTCATAGGGCATGGCTGGCAGACCGGCTGAAGGCGTAACAGCCGGGCACCGCCCCACCGGGTGCGGGATGCCAATGTTACAAGACAAGGGGAGTGTCCCGCGTCGGATGACAAAATCGTATTCCACCTCAGCAGCCGCGGGCTGCAACCGTGCGGTGGACGGTATCGTTTGATCAGGGAACCCGATTTGTAACCAGCCCTGAAAGGTTCTGGATAAAATTATGACAAACGATGAACTGATCGCCCTCGTAGCCCTTAATGGTGCGGATGCAACCTACGATGCCCGTCTCTCCGGCTACGACATCACCGTGCCGGTGCATATCCAGGGGGGCGACGGGCACTACATCATCAAGCATCTCGTCAAGCCCATGTATTTCTCGGGCGCGATGATCATCGACGTCAAACTTCTGGACTCCGACGCGCCTCGCCACGAGTGATCGCGGGGTCTCTTGCACGGGGAGCCGTATGGCCGAAGAACACAGAAAGGTGCTGCCAGGCGCACTGGCAGCCCTCGGCATCGTTTTTGGTGATATCGGCACCAGTCCACTTTATACCCTCCAGACCGTCCTGAACGACACAGGCTCGACCGACCGGGTGACCTTGCTCGGTGGTTTCTCCCTGCTTGTCTGGACGATGATCATGGTGGTTGCTGTGAAATACGCGACCGTGGTCATGCGGGCAGATAACCGGGGGGAGGGCGGTATCCTCGCCCTGTTCTCGCTCGTTGGCGGCTCGTTCGGCAAACACTGGTATGCACGCAGCACGCTGCTCGCCGCAGCCGGACTGTTCGGCGCGGCGCTGCTTTATGGTGACGGCGCCATTACCCCGGCCATTTCGGTGCTCAGCGCCATCGAGGGCATTGGCGTTGTCACGAAGTCGCTCCAGCCCTACATCCTGCCCATCGCCACCGTCATCCTGTTTGGCATCTTCGCCATACAGCCACTGGGTACAGCGCGTATCAGTGCCGTGTTCGGCCCCATCATGCTGGTCTGGTTTCTGGCCCTTGGTGGGATCGGCCTCTTCTCCCTGCTGCATGATCCTTCCGTGCTGGTCGGGCTCAATCCCCTTTACGGTTTGCGGTTCCTGTATGAGCACGGCGCGAACAGCCTGATCATCCTGGGGGCGGTTTTTCTCTCGGTAACGGGTGCTGAAGCGCTCTATGCCGATATGAGCCATGTGGGCCGGCCCAGCGTACGCCTTGCCCTTGCGGTGATCGTGCTGCCCATGCTGGTGCTGAGCTATGCCGGGCAGACGGCTTTTCTGGTCAGTCATCCGCAGGTGAAGGACAATCCGTTCTTTGCGGCTATGCCGCATGGTCTTGTGCTGCCCATGGTCATTCTGGCGACCTTCGCCACGATCATTGCCAGCCAGGCCATCATCACCGGCGCCTTCACGCTCACGCGTCAGGCCATGCAGCTTGGCTGGTTCCCGAGCCTCAACATCCG
The DNA here is from genome assembly GCF_011753235.1 of Asaia sp. As-1742. Taxonomy (NCBI): domain Bacteria; kingdom Pseudomonadati; phylum Pseudomonadota; class Alphaproteobacteria; order Acetobacterales; family Acetobacteraceae; genus Asaia; species Asaia sp. As-1742. The sequence goes on along the minus strand of NZ_VWWA01000012.1, from coordinate 42,330 downwards.
CCAGACCTCGGATGAGGAATACGGGCAGATCTACGTGTCTGTAGTGAACTGGGCGCTGATGATCGTCACACTGCTCATCGCGCTCAGCTTCAAGAGTTCAGATGCCCTGTCCGGTGCCTATGGCACGGCGGTGTCCACCACCATGCTCATGACGACCCTGCTCATCTTCGATGTCATGCGTGAACGCTGGTCATGGCCACTCTGGAAGGCCCTGCCGATCGCGCTTTGCTTCTCGGTGGTCGACGTTGCGTTCTTCGTTGCCAATCTGCTCAAGATCGACAAGGGCGGCTATGTGCCTCTGCTGATCGGCCTGTTCATCTATGTGATCATGACCACCTGGCGTCGCGGTATCACCCTCCTGCGTGCAGGCCTTTCCCCCCTTGGTGAGCGCTCAGATAAGGTGTTGCAGAAGCTGCGTGACGGAGAGCTGATCCGCACACCCGGCGCTGCCGTGTTCCTCTCGCGCTATGAGACGGCCCTGCCACCCATCGTGATGCGCCACGTTGCCGATTTCCATTGCCTGCCCGAACATGTCGTCATTCTGAATGTGAAATTCGATACGGTGCCCCGTGTGCCTGCCGATGAGCGCATGTCGGTCAAGGATGTCGGCCACGGGATCTGGACCGTGAATGTCAGCTTCGGTTTTGTGGAGATACCGAACCTCTATTATGTGCTGGGTCAGGCCAAGGAAGCGGGCTGCGGTCTCGATCTCGAGACGGTCGTTTTCTTTGCTGGTGATGATGATGTGGTACCTGACCTCAAGACACCCAAAATGGTCTCGCCACGTCGTATCCTTTTCGGCTTTCTCTATCGCAACGCTGTGCGGGCCTCTGACCGCTTCACCCTGCCGCGCGAACGACTGATCGAGATTGGCCATCAGGTCGAGATCTGACCTGACATGTTTGCGACCCTTCAGTGATGAAGGGCGTTACGCTCACCTCGCCCCGATGTCAGCAATGCGACGGGGCCAGACTGGAAGGAATAATACCATGCGTCATCTCCTCGGCTGCACGCTTATGGCAGCAAGCCTCGTTATCACGCTCCCGCAGGCTATGGCTGAGCCGGGTGGCTGCCTGAAATATGGCGCGGCGGGTGCCGTAGGCGGCCATCTGGTCAATCACGGCGTGCTGGGTGCTGTGGGCGGCTGCGCGACGGGGATGTATCGCCGTCACGAATACCGCAAGGAAGCCAAGGAGAAGGCAGCGGCTTATGACAAGGAGCACCCGGGCGCCAAGGGCAGCTATGAGGAAAAGGCCACGGCTTACGACGTCGAGCACTCGACGCAGCCGGGAAAATCCGCCCCGTCTGACGCCCCGCCGCCGAAGAACTGAAGACGTCTTCAGCGGACATCCATAAGAGAAGATACCGCAGTGACATCTAATGCCAGTGATATTGGCTTGTGCAGCTGCGTCGCTTTTCTGCATACGGGTGATATTGAACGCTGACCAGACCCGGTGAAATCATGAATTGCGATCACATATCGCGGTCATGACAAGTCATGAGCCCCGTTATTACACCTCAAAAGGGGTAATAACGGGGCTTTTTGACTCAATAAGGCTTGGCGAAGGCGAAGAACGCTAATAAATCGATAACCTTAAAGTAACGCATTGTATCTTGTGTCAAACTATGACAAGCAGGGCTCATCATCCCAGTGTCGCGGATTTTCTAGCCCGTCATGTCTGTCACCCTGCCATTCCGATCTTCTCCCCAACAGCAGCCATTGTCGCGTATCGGCATTGTCCTTCGTGATTTCCGCCTTGGTGGAAGCGAGCGCGTGGCTGTCGGTCTTGCCAATTACTGGGCCTCATGCGGCCTTGAAGTCGTCATCCTGGCTGGACGTGGGGTTGGGCCGTTGCGCTCCCTTGTCATTCGGGATGTATCCATCGTGGATTTTGCGATCAGTGCCCGGCTGAACGACAAGGCTCTGGCCTGGGCTTTGGCCTGGCGCGCCCGTCACCGTGCTGCCGGCTTCGCTTTTGACGCCGTATATGTGCCTGGCAACAGTCATTGGCCCGTGGTTCCGCTATTGGCGACGCTGACGCGGGAAAAGCGTCCTTTCATTCTCGCGCAGGTCAGTTCGCCAGTCTGTCGTGAGGGTCGTTCTCAGGCAGCCCAATCACGATACAACCGGCGTATGCGCGCCTTGCTGCGCTATGCCGATCGCGTGACGACCCTCAGCGAAAGCCTTGCCGAGCAGACGCGTGAAATCCTGAGGGGCTCGCCAGTTGATGTGGTGCCCCTGCCTGCCTTGTGGGATGAGAAGCCGCCGCAACCCGTGCCAGAAGGCAGCAAGACCATTCTGGCAGCCGGACGCCTTACCGCCATCAAGGGGTTTGACGGTCTGATACGGACTTTCCCCCACGTTCTTAGGCGCCATCCCAAGGCGAAACTGGTGATTTGTGGTGAGGGAGAGGCACGCCCCGAGCTTGAGGCGCTGATCGAGCGTCTTGGTCTGTCAGACTGTGTGACGCTGACCGGCTACGTGCCCTCTATACGTACCCATCTCGAGGAAGCGCGGCTCTTCACGCTCACTTCGCATTGCGAAAGCTTTGGTGCCGTACTGACGGAGGCGTTCGCCGCGGGGCGTCAGGTCGTCTCGACAAACTGCTCACCTGCGGTTGGCGCGCTTATCAGGACAAATGCTGCAGGACGGATCGTACCCACGCGCAATGAGGGCGCACTGGCCGAAGCGTTGATCGAAGTTCTTGATGAAGCTCCCCCACCTCACGACGAGCTGGCCCGTCTGGTAGATCGTTTCCATGTTTCGCATGGGGGGAGGCTTTTTCTGGGGCTCATGCAGCCCAGGCGCCCCGTCAGTCCGGGCCTGACAGGACGAGCCTTTGACAAAACGGCCCGCGCGTAATCTTTTGCCTGATCATGGGTTCTGAACAACGCTCGGCGCTGCACCGTATCTTCAGCAATACCGGCTTTCTGGTTTCCAGTCGCATCATCAATGCGCTGTGCAGTTTCGCCTATGTGGCATGGGCTGCGCATACGCTGGGTCTGAAAACCTTCGGTGTGCTGCTTCTGATCACCACCTTCGTCATGCTCGTTTCAGACATGACGCATCTCCAGTCATGGCAAACGCTGCTGCATTATGGCGCTGCGTCATATGAGGCACGGGATCGCAGGCGTTTCATGCCCATACTGGGCTATTGCATGCGCTCGGACATGCTCAGCGGTCTGGCGGGGCTGGTTGGCGGTCTGATTGTGATTGCCGTGGCAGGCACGCATTTTCTGGGCTGGTCGGACGCCGTCAAGCGTGATGCCTCATGGATGATGCTCACGGTCGCTTTCATGAATACGGGGTGGTCCACGGGGCTGATCCGGCTGAGCAACCGTTTCGGGCTGGCAGCCCTGTTCGATTTCGTTTCGACCTGTGTTCGTACGATCGGTTATCTGATCGGCTATCTGCTTCATGCCTCGCTGGAGTTCTTCCTGTTTGTCTGGTTCCTGCATCAGGCAGCCTTGTTTGTCGTGACGAGCCTCGGTGGGTTTATCCTTCTGCGCCGTCATATGGGGCGGGATATCGGGTTTTTCTCCTGTCTTTTCTGTGCGGCCGATATTGTTGGTATCTGGGGATTCACCATCAGGGTCAGCGTCAACCAGATCCTGGATGCTGTGTTCCGTCAGGGTGGGACGCTGATCATCGGTGCCGTACTCGGCGCGCGTGATGTGGCGATCTATCGCGTGACCAAACAGATATGCGATGGTCTTGCCAAACCGGCCCAGATGATGATCCCGAGCCTGTACCCGGAGTTCGTGCGGTTTCGCGACAGCCAGAACTGGCAGGCCTTGCGCCATGTCACGCGACGCCTGGCACTGGTGATTATCGGGTTTTCGGTACTGGCAGTGCTTGTGGCGCTGTTCGGGGGCAAGGCGATCCTGCATCTCATGCTGCATGACAGTTTTGCCCATGAGCGCCTCATCATTCTTCTGATGGTATGCAGCGCCCTGCTTGAGGTGTGCATCATTCCGCTTGAGACATTGCTGACCGTTATGGGGCGGCTTGCGATCATTCTGAAATATCGGCTTGCCGTCATGGTGCTCTATTTTGTCGTGCTGGCGGGCCTCATGTCAGTCATCGGTGTGACAGGGGCGGCTCTGGCCAGCGTGGCGTGCTCGGTGATGATTTTCGCCCTCTGCCTGTTCCTTGCCGCGCGCTGGATCTCTCCGCGCTGGGCTGAACGTTACGGCGTGGTCTGAGGGAGTTGTTACCTGAGTGCTCGGCAGATCCGAGACGGGTTTACTAAGAGGGTTTCGGAACGCTGGAGCATGATGCGGCCGCGTCTACGGTTGAGTGTCTTGCACTCCCCAACCTCTATCGACGGCCTCCTTCCGATCGGTCCAGTGCCAGAAACAGCAGAGCAGCGATGCCGAGGCACACAGGGGTGACCGACGCGCCGCCATATTCGTGTCCCCCTTCGATATCGCGCACGATGCCGAATGCCCAGCGATGATCGGGGAAGACGAATAAGCCGACATGCGAAGGCCAGAAGCAGCGCATCAGCCCGACCGACGTAAAAGAAAGGCACATCAGCCATGAGAACAGCCGTAATGCGTGCAGGTCGACGCGTGATCTTGCGGTGATGGCTTGCATGGTTTTCGCCTTCTTCTACGCGTTCAATCGGGGGAGTCAGCAGCGGTCGGGAAACTTGCCAACGGATGTTTGGAACATCTCACGGGGGCGACCGTTCACGCAGGATGTTTTACCTTCGCGATGACCTGACAGACGTGATGAAGCATCCTGCCACTGTCGGACAAGCCGTCAGAGAGAGGCAATGCCGGGTGTACGATCATGACTGGCTCTCTCGGACACTTGGCAGTTCACAGCTGGTAATCTAGTGGCCCAGTGCTGTTGATCACAAGACCAGTTCATTTATTACTTTTATTATGGTGGTAGTGAAGACGTGAAAGAGGCACAGGCGGACGGGGCTCCGGTAAAGGCCGGGTCGGCGCAAGGCCTTTCGGCCAGCAGCAAGGCAGGGCTGGATGCGACCAATTTTTTTCTGGCGGATGTGCAGGGAGGCGTTGGTCCTTATCTGACCGTCTATCTTGCCAGTGCTCGACACTGGCAGGCAGGGCCGATTGGTTTGGCTATGGCCATGACCGGGCTTGCAACGGCGTTCTGCCAGATCCCCGCAGGGCTGATGGTGGACTCTGTCCGCTTCAAACGTGCCCTGGTGGCAATCTCTGCGGTTGTCACGGCCTTGAGTTGCCTCCTGATCGTTGCGGTGCCCGGCATGGCTCCTGTCCTGGCAGCGCAGATCATGATGGGAGTGGCGGCAGCGGTCATACCGCCAGCGCTGGCCGCCATTTCATTGGGGCTGGTAGGGCGCCGTCGCCTGCCTGGCCGTATCAGTCGCAACCAGAGCATCAACCATTTCGGCTCCTTTACTTCTGCTGCGCTGGCAGGTCTGTGCGGACAATACTGGGGGCTGAACTGGATTTTCTATCTAGTCTGCGGTTCGGCTCTGGCGAGTGCATTTGGCCTCCTGCTCATACGACCCGGTGAGATTGACCAGAAGGTTGCGCGTGGCAGTGAGGATGATTCGAAGGAGCCACCCGTCTCGATCGGTTCTCTGGTCGGTCGCCGACCTGTATGGGTTTTCCTCTGCTCCATCGTGCTCTTCCATCTGGGTAATGCCGCGATGCTTCCATTTGCCGGTCAGGTGATGGCCAAGAGCCATCCGGGCTCCGAAACCGTCACGCTGAGCGCCTGCGTCATTGTGGCGCAGTTCGTGATGATGCTCGTGGCATGGGGCGTCGGGCGTGCCATGGCGCGTGGTATAGGCCGCAAGCCCATCTTCCTGCTTGCTTTCGCCATCCTGCCGATACGTGGCCTGCTGTTCACCTGGTTCGACGCCCCGGAGGCGATTATCGCCATTCAGGTACTGGACGGTATTGCGGCTGGTATTTTTGGTGTCATCGCCATCATCATCGCGGCCGATCTGACTCAGGGAACAGGCCGCTTCAACTTCCTGCAGGGGATGGTGGCGCTGGGTGTCGGCATCGGGGGCGGACTGAGCAATCTCGTCGGCGGTTACATTGTGCAGCTTGAGGGTTATCACGCCGGCTTTCTTTCTCTCACGGTCATTGCTGCCACGGCGCTGGTATTCTTCTTGACGCTCATGCCCGAAACACGTGACCCGGATGAGCAGGGCGTACCTGCTGCCGTGGCAGCCTGAGGAACAACCGCCATGGAGGCGCTTATCCTGTGGGGGGCCTGTCTTTTCGCAGTAGCGGGATTATTGCTGCGGCCGTGGCAATTGCCCGAGGCGCTGTGGACGTCACTCGCCGCCGTAACCCTGCCGCTCGCAGGGATTATCGCCTGGCATGATGCTGGCCGGGCAATCGCCTCGGGCAAGGAGGTGTATCTGTTTCTGCTGGGCATGATGCTGCTGAGCGAAGTGGCACGGCAGGAAAAGCTGTTCGACTGGCTGGCGGCCTTCGCGCTGAGCCGGGCGCGCAGTTCCGGGCAAAGGCTGTTCCTTATCATTTTTGCTGTCGCAATCGTCACAACGGCCTTTCTCTCCAATGATGCCACGATCATCCTGCTGACACCGCCCGTCATTGCGGTTGCCAGCAAGGCCAGGATCGATCCTTATCCCTCGCTCTTGGCCTGCGCCTTTGTCGCCAATGCGGCGAGCTTTCTGCTACCGATCAGCAATCCGGCCAATCTCGTGCTTTACGGAGGAGCTCCCCCCGGTCTCGTGCCCTGGCTGGGGCGTTTCCTTGCGCCATCCTGTATGGCGATTGGGATCAGCTTTGTGATGCTTTTCTGGATGATGCGACACAGGATCGCGGTGGAGTTCGATCAGTCGGAGCCGTTGCCTAAGCTGGATGCGACGGCGCGCTTCAGTGCGCTGGCGCTGTTTGTCATCACGCTGCTGCTGACCCTCGTTTCTTTCATGCATGGTTCGCTGGGCTGGGCCACAGCCGCGGGAGGCGTGGCGCTTTATGCCGTGATAACGTTGCGCCGCCGCCAGTCTCCTTTGCCCGGACTCAGCGAAATCTCCTGGTCGGTTTTTCCGCTTGTTGCCAGTCTCTTCGTGCTTGTCGCAGCCGTTGAGCAAAGTGGTGTTATCGCCTCGCTTGTCCGGTTCATTCTCGCCTGTGGTCACGGCACCGAGGCCGTTATGGTGACGGGCTTTGGCATGGCCATTCTGAGCAATATCATCAACAACCTGCCTTCGGGCCTGATGGCGGCCCAGCTTGCCCCGATGCTCTCATCCCATGGGAGCGCCTTTCAGGATGCGTTGTTGATTGGTGTGGATCTGGGGCCGAACATGACGCTGAGCGGATCTCTGGCAACGGTGCTCTGGCTGATTATACTGCGCAAGCACGATCTTGAAATGAGCTATGGGCGCTTCATGCGCTTTGGCATGGCGCTGACCGTACCCGCCCTGATTGCCGCTTTGCTTGTTCTGATGATCTGAGTGCAGGTGTTTCACCCCCGATAGCGTGAGAGGCGGATTGTATCATTGGATGTCATCTGGAAGACTGGGGACCTCCCGACCGATACGAGGCTGCTTTTCGCATGGCTGAACTTCCGCAACCGCCCGCTTCCATCGCCACATCCGTTTTCGAGACACGCGATGCCCGCCATGAGGCGGGGCAGGGCCTGCGGAAAACCGTGCCCCGCAGCGCCCACGCCGCATGGGAGCCGCCTTCGGATCGGGTCGATCCGGTCGATCTGCTTGTCAGGCAGGGTAAGAGCCGTATCCAGAACCTGCTGCCAATCCGTTATGAGCGTATGCGTGCGTCTCCGTTTGCCTTCATGCGAGGGAGCGCCATCGTCATGGCCGCCGATCTGGCCCATACCGTCGCCAGCGGGCCGTATGTGCAAAGCTGTGGTGACTGCCATATGGCCAATTTCGGGGCCTATGCCTCGGCTGATGGTATAGCCGTTTTTGACATCAATGATTTTGACGAGACCTGTCCTGCCCCGTTCGAATGGGACATCAAGCGTCTTGCAACGTCGCTGGTTCTTGCAAGCGGCGAGGCAGGGGCGGCTGACAGACAGGCGCGGCATAACGCTTTTCTGGCCGTGCGGACCTATCAGGATGAGATGGCCCGTCTTGCGCCAATGAGCCCGCTGGAAATCTGGTCCGACCGGATCGATCTTGCAGCCGCCATAGCCGATTTCTCCGACAAGCATACACGCAAGGGCGTGCGTGAGCGTCTGGAAGCGCGGCTTGAGAGCGCGCGTAACCATTTCGGTCTGGTGTCATTCGACAAGAACACGCCCAGCCTGCGTGTCAAACCGCCGCTGGTGGTCCGTCTTCCTGACGAGGACGAGACCATCCACCAGGCCTTCGCACGTTACATCGCCACCCAGCCCCCTGAACGCGCTGTGCTGCTGTCGCGCTACCGTCTGAACGATGTGCTGTTCAAGGTTGTAGGGGTCGGAAGCGTCGGCACTTACTGCGCGATTGGCCTGTTTGCCACGGCCGATGGCGAAACCCTGCTGCTGCAGATCAAGGAGGCGCAGGAATCAGTGCTCGCGGCTTATTGCGGGGAGCCTCACTACGATAATCAGGGGCAACGCGTGGTGGAAGGCCAGCGCCTGATGCAGGCTTCTTCAGACAGGTTTCTTGGCTGGACCCATACAACGAACACCAAGCGCTCGCGTCATACGCCTGATGGCTCGAACAGGCAGTTCTATGTCCGGCGCCTCAAGGATAGTCGTCTTGCCGCTATTGGCGCGGATGTGGCGCAGGAAGGGCTGGATGATTATGCCGCCCTGTGCGGCAGGGCGCTCGCACGTGCTCATGCGCGATCGGGCGATGTGGCGGAGATTGCGGGTTATCTGGGCAGCAGCGACAGCTTTGCAGAAGCGATAGCCGATTTTGCCGAGGCTTACGCTGGCCAGACGCGCAAGGACTGGGAAGACTTCAACGCGGCGATCGATGCGGGCAGGCTTAGCGTAACTGGCGAAACGAAAGACCGGAAAAAGAGCCGGGGTGCGGGGCAGGGCACCAAGCGGCGTGCGGGGCGAGGCAGAAGCGCATAGTAGCCCCTCAACCGTCGGTCAGAGGCAAAGTAAGAGGAGCGGAAACACCGCGCCGCCCCGTTGGCTGGCCTGGTAACAAGGTTCGGCTGATTTATGAATTATTGACATATTGGCATTTTGCCATTATCTATGTTTTGTCCCTGACCGAAAAGGGGCTGTTTTCATAAATAATCTTCAACAAGATCTTGGAAAAACATGACTGACCGGAAAACCGAATGTTCCGTCGCTCTGGCGGGCAAGCTGTATCGACCCTCAGTTCATTTCACGCCTCCCACGGGCTTCATGAACGATCCGAACGGACTCGTTTTCGATGGCACGCAATATCATCTTTATTACCAGCATAACCCTGACGCCGCGTATTCAGCCAATATCTGCTGGGGCCATGCCACGAGCACGGATCTGTTGAGCTGGAAAGACCAGCCAATCGCCGTACCTGATACGGTTGACGGTCAGGCCTATACAGGTTGTGCCGTGCTCGATCGTGACAATCGGTCGGGCCTGTTTGCCAATGCCCATGGCACCAACATCGCAGCGCTCTACACGCGCTCCCTGCCGACACGACAGAGCCAGTATCTCGCAATCAGTGACAATAACGGCCAGAGCTTCGAGGAGTATGCGGGTAATCCCGTTCTCGACATCGGCAGTCCGAATTTCCGCGACCCCCAGGTGATCTTTCACGAGCCCACGCAGAAATGGGTGATGGTCATTGCCGAGGTCGATCATCATCGCATCGGTTTTTATGCCTCGAATGATCTGATCCACTGGACGCATCTCAGCCATTTTGGCCCCGCGGGACTGCCGACCGTCAACTATGAATGTCCCAACCTCATTCAGGTGAGGGACGAGGCCGGCGCCATGCGCTGGGTGCTGTTTGTCTCGATCAATCCGGGCAGCCCGATGGGGGGCAGCGTCACGCAGTACTTTATCGGTGATTTCGATGGCGCGGTGTTTACACCCTGCGATGCGATCCTCCGCCTGACCGATTTCGCCAAGGATGCCTATGCCCTGCAGGTGTGGAGCAACATGCCGGATTCCGAGGCGGTCAATATCGCCTGGATGGGGAACTGGCAGTACTGTCAGGAACTCCCGACGCGGGATTGGCGCGGCGCGATGTCACTGCCGCGCTCCATGACCATCATACAGGACACCAATGGCTATCCGCGTTTGGTGCAGAAGCCACGGGGCGTGGAAAAACTTCGTCTCCCGCTTCTGAGTGAGGCGAACCGTTATCTCGCCGTGTCAACGCGTCGGGAAATCCCTCTCCCGGTGGGCAAGGCCATTGAGATTGTCATTCGCCTGACTGCCGATGAATATCGCCAGACTGAGCCGGGTCAGAATGGCCCTGTAATCAATCGCTTCGAACTGGCTTTCGCTAACGAGGAAGGCGAGAAGCTGTCGATCGGTTATGATGTGCCATCCTCGCAAATCTGGCTGGATCGCAGCAAGCTGCGCGGGTTCGATCATCCGTTCTTCACGGGGCGTTTCGCCGCGCCAGTCAATACGGCCTATTATCCCGATGCCCGCAGTGTTGACCTGCATCTGTTTCTCGATGGCTGCGCCCTTGAGCTCTACGCCAATGAGTATCTGGAAACGGCGACGGCGCTCGTCTACCCGGCCAGACCGCTTGACCGCCTGCGTCTTGTAACCGAGGGGACGGGGTTCACGATCGAAACGCTCGAGATTTACACACTCGACAAGACGATGTGCCGAGCGACGCTCTGAAGTCCCGCAGGGGGTAGTCTTGCCGCCCCCTGCTTTATCACCTGAGCGGTCAGTAAGCTGCTTTCTCCTCCTCCGTCAGGGGGAGGGGAACAGCCCGTTTCTCCCGAGCCGACTGGGCCGCTGCCTCGATCACCGCCATGACGGCGAGCGCTTCGACTGGCCTGATCGGGTTTGCGCCCTCGCCTGACAGGGCCCTTGCAAGGCGGCGATATAATTCGCGTTGGTCACCTGGCAGGGCGTCGGTTTCATGAAAGCTTGTTTCATCGGTGTGGATCTGCAGGCGATCCGGGTCCTGTCCCCAGTCTTTCTCGCCCGGCTTCATCCCTGCACGGAGCTGCCCTTCCTGTGGGTCGCCAAGTGTCTTGATCAGGGTGCCGCCCGTGCCATGCACACGAAAGCGGACGGCCCCTCCGGCCGCCAGTGAACCCGTATGGAGGATGACCCGTGTCGGGCCATATTCCAGAATGATATGAGCCCAGTCATCACTGAGGGCGCCGTCACGCTGGAGGGCGATGGAGGCCTGAACCTGCTCGGGCAGACCAAAAATCTGAAGTGCCTGATCAACAAGATGCGGACCGATATCGAACAGGACACCCGCACCAGCGCCTTTCCCCTCGCGCCAGCGATCCCTCACCTGAGGGCGGAACCGATCGATGGTTGATTCAAAATGACGGACCTGCCCAATGACACCCTGCGCCAATGCGGCGCGGATTGTCAGGAAATCACTGTCCCACCGGCGGTTGTGAAAGACGCAGAGTTCGCGCCCATGATGTTCTGCCGTTGCGATAATCTGTCGCGCCTCATCGAGCGACAGGGCGAAGGGCTTTTCCAGCAGGACGTGTTTGCCCGCAGCCAGGGCAGCACAGGCAAGCGGGAAATGCGTATCATTGGGGGTGGCGATCACCACCAGATCAATCGCCGGATCGGTAAAAGCGGCCTGCGGATCGTCATAGACGCGGCAGTCAGGGTGGTCTGCGCGGACCTCATCGGCCCGGCTCGACACGATGCCATACAGGTTCCATTCGGGCAGGGAGTCGATGAAAGGCGCGTGGAAAACACGGCTCACGTAACCATATCCGACCAGTGCCGCCTGCGTGATGCGTGCTGCCATGAGAATTTCCTCCCCTTGTATCATCGATCCGTTTTCCGGTTCCGGCATACGGCCAAGCAACTGAAATCTCGATAGGCCGCCGGTTGTCTCGGTGAGTTAATCGCCATGGCACGACGCGAGTTGTCCCGTCGTGCCGATTTGAACTCTGTCTCCAGCCAGATTATGATGACTTCAGCAGTGACGACGTTCCTGCCTCCATGCGAGCTTCAAGACCGGGACGGCCCGGCGAAACCCGTTTCAGGAGGTCCGTCATGGCGTGGATCGCGCTTTTTCTTGCCGGTATGTGCGAAATTTTCTGGGCTGCGGCCATGAAGCAGTCAGAGGGCTTCACGCGCCTCTGGCCAAGCCTTGCCACGGTCATTGGCATGGTGGTGAGTGTCGGGCTTCTCGGCTGGGCAATGAAGAGCCTGCCTTTGGGTACTGCCTATATGATCTGGACCGGTATCGGCGCGATCGGGGCATTCATCATCGGGATCATGCTTTTTGGCGAGGCTGGTAGTCCTCTGCGCTGCATTGCGGCCCTTCTCATTCTCGCTGGCCTGCTTCTGATGAAATGGGCCACGTGAGAAGCGGCTTTTCATAGCTCCGCCCTCCAGCCTGGGCGTGAGCTGCGAAGGGCTGTGCTGGTCCGGGGCGATCGCGCGCCATCCTTGCACGCTCGCAAAGATCGTTCAGGTCACCGCGCATCCCGTCCCCTGGTGGACTGCGAGCAGGCATGGGGGCGGTTACATTCCCTTTCGCTTCGTTCCTCGTCCGGTATGAAACGCCCTGCCATAGAATGAGCAGGACAATCGCCAGACGGATCACGCCCTTTCATGATACTCCGGATCACGACATCCGCATTGCTTGTGCTCGTTTCAGCCGGGTGGGTTTCTGCGGCGCTTGCGCAGAACAATACGGTCTATAACGGGCAGGTCTATACGGCCTCGCCCGGTTATGGCGCCACCTCATCCGCCGGACCGGAGGACGGGCAGGAACAGCGTTGCAGACGCCCCCCGCCGCCGCCACGGGACGGAAGGGGACCTCCGGGGGGAGATGACGGACACCCGCCCCCGCCGCCGGATGATGATCGTGGGCCGCCACCAGGAGACGGGCAGCGCTGGCCCCATCCCCCGCATGGATGTCCGCCCCCGCCACCCCCTCCCGATGGGGAAGGATATGGGCGATGATTCCTCCTAGCCTGTGTGACGTGCTGATCGCCCCTGAAGACAACGGCGCAAGGCGGTACGCCGGGGGGCGGTCTCATGATGGCGAGCAGGCGCCCAGACGCTCCGTAGCGTTGGCCTATAAGGCCCGGACACTCGGTTTCTGCCTTGTTCTGATCTTTTGCGGATGTGCATCTCATACGCAGCCAGACATGGATGACAGCGCGGGTGCTGATGATCAGGCGCAGCAGAGCGATGGCGCGCATGGATCACATGGAGGGGGATCCCATATGGGTGGGCTCTGGACTGAAATGGCCCGCACGGCCCTGCAGACCGGCATGGGTTTCATCCATCACTGAACGCGTCATATGAAGCAGCATTTTAAGGGGAGTAGGCCGAGCCTCTTCCGAACGCGCCACTGTCACACGACATGGTGTGGGGCATCAGGGCTGTCCTGCGCCGGTGGCAGGAGAGCACATCGCTATCGTAACAATCTTCGCCGTTGCGTGATCGGACGTCCGGACTTTTTGTCCCTATAGTCGGATTTCAGATCTACTCAGAAAGAAAACTCCGATGCAACTCGCTACCGCCCTGGATTATATCGACCGCGCCTTGCAGATTGCCCGCGAGCGCGGCGTGAGGGTTGCGGTTGCCGTCGTGGATGCCGGTGGCCATCTGGTGGCTTTCAAGAAGGATGACGGGACGCAGCTGGGAAGCATTGAGCTCGCCCTGTCCAAGGCACGTACCTCAGCCCTTTTCCTGCGCCCGACCGAGGATATGGAAAAGGCCCTGCATGCGGGCAAGACCATGATTGCTGCTCTGCCCAATGTTCTGCCTGCGGGTGGCGGTGCACCCATCATGGTCAATGGTGCGGTCATCGGGGCGCTGGGACTGAGCGGCGGGGAGGGTGAGACCGATGCCCGTCTGGCCGAGGCAACCATCAAGGTCTTCGGCATAAGCTGAACAGGTCTTCTGCGGCCCCCCGCCAGCGCCTCGCATCGTTGGGGGCTGGCCTGCAAGGACACTCTGCCTTGGCTGAAAAGCGCGCAGAAAACATGGCGCGCTATAGGGCCGTCGAAACTAATGTGATTTTCGGAAAATGGCGGACCCGAAAGGATTCGAACCTTCGACCTTCGCCTTCGGAGGGCGACGCTCTATCCAGCTGAGCTACGGGTCCCGCTGGATCGCTTCATAACCAGATTTTCCAGAGCACGCCAGTCCCAAATTTCGGGTGTCGATCAGACGTGTGATCGCTGTTTTATGAGCAGGCGCTCTCTCAACACTCCTTGCGGTAGGCGTCTTGTCGGGCAAAGCTCAGGGGCCGAAATGGCCCGGATCACCCGCCATCCATGCTGCCGCGGCGGCATCGCCGCCAGAGGGGAGAAGCTGGTCCGGGTGCAAAATCCATGAGGCAATGTCACCCGTCGCATTGCGCCCATTGCGGTCGCGCAGCAGCAGATGGTGACCCCCGGGGATGAGATCCTTGCGCACGCCCGCAGGCAGGTGGTGCCAGAACGAGGCCATGGGCGGGGCCGGGATCATCTGGTCATGATTGCCGTACAGGACGAGCATTGGGAGTTGGACATTCCGGGCCTGGCCCTCGCTAGCGGCCATCAGTTCAACCAGCCCGTGCAATGTGTCCAGACGATATTCATGCAGGGTGAGGGGGTCGAAATAGAGTCGGCGCAGGGCAGCAATGTTGTTGGTGGCGATATGCTCCCCCGGCACATGCGCGCCGGTAAAGACCCAGTCCGGGGCGATGGTGTCGAGCCCCTGCAGAACAAGGCGTGAGAAGGGGTCAAAGCGCCATATGGCGGGGGAGACGAGAATGACGCCGCTCAACCCCGCGCCTTCGCGGGCTGCCTGCGGATCGGCCGCCAGAATTGTCGCAACCGCGCCCCCCATGCTTTCCCCCATGATGAAAAGCGGCACGGTTGGGTTGCGGGCATGGATGAAGCGGGCCTCTTCGCGCGCATCCTGAACCAGCCTTGCGGTGCTGCTCCAGCGGCCGCGACTGGTTGTTTCACCAAAGCCTCGGGCATCAGGCGCTATGGTTTCAATACCCGAGGCGGCAAGCTGTGGTGCAGAGAATTCCCAGGCGTCGCGACTGTCACCAAAGCCATGCAGTGCCAGAATGATGGCATGCATCGGCGCTTTGGCAGGCCATACACGCAGCGGCGCAACGGCACCGTCAGACAGGGTGATATGCATTGAGGCAGAAACAAGCGCGGCTTCCTGCCCGCGTGGTTGCGGCGCATGGCGGGGTGGGGCGGTGGTGCAACCCGACAGGATCAGGCCACAGATCACAACAGGAACGAGGCGCGCGAGCCATGCCCGTGGCGAAATGGACGCGCCCTTGCCTTTCTCAGGGCGGGCATCGATCGCCGTTACCCTGCGACGGTGGTTTGAATGTGGGCGGAACTCTCGTATCATCGGGAGAGTATTGCGTCCTCTGGGCGCGCTGGCCAGTAGGGGCGTAAATCCGCCCCGCCGGGACGCCATATGATGGCGTACCCGCAGAAGGAGATGCGCAGCTTGTCATTCTCGATCATACAGGTTGCCGCATGAGCGCCGGGAAACATCTGGTTCTGGTTGATGGTTCGGGCTTCATTTTCCGTGCCTTTCATGCGCTGCCGCCCATGAGCAGCCCCGAAGGGGTGCCGGTCAATGCGGTGTATGGCTTTACCAATATGCTGCAACGTCTGTTGCGCGATCATGTCGGCACGCATCTGGCCGTTGTTTTCGATGCCGGGCGCCAGACCTTCCGCAACGATATCTACCCCCAGTACAAGGCGCATCGTCCCGAAGCGCCAGAAGATCTGCGCCCGCAATTCCCGCTCATTCGCGATGCGACGCGGGCTTTCAATGTGCCCATGATCGAGCTGGCCGGGTTCGAGGCGGATGATATCATCGCCTCCTATGCCGAAATCATCGAGCAAGAGGGCGGTCAGTGCACGATCGTCTCGTCAGACAAGGATCTGATGCAGCTTGTGAGCGATCGTGTGGCCCTGCTCGATCCGATCAAGCAAAAGCCGATCAAACTGGCAGAGGTCGAGGCCAAGTTTGGCGTACCGCCAGAGCGTGTGATCGATGTGCAGGCCCTGATGGGCGACCCGACCGATAACGTGCCGGGTGTTCCGGGGATCGGGCCCAAGGGTGCGGCCCAGCTGGTGCAGGAATTCGGCACGCTGGAGGCGATCCTCGCGGCCGCTCCCGACATGAAGAAGTCCAAACGGCAGCAATCGCTGATCGACCATGCCGAGGCCGCCCGTATTTCGCTCCGGCTGGTGACGCTGGCACGCGATGTGCCCTTGCCCGAACCCGTCGAGGCCCTTGGCTGCCGTGAGCCCGACGCGCCCGTCCTGCGTGATTTCCTTGAAAAGATGGGGTTCCACTCGGTCATCCAGCGCATGGGGCTGGGGGCGCTGGCTGGCAAACGCGGTGTCGGCAAGGTCGAGCCGACGGCCCACGAGGCAACCGAGGATACGACCAGGGGCGACAAGCCCTATGGCCCGTACGAAACCATCCAGTCCATCGACACACTCAAGGACTGGATCGCCCGCGCACAGCGCCGTGGGTATTTTGCCTTCGATACCGAGACGGACTCGCTCAATGCCCGTCAGGCGACGCTGATTGGCCTGTCACTGGCCGTGGCACCGGGCGAGGCGGCCTATGTGCCGCTGCGTCATGAGGGCACGCTGGAGCACCCCGCGGGCGGCCAGCTGGATGTGGCAGAGGTACTCGAAGCCCTGCGCCCGCTTCTGGCCGATGACTCGGTGCTGAAGATTTTCCAGAACGCCAAATACGACCTGCTCGTGCTGTCTCACGCAGGTATCGATAATGTGGCACCGATTGATGACACGATGCTCATTTCCTATGCCCAGTCGGCGGGTGAGCATGGTCAGGGCATGGATGAACTGTCACGCCTGCATCTGGGCCATGAGCCAATTTCCTATGACTCCGTCACGGGAACAGGGCGCAGCAGGGTGCCGTTCGCGCAGGTACCCATAGCCCGCGCAACGGAGTATGCGGCCGAGGATGCCGATGTGACGCTGCGTCTGTGGCTCGCTCTCAAACCCGCCCTGCGCGAGCGTCATGCGCTGGCGCTCTATGAGGAGATGGAACGCCCTCTGGTTGCCATCCTCAGAGACATGGAGCAGGCGGGGGTCAAGCTCGATGCAGCGGAACTGCGCCGCATGTCAGCCGATTTCGGCTCGCGCATGGCCGAGATGGAAATCGAGATCCATGCTCTGGCGGGGCGCAGTTTCAATCTGGGGTCGCCCAAGCAACTGGGTGAAATCCTGTTCGACGAAATGAACCTGCCCGGTGGGAAACGCACCAAGGCAGGCGCGTGGGGCACGGATTCATCGGTGTTGCAGGAACTGGCCGATGCCGGGCATGAACTCCCCGCGCGTATTCTGGCGTGGCGTCAGCTCGCCAAGCTGAAATCGACCTATGCGGATGCGCTGGTACAGCAGATGGATGCGCGCACCCATCGCGTACACACCTCGTTCCAGATGGCCATCACCACCACAGGCCGTCTGTCATCCAACGACCCCAACCTGCAGAATATTCCCATCCGCACCGAGGAAGGCGGCCGCATCCGCCGTGCCTTCATTGCGGAAGAGGGCTATGTGCTGGTTTCAGCGGATTATTCCCAGATCGAACTGCGCCTTCTGGCCGAGGTGGCCGATATCGGCCCATTGAAGGAAGCATTCACGCTGGGGCAGGATATCCATGCCCGCACGGCTGCCGAGGTGTTCAATCTGCCGCTCGAGAATATGGACCCGCTGACGCGTCGGCGCGCCAAGGCCATCAATTTCGGCATCATCTACGGCATTTCGGCTTTCGGGCTGGCGCGTCAGCTTGGCATACCTGCCGGTGAGGCGCGTCGTTATATCGATGCATATTTTGCCCGCTATCCGGGTATCCGCGATTACATGGATCGTACCAAGGATGATGCCAAGCGTGATGGTTATGTCACCACGCCGCTGGGGCGTCGGTGCTACGTGCCGGGGATTGGCGAAAAGAACGGGGCCAGACGCGCTTATGCGGAGCGTCAGGCCATCAACGCCCCCCTGCAGGGCGGGGCTGCCGATATCATCAAACGCGCCATGGTGCGTCTGGGGCGGCGCTTGCCACAGAGCGGGCTGGACGCCAGAATGCTGCTTCAGGTGCATGATGAATTGCTGTTCGAGGTCCGGGCTGACCAAGCCGAAGCTCTGGCAGAATTCGTCCGTATCGAGATGGAGCAGGCCGCGACACTGAGTGTGCCGCTGGTTGTAGAAACAGGCATTGGCAAGAACTGGGCGGAAGCACATTAAGCAATGAACAAGAACCGTACACCCCGTAAGACCTGGACTGCCCCGCGTCTTGCCATTGTCGTGCTCATTCTCGCTCTGGCGCTCAGCTGGAGCGGGTATCGTCTCTCGGAAAAATTCGGCAGCACGGTTTCGACCCAGGGGAACGAGATCGGCGGTAGTTATCGACTGGTTGCACTTGGAGAGGGCAATGTCACCGAGGGCGATTTCAAGGGGAACTGGGTCCTGGTCTGGTTCTTCGATACGCATTGTCCCAAGGGGCTGTGTGGCCCGGTGCTGAAAACCATGAGTGATACCAAGCTGGCTCTTGCGCGCGAGGGGGTGAGGGTTGCCCCGTTGGCCATCACACTCGACCCGCTTCACGATGAATCAGACGACCTCAAGAAATACGCCCTGCCTCTGGGCGATCATGTCGTGCCGCTCACGGGTTCACCTAGCATGATCGACAGGGTGGCGAAGGAATTTCACGCACCCAACGAGATGGTTCATGCCGAAGATGGTGCAGCCTATCATCTCCCGGCCCCGCGTATTGTGATCATGGACCCGCAAGGGCGTTATGCCGGGACGGTCGATTCGACAGCAGGGACCGAGGCGCTGGTGACGCGCATCCATCAGCTTGCTCATCGCGGCTGAAGAGTAGCGCAGCGTGAGAGGGCGTTACGGTCTCATCCTTGCCGGGCTGGGCGCCCTTCTTCTGGCGCCCTTCCTTCATGGCCAGCAAGCACAGGCGGCGCCCCCAGGGGCAGAGGAAGCATCGCCCGCGATGTCGGATGGCATTACGCAAGGCAGTACTCATCGCGGTGGTGCGTTGCGACTGACCGCCGATGCGCCGGGCGGTACACTGGACCCGCAAATCAATTACACCAGCGAATATATCCAGCTTTTCGTCAACATGTATGACGGGCTCGTGACCTATCGTCAGGCTGACGGAACGCGCGGGCTCGAGGTTGTGCCGGATCTTGCGGAGGCGCTGCCCGAGGTGAGCGCGGATGGTCTGGTGTGGGCGTTTCGCCTGCGTGAGGGGATACGCTTTTCAAATGGCGCGCCGGTAACTGTAGAAGATGTGGCGGCATCGCTGCGTCGCATCTACAAGGTGGGTAGCCCCACCGCCTTGTCCTTTTATGGCAATATTACCGGAGCCAAGGCCTGCCTTGCCGATCCCGCCCATTGCCGTCTCGAGGGGGTGACGACCGATCCGGCGACGCGGCGTATTACCATCCGGCTCGACGCCCCTGACGGTGAATTTCTCCAGAAGCTCGCTTTTCCTCATGCTGTGATCCTGCCCAGGGATGCCCCGGCGACGGAATCGGCGCTGACGCCCCTACCGGGCACAGGGCCGTATCGGATCACGCATTATGATCCGTCGCGTCGGATGGAAATCGGGCGTAATCCCTATTTCAGGGTCTGGAATCCGGCCGCGCAGAGCGAAGGCTATGTCGATCGGATCGATTATGATTTCGGCCTGTCGGATGAGGCCGAGGTGACCGCCATCGAGCAGGGTCAGTATGACTCCATGCTCGATGCCAAGCCGCAGGACCGGCTGGGCGAGCTGGGCAGTCGGTTTACCGATCAGGTGCATCTGCAGCCGCTTCTTGGCCTGTATTATCTGGCCCTGAATGTGCATGAGCCGCCTTTTGACTCGCTTGCTGTCAGGCAGGCCATCAATCATGCGATCGACCGCCATGCGATGACCATTCTCTATGGCGGTTCGGCCATTGCCGAGCCGCTCTGCCAGATTGTGCCTCATGGTATCGCCGGGGCCGATATTCCATGCCGGTTTGGGCGGCTATCCGATTCCGGACAATGGCAGGGACCCGATATCGATCGGGCCCGGGCACTTATCCGCCAGAGTGGCCATGCGGGGCAAAGCGTGACGCTTGTCGTGCCCAATCAGGCTGTTGGACTGGCAATGGGGGTCTATCTGCGGAACATGCTGCAATCCCTGGGATTTCAGGCCAGCGTGCGCCCCATGACACCCGCCACGGCGGAAGGCTATGCCCGCAATTCAGACAATCACGTGCAGATCAGCCTGGCTTACTGGTATGCGGATTACCCGTCACCCTCGACTTTTCTCGATGCCTTGCTGGGTTGCGACAACGCACGCTCTCACTCTGACAGCGCGACAAATGCGAGCGGGCTCTGCCATCCCGGGCTTCAGGCGCTCATGACACAGGCCGAGCACAGTCTTGATGCAGGGCAGGCTCGCACGCTGTGGGAACAGGCAGGCACATTGGCGATGGAGCAGAGCGCCGTCATACCGCTCATTCAGATGCGCTATGTGGATTTCGTCTCGAAACGTCTGGGGAATTATCACTACTCATTGCTCAACCACATGCTGATCTCGCAGGTCTGGGTGCAATAGGCTCGCGCAACCCGCACTCCGGTTCCTCAAAGGGCGTGGTCGTTCAGGCACTGTCTGAAAAGTGCGCTCAGATGCTCTCACGCTCTCGTCCAAACGATCACAGCTTTCATGGGGTGGCGCCTGGCCAGCCACGCAGCCGTTTGTCGAGCGGCTGTGAAAAACCGAGGCTGATCACGCGGCCGAGGCCGAATACAGCAAGCAGGGTCGGGGGGTAGATCAGCCATGCCCAGCCGGTATCGAGCCCTGATAACCGGGTGAGCCCGACGACGGGCATGACGATGAACATATGGCTGAGATAGATTTCATAGCTGTCTTGTCCCCAGCGACGCAGCCAGAGTGTATGTCGCCCTGTGTATGCGGCCCCCCATTCCCTGGCGAAAGCCCAGACACACAGGCCTATGGCCGTATTGAAAAACAAGGGTGTCGCGAGCCCGAAAAGGGACCAGCACCAGCCCCCCTGCAAAAGATAAAGCGCCATACTGGCGAGGCCTGCTGAACCGGCCATCGTGACAGCCAGTTGATAACGCCCATGCAAAGCCAGCCTTGCGACCAGAGCCGCGAACACGCCCGTGGCGATGGCGCTCATGCCGGGGCCATAGGCCTTTTCCTGCCATATCTCAGTGGCATCACGCAGTTGCCACTCGAAATACGGCGCGGCGAGCGCGAGGAGTGCTGCACAGATCAGCAGGGTTGTTCTCGAACGACCGAGGCTCAGGCAGATCAGCGGGAAGGCAAGGTAGAAAACTTCCTCGACCGAGAGTGACCACAGCACATCCCAATAAGCCGGCAGATATCCTGTGCGGCCCTCATAGACATTCAGATGCATGAACAGGGCGGAAAAGGCTGCCCCACCGAGGCTTTGTCCCGGATGGTCCGGCACGAAGCTTGGCACATGCAGCGCACCAAGCGTGCAGCAGATGGCGATGAGGGCAAGAAGGCAGGGCAGGATACGTGCAGCACGTCGGCCCGAGAAGGCGCGCCAGTCGAGCGCGGCAGGACGGCCGTAGCGTCTGATCATGTGATCCGTGATCAGGAAGCCGGAAACGACGAAGAACATCGTCACCCCCTTGATGCCGCCCCAGTTCAGCATCCTCAGCACGCGATAAGGCATGACGCTCGCAAGACCGGTTTCCGTGAGGGGAAAACGCAGGGCGAGATGATGAATGACCACCAGCAGAATGGCGATCCCGCGCAGGCAATCAATCCCGTCATTGCGACGCGGGTTGATCTCGTCCTGCGCTTCTTGGGCGGCGCAAGAGAGAGGCATGGCGGAAGGAAACAGGGGACGCGGAGGCGCGCTCATGATGTGGCAAAGCTCGGCAGGGATGATGACGCTGCGACCTGACATCCCATCGTGGCACCATGATGGCTGATGCGACGCGAGCGCGGCCCATCCTCGTCGCGTCAGTGGATCCTCAGGCGCGGCAACAGAAAAGAAATGTTATCTATAACTTCAATATAACGTGATATATGGGACTCATAACGTTATTTTCGCTATCTTGAGGTCGCCGCCGTGCCGTCACGGCGTCATGGAGAACACGATGATGCAGCATACGATCATGGCGGTATTCGATACCGCCCGTCATGCCCAGATCGCTGTTGATGACCTTCTGGTTTGTGACATTCCATCAGAGACAATCCACCAATATCCCCTGCATGCAGGCGATGCCCCTGCCGAGGCCATGCGAACGGGCAACGAGCTTCATCGTCCACCGGGCGTGTGGACGTGGCTGATCAATGATCATCCATCCCCGGCTTCAGACAAGGCGCATCAGGTGGCGCTCTATCATGAGAGCCGCGCGCGGAACGAGCCTGTGCTGGTTGCCGTCGCGTCATCTACGCTGAACGAAGCCAAGATCAGGAAAATCCTCAATGACCATGCCCCGCTGGATGTAAAGGGCTCGGAAGAAGGACAACATCATGAGACCACGTCGCTTGCGCAGGAAAGCCAGATGGACCCGTCGTTCCTTGAGCCCACGGCCCCTGTCGAAATGACGGAATACCACTAGGGCCTCAAAGCCCTCCCGGTCCGGTCTGATTGCCGGGCCGGGAAGAAGGCTCACCGTATCCTTGCGTAAGGCGACTCCTATCCCGGCGAGGGAGAGGAGTACGCATGCCTTTGCGCATTGTGTTTATGGGCTCACACGCGCGCGCCGTCCCTCAGGCGGATGCGGCCACGGGTCAGACCGAAGCCTGACGCGGCCGGTTTGATCCGGCGCTGACTTGGGCTTTCGTATCCGGCAGGCAGAATTACCTCGCCTGTTCCGACACCAGGACCAAGTCGATGCCTTGCGAACGGACCCGACGCATTTGCAGGCGGGTCAGTCTGGCTTCAGAGACCGATATCGCGACGGTAGATCCCGTCATCCCAGTCTATAGCCGAGACGCCCTGATAGGCCCGAGCCCGTGCCTCTTCCGGCGTTGCACCTGTGGCGCACACGGTCAGGACGCGGCCACCGGAAGCGACGAGCTTACCGTCCTGCATGGCTGTGCCGGCCTGAAACACCTGTACGCCTGGCACAGCATCGGCCCGCTCGATGCCCCGTATCACCCCGCCTTTGGAAGGGGTGCCCGGATAGCCACGCGCCGCCAGCACGACCGAAATCGAGGCCTCATCTGTGAAACTGATGGCGGCGTCATCAAGGCGTCCCTCGGCCAAGGCCTTGAGCACGGGCAGCAGATCCGATTGCAGGCGGATCAGCAGGGCCTGTGCCTCGGGGTCGCCGAAACGCACATTGTATTCGATCAGCTTGGGGCCATCCTCGGTCAGCATCAGCCCTGCAAAGATGATCCCCCTGAAGGGTGTCCCACGCCGGACCATCTCGGCCAGCATCGGGCGCACCATGATATCGAGCGCCTTTTCCTGCGCATCACGATCGAAATGGGGCGGCGGCGACACGGCACCCATGCCTCCAGTATTGGGCCCTGTATCCCCTTCACCAATGCGCTTGTGGTCGCGCGCGGCACCAATCAGCACAGCCTCACCGTCAGAGCAGAAGGCGAACAGCGAGACTTCCTGCCCGACAAGACATTCCTCGATCACGATGCTGGCGCCCGCGGCACCGAAACTGCGATCGGTCAGGATATCGATGATGGCGGCCTCGGCCTCTTCGAGCGTCAGGGCCACGATCACACCCTTGCCGGCGGCCAGACCATCGGCCTTGATGACAATGGGGGCACCGCGGCGACGCACGAAGGCGAGGGCAGGTTCTGCTTCCTCAAAACGCTCCCATCGTGCCGTGGGAATGCCGGCGGCATCGGCCACATCCTTGGTAAAGCTCTTGCTGCCCTCAAGCGCACTCGCGGCCTGGCTCGGCCCGGCGCAGGCAATGCCGGCTTCGGCGCAGAGATCGGCGAGACCGGCAACAAGCGGCGCTTCCGGGCCGGGAACGACGAGATCGATTCGCTGTTCACGGGCGAAATTCACGAGGGCCGTGACATCGTCGGCGGCAAGAGGGACCAGCGTACCAAGCGTCTGCATGCCCGGATTGCCCGGTGCGATGAAGAGCGTTTCCAGCTCCGGAGAGCGGGAGAGGCAGGCTGCCAGAGCATGTTCGCGTCCGCCTGATCCGACAAGTAACACCCGCATTGTCATTCTTCCTGTTCTGACTGGTCGTAGCCCGCGTTCCGTAGCATAGACTGTGCTCATGAGCGAAAACGATCACAGCGCGAGCGGGAATGTCCCTGAATATTCGGTCAGTGAAATTTCCGGCGCCATCAAGCGTACGCTCGAAGGCAGCTTCGGCCGCGTGCGCGTGCGCGGTGAGATCACCGAACTCAAGCGCTATCCCTCGGGCCATATCTATCTCTCCCTGAAAGACCAGGGTGGCAAGATATCGGGCGTGATCTGGCGCGGATCGGTCTCACGCCTTGGCATGGTGCCCGAGAACGGGGTCGAGGTGATCGCGACCGGCCGCGTTTCGGCCTATGGCGACAGGTCGAGCTATCAGCTTGTCATCGACCAGATGAGTTTTGCGGGTGAGGGAGCCCTTCTCGCCAAGATCGAGAAGCTGCGCCAGAAGCTTCTGGCCGAAGGGCTGTTCGACAGCGAGCGCAAGAAGCCGCTGCCCTTCCTGCCACGGCTGATCGGGCTCGTGACATCGAGCCGCGGGGCGGTACTGCACGATATTCTCACCACATTGTCACGCCGCTTTCCACGCCCGGTTCTGGTCTGGCCCGTGGCTGTGCAGGGTGAGGGCGCTGCGGCCCAGATAGCGGCGGCCATCGAAGGGTTTTCGAGCCCGACCCTGCCTGAAACGCTCCGACCCGATCTGATGATCGTGGCGCGCGGTGGCGGTTCGCTGGAGGACCTCATGGCCTTCAATGATGAGTCGGTTCTCCGCGCCGTGGCGGCCTGTCCCATTCCGCTGATCTCTGCGGTCGGGCACGAAACCGATACCACCCTGATCGATTTCGTGTCGGATCAGCGCGCCCCCACCCCCACGGCGGCGGCTGAAATGGCCGTTCCCCTTCGTTCGGAGATGGTGGCCGATCTGGCTCATCGCGGCGCACGCCTTGCCGGTGCCCTGTCGCGGCAGTTGCAAATGGCCCGGGCGAGACATGACCAGATCGTTGCGCGCCTGCCCGACCTGCCGGGATTGCTGGAAACAGCGCGTTTCAGGCTAGACGAGCGCGGACAGCGTCTTGAGCTTGCCCTGCCCATGGTGGCGTCAAAAGCCCGGCAACGTCTGATGACGCTTGAGGGGCGCATGCCCTCGGCCGCTCATTTCATGGGCCAGAAGCAGGCGCGTCTTGGCCTGGCCAGCGCCGCTCTGGCTTCGGGCATCCGTTTTCGCATGCAGCAGGAGCGCGCGTCATTTACGCATGCGCGTCTTGGAACCGAAACGGTCAGCGCTCGTCTTGGTCTCGATCGGGCGAGGTTGTCCGGTATGGTGGGCAGGCTTGAGGCCGTGTCGCCCGAGGCGGTTCTGGCCCGCGGTTACGCACTGGTGCAGGATGCACAAGGCAAGCCAGTAACAACGGCTTCCGAACGGCCACGTGGCGGTGCCATTACGCTTCGTTTTGCAGATGGCACGCGCCAGGGACGGCTCGACCCTCTGGGAACGCAAAAGAAAGAACAGGGGGATTTAGGACTATGAGAACGCGCTTTGCACTCACACTCGCGCATGCCGGTCTGCTTGGGGTTTCGCTTCTGGCCGGTTGTGCCGACACGCCTGCGCCCCAGCCAGCTCAAGCCCAGACCCAGGCGCGTATCCCGCCGCAGGACTTCGCACCGGGCCTGACCGGCGAAACACCGCTGCCCGCCAATGAGGCGCAACTGACCAATGATCCTTCGGCCCCGGTCAGTACCCCCCTCTGCGGTGCCGTGCAGCAGGAAACCAATCGCATGGGCGGGCAGGTCTTCAGCGACGGTCTGGCCTCAGGCAGTACCTGCCCGCAAAACGCCTGCTTCAACCCGCTGACGGGCACGTATATCGCAGCGACCGGCGCACCGAGCGTTTGCCGCTGAGCTGGGTAAAGCAACAAGCAAATAATACATCCCTGACCGTCACGCCGATCCTGTTGTAACCGGTGGAGAATTTCTGGGGTCGGGACTTTCGTCTCTGGCATCGTGCCTCTTCACCGTTGCGCGAGCGGGCACGACTGTAATCAGGGTTTGGGAGTAAGGCGGGGAACATCTCCGAGCAGGGTACGGTCGAAAAACACAATCAGCTCACGGTTAAGGGCCTCGTGAAACGCGGGGCGGCTGAAACCCCGCGCACTCTGACAGATGCTCATTGCGTCGTAGCCTATGCGGCACGGGGCAAGAAAATCGAAATGCCCGGCACCGCGCACAGGGTGATACTCGGGAGGAGTCGGCAGATTGTCGCGTACAGGCTCGACCGACCCCGGCGCAGGCAAAACAGCGTCATCCATGGCCTGCCAGAGCTGGACCGGAAGAGTGACCTGCGCCAGCGCATTCCGTGTCATTGTGAAACCCAGAGCAGGCGCTGCGATCGACATGGCTCTGAACCGTGGGTCGAGCAGAGAGGGCAGACTGCCAGTCGTTGGTTGGGTGTGCTTGCCGAGAAGGGCGCAGGTGAAGCTCTTGGCGTGTTCGATGCACCAAGGGCGCAGGCGTGCAAGATCAGGTCGTGCGCCGGCTGCCAGCAGGGCCGTCAGACCACCAGCCGAGAATCCGAAAGCACCGACGCGGTTGCTGTCGATATGCGTCCTGAGAGGCGAGTCCGAAAGCATGTAGGTCAGTGCTGCGCTCATGGCTCGGGTGCGCCCTGCAAGATCGGTCACGTGTGATGTGTCTCGCCAGTTATCGCCCGGTTCAGTCAGGGCGACGACGATATAACCCGCCTGAGCGAGAGCGGCAGCGCTGTCCAGATGGCTGGTCCATGAGCCTCCTGTTCCATGAGAGATGACAATCAGGGCGTGGTTCTCGTCGCGTATGGGGCCCTCAGCGACACATTCCTGTTCATAAGGGCCGAGCGTCTGCAAACGCGTTGTACCGCTGCTTGGGTACCAGAGGCCCAGTTCCAGTCCCCCTGGGGTGACGATATGCTGGCAGCCAACAACCCGCTGTGGGTTGTTGGCTCGCGTTCCTGACTCCGCCATTGCGGAATTGAGGCAGGGGAAGAGCATTACCGAGAGAAGGCAAACGTAAAGGCGGAATGGCATGCGAGGCAGACTCCTGTTGAGACAGGGTCAGAAACCCGCAATTACCCTGCACATCCAGCGGGTTTTCGTGAACGGGCGAGTGGGCAGAAATGCCGATTGGCAGGGCTTATGGGCTGGATCGGATCACGTCATCAAAAGGGGTAACGCACGATGCCAGAGACGCGGGAATGAGGGAGATGAAGGCAATGGCTCACAGCGCATGACAGATGAACGGACGTTTCGCCCCTCCCAGCCGCGTGAGATGGTGACTCGAGGCATTGACCTGCGTCCTCGATTTCTTTTGCGCGGCCTGCTTCTGTCTGTGGGAGCCGGGCTGTTCCTTGGTGTTCTTGGGCCATATGGCAGTTATCAGAACCCCGGAACATTCGATCGGGTGGCTTACTGGATCGCTTCCATCATGGCGGGATTGGTCCTCTACGCGGGGCCATTTTTGCTTCTGCGGCGTGTGGGTATGAAACGCAGGGGCGTGTCTTACTGGGTCGGAATCCTTGCTGGTGTGGGACTTCTCAGTCTTGTCCAGACCCTGATCACACGAGATCTCGCAGTGGCGATCTGGCCAGACGTCGCGCCCAGGCTGCCAGGCTGGGGAGTATGGTATCTACAGGTCCTTGCGATTGCCTTGCCTGTCGTGTTGCTCGTATTGCTGCGGCAGTACCGTCGCGATGGCCGTTCACTCACGCCGGAAAATTACCCGCTACCCGGTGGCGAGGAGTATGTTCAGGATCCTGCCGTGTCGTTCGTAGAGCTTGATGCAGGGGGCGGCCTGAAGATTGACGACACGTTTCCTCCCCCCGACCGGATCGATGCGCTACAAATGGAGGATCATTATATCCGTTGTCATCTCTCTGCTGGTTCTCGGATGGTTCACGGGGTTTTTCGCGATGCGCTTGCCCGTCAGTCGGGATGTGACGGGCTTCAGGTTCATCGTAGCTGGTGGGTAGCGCGAAGAGCGGTCGTGCGGTGGGAGGGAACGCCCAGATCCCTGCGTCTGCATCTTTGCAACGGGCTGGTTGTGCCTGTAGCCCGCGCACAGGTTGCCCATTTGCGAGAAGCCGGGTGGCTCGGCGCATTGCCTGCGGTTGATGCGGATTCTGTGAAGCAGTCGGCTCCGCACTGATGGGTTGATATGGGGAAATCGCTTCATCGAGCATGACCGTTTGGTGGCGTTTCCTGACAGCAACGGCACGATCATGGAGGCCCCACGCATCGAAGCCCTTCCGCCTTGCGCGCAGTCATGATGCCTCTGCTCAGATGAGATGCCCGTGTCATTCTCTTGTCTGGCTTTAGTCTGGTTTGGAAGGGTCTCGCCTGTTGAATGAGCGATCACCCGACGCGTAAGAGGACAAAAAAACGGGGCGGTGTGAGCCGCTCCGTTTTCCTGCTTCAACGATGAAGTCTGTTGCGGTTACCGCTTCCACCAGCCCGTACGGGGCTTGGCGGGTGCAACCTCATCGACATTGATGGGCTGCACGACCGGTGCTGCATCATCGGCCTTGGCCTTGCCACGGCGGGCCGAGGCTTTGGCGGGCGCCTTGGCAGCCTTTTCCTCTGCCTTCACAGTGCTGTCAGCCTCGACGTCGCTTGTAGCTGCCTTGCGCGACGTGCGGCCACGACGTGGCTTGGGCGCATCGGCGGTTGCTGCTGCGGGTTCCGCGTCAACAGCATCACCTTCAGGCAGGGCAGCCGCAGCAGGTGCCTTGCGAGGGCGGCCGCGACGACGGGCTGCAGGCTTGTCCTGATCGGCCTCTGCCACGGCTACAGGCTCAGCTACGGAAGCTGAATCTGATTCCACCGGCGCAGTCGGCGCGGGTTCGGCCTGCTCAGCAGCCACCGGACGACGACGCGGACGGCCACGCCCCTTGCGGGCACCAGCCTCATCACCCTCGCGAACGCGGCTTGCAGCCGTTTCGACGGGCGCTTCTGCCGGAAGGCTGGCGGTCGAGGCAGGGATTTCTGCTCTTACAGATTCCCCGCCATTGTCGGTCGCACTAACTGCCAGAGTGGGCTTCGGCTCGTCATTGCGCGCAGATGGTGCGCCCAGACGGGATTCTGCCTGTTCGATCATATCGAAGATGTCGAACGAGGCGCCACCGAAGGGATCGGCCGGGGTAGGGCCGTTCCAGCGGTTTTCCGGCTGGTTGCGACGACGATCCTCGTTGCCACGCTTGGCGCCATTGCGCTCACCGTTGCGGTCCGCGTTATCACGTGTCTCGGCCTTGCGGGGCTCCTGGGCACGGGCTTCGCGCGGTGCTTCGGTCTGGCCGCGTTCCTCACGGGAGACACGACGCGTCCGCATGCGACGACGACCGGGAACGATCAGGGCTTCGCTGTCGCCAGCTGCCTGATCGTCGTGCGATGCCGCAACGTCCTGCTCAGGTGCCGTGCCTTCTTCGTCCTCTGCTTCATCAGAGACATCGGCCTCGGCTGCCTGCGGCATGTCGCGCGACTCATCCGAGCGTCGGCCATTGCGACGACGACGGCGACGGCGACGGCGACCGCCATCTTCACGGCTGTTTTCCTCGCGCGGTGCTTCGTCACGGCTTTCCTCGGCCGAAACCGCGCCCAGATCGGACTCATCTTCCACAACGATGGAGGCAGGTGCGGCAGGGGTCGCTTCAGGCTCATGACGCTCGGGCTGCGGCGCGCGCTGCTCGGCAGGAACCTGCGGGCGCAGGCGTTCGATACGCAGATCGGCCGGTGTCAGGCTGTCATCCGGCTGGAACGACACGCGCATGCGGTGGCGCTGTTCGATCTCGCCCAGCCAGTCGCGCTTGTTGTTGAGGATGTAGAGCGCGATGCCCGACGTGATGTGGACACTGATCTCGGCGGCTTTCTGCTTCAGCCCTTCCTCGTCCAGGGCGCGCAGCACATGCAGGGCGGCACTTTCAATGCCACGCACATGGCCTGTGCCCTGACAATGGGGGCAGGGAACCAGAACGGCTTCCGAGATCGACGGGCGCAGTCGCTGGCGAGACATTTCCAGCAGACCGAAATGCGAGATCTGGCCAATCTGGATGCGTGCGCGGTCAGAACGCAGGGCATCCTTCAGGCGCTTCTCGACCATCGCATTATGCTTGCGGCTTTCCATGTCGATGAAGTCGATCACGACAAGCCCGGCAAGGTCGCGCAGACGAAGCTGACGGGCAACTTCCTCGGCAGCTTCGAGGTTCGTGCGGACCGCCGTATCCTCGATATTGCGCTGACCGGTCGAACGGCCGGAGTTCACGTCGATCGAGACGAGGGCCTCGGTCTGGTTGATCACCAGATAGCCACCCGATTTCAGCTGGGCCGTGGGCGAGAAGATCGCGTCCAGATGGCCTTCCACATGGTAGCGGCCGAACAGGCTCTGGCTCTGGTCGCGCCAGAGTTTCACCTTGTTGGCGTTATGCGGCATCAGAAGACGCATGAATTCGCGCGCATTCTTCCAGGCCGGCTCACCATCGATGATAATTTCTTCGATGTCCTTGCTGAACAGGTCGCGAATGGCGCGCTTGATCAGATTGGCTTCTTCATAAATTAGCGTCGGGGCGACCGAAGACAGCGTGTGGTTGCGGATATCGTCCCAGAGCTGAAGCAGATATTCGCAGTCACGCGTGATTTCGGGCCCCGGACGCTGCGCACCAGCCGTGCGCACGATCATGGCCATGCCGCGCGGTAGGTCAAGCTCGGCAATAATGTCGCGCAGGCGCTTGCGATCGCTGTCGGATGTGATCTTGCGCGATACGCCGCCGCCACGCAGGGCATTGGGCATCAGCACGCAATAACGTCCCGCCAGCGAGACATAGGTGGTCAGAGCCGCACCCTTGTTGCCGCGCTCTTCCTTGACGACCTGAACGAGCAGGATCTGGCGACGGCGAATGACTTCCTGGATCTTGTAGTTACGCAGGAAGCGGGCCGTGCGACGGGCGGCTGCACCCTCGTCACCCGTGTCATGCTCACCACCGACGGTTTCGGGGCGGGCTTCGAAATCGGGCTGCTCTGCCTGCTCGGTCTGTTCTGAGTCCGCGGTGGTCTCACCGCCTTCGTTCTCGGTCTCGACGCGCTCATCGGCGCGGAGATCTTCGTCCTGAAGGGCGAGAAGCTTTTCGCGGTCGGCAACCGGGATCTGGAAATAATCCGGATGGATTTCGCTAAAGGCAAGGAAGCCGTGACGGTTACCGCCGTAATCGACAAAAGCAGCCTGAAGGCTGGGCTCTACGCGAATGACCTTGGCGAGGTAGATGTTGCCCTTGATCTGCTTTTTTGATGATGTTTCGATATCATAATCTTCGAGACGATCACCATCCATGACCACAACGCGGGTTTCTTCCGCGTGTGTGGTGTCGATCAGCATACGCTTGTTCATAAATAAGGAGACTCCGGTCAGCCCTTGTCACGGCCGGTATCGAACCCTGTGCAGACACAGTGGCGTTTCCGGCGCGCGCGGCAGAATGTCGAGGCGTGGTTTGTGAGAAAGAGCCATCAGACCAGCGCTCGCGGAACAGCGTCGGACACAGGTCGATGCCTGCTCCGGTAGTTTTCCACAAAACGAGACTGGCAGATTTCATGCGGCCCCTGCGAGTTGTCATCTGCGCCCAGGCCTGGAAGACTGACCTCTCTTGTCGTCCCGCGGCTGTGCCTGCGGGAGGGAGGGGGCTCTTGCAAACCATGATGGCGCGCGAAGCATGTCAGAAAACGGGAGCGGCGCGCGGAGAATGCCCCCCTAGACGGGGCTCTGTCCTGGTGCCGGATCGACCGTATCGTGATCCTTCTCCCACAGGATGACGGAAAATGCCGTGCTATGCAAGATGGCCGCCATCGCCTTGTTGACACCTTATTTTTTGATCAGAAGATGCATTGTCATCTCTCATCACCGGGGCCGCCCATGCCTGTTTTTGATCCCACCCGCCGCAAGGTGACGCGACTTCTGGGGCGCTCGCTGGCCACAGGTACGCTGCTGGGCCCGCTCACTGCGCGTGCGGAGGGCCATCGGGCACCCTATCACGCGGCGCATGGGGCGAGCAGCCATCATCTGACGCCGCAAGCCAGCGGCAGGGCGCCTGCGCTGGTAGGCAAGGCCGCATCACCGCGCCCTGTGATCATGCTCGACCCCGGTCATGGAGGCAAAGACCCAGGGGCGATCGGTGTCAGCGGCACCTATGAGAAACACATTGCCGCAGCTGCCGCTCAGGAACTCTATCATCAGATCAGGAGCGCCGGGCGCTACGATGTGGTGATGACCCGCGCGGACGATCACTTCATCCCGCTCGAGGGGCGCGTGGACCTTGCCCACCGTCACAAGGCACAGCTTTTCATTTCCATGCATGCCGATGCCCTGCATGACCCGGAGGTAAGGGGCGCCAGCGTCTATACGCTTTCCAACGGTGCATCAGATGCGCAGACTGCCTCGCTCGCCCAGACCGAGAACAGCGCCGACCGGTTTGCTGGCCCGGCGTTTCACGGCATGTCCTCCGAGGTGCAGGCCATTCTCGCCAGTCTGGTGAACGAGGAGACGAGGCGGGGGTCGGCGCATATGGCCGCCAGTGTCGTATCAGCCTTTCAGCCGCGTATCGGCCTGCTGCGCCATCCTGCGCGTCATGCGGCTTTTGTCGTGCTCAAATCGGCCGATATTCCCTCTGTGCTGGTCGAGATGGGTTTCATGTCCAACCGGCATGACGAGGCGGCCCTGAGGCAGGGAGGCTATCGCAAGCAGGTGGCGACCGCCATGAGTGCGGCAATCGATCGCTATTTCGCGGGATCTGGTATGAATATTGCGCATTCGGGCTAGAAAATGATGCGACTGCGCTAGGCAAGAGCTGGTCTTTTACAGTAGGAAGGACGTCATGAAAATTCTGGCGCCCTTTTCAAGCATAGGATCCCGTGCAGCAGCACGCGCCTATCTATGCCCGGGCCTCCTTCTTCGTACGCTTCGACTTATCTGCCCCTGAGCGCATTTTGCGGCCGGTCCGACCGGCGCGTTCAGGGGTTATGATCCTGTTGTTCAAAGCCACGAAAAGACAAAGCCATGACCATCATCCATCCTTCTTTCGGCTCGGTTGCTGACGACCGCGTCATCATTTTTGACACCACCCTGCGTGATGGCGAGCAATCGCCCGGCTTCTCGATGAATCTGGAAGAGAAGATCCGTATGGCGAAGGCTCTTGAAGAGCTGGGTGTCGATGTGATCGAAGCCGGCTTCCCGGTTGCGTCGCCCGGCGATTTTGAAAGCGTGCAGAAGATCGCTGAAACGGTCCGTGAGGCTGTGGTGTGCGGTTTGGCCCGAAGCGGTGGCAAGCGGGACATCGAGGCCGCAGGTGAGGCCATTGCCAAGGCGCCGCGTCGTCGAATTCACAACTTCATTTCTACCTCGCCGCTGCACATGAAGTACAAGCTGCGCATGGAGCCAGAGACGGTTCTGGAACTGATTGCCGAGGGCAACAAGGCGTCGCGTCACTTCACGGATGACGTACAGTGGTCGGCTGAGGATGGTTCACGCACCGAGCCGGATTTCCTGTGCCGTTGCGTGGAAGTGGCGATCCGTCATGGCGCGACGACCATCAATATTCCTGACACGGTTGGCTTCACCACGCCGGATGAACTGCAGGCTATTTTCACCATGCTGCGTGAGCGCGTGCCGGGTGCGGAAAAGGTGATTTTCTCGACCCATAACCATAATGATCTGGGTCTGGGTGTCGCCAATACCCTGGCAGCAGTCGCCGGTGGTGCCCGCCAGATCGAATGCACGATCAACGGCATTGGCGAGCGTGCAGGCAATGCGGCGCTAGAAGAGATTGTCATGGCGATCCGCACGCGCCGTGACAAGATTCCCTTCCAGAACCGCATTGAAACCCCACGTCTGCTGGGGATTTCGCGCCTGCTGGCCAATATTACCGGCTTTGACGTACAGCCCAACAAGGCGATTGTCGGACGCAATGCCTTTGCTCATGAGAGCGGTATCCATCAGGATGGCATCCTGAAGAACGCAGCGACTTACGAGATCATGACGCCGGAGAGCGTGGGCTGGAGCAAGACATCGCTCGTTCTGGGCAAGCATTCGGGGCGCGCTGCCTTCCGCGACAAGCTCAAGGCGCTGGGCTATGACCTGCCCGATGAAAAGATCCAGGACGCTTTCGAGCGCTTCAAGGTTCTGGCGGATCAGAAAAAGACCGTATTTGACGACGATATTCGTGCCCTGGTCGATGACGAAACCCGTGATCACGACCGTATCCGCTTTGTCGCGCTGGAGCTGACAGCTGGCTCGAAGCGTCCTGCCGAGGCGACACTTGAATTGCTGGTGGATGGTGTTGTGCGCTCGGCAAAGGTCAGCGGTAACGGTCCGGTGGACGCTGCCTTCAAGGCTATTGGCGAGATCTTTCCGCATGAGGCCGAGTTGGCGCTGTTCTCTGTCGGCGCCGTGACCGAGGGCACGGATGCCCAGGCCAAGACAACTGTCCGTCTGCAGGAGGGTGGCAAGATGGTGGATGGTCAGGGCGCTGATGCCGACACGATCGTCTCTGCGGTGCGTGCCTATGTTCATGCGCTGAACAAGCTGCTGGTCAAGCGCGCCCGAAGCGAGCCCGAAGCACTTGACGCCTGATCAGACGGCAGATCCACATTTCCTTCACCCCGGCGGCCTCAGGCTGCCGGGGTTTTTTATGGCAACCCGAGGCTGTCATGACCGTGCGTCCGCCTATGAAAGATGTGATGGCCCGGGATAAAAGAAAACGCCCCGAAGCGGCATCGCTGCGGGGCGTTTTTCGTGTGGTGTTCAAAACGGCGACGCCGTTGTGATCAGTATCCGTAACCCTGGTTGTAGGCTGGATAGCCTTGCTGGGCCGGATATGCAGCTTGGGGCTGCGCAGGATAGGCCGGCGCAGCATAGCCGTTCTGGCCATTATTGTAATAAGGCTGCTGATAACCCTGTTGGGGCGGGGCCTGATTGTAAGAGCCGCCCTGATTGTAATACCCGCCCTGGGCGTAACCCCCATTGGGTCGGTTCGGTGTAGTAGCCGCACCGCCGGCCGCACCAACCAGTCCGCCAGCAAGAGCACCAATGGCCGCGCCCCTACCGCCGCCCGCGAGTGCACCGATCGCCGCACCGGCACCGCCGCCGATCAGGGCCCCCGAACCCGCACGGGCGCCGGGATCATAGGGGCTGCCGCACCCGCTGAGCAGAGTGCAGAGGCCAGCCAAGCCCATAATGGCCACTGGCCATTTGCGGGGGGAGGGGCGAGGCAAGAAGGCAGGTGTCATGACACGCTTTCGGCGAGTAGGGGATCAGTAACCGGAACGCGGACGATTGGGGGTGGTTGCTGCACCACCCGCAGCGCCGAGTGCGCCGCCTGCAAGAGCGCCAATGGCGGCACCACGGCCACCACCGGCCAGCGCACCAATGGCTGCACCACCACCAGCACCGATCAGGGCACCGGAACCAGCGCGTGCGCCGGGGTCATAAGGATTGCCGCAAGCGCTCAGGCCCAGCATGCCGAGACAGGCCGAAGCGGCCAACAGCTTGCGCGAGCTAAGGAAGGAAACACGCTTGGTCATCGTTCTTGTATCCTAGGTCATTTGTCCAACACTGTCAGAACGAAGTGGTTTTTGGCGAGTTTCCTCGAGCCACTGAGTCGTGAACAGGTCGTAAACAGAAAAGCCTTGTATCCGCGTTGGCAGCATGTCCGGATGATGGCCAAGACAGGACAGTTTGTAACTTACTGTAACTACTGCGATAAAGCATGGCTGATGCTGTGTTTCTATTCATTAAACTGCAATTTTCCCTGATCGCCTCTTGCTCCTCACACTGCGCACCGGTAAGCCACCCGCCAGAATATCTCGTGTCATGACTTCAGCCCGCTTGGCCTCATACAACCTCAAGGGGTAATCAGGCAGGCAAAACGGAGGCAGGGCGCGACACGTGCGCGCAAAACCCTTTCGGCCAGGAGGCTTGAATGTTCTCACGTCTGCTGGGTCTCATGTCGGCAGACATGGCTATTGACCTCGGCACCGCCAATACTCTCGTTTATGTCAAAGGGCGCGGCATCGTCCTTGATGAACCATCTGTCGTTGCCATCGCTGAGGTGCGTGGCAAGAAGCAGGTGCTGGCGGTTGGTGAAGAAGCCAAGCTGATGGTCGGCCGTACGCCGGGCAATATCACGGCCATTCGCCCACTGCGCGACGGCGTGATTGCCGATTTTGAGGTGGCGGAGGAAATGATCAAGCATTTCATCCGCAAGGTGCACAATCGCCGCGCTTTCGCCAGCCCGCAGATCATCGTCTGCGTGCCCTCCGGTTCGACTGCGGTCGAGCGCCGCGCCATTCAGGAAAGCGCCGAAAGCGCCGGTGCCCGCAAGGTCATGCTGATTGAGGAGCCCATGGCGGCCGCAATTGGCGCAGGCCTGCCGGTGACGGAGCCTTCGGGCAGCATGATCGTCGATATCGGCGGTGGTACGACGGAAGTGGCTGTAATCTCTCTTGGTGGCATCGTCTATGCGCGTTCGGTACGCGTCGGCGGTGACAAGATGGATGATGCGATCATCTCCTATATCCGCAAGACGTTCAATTTGCTGATCGGCGAAAGCTCTGCCGAACGACTGAAGATTGAAATAGGCTCTGCGTGCCTGCCTGACGATCCACGTGATCCGGGGCCGGTGAAAGAGGTCAAGGGGCGTGATCTCATCAATGGTGTGCCGCGTGAGGTTCTTGTGAGCCAGGCGCAGGTGGCCGAGAGCCTTTCCGAGCCGGTCATGCAGATTGTCGATGCGGTGACGATGGCGCTTGAAAACACGCCACCGGAACTGGCTGCGGATATCGTTGACAAGGGCATTGTGCTGACAGGCGGTGGTGCACTGCTCTATCGTCTGGACGATGTGCTGCGCAATGCAACGGGACTGCCGGTAACTGTTGGCGAGTCACCGCTATCATGCGTGGCGCTTGGAACGGGGCGCGCTCTTGAGGAAATGCGCCGTCTGCGGAATGTCCTGATCTCGATGTACTGATAGCCAGGGAGCATCCCGTCGATGCTGTCGATACAGGGACGACACGCACTCGCGAAACTGATGCTGCCGTTTTTCTTCATCCTGGCGGTCGGGTTGATCATGCTTGGTCTGACCCGACGTCCGGCTGTCGACTCTCTTCGCTTGAGACTGGCTGACGGGCTCTCTCCGGCTTACCGGCTCCTGGCAGCCCCTGGGACGGCCCTGAACCATCTTCGTCTTTCTTTCGTGGGCTTGACCGATATCGCAGGCGAGAATGCGCGCTTGCGTGCCGAGAACCAGAAACTGCGTCGCTGGTACGACGTCGCTGTGGCCCTCGCCGACGAAAATGCCCAGCTCAAGGCAAGCCTGCACTGGATTCCTGACAACGCCCCGAACTTTGTGAGTGGTCACGCCTTGCGTGATGCGGGCGGGTTATATGGGCGTTCCATACTCCTTGCCGTGGGTGACGGGCATGGAATCGTGCCTGGCGATGTGGCGCTCGATGCATCCGGTCTGCTTGGGCGTGTGACCGAAACGGGTGCCCATACGGTTCGTATCCTGATGATCAACGATGAGGCGAGCCGTATTCCGGTCATGCTCACCGCATCACGGGGAAATGCCATCATGGCGGGAGATGGCTCGCCTTATCCGAGACTCATCTACTATGCGCAGGATAATCGCCCCGTTGAGGGCGAGCGGGTGGTGACAGGGGAACAACCTGCGCCCGAGGGGCATGATCACGGGGCTTTTGCAGGCATGCCGGGCGGTCTGGTCGTCGGCACCGTTCATTATCTGCGACCCGGCTCACCGGTCGTTGTGCCGGAAGCGACGCTGGACCATCCCGATATCGTGCGCGTTTTCAATTACATGATCGCTGACCATAACGGGCCGGACGCGCCCGGCCGTGTGCATCTCACCCCGCCCATGCCGGTTGCGCCCGAGTTACCCTTCGTTCCGTTCCAGAAGCCCGTGCGCGGGCAGGGCTGACGCCATGGTATCCCATCGTGTGCCTCCCGAAATCCACCCTGGCATCGCCCCTCGCCAGACCTTGCGGCGACGCATTGACAGCGTCATGCGGGCACTCATGCCCTCGCTCTTCGTGGTTATCTGTGCGCTGATCCTGTCAGCAGGGCTGGGGCTTCCGGGGCAAAACGAACTCTGTTTCGGCATCGCGGCGAGTACGGTTTTCTTCTGGTCGTCCCATCGGCCGCAATCCATGACGCCCTTCATGACGTTCTGTGTGGGCTTGGCCTGCGAGGCGCTGAGCTTTGGACCGCCCGGTGTCTTTTTGTTTTCCCTGCTCGTTTTTCATGGCGTTGCGCATCTCTGGCGTTATGGTCTGAGCCGGATCAGCTTTCTGTTCGGCTGGGCACTGCTTGGCGCGCTTGCCCTTGTTTTGTCGTTGTTTGGATGGATCATCGCGTGTATCGGGACGTTGACATTGCTGTCTCCGGGGCCGAGTCTCTTTCAGGCAGCGGTGACAATTGGTATTTATCCGACACTGAGCGCGCTGTTTGCCTGGGCGCGTCGTACAGTGGCAAACCCCGAGCAAGCCTGAAGGCCCCGTCTTGAGCATGATGTCCCGTTACAGCGCAGTGCCTTGTGTTGAACGTCCGACAGACGAGAGCGATGTCATGACCTCTTCACGTGCCGGGATTTCCGCTGCGCGATGAGAAAGACCAGGCGTTCCTCTCCATCCCGCGCGAAAACCAAGCGCGAGGACGTCACTCCTTCACGCGGGGTGTTTACGCGCCGTGCCCTTCTTGTGCTTGCGACGCAGGCGGGCGTGCTGGGGGTGCTGGGCAAGAAGCTTTATGACCTGCAGGTCCATGAGGGCGATCATCTGCGCGACCTCGCAGCGAGAAACCGCACGAGCAAGCGGCTCCTGGCACCGGCGCGCGGTCAGATTGTTGATCGCTTTGGTATCCAGCTTGCCGGTAACAAGGTCAACTGGCGGGCGCTCCTCATGCCTGAGGAGACAACCGATATCCACGCGACGATTGCCCGTTTCGGACAGATCATCGCGCTGGACGACCGTGATCAGGCCCGTATAGAACGCGACCTTCGTCATATCCGCAAATATGTACCCGTTTCGCTCAAGGACTTTCTGAGCTGGGACGATATGGCACGTATCGAACTGAACGCGCCCAGCCTGCCTGGCGT
This sequence comes from Asaia sp. As-1742, assembly GCF_011753235.1. Lineage (NCBI taxonomy): Bacteria > Pseudomonadati > Pseudomonadota > Alphaproteobacteria > Acetobacterales > Acetobacteraceae > Asaia > Asaia sp. As-1742. The sequence continues at coordinate 2,910 of NZ_VWWA01000012.1, read as the reverse complement.
GCTGATCGATGTGGGAACGACGCGCCTCTATCCTTATGGGCCGCAGCTTGCGCATATCGTCGGTTACGTTGCCCCGCCTAACGAGCGCGATGTGGCATCGAGTCCCATGATGGCACTTCCCGGTATGCGCGCGGGCCGCGCGGGCATCGAGCAGACGCAGGATCTGCTGCTGCGTGGGGAGCCGGGCTCGGTCGAGATGGAGGTCAACTCCAAGGGCCGTGTCATGGGCGAGATGGACCGACTGGACGGTCAGCAGGGCGATGAAGTTGTCCTGACCATCGATGCCGGCCTGCAGCAGATGGTGCTCAACCGCATTGGTGATCAGGCAGCGAGCGTTGTGGTAATGGATTGCCGCAACGGCGAGGTGCTGGCCATGGTCAGCACCCCATCCTTCGATCCGTCGCTTTTTGATTCTGGCGTGAGCCATGCGCAGTGGATCGAGTGGACGAACAACGTCCGGACACCGCTCATCAACAAGACCGTGGCCGGTGTTTATCCGCCGGGTTCGACATTCAAGCCTGCCGTGGCGCTTGCCGCATTGCAGTCAGGGCAGATCAGCCCTCAGGACCGGTTCAACTGCCCCGGCTATTACGATATGGGCGGCGTTCGCTTCCATTGTTGGTCGCGCTGGGGGCATGGCAGCATCACCATGCAGCAGGCGCTCATGTATAGCTGCGACGTCTATTTCTATCTTGCAGCGCGCAAGATCGGCATGGAGCCGATCAAGGCGATGGCCAACGGGTTTGGTCTGGGCACCAAGCTTGATATCGAACTGCCCCATACACGTGCGGGTGTGATCCCCACGCCTGAATGGCGGCAGAAGCACGGCTTCCACTGGAATGGTGGTGACACGGTCAATGCCGGTATCGGGCAGGGCTTCGTGCAGGTGACGCCGCTTGAGCTTGCGACCTACGTCTCGCGCATCGCCTCCGGCCGGAATGTCACGCCGCATCTCGTGCGCAAGGTGAATGACAAGGATTCCGAGCACACGCCGCTTGATGCCGCGCCTGTGCTCGATATTCCCGACACGCATCTTGCCGTCATCAGGCAGGGAATGTTCGACGTGGTCAATGCGCCACGAGGCACCGCGCCCAAGGCCCGGCTGAACATCCCCGATGTGGCTATGGCTGGCAAGACGGGCTCCGCGCAGGTGAGACATGTCTCACGTGCCCTGCGTGAGAGCGGTCACTTCAACTCGATGAACCTGCCTTGGGAAGAGCGCCCCCACGCGCTGTTCATCTGTTTCGCTCCTTATGACGCGCCTCGCTATGCGATTGCCGTTGTGATCGAGCATGGTAATGGCGGTGCTGATGCCGCGGCCCCTCTGGCGCGGGACATCATGACCGACACGCTCTCGCGCGACCCGGTCAATCATGACCACGCCCCCGGTCAGGCTGTCGCGGACGCCGAGTAATGAACTGGCAGAAACGCCTGTGGCGTCCCGAGCCCAGTTTCAGGCTTCTGGGCAAGCTTCTCCAGATCAACTGGCTCTACGTGCTGCTCATCTGCGCTCTGGCCGGGGTTGGCTATCTGGCGCTCTATTCTGCCGGAGGCGGCACGGCCAAGCCTTTTGCACGCCCGCAGATGGTTCGGTTCGGCTTCGGTCTGGTGATGATGATCGTGGTTGCACTCACCAGCCCCAGAGTGCTGCGTCTGCTCTCCATTCCGATCTACCTCATGGCCATCACCCTGCTGACCCTCGTGCTGCGCATGGGCCATGTGGGCAAGGGCGCAGAGCGCTGGATCAATCTGGCCGGTATCCAGTTCCAGCCCTCGGAATTCGCCAAGATTGCCCTGGTTCTGGCTCTGGCAAGCTGGTTTCATCGCATCGACATCAAGCGCATGGGCAATCCGCTCCGATTGATCCCGCCCGCCTTGCTGACGCTCCTGCCAGTGGTTCTGGTGCTCAAGGAGCCCAATCTGGGTACGGCTGTCATCATCGGTCTCATCGGCGCGACCATGTTCTTTGCTGCGGGCATGCGCCTTTGGCAGATTGTGCTGCTGGTGGCGCCGGTGCCCTTCCTCGGCAAGTTCGTCTATGCGCATCTGCATGACTACCAGAAGGCCCGCATCGACACCTTCCTGCACCCTGAGCATGATCCGCTTGGCGCTGGCTACAACATCATCCAGTCCAAGATTGCCCTTGGCTCGGGCGGAATGTGGGGCGAGGGTTATCTGCGCGGGACGCAGGGGCAGCTGAACTTCCTGCCGGAAAAACAGACCGATTTCATTTTCACCATGATCGGTGAGGAATGGGGCTATGTCGGCGCGGTGTCGGTCATTGGTCTTCTGGCCACGCTTGTGGTTGGGGGGATGCTCATGTCCATGCGTAGTCGCAACCAGTTCGGGCGGCTGCTGGCTCTGGGCATCTCGGTCGATTTCTTCCTCTACTGCGCGGTCAATCTGTCGATGGTCATGGGGGTCATTCCGGTGGGTGGCGTGCCGCTGCCCCTCATCTCCTATGGCGGTTCGGCCATGCTCACCATGATGTTCGGCTTTGGCCTGCTGCTTTCTTCCTGGGTGCATCGCAACGAGCGCGATGTTGTCGAGCGTAATCCGGATCTGTGAGAAGGATCAGACCACCGAGCCCGGCGATCCTGCGTTCCTATCATGACACGGCGTATCGGATTGCGCCCTTTACCCTGCGTATCGGGCAGACACTCAGGCCGTGGCCTTTTTCCGTTCCGGCGCTTGTGCTGATCGGGGCCTGTAATCCCGGCGGCAGGCGTATGACTGATCGGTACAATCAGCGCACCATGACGGCTTTGCATGCAATACTCTACCTGTTTGGTCCCGGGTTTTGATGGTGCAATCTTTTCATCGGAATGGAAGGAAGCACTATGGGCCAGGTTCACCACGGGAGCGCCACGACGACAGCGGCAGTCCGTCGAGCGATACAGCATAGTCAAG
>NZ_VWWA01000011.1:0-70106 GCF_011753235.1 Asaia sp. As-1742 | reverse complement strand
TTTCGCACGTCGACTGAAGACGCTCCGGGGCCTCACGCCATACGAATTCGTTTGCCAGCAATGGCAGCACGAGCCATCAAGATTCACGCAAAACCCGCACCATCAAAACCCGGGACCAAACATCTAGGGCACATCCTCCGACATGGCGTCGGCCTGTTCCTTGAGGCGATGGAAGCTGCGGCGGCTGAACGGCAGCATCAGCAGATAGATGATGCCAGCCGCTGCCAGAGCAAGCCAGGGATCGGCCAGAAGGATTGCCGCATAGAGCAATGTGCCCAGCATGAGCGGCAGCACAAAGGGTGACGGGATCTTGAAGTTCTTGAACGACCAGACCGGCAGTGTCGAAACCAGCAGGGCTGCGGTCAGGATCAGGAAACCGGCTGCCAGCAGGGGGGAGCGGGCCAGGGATTCAAGAACTGGCCAGTGCATCCTGTCGGCTTCGAGCCCGAGGAAGATCGGAAACAGCACGACACCCGCGCCGGCAGGTGCGGGTACCCCCGTGAAGAAGCTGTAGGAATATTCCGGCTTCTCCTCGTCATCGAGGCTGGCATTGAAGCGCGCAAGACGCAGCGCCATGCACACAGTGAACAGAATGCAGGGCACAAAAGCGTAGCGCCCGCCATTGGTCTGCAATGTCCAGAGATAGAGCAGGAAAGGCGGCGCCACGCCAAAGCAGACGAAATCGGATAACGAGTCGAACTCGGCCCCAAAGCGCGATGTGCCATGCAGCAGACGGGCGATACGTCCATCGAGCCCATCGATACAGGCCGCAATCACGAGTGCCGCAGCAGCATAGGCAAATTGCTGCTCCAGCCCGTACCGCATCCCGCTCAGCCCGGCGCACAGACCCAGCATGGTCAGCAGGTTCGGGATGAGCCTGTTGAAAGACGGGCCGCGCACGCGCACGCGGCGCGGGCGGATACGCCTCAGCCGACGCTTCCTGCGCCGGGGAGGCAGGCCGGCCTGCCCGTCTGCAGAGGCAGTCTCCTGCGCTGTGTTGGCTTGGGCGTGACCTGTCGTTTCATCAGGACCGGGGAGCGTGTCTGACACGGGGCTTACAGGCTCAGAGATGGGCGATGACGGTTTCGCCACCGACCATGGTTTGTCCGGTGCTGACAAGCGGTGTCACACCCGGCGGCAAATAAAGATCGGTGCGCGAGCCAAAGCGGATCAGGCCAAAGCGATCGCCCGGTTCCACAGCGCTGCCCTCGTCCACATAGCAGACGATACGACGCGCAATCAGCCCGGCGATCTGGACGATGGCCATGTGACGACCGTCCTCGAGCGTCAGGCGAACCTCGTTGCGTTCATTGAGGTCAGAGGCCTTGTCGAGGCTGGCATTGAGGAACTGCCCGGCGTGATAGGCAATCTTCGTGACCGTGCCGGCTGCGGGCATACGATTGATATGTACGTTCAGCACGGAAAGGAAGGTCGCCACGCGCCACACAGGCTCACTGCCCATGCCCAGCGCTGCGGGTGGCGTCGCGAGTTCCACCGATACGACGCGACCATCAGCCGGGGCCAGGGCCAGATCGGTGCGCGCCGGCGGAAAACGCTTGGGGTCGCGGAAGAAGTAAAGGCAGAATCCGAACCCGCCCAAAGCCACATTGCCAATCAGGCGCGTGGCGCGCCAGGGCGTCGCGCGGCCGAGCAGGGTCAACCCTCCCGTCAGTGCGAGAAAGGGGAAGGCAGCGCGGTGAGGCGGTGCCAGAACGGATTTGATCGATTGAATCAGGGACATGGGCGCAGTCTTACGACACCTTGGTTTTGGGTCAAGCTTTGCCTGTTTTCAGCCCTAGCTGCCCGGTTTGCCACTCAGGCTGTCGCAGCTGCTGGCAGAGCTCGCCAGTGTGGTCACGCGTCTGCCAAAAGCGAGCTTGGCGCGTTCAGCCTCAACCGGCATGCCGGAATAGAGATCCTTGCACGCGTTCACCAGATGCACGCCCCCCAGCCTGCGCCCCAGCAATCCCGTCGCTCGATCTGCCATAAGAGCCGCCTGCTCACCCAGCTTCAACAGCGCCAGAGGCGCGCTGAGCGCGGTTGCTGTGCTTTCGGCGCGAAACAGGGCGCGTTGCAGGGCGCGATCGAGCTGACTGGCCGAAAACGGGCTGCCGTGACCGAAAGGCGACGTATCGTCCTTGGCGGCAAGACCTGTCCGGTTCGGAACAACAAGAATCAGCTGGCCATGATCGGCGAGGACCTTCCAGACCATGCGCAGCAGAGGATGGGGGTTAGCCAGTTCGAGCCCATGCACCATCACTACCAGATCGATACCCAGATCATCGAAGGGCAGGGCATCGGACGCTACAAGACATGAAGGCATGGCAAAGCCGCCATGATTGTCCAGCGGCGCGCGCCGGGTGAGCGGTGTGTCGAGCTGGGCCGACGCCACCCAGTGTGCCCGCCCAAGCCCACGCCATTGGGACAGGAGTGGCTGCGCATAGCCAAGACCCAGAACGCGTAGCCCGGTCGGGTCGGGCAGCAGGCCTGCCAGTTGCGCCATGAGCAGAGCATTGACCTGATCGCCGCGCCGGCTGGCATAAAAACCGGCAGCATCGGGAGGGACGAACTGGGGTGGGCGCTTGGGCATGGGGACACGCTAGACCGAACCTCCCTATTGGGCCAGAGGGGCTGGTGGTGCGTTCTTGATCGGCGAGGCGTAATATCTCTCTCAACTAACGCCGCAACACACTGCAGGAACAGGAAAGCTGCACCATGAGCCTACAGATCAAAGCCGTACCTTTCGCACGCGATAATTATGCCTGGCTTCTGACCGACCCGCAGACAGGAATCGTTGCCGTCATCGACCCCGGCGAGTCCGATCCGGTCGCGGAGGTGATTGGTGACGGTCGTCTCGACCTCATTCTTCTCACCCATCATCACGCCGATCATATTGGAGGCGCCGAGGCCTTGCGCCAGAAATACGGCGCCCGTATCGCCGGCGCGGAGGCGGATCAGGCCCGTTTGCCACCGCTTGACCTGCTGCTTCATGATGAGGATCGTATTGCCGTGGGTCATGATCTGGGGGAGGTCATTGCCACCCCCGGTCATGCGCGCGGGCATATCTCCTTCTATTTCCGCTCTGTCCCCGCGCTGTTCTGTGGTGACACGTTGTTCAGCCTCGGGTGCGGTCGCCTTCTGGAGGGGACGGCGGAAGAGATGTTCACCAGCCTTCATCGCTTCGACCCCCTGCCGGATGACACGCTCGTGTATTGCGGTCATGAATACACGCAGAGCAATGCTGCTTTTGCGCTGAGTATCGACCCGACAAACGAGGCGCTGCGGCAGCGTGCTGCTGAAGTCGAGGCGCTTGGTGCCGAGGGACGCCCCAGCCTGCCGGTGCGGCTTGGGCTTGAGCGTGAGACCAATCCGTTCCTGCGTGCCCCTGACAGCAGCGAACTGGGCAGGCTGCGCCAGGCGAAGGACCGCTTCTGAGATAGATGGCTTCCTTATGGGGTGGTCGAGTCAGGCAACAGACCGCTGGTACGCTGGCGAAAGGCAGATCAGGTGACGACTTTCAATCTGAACGATTACGATTTTGACGCCATCATTTTCGATTGCGATGGGACAATCGCGGACACGCTCCCCGTCCACTTCCTGACCTTCAAGGAAGCGCTGGCGGAGCAGGGGCAGGTTCTCACGTCAGAGTGGTACTACGCCCGCACCGGGCTTTCGAGCAGCAAGCTGTTCGACGCTTATGAGAAAGCGTTTGATGTGACGCTCGACCGGGCGGCTCTGCTTGCCCGTTGCCGTGTGCTCTACGAAGCCCATCTTGATGTGCTGCGTGAGCACAGTTTCACAGCCGAGATCGCCCGCAGCCATTTCGGCCACGTTCCGATGGCCGTGGCCTCGGCCGGGCTCAAATCGATCGTGACCGCGACATTGCGTACGCTCGATTTGCTGGAACTGTTCGATTGCGTGGTGACGGTGGAGGATGTGACCCATCCCAAACCGGCCCCTGATCTCTATCTGCTGGCCGCCAGCAAGCTCGGTGTTACCCCCTCGCGCTGTCTTGTTTTCGAGGACACGGAGGAAGGGCTCGAGGCCGCCCATAATGCCGGGATGAGGGCTGTCGACGTGCGGCCTCATCTTACCATTGATGAAAGATGATGATCCTGAGCAGGGTTGCGACAATAGCCAGTGTCACGACCCCGCCTGCCCAAAGCCCGACAAACCAGCCAAGACGGGCAAGGAAGGAGGAGGAAGGGGCGGGAGAAGCAGGCATTGTCATAACTCCTCTGGCGAAGTGGCAAGCCGGCCAGAAATAGCCTGACCAACGTTTGAAGCATTTGAGCCCGGGCGATGAAAAGCCCGGGGGGGGCAGGCCCCTCATGAGATCCATCCCCGTTCGGAACCGGGTCGATCGCATGAGGGTGACATTGGGTCAGGCCAGGCCCGGCGTCAGTGGTAATGATGATCGGCGGTCACCGTGCCGCGGAACACCCAGTAGGAATAGATCGTGTAGGCCAGGATGATCGGCAGCAGGATCGATGCACCGACCAGCAGGAAGAGCTGGCTTTCCGGTGGCGAGGAGGCGGACCAGATCGTGACCGTGGGCGGTACGATATAGGGCCAGACATTGATGCCCAGACCCGAGAAGCACAGAAAGAACCAGCCCAGCGCGCAGAGGAACGGCGTGAGGCGCGTTGCCTGCTTGCGCAGCGACAGGAAGAACAGCGCAGCGAGCACGATCACGGCGACGGGCACGGGCGCAACCCAGACGATTTCAGGGAAATCGGTCCAGCGATGCATGTAATTGGCGTGCAGATAGGGCGTCCAGACCGACACAATGGCAATCAGCACCAGCATGCCGAGGCCCAGCGGCGCGGAGAGGCGCTGCATGACAGCCTTCAGATCGGTCTCCGTGCGCCAGACCAGCCAGGTCGCACCAAGCAAGGTGTAGCCAACCGCTACGGCAAAGCCGCAGAAGAGCGGGAAGGGAGCGACCCAGTCCCATGCACTGCCGACGAAGGTGTTGTTCTCGACCTTCACGCCCATGATGAGCTCACCCAGAATGATGCCCTGCATGACAGAGGCAACGAGTGAGCCGAAGCAGAAGGAGCGATCCCAGAACCCCATGCCGAAAATGCCGCTTGCCTTCACACGGAATTCAAACGCCACGCCACGCAGGATGAGCGCGAGCAGCATGAACAGGATCGGCAGGTAGAGCGCGGGGAGGATCGTGCCATAGGCGACAGGGAACACGCCATAAAGCGTGGCGCCTCCGAAGATCATCCAGGTTTCATTACCGTCCCAGACCGGGGCGATGGTGTTGACCATGACATCGCGATGTTCCTTGCGATGCTCGCCGAGGAACAGGATGCCAATGCCCAGATCGAACCCGTCGAGACAGACATAGATGAAGATGGCCAGAGCCGCGAGGGTTGCCCAGATGATGGGCAACCAATAGGCGAGGGTATTCATGGTAAACGTTTACTCCGCCGGGTGGTGAGAAACTTGGGTGATACCAGCGGCACGATGCGGCTGATCGCGCGGGGGCTCAGGTTCGTTCGAGCTGGGTTCCTTGGCGAAATCGCGCAGCAGGATGCCGATACCGGCGGTAAAGACGATGAAATAGACGATGACGAAGGCGACCATGGACATTTCCATGTTCGGCAGTGTCACGGGTGAGACGCTGTCGACGGTGCGCAGCAGCCCGTAGATCGTGAAGGGCTGGCGGCCCACTTCGGTCGTGACCCAGCCGCACAGCAGGGCGATGAACCCGGCAGGCGTCATGAGCAAGGCGCCGCGCAGCAGGATCGGGTTGGTATAGAACCCGCCCTTCCAGCGCAGGAACAGCGAGAAGAACCCAAGCAGGGCCATCAGGCTGCCAAGGGCCACCATCACGCGGAAGGTGTAGAACACGACATACATCGGCGCGCGCTGGTCCTTCGGGAAATCCTTGAGGCCCGGCACCTTGCCGTCGAGGCTGTGCGTCAGGATCAGCGAGCCCACCAGCGGGATACCGATCTTGTAGCGTGTCACCTCATGTTCCATGTCCGGCACGCCAAACAGCAATTCGGGCGCACGGCTCTCGCTCTCCCAGTCGCCTTCCATCGCCGCGATCTTGGCGGGCTGGTATTTCAGCGTGTTCAGGCCGTGGGCGTCACCCGCCAGGATCTGGAGCGGTGCCACGATGGCAGCCATCCACATTGCCATGGAGAACATGACCTTCACGGCATCGGTCGGCTGGCGCTTCTGACGCTTGGCCTTGAGCAGATGCCACGCGCCGACGCCACCCACGATGAACGCAACGCAGAGAAACGCTGCGAGGGCCATATGGACAAGGCGGAACGGGAAGGAGGGGTTAAAGACGATGGCGAACCAGTCGGCGGGCAGGAAGCGGCCTGTTGCGGCATCGATCTTGTAGCCCTGTGGCGTCTGCATCCAGGAATTGGAAGCCAGGATCCAGCTCATGGAGATCAATGTGCCGATCGAGACCATGCAGGTTGCAGCAAAATGCAGCCGCTTGCCCACGCGGTTGAGGCCGAACATCATGACACCAAGAAAGCCGGCCTCAAGGAAGAACGCCGTCATGACCTCATAGGCCAGCATCGGGCCAAGGATCGGTCCGGCCTTTTGCGAGAATTGCGACCAGTTGGTGCCGAATTCATACGACATGACGAGGCCGGAAACGACACCCATGGCAAACACGACGGAAAAGACGCGCAGCCAGTATTTGAAGAGGTCGAGATAGACGGGTTTGTCCGTCTTGAGCCAGAGCCCCTCGAGCACAGCCAGAAACGCAGCCAGGCCGATGGAGAAGGCGGGAAAGACGATATGGAATCCGACGGTAAACGCGAATTGCAATCGTGCGAGGAAGAGAGCACTCATGTCAGGCATTGCAGGGATCCGCGGCCATCAAGGCCAGTCGTGAAGGGGAATGGTTAACTGCCACCGCCCATAAGGCGTCAGCTTCCCCTCCGGTTCATCGATAATGCCCTGTTATTATCGCGGAAATGTGATTTTGCAATAAAATGTCATCGGGACCGAGCGGGATGGGAAGGTCCAGATGGTCCGGTATCCTTGCGGTTTGTTCATCAAGACCCGCCAGCAGGCGTGCGTAGTCCGGGTTATTCCGTAGCGCTTGCGGTGTATGAGCAACCCAGTAACGGGCAAAGCCCTGCAAGCCGCTGAGATGGGCCCACACTGTGCCTTGCCCGGTACCTGAAAGGGTTCCGCGGGCAACGACAGAGACGGGCCCAAGTGTGAAAGACGCCTCCTGAATTAAAAAGCGTTCATAACCCACATCATGGGGCAAACCAGCAGCACGGTCGCCTTGGTCGTGACCATTGCTCGTTCGATGCAATGCGGCGAGAACGAGGTGGAGATACCTCGCTGTAGGCAGCGCAGCGAGGAGGTCCTGCAGGCTGGGCGTCAGGCTGCCGCTGCCCTGTGTCGCGGTCAGCTTCGGCTCTACCCTGTCTGCGTGCAGGTCGAGGCTCCATGCCAAGGAGGGGTCGGTATTCCGTGCGCCGGGCAGGAATCGCGCTGTGACATTGCGTAGCGTGAGCGTGTCGATTCCTGATATCGGTAGCCCCGATGCCGTCACGCCTGTCGTGCGATAGACGATCACCTGTCGCGACGGGTCGAACCAGCCCGATCCACCACCAGCGCTCAGCACGACATCGCCACCGGGGCGCAGGATCTGTACACCCTCAGAGGTGAATGACGCTGCGAATGGGTGCCTCCAGCCGGGTTTGATCGTAAGAGACTGTCCGGTCCACCCCTCCCTGGAGCCACGGCCTATCAGGGGGGCAGTCAGCACGATGCGTGACCCCCACGGGCGCCATTGGCGTGCTTTCTCCTGCCACGTAAACCGCCAGCCCTCCGCCTGCGCCGTCATGGACAGTCTTGCGATCTGTCGGTCGATCTGACTGATGCGATAGGCGTCCAGAGCCTGCACTGCGAGTAACAGGGACGTAACACCGATTATGGTGAAGAAGAGCCCTTTTTTCATCTCGGATTAGCCCGGTGAATACTGGGTAATTGGCAGGTTCTGCCGTCAGATTTCACAGTTGTCGCGAGAAACCGCACATTTTATCCCCAGAGCTGAAAACGGATGAAATGAGGAAAAGGGAAAGAGTCTCCGCCGCGGGGCTATGAAAGCGCAGGGGGCTGTGTTAGATGCCCCCTCCGCACCGTTCTTTGCGCCATAAAGCGCGAAAAACCTAGCTTTTGCGGCGATTGTCTCTTGACTCGCTTTCTTGCCCGCCCCGGCTGGATCCTTTCAGGATCGTATCGGTTCGATGGGGGTTATGCACGGTGTTCCGCACAGGATTCCCCCCGATCAGCGTCTCAGGTCCACAGAGTTATCCACAGGGTGTGGTATATCGTGGGCAATGCAAAGTTTATCCCAGGACCTGTAGATCGAGTCGATCAGAGAGTGTCGCCCGGCATTCGCAGGCAAAGCCTCTCCTATGGCGATGATGATTTCGCCCGGAGTCATCAACCAGCCGCGGCGCGGCCAGTGCAGGCCAGAATTGGTGGCGACGGGAATGACAGGCACAGCCGCCTGCTTGGCCAGTGCGACTACGCCGGGCTGAAGGGGAACACGCTCGCCAGGGACGGTTCTTGTTCCTTCAGGGAAGATGATGATCTGTCGGCCTTCATCAAAATGCTCCTGTGTCGCCTTCATCAGGGCGCGCAGGGCCTTCGCGCCCGCGGCGCGCTCGACAGGCACCATGCCGGACAGAATCAGCATGGGACCGATGAACGGTATGCGGGTGAGCTCCTGCTTGATGACATAGGCCGGTTGCTCAGCAATCGTCATCCAGATGAAGCCGTCGAAGAAAGACTGATGCTGCGAGGCGACAAGGCACGCCCCTGCAGGCAGGTTCTCGCGGCCGATAACCGTGATGCGTATGCGACAGATCAGGCTCAGACCACGCAAGGTGAGCGATGACCAGAGCTGGGCATAGCGCAGGGCCAGCTTGTGGCGTCGCAGGGCGCGTATGGGCATGGCGATCACACCCATGATCAGGGTGAGGATGATGAAATAGCTCATGAAAAGCCAGGCGCGTATCCGGATCATGCACTCCCCCAGTAGCGTCTCGAGAATCCGATGTTCACTAGAGCATCACGGGGCAGGAGGGAAACGGCGCAACATGGGATTCGGGACCGGCATAGGTTTTACCCGGATGGGTTCATGACTGGGGGGTAAGATTGATTCCCCGCGAGAGGCCCAGATGGGAGCCGATCCATTTGATGTATTCGTGCAGCAGAAGGCTGAATGTTGCGCGATTGGGGCTGCGTCTCAGCGCCGGTGAGCGGACAGGGTAGGGGTGGAGCACGACCTCCGGTGCGGCGCGATGGATTTCAACCATAGCCCGCCGGATATGGTAGCCCGCCGTAACGACCAGCAGCGAACGGATATGGTTCTGCGTGGCCCACTGGGCCGTTTCCGACCCGTTGCCGATAGTAGACACCGCACGCCTGCCCAGTGTGATGCGCGACGCCAGTTCGGGTGTCAGCGATATCGGTGCATGTTCGCTGAGCTGGCTGAGTGTGGCATGGGGCCCCACCCCGGAGATCAGCAGCTTGCGCCCAACCCCCTTGTCCAGCAGCTGAAGCGAGGCCTCGATACGGTCACGCCCCCCGGTCAGGGCAACGATGCCGTCACAATGTACCGGATTGGATACGGGGTGGAGCGCATCGACGCAAAACCAGGCGAACCCTGCGCACCAGACAAGGGCCAGAACGAACACCAGAAACGGAACGGCCAACCAGAATCTCATGGCAGCCGGCGCAACCACAGACGCACCGTCCCCTGAGCCACAACGAAGCTGAGGACAGCAACGAGCACCGGCACACAGGCGAGGGACTGGAGCAGGGCTGGAGGTATGGCGGCCCACAAGGCAAGCCATTGTTCATAGCTTTGGGGCCACGTTGTTGCACCGGCGCCTGCCTGATCCATGAAGGGCAGCAGCAGGTGATAGAGTATGGCCAGTATCAGCCCGCCGAGCGCCGTGCCGATTACGCCTCCGCTCAGCCCGAGCAGGGCGCTTCGCCAGGCGATTCGTCGTGCGATCAGCCCGTCACGGGCGCCGAGGCCATGAAGGATTTCAATAGTGCGCCGTCGTGCAATCAGCGTCATGCGCACGGAAAGCGTGGTCACGCCAGCGGTGGCAAACCCGGCCAGCAACACGGCAAGCCACGCACAGGCCTGCAAAGTCTGGCCGAGGAGCATCAGGCGTTCGCCCCAGCGGGCATTTTCCTCGATGATGGCTGAAGGCGCGATCGTATCCAGTATGACTGGCAGATTGGTGACGGGGCCATTGCTGCGCCGTGTAATAGAGAGCACGACGGGCAGGTCTGACAGGCTGGCCTGCATCGTGCCAAGCCAGGGGCGAAGGATATCGCGCAGCCTTGCCTCGGGCAGAATGTCGACGCTGGCGATGCCGGGATCGCTCTTCAAGACGGTAACAAGTTTACTGGCTGTGTCCGCGGCATCGCCCGTAAGATCCGGAATTTCGATCGTAACCTGTCGGGTGGCGCCATGGTCCCATTCGCGAGAGAGAACGCGTGCTGCATTCCAGCCGCCGAGTGCGAGGGCTGCGATTGCCGCCACGGCGGCGATAAGAGGTATCAGCCCCTGATCGCGTCGGCCCAGATGCAGCCCATCAGGAAGTTTGCGGCTCATCGATCCCGTTCCCGCAAGGGGCGTGAGGCAGAGAGGAAGGGAGAGGTGGCATGGTCATCGGAATGACGAATGTCGCCGCCGCCATCAGTGGAGGTGCCAGAGCCTGAGGCATGAGTCTCAGGGTGATGCATCACCGGGGGTGGGACGGGTTTTTCGAGGCGCCCATTACGCAGGCTGATGCAGGGCAGGGGCATGGCCCGCAGCAGGGACTCGTTATGCGTGGCGACGATGACAGTCGTGCCCGAGCGGCTTAGCGCCTTCAATGCCTCAATGAGTTGCCAGCTTTGCGCCTCTGCAAGGGCATTGGTCGGTTCGTCAGCCAGAAGCAGGGCCGGGCGGGTTACAAGAGCGCGGGCAATGGCCACGCGCTGTCGCTCCCCTCCGGAGAGCTCATCTGGCAGGCTGTCAGATTTGGCCCCCAGATCGAGCCAGTCGAGGATAGACCCGATCTCGCCCCTTATCGCGCTGTCGGATTGTCCGGCCAGACGTAAAGGGAGGGCGATATTGTCATAAACACTCAGCTCGCCCAGCAGGCGCAGATCCTGAGGGATGAACCCGATGCGCTGCCTCAGCTGGGCCAGCTGACGGCGGCTGGCCCGCTCCGTCGCGATCCCGAGAATCTCGACCGTACCGCTCTCTGGCAAAGTCTCTGCATGGGCGAGGCGAAGCAGGCTGGACTTGCCCGCGCCGGAGGGGCCGGTCAGCCAGTAGAAGCTGCCTTGCTGGATGGTAAAATCGAGTCCCTCAAGGACCGGGCGCGCCATCTGACGTTGCCGGGCCAGACGGCGACGATACGCATGGCGATAGGTAACGTTGTGGAACCGGATCATGAAAGCCCCGGTCGCGGCGTTACATGTTGCGGGCGGCGACGGCGGAAACCGTCGCACCGAGGGCGGCGATGGCCATCAGCATGAAACCATCGAAGACAAGGCCGCTTGCCGTCATCACATGGCTGCCGATGGCAAGATGATCGGGAATGCTTCCGACCACGTGATTCATGACATCCTGTGCCTGCGGGTCGGTCGAGGCCGTGCCGGTAGTGATGGCCGAAAGGGCCTTGGGCAGGGCCATCCACCCGATGCCAAGCACAAGGCAGAGCGGTGCCAGGACTTCGGCCACCTGCTGGGCGAAATAAAAGGCGAAGTAGCAGACAGCCCAGAAGGCCGTGCGCAGGATAGCGAGCCCGCTGCCGCTGCTGCGCCCGCCGGTGCCAAGCCCGCTTGTGCCACGGGGCTCGCGGTCGTCGCTCGGCTGGCCTAGGCGTGACAGGGACGGGCGGGGCGAAACTTCCATGGGGCGCTTCCAGCTTGTCGTGATGGGCACGAATGAAGTGGCGTCCAGTCAGGGCTGGCCACGTTGTCTGATCCTGAGGTAGCTGCCAGCGCAGGGAAATGCAATGATCAGCCTGTGACACGGCGATGAACGCCCTGCGGCCCTTCTGATCTGCATGCGTCACACCGGGTGAAATCTCGCGGGTAGCGACATGACATGAGCTCTCGACATGTCATCTTTTCTGCAATGACAGCTGCATCGCAGAACTCTTTTCGTCCTGAGGGCGCTGCCGAACTTGATCACCCCTGCAAACTCATGAGACCAGTGCATTCATGACCCTGCAAGATGTGCCCCGCCCCGCAATCCTTCTCGTTGAGGAGTCGGATATACAGGCGCAAGCCCTTACGCTTCTGCTCGAAGAGGCAGGGTTTGTCGTCCGGCGCGTGGCCAGTGGTGAAGAGGCCCTGACCTGCCTCGATGATGGCCTGCCCGACCTCGTGGTGGCTGATTATCACCTGCCAGGCATGAATGGCGGGCAGATGGCCCGTCAGTTCCGCATGAACGCCCAGACGCGTTCGATCCCCATCCTGATGCTGACCGAAGATGTCGGGCCCGGACTGGAGCGTGAAGGGCTCGAAAGCGGCGCGGATGCCTATATCTCCAAATCGGCCCATCCTGACCTGCTGGTGCTGCGTATCCGTGCGCTGCTGCGAGAGGGCTCGGATTTTCTTCAGGCCGAAGAGGCTGGACGTTTTCGCCGGGCGCGTATCGTTATCGTCACGAGCCCCCATACCGAGGATTTCGAGGACGAGCCGGGCGACAATGCCAATTGGGAGCGCGATTCCTCCGGTGCCTCTCTGGGGGAGCTGCTCTGGCGCGATGGCCATACGGTCACCACGGTTACCGCCTCGGGCGAGCTGATTCATGGGGGCTGGCTTGGGGGCGAGGAGGGGCCGGATTGTCTGGTGCTCGACCTTACCTCGCGCCTGCTCGATGGCGTGAATTTCTGCCGCCGTCTCGATGCGCGCCGTCAGGATGTGCTCGAGGCCGGAGGAACATCATTCCGGATCCTCGGCATTGTCGATGCTGACCGGTTCAGGCGTCACTCTGCGGCAGATCTGTTCGATGCGGGGCTGGATGACCTGGTGCCCAGCGACATCGCCCCCGATGTTCTGGCGCTGCGCATCCGGGTGCTTGTGCGTCGCAAGCTGGCTCAGGACGAGATCAGGCAGCAGGAAATCAAGCGTCAGGTGCGCGAAGTAGCACTTCAGACCGCGCAGAGCGAGGCCCGCGCCATTGCCGCCAAGGCCGCGATGGCTGAGGCGCTGGCCCACGCCAATTCTGAACTTGCCGATGCCAATGCGCGACTGATCGAGACGCAGGCCAAGCTGGTGCAGACAGCCAAGATGGCCTCGCTCGGCGAGCTCGTGGCAGGCATCGCCCACGAGATCAACAATCCGCTCGCTTTCACTCTGGCGCATGAGGAGACCATCGCGCGGGCCCTGCAGCGGCTCACGGAGTCCGAGGGGCCTCTTCTGCCAGCACAGCTTGCGCTGCTGGAGAAATGTTCGAGCCGTATCGGTGCGATGCGGCTGGGGCTGCAGCGCATCCAGAATCTGGTGCTGAGCCTGAGGCGTTTCTCACGTCTCGATGAAAGCGCTTTTCAGGATACCGACGTGGTTGAGGCAATCGATACCGCGCTCGCCCTTCTGGCGCATAAATTCGGCCGCGAGATTACAGTGGAGCGCCATTTGTCGGCCCCACGTATGCTGGTCTGTCAGCCGGCCCTTCTGCATCAGGTGGTCATGAATATCGTCAGCAACGCAGCCGATGCCATACGCTCGCGTGCCGAGGCCGAAGGGCTTGAGGCCGGGGCGCCAAGCGGCAAGATCGTGATCCGGACCGTTCTGGAGCAGGAGGGATCGGATGCAAATTACGTGATCAGCGTGGCAGATGACGGACCGGGTGTGCCCGCCGCCCTGCGCGCACGTGTGTTCGAGCCATTCTTCACGACCAAGCCTGTCGGTATGGGAACGGGGCTGGGGCTGGCAATTGCCTATGGCGTGATCGAGGCGCATGGCGGCACGATTGATATAGAGGACGCGAATCTCGAGGGTGGACGCGATGTGGGGGCCTGTTTCACGCTCTCCGTTCCGGTGCGCCTTACCCCTACGGGACCGGTGACGATAGGACGCAGCGCATGAAACGGACCGAAATGAGCGTACCATTCGGGAGGAGCCGTATCCTCCTGGTGGATGATGAAGCCGAAATTCTGGTCGCGCTGACCGATCTGCTGGAGGATGAATTCGATATTCTCTCCAGTACAGACCCGCTCGAGGCGCTCGAATTCCTGCGCAAGTCACCCGATATCGCGGTGATTGTCTCCGATCAGCGCATGCCCAACATGACGGGCGATGTGATGCTGAGCAAGGCGCGGGACTATTCCGATGCGCGTGGAATTCTCCTGACCGGTTATGCCGATCTGGCCGCCGTGGTTGCCGCCCTCAATCAGGGCAGGATCCAGTTCTATGCCCACAAGCCGTGGGAATCCGACTCACTGCGCGCGATGGTGCGTGAGGTCGCAGCCCATCATCGCCTCGAGCGGGCATTGATGATGGAGCGCGTGCTTTTGCATGGCGCACTGGAATCGGTGCCGATGGATGTCGTGTTTTCCGAGGCCGATGGCACGGTACTGCGCCACAATATCGAGGTCGAAGTCACGCCGGATAGCAGGGGCGATATCGCTGAGGACTCCCTGTTCAACGATGCCCTTCGACCCGATATCGCCGCCATGCGTGAGGAGACCCGAAGCGAGGGCGAGGTCTCGCGGCTGGTGTCGGAGCATACGGCTGACGGGGTGAGGTGGCACGAGATCACGCGCCAGACCCTGCCCTGGCCGCGCAATGCGCTGGGTGTCCCTTTCCCGAGCGCGCAGCGCTGGCAGATGATGCTCGACCGCGATGTGACAGAGCGCCTCGCCATGGAGGAGCGCCTGCGTCAGGATGACAAGATGCATGCTCTTGGCACACTTGCCGGGGGGATTGCGCATGACTTCAACAACCTGCTGACCGCCATGCTGGGCTCGCTCGAATTGCTGCAGGACATGACGCCTGCAGTAACCCCGACCGTGACCAAGCTTTTCGACAATGCCCTTGAGTCGGCCCGTCGCGGTACGGTCCTGACCCGCCGTCTGCTCGAATTCGGCCGGCCGAAACCCATGGCGCTGCGTCCAGTCAACCTGGTCGAGATGATCTGGAGCATGCACGACCTGATCGTGCAGAGCCTGAGTCGGGCAAGCGATCTGCGCGGCGAAACGGGGCGTTGCACGATCGATCTCTCTGCCGTGCCGCGTGATCTGGTCATGCCCCCCGTAATGAGTGACTCCGGTCAGCTTGAAATGGCCCTGCTCAACTTGTGTATCAATGCCCGCGATGCCATGCCGGATGGCGGTGTTATCAGTATCGCGCTCAGCCATGAGGCTCATGCCCCTGAAGGTGAGCGCGTCGTGCTCTCGGTGGATGATCAGGGCTGCGGCATGCCGCCGGAGATCGTGCGCCGTATCTTCGAACCTTTTTTCACGACGAAGGGCCTTGGAAGCGGCACGGGTCTGGGGCTTTCGACCATCTACGGGTTCCTGCAGCGCAGCGGGGGGGATATCCGTGTCGAGAGCACGCCGGGCGAAGGCACACGCATGATCATGCTTCTGCCTGTCAGCCACGAGGCGACGGCAGGGGCGCAGCAGGAGGCGGTCGAGGCTGTTTCGGGGCCGCGCAAGCTGCGTGTGTTGCTGGCTGATGATGAACCCGGTGTGCGGCTCGTTACGGCGCAATTCCTCTCGCAGGACGGTCATGAGGTGATCAGCGTTGCGGATGGCAAGGATGTGATTGCCTGCCTGGCTGCGGGTGAACATTTCGATCTGGTTGTGCTCGATCTGCTGATGCCGGGCATGGGCGGCCGCGAATGCGGCGCCATCCTGGCGGAGAAATATCCCGCTCTGCCGGTGCTTTACGTCAGTGGTTATGCCGACCCCGAAAACCTGCCTGCCGATGCTTTCGTGCTGGGCAAGCCTTTCACCCCGGTGGAGTTGCGTCAGGCAATCGCCACCACGCTGCGTAACTGGGCATAGGGCGGGCTTGTCTCTCTGCGCGCAGGGCTTATGTGAAGAGGCATGCACACTCATTCCTCTTCCCCCCATGACCCTGTTGGCTGGCATGGCACCACCATCCTTTGCGTTCGTCGCGACGGACAGGTGGCCATGGCGGGTGACGGGCAGGTTACGCTTGGCCAGACGGTCATCAAGGGCAATGCCCGCAAGGTACGCCGCATAGGGCCCAAGAACTCAATTCTAGCCGGGTTCGCCGGGGCAACAGCTGATGCCTTCACCCTGCTCGAGCGCCTTGAAGCCAAGCTGGAACGCTATCCCGATCAGCTTGAACGGGCCTGTGTCGATCTGGCGAAAGACTGGCGCACGGATCGCTATCTGCGTCGGCTGGAGGCCATGATGGCGGTGGCCGATGCCCATCGCTCCTTCACACTGACCGGCAATGGCGACGTGCTTGAGCCCGAGGACGGGATCATCGCGATCGGCTCCGGCGGCAATTACGCGCTTTCGGCGGCGCGTGCGCTCATCGATATCGAGGGGCTGAGTGCCGAGGATGTGGCCCGCCGTGCGATGAAGATTGCTGGCGATATCTGCGTCTACACCAATCATTCGGTCCGGGTGGAACTGCTGGGCGGAGAGTCGCTGTAATGGAAATTCCGAATTACTCGCCGCGTGAGATTGTCTCCGAGCTCGACCGCTTCATTATCGGTCAGAACGAGGCCAAGCGGGCTGTGGCTATTGCCATGCGTAACCGCTGGCGCCGTGCGCAACTGCCCGAAGGGTTGCGTGAAGAGGTCGTGCCCAAGAATATCCTCATGATCGGGCCAACCGGCTGCGGCAAGACCGAGATCGCCCGCCGTCTGGCGCGTCTGGCACAATCGCCTTTCCTGAAGGTCGAGGCCACCAAGTTCACCGAGGTTGGCTATGTGGGGCGTGATGTGGAATCCATCGTGCGCGATCTGGTCGAGGTGTCACTCACCATGCTGCGTGAGGCCCGGCGCAAGGATGTGAATGCCAAGGCCGAGCTTGCCGCAGAATCCCGCCTTGTCGACGCGCTGGTCGGTGAAGGGGCCACGGCGGACACCAAGACCAAGTTCCGCCAGATGCTGCGTAATGGCGAACTTGAGGACAAGGAAATCGAGATTCAGGTGGGGCGTGAGCCGGGCGCGGGTGAGATGCCCGACATGGCAGGTGGCACGGTCATGAATGCCGCCGCCTTTGGCGACCTCATGAAGAACCTCATGAACCGCTCACCCCAGAAGCGTCGCCTGACGATCGCTGCCGCGCGTCAGCTTCTGATCCGCGAGGAAGCCGACCGGCTGGTGGATAATGACGCACTGACCCAGGATGCAGTGCGTCATGCGCAGGATCACGGCATCGTCTTTCTCGATGAGATCGACAAGGTCTGCGCCCGCTCGGGTGAAGGCGGTGGACGGGGTGGCGATATCTCGCGTGAGGGCGTGCAGCGCGATCTTCTGCCGCTGATCGAGGGAACGACGGTCACCACCAAATATGGGCCGGTAAAAACCGACCATATCCTGTTCATCGCATCCGGGGCCTTTCATTTGGCCAAGCCTTCGGACCTGCTGCCTGAGTTGCAGGGGCGTCTGCCCATTCGCGTTGAGCTGGCTGGTCTGACACGTGAGGACCTCAAGCGCATTCTGCTCGAGCCCGAGCACTCCCTGCTCAAGCAATATGTCTCACTGCTCGGCACTGAAAATCTGACGCTTTCTTTTGAGGACGGTGCGGTGGATGCGCTTGCCGAACTGGCGGCGGACATCAATGAGCGTGTCGAAAATATCGGTGCCCGTCGTCTTGCGACGGTCATGGAGCGTCTGCTGGAAGATGTTTCCTTCAGGGCGTCTGACCGGAGCGGGGATACTGTGGTGATTACCGCGCAGGATGTGCAGGAGCGCGTTGCGCCTCTGGCCCGCAAGGGCGATCTGAGCAGGTTCATCCTGTGAGCGGCGCGGTAACGGATCTCCCCTTCGTCCAGCCCGTGGATGGCACGGCGGCGGAGGCCATTGCGTCGATCGGCGATGAACTCGCCTTGTTCGATGACTGGATGGATCGCTACGAATACATCATCGAGATGGGGCGCAACCTCCCGCCCTTTCCCGCTGCGTGGCAGAATGATGGGCATCGTGTGCCCGGCTGCCAAAGCCAGGTCTGGCTTGAGGCGCATGAGTCAGATGGCCGCCTGTTCTTTGCCGGGGCGTCCGATGCGGCCATTGTGAATGGGCTGGTGGCTCTGTTGCTGCGGGTCTATTCCGGGCGTGACCGGGCGGAGATCGAGGCGACGGACCCGACATTCCTGCATGATCTGGGACTGGTGAAAGCACTCTCAACCAACCGTGGCAATGGGGTCGAGGCAATGGCCCAGGCCATACGGGCCCGAGCCCGGGTCTAATTTTGCACGGGCCTGATTTTGACAGGGTAGAACGGCAATCAAGAAAAAAGGCCCGGGAGACCGGGCCTTTTTTACATGGAACAACCCGAACTGCGAGAGGCGGAGACCGCCCCCTCAATCAGTTCTTGCCAGGGGCCCCATCAGCGGGGGTCGCGGGTGCGGTCGTCTTGCTATCGTCCTTGGAGGCGGCATCAGCCTTGCACTTGGTGAACTTGCCCTTGGCATCGCGGCATTTCTCGGCCTTCGGCTTTTCGCATTTCACGAACTTGCCCGAGGTCGCATCGCGGCAGGGCTTGGCGTAGGCAACAGGGGCTGCGGCTGTGCCGAGCAGCACGGTCAGAGCGAGAAATCCACGGAGCATGATGAAATCCTTGGCTGAGGTTTCAGCAACACTCTGACATTATTCGTCGCTGTGCAAGAGCCGTGCAGGCCCTTTGAAGCCGGGCACAAAAAAACCCGCCAAAAGGCGGGTTTTCCTGTTTCCGAAACCGGGAGGGATCAGTTCGGCAGAGCGTAGGCGATAACGTAATCGCCCATTTTCGTGCCGAAAGAGCCGTGACCACCGGCATAGGTCACGATGTACTGCTTGCCATTGGCAGAGTAGCTCATCGGGGTGGACTGGCCACCGGCGGGTAGACGGTCCTGCCACAGGGTTTCACCCGTGGTGACGTTGTATGCGCGGATGTAGAAATCCAGCGTGGACGTCAGGAAGGCTACGTTGCCGGCCGTGGTGAGCGGGCCACCGAGGCTGGGCACGCCAACCTTGAGCGGCGGCAGCTGGATGGGCAGGGCGCTGTTGTAGAGACTGTCACGCAGCGTGCCATTGCGATGCTGCCAGACCACCTTGTTGGTGCGCAGATCGATACCAGCCATGTAGCCCCACGGCGGACGCTTGCACGGGATCGGCAGACCGATGCGTGTGGTGATCGGGTTCAGGAACGGGCTCAGCATGATGGCATAGGGTGCGCCATAGTTGTGCTGCAGGCCGGTCTCGCCGCCCGAACCCTTGGCGTCCTTTTCGGGCCAGAGCGGGTTACCCGGACCACGGGGAACCAGACGCGACACGAAAGGCAGGGCGATCGGGTTGGAGATGGCGATCTGACGCTGCGGATCGACAGCAAGACCACCCCACTCGAAGATACCCAGATTGCCCGGGAAGATCAGCGAGCCACGCTCGGACGGTGCCGTGAACGTGCCCTTGTAGTCGAGCTGATGGAACGCCACGCGGCAGATCAGCTGATCGAACACGGTGCCACCCCACATGTCCTTGCCCGTCAGCAGGGCCTTGGGACGCAGGGTCAGGTCAGAGAAGGGCTGTGTGGGAGCAACGTGATCGCTCTTAACCACTTCCTGCGGCACGGGAAGCTCGGGTGCAGGTACGATGAGCTTGCCGTCGCGACGGTCGAGAACGAAGATGTTGCCCGTCTTGGCCGGCGCGTAGATGGCCGGAATAACGGTGCCGTCCTTCTGGGTGATGTCCACAAGGCTCATCTGGGCCGGAAGATCCATGTCCCACAGATCGTGGTGCACGGTCTGGTAGCTCCAGGCCAGCTTGCCGGTATCGGCGTGGAGGGCGAGCACGGACGACGCATAGCGTTCGGCATCGGGGGTGCGGTTGCCGCCCCACTGGTCAGGCGTCTGAACGCCGGTCGGGATATAGACCAGGCCCAGATTGGCGTCATAGGACGCGGTGATCCATGAGTTGGGCGAGTTGGCGACATATTTGTGGTCACCGCTCGGCATTTCGTTCGGGTCGGGGTTCGAGGGGTCGAACACCCAGACGAGCTTGCCTGTGAACAGGTCGAAAGCACGCGTGACGCCCGAGGGCTCCTTGGTGGAGTTGTTGTCGGTCACGGCGCCGGAAACGATCACGACCTTGTCGGTTACGACAGGCGGTGAGGTCGGCTCATAGCCGCCAACATGGTCATACGGCATGTAAGGCGTACGCAGGTCGATCTCGCCATTGTTGCCGAAGCTCGGACAGGCCTTGCCGGTCTGGGCATCGACAGCGAACATGCGACCGTCATTGACGGGCAGGAACAGGCGCTCATGGCACTCATCAGGGGCCGGCGTGCCATCTGACGTGACGGCGCTGGCATCGGATTTGTGGTAGGTCACGCCACGGCAGGTCAGATGCTGGAAGCCCGGATTGACATAGAGATGGGGGTCGAAAACCCACTTTGTCTTGCCGGTTGCGCCATCGACGGCCCACAGCTTCTGATGCAGCGAGCAGAAATACAGCGTGCCGTTGACGGCAAGCGGTGTCGCTTCGTTGGTGGCTTCACCGGGATCGTTCGGGCCCTTGAAGTCGCCGGTACGCATGGTCCAGGCCACCTTGAGCTTGCTGACATTGTCAGCATTGATCTGGGTGAGCGGGGAGAAGCGATCGCCATACTGGGTACGGCCATAGGCCTGCCAGTCGCCATCGGGCACCTGGGCGGCATCACTGCCAGCAGCGGCGATCTTTTCGGTGGGCAGATTACCTGCCTTGTCACCCGGATCCTGCACGAAGGCCACGATCACGACGATCAGCGCAAGGACGACGCTGCCCAGCAGGGGCATGGTGGCGAGACGGCTGGTGGTGATCTGGCGGCTGACGAAAGGCAGGAGCAGCCAGATGCCGAGAATGGTGATGACGTCGCCGCGTGGTACGAGCGACCAGAAATCGATCCCGATTTCGCTGACCGCCCAGACGAGCGAGCCGAGAATGATCAGGGTATAGAGCCAGAAGGCGGCAGGGCGGCCCGTCCAGACGAGATAGGCGGTTGCCAACAGAGCAATACCGCAGACTGCGTAATAAGGGGTGTCGCCATAGCTCAGGAGCCAGACACCGCCGAGTGTCAGATAAATGCCACAAAGGGCAAATATCACGGCGGTGAGGGCTGCCCAGAACCGCGGCCGGGAAACCGTGTTCATGCGTCGTCCTATGTGTGGTTTCGTGTTCGGAAACGTTGCGAAAAGAGACCGCGTCGTAAAAGGCCCAAATGTTGATCTACGTCAAGAACGTCCCATATTGTGGTTAAGGTTCTGTCTAACCCAAAGTAAATGTTTTGGCGCGTTAAAATGGGTTGTGCAGGGCAGAGATATCCTTTAGGTGCCCCCTTTCGAACGCGCGTCCAGGCGATGGTAGGGCATGCCTGGCCGCTTGGTAACGTCCGCAAGCAATTGCGGGAGGTTGCCTGATATGTCGAGAGGAGAATGAAATGCCCAAGATGAAGACCAAGTCGTCGGTCAAGAAGCGGTTCAAGATCACCGCGACCGGCAAGGTGATGTGCGGTCCCGGCAACAAGCGCCACGGCCTCATCAACCGTCCGCAGAAAATGAAGCGCACCAATCGCGGCCCGCAGACCATGACGGACATGGATGCGAAGACCGTGAAGCAGTGGGCCCCCTACGGACTGGCTTGAGGAGCAGATAAATGGCACGTGTTAAGCGCGGCGTAACGACGCACGCCCGTCACAAGAAGGTTCTGGATCTCGCCAAGGGTTACCGCGGCCGGTCTTCCACCAACTATCGTATCGCTCTCGAGCGCGTCGAGAAGGCTCTTCGTTATGCCTATCGCGACCGTCGCAACAAGAAGCGCGATTTCCGCGCTCTGTGGATCCAGCGTATTAACGCTGCTGTTCGCGAGCAGGGCCTGACCTACAGCAAGTTCATCAACGGACTGGCAAAGGCTGGCATCGAAATCGACCGCAAGGTTCTGGCCGCCATCGCATTCGATGACGCCGCAACCTTCGCCGAGATCGTGAAGCTGGCGCAGATGGCTCTTGAGCAGTCCGCTCAGGAACAGACGGCGCAGGCCTGATCAAAGGCTTTAGCCTCCGGATTTTGGCTTCGGCAGATTTCCGGATTTGATAG
Source organism: Asaia sp. As-1742 (assembly GCF_011753235.1). Taxonomy (NCBI): domain Bacteria; kingdom Pseudomonadati; phylum Pseudomonadota; class Alphaproteobacteria; order Acetobacterales; family Acetobacteraceae; genus Asaia; species Asaia sp. As-1742. The sequence goes on along the minus strand of NZ_VWWA01000011.1, from coordinate 47,822 downwards.
AAAACGGGTCGTCCTGTATCAGGACGGCCCGTTTTCTTTTTTGACGATACCAGTTGACCGATGGGACAGGCGAATGATGGGCGATGATCTCGAAGCGCTGAAAAGCGAAACTCTCGAATCCCTGGCGCAGGCGCAGGATCACGCCAGCTGGGACGCCATTCGCGTTGGGGTGCTCGGCAAATCGGGGCGCCTTACTGTCCTGCTCAAGGAACTGGGCAAGATGACGCCCGAGATGCGCAAGGAGCGCGGTCAGGCGCTGAACCGCCTGCGCGATGCGCTCAATACGGCTGTTGAAGAGCGCGGCCAGGCCATTGCCGAGGCAGCGCTGGAAGCCCGTCTGAAATCCGAGCAGGTCGATGTGTCGATGCCTGCTGTCTCGACTCCGCTCGGGCTGCTCCATCCGATCAACCGCACGATCGAGGAAATGACCGCGATTTTCGGTGCCATGGGGTTCTCCGTAGCCGAGGGGCCGGACATCGAATCGCAATGGCATAATTTCTCGGCGCTCAATACGCCCGACCATCATCCTGCGCGGACCGAGCACGACACATTCTACCTGCCTGCATCCCATGAGGAGTCGCCGCCGCGTGTGCTGCGTACCCAGACATCGGGCGTGCAGATCCGCACCATGCTGACCGAGCCCCCGCCGATCCGCGTGATCGCGCCGGGGCGCACCTATCGCGCCGATCATGACGCCACCCACTCACCGATGTTTCATCAATGTGAAGGACTTGTCATCGACCAGGGCATCACGCTCGGTCATCTCAAGGGCTGTCTGATCGAGTTTCTGCGCATCTTCTTCGACAAGCCGAACCTTCCTGTCCGTTTCCGTGCCTCGTATTTTCCGTTCACCGAGCCCTCGATGGAGGTTGATATCGGCTGGTCTCGCCAGACGGGTGAGATTGGCGGTGGGACCGACTGGCTCGAGGTTCTGGGCTCGGGCATGGTTCATCCGCGCGTGTTGGCCAATTGCGGCCTCGATCCCGCCATCTGGCAGGGTTTTGCCTTCGGCATGGGCATCGAGCGTCTGACCATGCTCAAGAACGGTATTCCCGATCTACGCTCCTTCTATGAGAGCGATCTGAGATGGCTGCGTCATTACGGCTTCTCTGCCCTGTCCTCCGTCAGCCTCGCAGAAGGAGTCTGAGACCATGAAATTCACTCTGTCCTGGCTGCGCGAGCATCTCGATTTCACGGTCTCGCTGGATGAGATCGTCAGCAAGCTCAACGCCATAGGCCTCGAGGTCGAGAGCGTCGAAAATCCCGCCGACTCGCTTCGTGGCTTCCGTGTCGCCAAGATTCTCGAGGCTCATCGTCATCCCGATGCCGACCGGTTGCAGGTCTGTGTGGTGGCTGCTGGTGGGGATTACGAGAAGGTGCAGGTCGTCTGCGGTGCGCCCAATGCCCGCGCCGGCCTCCATGTGATCTTTGCCCCGCCGGGAACCTATATCCCGGGCAGCGACATCACCATCAAGGCAGGCAAGATTCGCGGGCAGGAAAGCGGGGGCATGCTGTGTTCCCTCCGCGAGCTGGGTCTCGGGGCGGAAAGTGACGGCATTGCCGAGCTGCCCGAGACGGTCGTGCTGGGTCAGTCCTACGCAGACTATGCGAAGCTCGATGACCCGGTGATCGATATCTCGATCACGCCCAATCGTGGCGATGCCCTCAGCGTGCGCGGCATTGCCCGGGATCTGGCTGCTGCCGGACTGGGCCATCTCAAGCCGTGGCTGGTTGAGACGGTCGAGGGGCAGTTTGCCTCACCGATCAACTGGGACATCCAGTACGATACGGCATGCCCCTATATTGCCGGGCGTCTGGTACGCGGCGTGAAGAACCGTCCAAGCCCCGACTGGCTGCGTCAGCGCCTCGAATCGATCGGGCTCAAGCCGATCAGCGCGCTGGTTGACATCACCAACTATCTCACCTTCGATCTGGGGCGTCCGCTCCATGTGTTCGATGCGGGCAAGATCAGCGGCAATACCCTGTCTCTCACCCGTGCAGCACGTGAGACGTTCCGCGCACTGGACGGACGCGACCTCGTTCTCGGCACGGATGACCTCGTGATTGTCGATAGTGCTGGCGTGCAGTCCCTGGCGGGCCTGATCGGCGGTGAGGCGACGGGTGTTTCTGACGAAACGACGGATGTGTTCATTGAGGCCGCTCTGTTCGACGCGGTGCGTATCGCCCTGACGGGGCGCAGGCTCGGCATCCATACCGATGCCCGCCAGCGTTTCGAGCGTGGAATCGATCCGGCACTCGTTCTGCCCGGCCTGGAAACTGCCACGCAGCTCATCCTGTCGCTCTGTGGCGGTGAGGCCAGTGAAATCACCAGCGCTGGCACGGTTCCCGCCTGGCAGCGTGAGGCATGGTTGCGTTTTGATCGTCTCGAAACGCTGGGTGGCGTCGAAATCCCTTCGGGGGAAGCTACACGCATCCTTGAGCATCTCGGCTTTGCCGTGCGTGAGCAGGACGAGACGCGCGCCTGTTTTGCGGTGCCGTCATGGCGCAATGACGTGGCGACAGGTGTCACGCTCGATCAGGCGCCGCATCTCGACCCTGCCCAGGCCCAGAACGCTGCGGCCTCGGTTCATGCCATTGAGGCAGAAAACGACCTGATCGAGGAAGTGCTGCGTATCTACGGGCTGGACTCGGTTCCCCCGCTGCCATTGCCGCTCAAGACTGCGATTGCCGCTCCCGCCCTGACGCCGGCACAGGCCCGTCTGGGCGATCTGCGTCGACTCTGCGCGTTACGTGGGCTGGTGGAGACCGTTGGCTTCTCCTTCGTCTCGCATGAGGATGCCCTGCTGTTCGGCGGAGCGCCTGAGGGGCTGCGTCTGCTCAACCCGATCGCTTCCGACCTCAACCAGATGCGCCCCACGCCGCTGATCAATCTGGCACGTGCGTGGCAGCGTAATGCGGCGCGTGGGCTGGGTGATGCGGCCCTGTTTGAACTGGGCCCCTGCTTCCATGCAGATGGGCAGAAGCTCGTGCTGGCCGGGCTGCGTGGTGGTGAGACGCCAAGGCGCCCCGGTATGCGGGCGCAACCCATGACGTTGTGGGACGCCAAGGCGGATCTCATGGCGGCGCTCGAGGCTCTCAAGCTTCCTTCCGAGGCACTAAGTGTGACGGCCGATGCGCCCGGTCATTACCATCCCGGCCGCTCGGGTGTTGTGCGTCAGGGTCCAAAGACGGTTCTGGGCTGCTTTGGCGAGCTGCATCCCCGCGTGACACGGGCCATGGGTATCGACTCGACCCTTGTCGTGTTCGAGATCTTCCTCGATGCCGTGCCGCTGCCCAAGGTCAAGCGTCGCCAGGCGCCTGCGCTCTCGGCTTTCCAGCCTGTCAGTCGCGATTTTGCCTTTATCGTGGCACCGGGTGTGGAAGCTCAGGCTGTTCTCAAGGCCGCCCGTGGTGCCGAACGTGCGCTGATCAGCGATGTGCGCCTGTTCGATGTCTATGAGGGCGGGTCGCTCGAGGCGGGGCATCGGTCACTGGGCATCGAGGTTACGCTTCAGCCCGTCAAGGCGAGCCTGACCGATGAGGAAATCGAGGCGGTTTCCGAAAAGATCATTGCGGCCGTTGCCAAGGCAACCGGCGCAACGCTGAGACGCTGAGCTCCTATGCCCAATTCTGCCATCGCCCCTCGCGTCATCTGGCTTCTGGCAGGTGAGGCCAGTGGTGATGTGCTGGGCGCCCACCTCATGCAGGCGCTTCACGCGCGCGACCCGCATCTGATTTTCGTTGGAATCGGCGGTCCGCGCATGGAGGCTCTGGGTCTCGCCAGCCTGTTCCCCATGCGGGATCTGGCAGTGATGGGGCTGGTGGAGGTGCTGCCGCGCGTCCGACAGCTCTCCCAACGCCTGAATGAGGCGGTCAATGATGTGGTGCTCCGTCAGCCTGATCTGATTGTCACGATCGACTCACCGGGTTTTGCGTTGCGCTTTCTCAAGCGCCTGCGACACGTGACCGTACCGAAGATCCATTATGTGGGCCCACAGGTCTGGGCGTGGCACGAGAAGCGCGTCCACAGTTTCCCCGAACTCTGGGACCGGCTGCTTTGCCTCCTGCCGTTCGAGGTGGAGTGGTTCGGTGAGCGCGGCGTAGCGGTCGATTTCGTCGGTCATCCGGTGCTTCAGTCAGGGGCCGATCAGGGGGACGCTAAGCGCTTTCGCCTGCGTCATGGCATTGCCGATGAGGCACCTGTACTGATCCTGATGCCGGGCAGCCGTCGCTCCGAGGTGCCGCGTCTTTTGCCGGTTTACGGCAAGATGCTCGCCCTGCTGAAACAGCGTCTGCCGGGTATCGTGCCGGTCCTGCCGCTTTCGCCGCTCGTTGCCCAGACGGTACGCGCTGCCGTGGCACGCTGGCCGGTCAAGCCGATCATCGTGACCGAGCTGCATGACAAGCATGATGCTTTCGCCGCAGCAGGCGCAGCCCTGACCAAATCGGGCACGTCGACGCTCGAACTGGCTCTGGCGCATGTGCCGATGGCTGTGGCCTATCGCGTCAACCCGGTCACGGCGTTCATGGCGCGTCGCCTGATCAAGGTGAAATATGTGGCGATGGTCAATCTCCTGGCAGGGCGGGAGGTCGTGCCCGAGCTTCTGCAGGAGCGCTGTACGCCAGAGGATCTGGCGGATGCGTCCTATGCCCTGTTGACCGACCCTGCGCTGGGGGCGACGCAACGCGAAGCCTTCGATGCGGTCATGGCGCAGCTGCGGCCTCCGGCATCACCGAGCCATAATGGTACCCCGTCAGACGCGGCGGCGGAAGCGGTCCTGCGTATCCTGAACGAGCGTCGCCCGGTGACAGTGCAAGAGAGCGTCACGACAACCGAGCCTGCAGCGCCCTGAGACGCCTCGGGCGGCGCCTGCTGTGGGCGCAGCGGCCTCAGCGTGCCGAGCTGGGGGTTGTGGTCCCGGGATCGCAAGGGCCCGTTCGTGTCACGAATAAACTCCTCGGCAAGCGCCAGGCCTTTTCACCAGACGGGAAGAAAAAGGCAGTAAAAGAGGCAGGGCTCAGTGCGCGCTGCCATAGAGCTGTTCGGGCGTAACTTCCGGCGCGGTCGTATCCCGCAGCCCCTCAGGAACGACTTCATGATAAAAGCAGCTGCGACGGCCGGTATGGCATGCCACACCCGTCTGGTTCACGAGCAGAAGCACCGCATCGCGATCGCAATCCAGCCGGGCCGAAACGAGGGTCTGACGCTGCCCGGAGCTCTCGCCCTTGCGCCAAAGCCTGTCGCGGCTGCGTGAGTAATAACAGACCTGACCGGTTGCGAGCGTCTCGGCAAGCGCCTCGCGGTTCATCCAGGCCAACATCAGAACATCATGCGGCGCCTCTGCCGCCTGGGCGAGGGCCGTGATCAGCCCGTCCTCATTGAAACGCACCGTATCGAGCAGGGCGTCGATCGTCTGCTGATCGGGGGGGAGGTAGCTCATGATGCTTCGTCCTGAAACCAGTCGGGAATGATGGGTGTGAGGGTTACTCCCTCATGATGCACGGGCGTTGTCCAGACCTCGCGACGCAAAAAGGCAAGGCCATGCTGCCCGATACTGCTGCGCATTTGACCGATTTCGCGGCCTCCAGCCATCAGGATGGTGCCGCAGGGGGGGAGGGGACCATCACCCCGCACGGGCACCAGACGCTTTTTCACTAGCCCACGGTAATGGGTACGGGCGGTGAGTTCCTGCCCCATATAGCATCCCTTGGTGAACGAGATGCCATTCAGCCAGTCGAAATTCGCCTCGATCAGCAAGGTCTTTTCGCTCTCGCAATCCTGCGCATCGGGCAGGCCCAGAGAGAGGCGATGGGCATGATAGGCCACAAGTTCCGCCTGATCGGCTGTATCCGGCCCCTCGGTGACACGGCGCCATCCTGCATCGGGATGCCTTGGGTCACGACGTGCGCTCTCGTGGGGGGCGTCATCCCAGAGGGCTTCCACGGAAAGAGCGGTCCGTTCCAGCGCCACGTCAGCCCTCAGGCGGAACCGCATCAACCGGCTGATCAGAAAATCAGCGTGTTCCCCAGGTACGTCGAGCAGAAGGCGCTCGTTCTCATGCCATAAAAAGAAATCCGAAAGGTAGCGGCCCTGAGGCGTGAGATAGCCTGTCCATATCAGAGCCTCATCTGAGGCAGCATTGACGTCGTTCGACACCAGTCCCTGAAGAAAGCTCACCCTGTCCCGGCCACTGAGGGAGAGAATAACGCGATCCGTGAGCCATGCTCTTGCCATTTTCATTCTCCAATTCGGACAGTATTGAATGGAGATGCGGGTTGCAGCCCGCTGAAACAAGAGAGAAAATGTGAAAGCGACGCATGCGTTATTCGTGCGTTGGCTCATCAACGCAAGTCATTCCCCTCAGGAGGGGATATCCTGGGAGGCGTGACTTTTGCCAGTTTCCGAGATCATTGACCCGGCCGATCCCGAAGCCGAAACGAGAAGACGCCGTCTGATCGAACTCGTAGGCCCGATCTTCGGCGTTGTTCTTGTCATTGTGGTCATTGTTGTTGTCACGCTTCATTCTTACCACAAGACCCGCGACGGGGTGATTGCGCTGACGCGCGATCTGTTGAGCGAGGAACAGAAAAACCTGACGCAGCAGGTTTCAGATTATCTCGCCCCCGCTCCGGCGACTGCCGTGGTAGCGCGTGACCTGCTGACCGATCCGGTGACGGATGAGCCACCCCAGGTCTTTCTGGATTATGGCGCATCCATGCTGCGCAATGTCGAGCAGGTGGAGAGCTTTTATCTCGCCGATGATCGCGGCTCATTCTGGTTCATCGATCGGGCGCCAAAGGAGATCGCCGATGGCATGGAATGGGTGCATCTGCTGCGGGACAAGAATGTTTTCAGGCACTGGTATTATGACAAGAACAATGTGCTTGTCCGCACGAGTGATACGCCCGGCAAGAATTATGATCCGCGTCAGCGCCCCTGGTACAAGGGAGCCTTCGAGCATCCGGACCTGAACTGGTCCGACCCCTATCCCACCGTTGCCACAGAACAGCTGATCGTGACTGCGGCCAGCGTCCTGCACACATCCGATGGGCATCAGGCCGTCTTTGCCATCAACATCTCCCTCAACCGCCTGACGGATTTCCTCGCAGCCATCAAGATTGGCAAAAGCGGGCAGGCGGTCGTGGTGGACAAGGAGGGGCATCTCATCGCAGGCAGCCATCTGCTGGATGTGGCGCGAAAAGCGAACTGGCAGTTCGACAAGATGCAGCTCGATCCTGCAACGCAGCCGGTTTTTACACGCGCGCTCTCGCTGTTCCACATCTATGGAGCGGGCGTGCATCTCATCAAGGCGCATGACAAGCAGTACGTTGCCATCATGGCTTCGCTGCACAAGATCAGGCCAGGATGGGTGTTGCTGCTGAACGCGCCAGAGGACGATTTTGCGGCCTTCGCTGCGGCGGCAGGGCGGCAGGGCTTCCTTTTCTCGATGGTGATTGTTGTGCTCGCCGGGCTGCTGGCAGGGTTTCTGGTGCGACAGAACCGCCGGACCGAGGGGCTGCGTCGCCAGATCCGGTATGAACGCGCCCAGGTCAAGGCCGAGAGCAACGCGCTCAATGCCATGGCGGGAACGCCTCATCTCCTCGACCCCGGACACGATGCACCGCTTCTGACGCAACGTCTGGCTGAACTGGCCCGGGCAAGGCGTGTAAGCCTCTGGCGCTCTGTCGGCGAGGAGGAGCGTCTTTTGTGTGAAGACTCCTATGACCGCACAACAGACGCCCATAGCGCGGGCATGGAACTGGCCCATAGCGATCTCAAGAACTTCTTTGCCATGCTGATGTCGGGTGAGGTGATCGAGAGCGATCACGCCTCGGCACAGGAGGGGCTGCGCACCTTCCAGCGTATGGTCATGAGCCAGATCGGTTCAAAGTCTGTCTATATCCAGCCCATTCTGGCCCGAGGCACGGTTATCGGCATGGTGGTGCTGGAAGACGCTGCCCGTCCCCATGCGGTCTCGCACATCATTGCGATTGTTGCCGAGATTGCGGCTGTCCGTTTTGCAAGCATGAGGGCCGATGAGGCGTCAGCCGGAAAGCCGGAGCAGACGCAACGCGAGGATTATGGTGCCATCACCACGCGACTGAATGAAGGCTTCATTGCCGCACCCGGCGAGAACAGCGCTGGCGGTCTCAAGGCCGGGCAATACGCGATGGTCCCGGTGGCGACAGTCCTGTTTCAGGACTCAAAATCGGAAGCGACAGTCGATCTGATTCCGATCGTCCAGACGCTAGTGGAGCGGTTTCAGGATGTGATCCAGCATGCCGGGCTGTTTTCGGCTCAGGTTCTGGGCGGCAGGCTTGTGCTGATCGGCGGATGTTCACAGGACCCCGATCCCGATGCGGCACGGCGTGTTGCCGATGCGCTGCTGGCCCTGCGTGAGCTGGCGCTTGTGACACTGTCCGATGCCGAACTGACCCCGAGCTTCCGTATTGGCCTCGATGTCGGGCAGGCCTTCGGGGCGACGCTGGGTCAGGATCCGGGTGTGTTCAATATCTGGGGCGAGGCGCCTCAGACATCAGAACTGCTGGCCATCAGTGCACCTGACTCAGGGACAATCCAGGTGTCGGAGGCCGCCCATGCGTTGCTGCGCGACTACTATCTGTTCCGGCCGCGCGGCATGTTCTACCTGCCGGGCCTTGGCATCACCAATACCTATGTTCTGGCAGCCAAACGTTGAGTGACGAGATTCCCCTCTACAGGCGCCTGCTGCGCCGTCTGGGTGCGCTGACAAGGCGACAGATGCGTTTCTCGCTCATGCTCGTTGGGGCGAGCTGGGGCGTGGTACGTGAGGCGCTGCGCCCGACTTCGTGGCGCCGTACGGTGCTGCATGAGTTCAAGAACACGCTGCGACAGGCCGCGGGCGGTGGGCTGTTCAGCACGCTTTTCACGGCGGCGCTCACGGGGTTCGGGATTGTGGCGCAGGCGATCTACTGGCTGGGCATTGCCGGTATGGCCGATAGCACGGACTCTCTGCTGGCTACCGTGCTCGTACGCGAAATCGCCCCGGTTCTGGTGGGCATCATCCTGCTGGGCCGGAGCGCCATGCTGAGCCTGACGCAGCTTGGACAGCTGACGCTGGGCGGTGAATTGCGCGCGCTTCAGGCTCAGGGGATCGATCCGTTCATGACACTGGTCATGCCACGTGCGCTGGCGATGATGCTGAGTTCCTTCACGCTGGGCATGGTGTTCAGCATCATCTCGCTATCGGTCGGATATGGCGTTTGTCGTGTCCACTCCGTCATCACCATGCCGCTCTGGACGTTCCTCTACGATATCGTCGGGGCGATGAAGCCGATCGATTATCTCGGGATCCCCCTCAAGCTTACGATCAGCGGATTTCTGCTGAGCCTCGCCACGCAGCTGACCGGTCTCGATGCCACGCGCTCGGATACGATCGCGACCCTTCTGCCGCGTGGTTTTGCTCGTGGTATTCTCGTGATCATGGTCGTCAATGTCCTGCTCGGGGTGACAGTCGCATGACCGACGACCTCTCTGCCGTACTGGAATTGCGCGAAGCCCGCCCGGTTTTTGAGGAAAGCGGTCTGACGTCCATTCCCTATTCGCTGCGCCTGATGCCGGGCGACTGCATGCTGATTGCCTGTCGTGATTCCGAGCGCGCCACACGTTTTGCGGATCTTTGCACCGGTATGGCACCGCTCGTCTCGGGACAGGTGCTGTGCCAGGGGCTTGATTGGGAGGCGCTGGCCGAGCCCCGGGCCTGGGCGCTGCGGGGGCGTATCGGCCGTGTGATGCAGCAGGGAGCCTGGATCGACCTGTTTGGTACCGATCTTAATATTCTTCTGCAACAGCTGCATCATACGCGCACGCCCACCGAGGAACTGATCGATGAGGCAATCGCGCTTTCCAGACGATTTGGCCTGCCGGGTCTGCCGACATTGACCCCGGGACGGCTGAGCGTGGCTGATCGGGCCAAGGCGGCCTGTGTGAGAGCCTTTCTGGGAGAGCCAAAGCTGCTCTTGCTGGAAGATCCGGTGGAGCTGGAGACTGCTGATATGATGACTGCCTTCCTTGCCGAGCTGACAGCGGCACGTGAGCGAGGCTGTGGTGTGATCTGGTTTTCCCGCGAACCGGATCTGTGGCGTGGCTATCATGCCGAGGGAACGCAGCGATACAGGTTGCTGGATGAGGGTCTGTTACCAATGAAGCAGGTGGTCTGATGTTTCGTGTCCGTTCAAACGCCAACACTGACAGCCGCACCCGTCCTTTGTTGCGCATCCGCTATGCCGATGAATGGGTCGGTATGCTGGTCGTCGCGACTTTCGGCCTGTTCATATTTGCAATTATCGAGGCCGGTGTCCTGCGAGACTGGCTGACGCCCTCAGGCAAGCTGCATTTCAACCTGCCTGAAAGCGGTATCGCGGGCCTAGCCGTGGGAAATGACATCGAGCTTATGGGGATCCGTATCGGCTCGATCCGTGCGGTGAAGATCAACCCGCATGGTAATATGTACGCCATTGCGGATATCGACCCGCAATTCGAGCCCTATATCCGCAAGGACAGCCGCGCCATCATCCGTCATCGCTTTGTCGTGGCCGGAGCAAGCTATATCGAGCTTGAGCGCAGCAAAGGCCCTGCGATGGACTGGGAGTTTGCCGAGCTTGAAGCCACGGTCGAGCCCAATCCGGCCGATATGATTACCAAGACCATCAGCGATATCCGTGCGGGCATGATGCCCAGCCTGCGTAATGCGGACAAGATCATGGCTGACCTCGCTGCCGTGACGACATCCATCCGCAACGGTAAAGGCACTGTCGGTGGGCTGATGATGGATGACACGCTGCTGAAACATGCGGATGAAGTGATCAGAACGCTTCAGGACTCCATAGCGCAGCTCAAGCCGATCGAAGCCCAGATATCGGGTGTTCTGAGGCAGACACAGGGCACGATGGATAATCTGCGTTCAAGCAGCAATGACGTGAAAAAAGCCACGCCGCAGCTCAAGGACACGATGGCGCATCTGAATGCCGCGAGCGCCCAGCTTCCGGCATTGCTGACGCAGGCCCAGGCCACGACCATAAGCCTCAAGCGTCTGACAGACCAGTTGCGTGGCCTTTGGATCCTGGGCGGCAGCTCGGGTAAGGCCCCTGCACGCAGGTTGCCCGCCGGAGACATCAAGCCATGAGAACCTCACATATTCTGCTTCTCGCCGCACTGACGGGCATGACCGGGCTCGCGGGATGTGGTGGCAAGTCCAGCAAGGACGTTGCTCGCTCCGATCAGGATTATCTGAATGCCATGGAGGTCGGTCGTGATTCGTTCGACCTGACGCATGCGGACCAGGCAAAGACCCAGTTCGAGAATGCGTATGGCAGGGCCTTGCTGCGTGACGATGTACTCGCCATACGCGATGCGGGCTATAATCTTGCTGTTGCTGAGCTGGCGATGGGCAATGCCAGCGCGACGCTCGACACTGTGCATCGTGTACACGCCGACATGGCGCTGCGTGGCGATGTGTCCAGCCCGGCGCTCGATCTTGTCGCCATGGCTGCTTATTGCCGCCTGGGAGAAAATGCCCAGGCGGTCGCTTTGGCGCGGGGCATCAGAACGGATGACCCGGCCCTTCTGGAACGACGTGCTTTCCTGACAGGGATTGCAGCTGATGGACTTGGTGACGCAGGCCTGCTCGCCAGTTCACTGAACGCCATGCCAGTGTCACCCAGGCCGCCAAGGTTGGAGCAGGCAGACAGGGCTGAGCTTGAGTCGCGTCTTGCGCTTCGTCAGGGTCGCTACGATCAGGCCGAATCTCAGGCGATCGCGACGACCAATCTGCGCCGCGATATGCTGGATTATCGCGGCATGGCGCGAGCGCTCGATATTGCATCAAGGGCAGCGAAGGCAGCAGGTAAGGACAATCAGGCCGCCGCCTACAGCGAGCGGGCGACACAAAGCCGCAGCCATGCGGGTGATAAGGGCTGAAACGTCTCGGTCAACCCTCAGTACGAGTCAGGAAACCTGTCAGAAAGCGGCGCCAGTCTCGTTGGCCAGTTCCTTGATATGGATTTGCCTCAGGGAGATGATCGTCAGGATCAGGCAGGCACAGATGCCAGCGACCGAGGCCGTGCCGAACCATGCCAAGACACCCGGAAGCATACCTTGGCGGCAGCATAGATACAGCGCGGCAAGCGGCAAGAAGGTGCGACAGGGGTGAAGCACGTACCCCGGTATATGGGGGAGCATCAGGATGCGGCACATCTTGGGTTGCAGGAAACCATGCGCAAGAAATGCAGCAACCCAAAGAAGAAGGCCAAAAGCAAGCGTCATGGTGCGATCAGTCTGCGATGAATGAGAAAAGCGACGAGCCCCAGCCCCAGTATGGTCAGATCGACGCTTCTGTAGACGTCGAGGCTCGTTAACAGGTTGCTCATGTTGCGTGTGAGCAGGTCGAGAGGCAGGAGCGCCGCGGAGAATACCGCGAAAAGAAAGAACTGTTCGTTCCATCCCGAACGCGCGCCGCCACTGAAGCTGCGAAGGGCCGAGTGAAGCAGGGCGAGCAACCAGACAGCGAAGAAGATGCGGATCTCAAGCTGGCCCCGTTGAGGCAGATCGGCCCAGATAAGGCGATTGGCCCAGAGATAGGCCAGGCAGGCCAAAGGCAGACCGGTTGTTACCGCCATGGTCAGGGTCTCAGCGAGACGAAAACCGAATGTCCTGGCTTTTTTGGGGCGGTGCTTCATAAGAAAGATCACGAGCCCGCCTGACATCATCGCGCTGCCGACAAGCCCGCTGAGAAAATACAGCCAGCGCAACGGCAAGGGCGCCCAGCGTATGAAATGCAGCCCGCGCAACACGCCACCAAGACGATGTATCGTATCCGGTATTCTGACGGTTCGCAGCAGGGTGCCGTCTTTTTCGGAAAATTCCAGATGGTCGCGCGAGAGAACAAAAGAGGCTGAGTCGGCTTTCGTCATGGATACTTTACCATGATCGAACAGCACGAGTCCGATAGAGCCGTTTCCGAGGACTTCCTCGGCCTTGTGGAACATGGGTGCGAGTGGTGCCCGGCCTGGCGCTGCCTCGGGTGGCGGCATTCCGGGAAGGCCCACTCCTTCCGATCGCTCAGTGGTCTGATTGCTCGCAGGTCTGGCTCCAGGGCGGCCATGCAAGGCGGTGCCGCCCTGGGGGCGACCATGATGCCCAGTATTGAACATTGGAAAGAGACGAGGCGCATGGATGACTGCGCCGGTATAAGCCATCATGACCATGAATGGCAGAAACAGCAGTCCTGCAAGGATATGGGCATCCATGAAGGCGCGGTTTTTTGAGGCGAAGGGTCTGAACAGGAGCAGGTCGCTGAATATGGACCTGAAATGGATGATGATCCCGGAGCCAACAGCAATCAACAGGCCTATAGCAGCGATTTCGGTCAGCATGTTGCCCCAGAAGGGGCCATAGTAAAGCGAGTGGTGCAGGTCAAAGAAGAGCTGCCCGCCGCCTGTCTGCCGCGTGGCGACTGGAAAGGCGTCCTGCGGGCGAAATGCCGTGCCGATAAAAGCATGTCCGTCATAATGCAGGATCCTGATGATCGGATCGCGCGGGGTGGGCAGGGTGATGAAGGCATTCTGGCCTTCGTCGCGCATTTCTGCCGCGAGAGCTCCGACCTGGTTCAGGGCATCGTCGCTCAGCGGTGCTGGCGTGTAGCGTGACAACTCTGGTTGCATCCAGCGTGTCAATTCAGTGTCGAATAATGCGAGGGACCCACCCGTGAAAATCACGACCAGCACCAGCCCTCCGACGAATCCGACCCACTCATGCAGCCAGCCCATCCGGTTGCGCAGTGTATCGCGCATCAGGATAGGCCGATCCACAGACCGGGAACCGGCAGGAAGGCAAGCAAGGCTGCCGTTGATGCGGTGCGGGCGGCAAGCATCTTGTCTTTGCGCCGGGGAAGGCTGAACACGACGAGCACAAGCGCGGGCATAAACGCGAACACGCAGAGGAAGCCGACAACCATCAGCGGTTCGCTTCCATAGTGCCGAAACAGGGCCATGATGCAAAGGCTTGCGACATAGCTCGCGGCTATCCCGATCAGAAGGCGACGAACCGAAGATCTGATGAGCTTTCGGCCCTGTTTGTAACTGATACTCTTTCGCATGTGCTTCCTGTGCAACAGCGCCCAGCTTCGCGACGCGATTATCGCAGGTCAGGACAAAGTTTAGTTGCGAGCGTTTCTTATTCGCGTCTATTTGGCCGCGTCATTTACCTCTTGTCAATGAGATTAGCCTCTTGAGCCTGCTCACCTTGTCCGCCCTGAACCCCGGAATGCCGCGTCCACGACGTCTGGCACTTTCTGCCCTGCTCATGCTGTCTGCAACCCTGCCGTGCCAAGCTTTCGCACAGGATCAGACACCCGCGCAGGCACAATCGCAATCGGGGGCGGTGAAAGACAGTCAGAAAAACGCGAGAGGGGTTAACAAGGCGCGTAGCCAGGCCCTGACCAGCGACGAGCAGATCGAGGTCAAGGCGCAGCGTCAGAACCGTATGGAAGTGAAGTCAGGCGGTAATCTGGGTGCGCTGGGCAACAAGAAGGGACTGGACGTGCCCTTCAACGTGCGCAGCTACACCTCGGCGCTGATTCTCAACCAGCAGTCCCAGACGCTGGGCGAGGTGCTGATGAATGACCCGACCGTGCGTACAACGCTCGGTTACGGCAATTTCTCCGAACAGTTCGTGATCCGCGGCTTCCCTGTCTATGGCGATGACGTGGCAATTGACGGGCTTTACGGTATCACGCCGCGTCAGCTCGTCTCACCGCAGCTTTACGAACAGGTGCAGGTGCTCAACGGCGCTTCGGCGTTCCTCAATGGTGCTGCACCGGGTGGTACGGCACAGGGCGGCAATATCAATCTCGAATTCAAGCATGCCGGCGATACCCCCCTGACGCGTGTCACGGGCGACTACACCAGCTCCTCGATGGGTGGAGGCGCCGTCGATGTGGGTCGACGCTTTGGCCAGGACAAGCAGTTCGGGGTGCGGATCAACGTTGCAGGCCGTAGCGGTGTTGCGGCCATCGACCGGGAGAAGCGCCATCAGGTTGCGGTAGGTGGCGGTTTCGACTGGCATGACCGGGCAGAACGCACGCGTGTTACCGTGGACATGGCCTATGAGAACCAGGGCGTGAATGGCGGGCGCGGTGGCGTGTTCCTGAGCGGCGCGACCTCAGTACCGAAAGTGCCGGGCGCAGGATCGAATTACGGTCAGCCCTGGACCTATACGGAGCTGAACTACATCTATGGCAAGCTGAAGGTGGAGCATGATTTCAGCAAATACCTGACGGCTTATGCGCAGTTCGGCGGTCTGGGAGGCAACGAGAAGGGCAATTACGGTAGCACCTATGTCACCAACAGCCAGACCGGGGCGGGTTATAACGGGGCCATGTATGTGCCCTATGTACAGACCAATGAAAGCACACAGGCCGGGCTGCGCTCGCATTTCAACACGGGTGGCATCAAGCACGAAATCAATGCCGGTGGGTCTGGCCTGTGGGAGGAAAATGCTTCCGCCTACGCTCTCGCTCTGACGAGGCAGGCCACGAACATCTATCATCCGACGCTCTATAATGCGTCGCAGCCCGAAACGTATATCGGCGGAAACATCGATAATCCGCAGAAGAACAATACCACGCGTCTGTGGAGCCTTTTCTTCTCTGATACCGTCTCGGCATTTCATGACCGTGTCGCGCTGACGGCAGGCTTTCGCTATCAGTCGATCAAGACAGTCGCCTATAATTATGGCAACGGCACAACCTCTTACGATCAGGGAGCATTCACGCCCGTTGTGGGGCTTGTTGTGCACCCTACACGCCAGACGTCTATCTATTTCAATCGCATCGAGGGACTGGCGCCCGGCCCTCAGGCCAGCGGTCAGGTTGTCAATCTGGGGCAGATTTTCCCACCTTATCAGACGGTCCAGTACGAGCTTGGGGCGAAATACGATATCGGCCGTTTCTCGACGGTGGTTTCGATTTTCCAGATCGACAAGCCCAACGCCTACAGCGTTGCGATTCCCGGCACGAGCACCAGCATTTTCTCGGTAGATGGGTTGCAGCGTAACCGTGGTATCGAGTTCACCGTCAATGGTGAAATCTTCAAGGGTCTGCGCTTCAACGGTGGTACCTCGATCATCGACGCGGATCAGCGTCGCACGTCGGGCGGGCTGTATAATGGCAACCGTGTGATCGGCGTGCCGGGTTACACGATCAACGGTAATCTTGAATATGATTTGCCGTTCATTCGTGGCGCGACGCTTACGGGGCGTGTGATCCAGACCGGCCATCAATATGCCGACAATCTCAACAAGATGCGTGTGCCAAACTGGACGCGTTTCGATGTGGGTGCACGCTACAGCTTTGTTGTGGAGCACAAGGCCATCACGACCCGTCTGGGTGTCGATAACCTTGCCAATACGCGTTATTGGGAAAGCGCATTCGGTGGTTATCTGCTTCAGGGCCTGCCGCGCACGTTCAAGTTCTCTGTCACCGCCGATTTCTGAGCAGCTCATGGGGCAAGTGGAGGCCCGCCCCCCCGGCCATCGGAGATGGCCCGATGACGATTGTTCCAAAGCCAGCCTTCGGGCTGGCTTTTTTCATGGAGCCTCGTTGCAAGTCGGATCGCGCGCGCTCAGCGGATATGCGCGACCCACCCAGAAGGTACCTGCTCGGCGATTTTCAATATCCAGCAGACACAAGCCCCTGATCTGCCACTCACAAACCAGCGCCGCAGGCCATCGAACTCACATCATTTTCGACAGGTCAGTTCTCGCTGAAGCTCTGCAAAAACATCAGGGATGAAAGGGGCCCACGCCCCTTTCCGGGGAGCGGGGCAGAGCCCCGACACCGTCGCATACAGAAAAGGCCGGCCCCTTGCAGGAACCGGCCCCTCCAAGCGGTACCGAACCAGACCGGTTCAGTGCCCTTCGGTCATCGGCTTCATGCCGAGGCTCGCCAGAAGCTTGCGGTCGCGATGCTCGGCGGGGTTAGGGGTAGTCAGCAGCTTGTCGCCGCAGAAGATCGAGTTGGCGCCGGCGAGGAATACCAGGGCATGCGCCTCGTCGCTCATCAGTTCGCGGCCTGCGGCAAGGCGTACATGGCTGGCAGGCATGGTGATGCGTGCAGCGGCTACGACGCGGGCGAAGGTGATGGGATCAACGGCCTCGGCTTCGGCGAGCGGTGTGCCTTCGACGCGTACGAGCAGATTGATCGGCACGCTTTCAGGGTGCTGGGGCAGGGAGGCAAGGGTCGCGATCAGGCCTGCGCGGTCGCTCTCATCCTCACCCATGCCGACGATACCGCCGCAGCAGACATTGATACCGGCATCGCGCACGTTCGAAAGCGTGTCGAGGCGGTCCTGATAAGTGCGCGTGGTGATGATCTTGTCGTAATATTCGGGCGAGGTGTCGAGGTTGTGGTTGTAGTAGTCGAGGCCTGCCTCTTTAAGGCGGCGCGACTGCTCGCCGTCGAGCATGCCCAGCGTCACGCAGGTTTCGAGCCCGAGTGACTTCACGCCTTCGATCATGGCGCACACGGTGTCGAGGTCACGCTCCTTGGGGGAGCGCCAAGCTGCCCCCATGCAGAAACGTCCGGCACCGGCAGCCTTGGCGGCCCGGGCTTCAGTCAGCACTTTTTCAACAGCCATAAGGCGCTCGGCCTTCACGCTTTTTTCGTGCAGGGCGCTCTGGGGACAATAGGCGCAATCCTCGGGGCAGCCGCCTGTCTTGATGGAGAGGAGCGTCGAGATCTGCACGCGGGTGGGATCGAAATAGGCGCGATGGGCCATCTGGGCGCGGAAGATCAGTTCGGGAAAGGGCAGGTCGATCAGTGCCGCAACTTCATCGCGAGTCCAGTCATGCCTGATCTCGGGTTTCCAGCCGGCCTGGATGTCGTGCCCTTGGGCGCGTATTTCACGAGGGAGGACCGGGTCGCGTGTCAGGGTATCGAGGGACATGCGGGGCATGGCTCCAAAACATTTGAAAAGGAAAAGCTCAGGCAGCGATGCCACAGCAAGGGGGCGCTTGTCACGCGCCTGCGCGAGAACTCTACCCAAAATGGCCGGGACATGTCATCTAGGCGTCATGAAACATTGGCGCATCGATCAGATGGACTGGGATGCCTTTGATGCATCCCGTGTGGACCCGGATCTGATTCCGGTCATCAAGGCTGCGGCGGTGGTCGAGCGGAACGGGCTCGATTACGCCGTGTACCTCGGTAATGTCTTTGTAGGTGACCCCGATTTCCGGCAGGCCGCCGATAACTGGGCGGTCGAGGAAGTCCAGCATGGGGATGCGCTGGGCAAATGGGCCATGCTGGCCGATCCGAGCTGGGACTATATGAAGGCGTTTGAGCGTTACCGGGCGACCTATCATATCGAGCAGGATGTCGACGCGTCGATCCGCGGGTCGCGCACGGGCGAGCTTATTGCGCGCTGCATGGTCGAAACCGGCACCTCGTCATTCTACACTGCTATGGCAGATGCAACGGATGAGCCGGTACTCAAGGCCATCTGCAAGCAGATTGCGGCTGACGAATACCGTCATTTCAAGCTGTTCTATGACCACATGCACCGTTATCTCAAGCGCGAGAAGCTCAGCGTGTGGCAGCGAACAAAGATTGCGCTGGGGCGTGTGACGGAAAGCGAGGATGACGAGCTCGCGACCGCCTATTACACCACCAACATGCCTGCCAACACGCCCTATGATCACAAGAAATGTATCGCGGCGTACATGGCGCGGGCGATGGGCTATTATCAGCCCAAGCACATCAATCGTGTGACCAGCATGATCTTCAAGACCATCGGCTTCACGCCGCACTCGAAAGTGCAGGTGCTGATTGCCAAGGCGATGTATCAGCTGATCCAGTTCAAGGCGAAGCGCTTCCGCAAGGCTATCGCAGCCTCGTAACGAAAGCGTTTTCTCTCCTACTGAGAATTAAGCCCTCCCGAGCGGGTTTCGTGGTCTAATGTCAGACGAACGGAACCGACTCAATTGGAGGGCTACCCTTGTCGCTCACTTTCACACGCCTTCGCCTTATGGGGGCAGCACTCACTGCGTTCCTCCCCGTGGCCGCCAGCTTCTGTGTGACATCGGCAATGGCTGATCCCTATTCCCTGCCGATCGCGTCGTCGGGTCCAGTGAATCTGCCCCCGGTTGCTGATGATGGCACGATTGCCGCCCGTCAGCTCGCGGCTCAGGTGGGCCTCCCCCAGTTCACGGCGTCCAGCTGGCGACCGGGGCTTTTGCGGCACGTCGTGATGTTCCGCTACAAGCCGGGCACCACCAATGCCATGCGGGCTGAAATCACCTCACGCTTCCTGAGGCTTGTGCAGGACTCACGCCGCCCCGATGGGTCGCACCCGGTGCGCTCGATCGAGATGGGTGTGCAAAACAGCGGCGAAGGCGTGGATGCTGGTTTGCAGCAGGCCTTCATCGTGACCTTCGCTTCAGAAGGCGATCGCAACTTCTATGTCGGGAAGCCTGTCGTGATGGACCCGGCATGGTTTGATCCTGCTCATGAAGCGTTCAAGGAATTTGCGGGTCCGTCACTCGAAAAAGTAGTGGTTTTCGACTTCAACGCGCTGGCTTCGGCAAGTCTGGAGCCTACTTCGCGCAAGGCAAACACGCGGACTCGCCGTTAAACAAAATCTGTCATAACGTTGCACGATGTGTCCCGTGCCAGAAATGGGCGGGATGGTGTTGAACCTGCTGAAAGTGATGGCTTGTGACCGGAAAATTCAAACGTACCACCTCGCTCTGGCTCGGAGCTGTCAGTGTCATCGCCTTGACTCATCAGGTCCTGCCGGTGGCTCGTGCTGCCGATGCGGTTCCGGCAAAGGCGGATGCGGCTTCGGTGAAGCCCTATGACCCGAGCTGGGGTTTCAATATGTCCGGCATGGACAAGGCCGTGCGCCCCGGGGACAATTTCTTCCAGTACGCCAACGGCACCTATCTGAAGAATGTCGTCATACCGGCTGATCGCTCATCCTTCGGTCCGTTTGTCATCCTGACCGAGACAGCTCATGAGCGCGTTCAGTCAATCCTGACCGATGCGGGCAAGCATCCCGCTGCCAATCCGAAGACGACCGAGGAAAAGCTCGGGGCGTTCTATGCGACCTTCCTTGATACAGCCAAGGCTGACAAGCTCGGTGCGGAGCCGCTCAAGGCTGATCTTGCCGCCATCCAGGCGGTGAAGGACCAGTCGAGCCTGGCCCGACTGTTTGGTCAGGCAGCCTTCAACTTCCAGTACACACCGTTTGGTCTGATGATCAACGCGGATGACAATAATCCCGAGCAGTATGCGCTGTCGTTGCATCAGGGGCATCTTGGCCTGCCGGACCGGGATTACTACCTGAAGCCAGATTTTGCCGCGAAGAAGAAGGCCTATCAGGCCTATGTCGCCAAGGCCCTTGGCATGATCTCATGGCCGGATGCCGAGCAGGCGGCCGCGAAGATTGTCGCGCTGGAAACCACGCTCGCGCAGTCGGAATGGTCTCGCACCGAGATGCGTGACCCGGTCAAGGTATACAACCCGATGACCGTCGATGAACTGGCGAAGAAAGCGCCGGGCGTTGACTGGGTAGCCTTCCTGACGGCTGCCGGTATTCCGGCGGACAAGCTTGGCGCACGCCGTATCATTGTCGGCGAGCCGACTGCGCTGGCCGGTATGGCCAAAACACTCTCTGCGGCTGATTATGGCACATTGCGGGCGTGGCTTGCCTTTCATCTGGCCGTCAATGCCTCGCCTTATCTGAGCCACGACTTCGTGCAGTCATCCTTCGATTTCTATGATCATGAACTCGAAGGGTCGCCACAGCTTCCCGTGCGCTGGAAACAGGCCGTGGAACACACGGAAGACGCTATGGGCTGGGCGATCGGCAAGATCTATGTCGACCGGTATTTCCCGCCGGCTGCCAAGGCACGTATCACCGAGCTCACCCATGACGTGAAAAACGCCTTCGCGAACCGTCTGGCGCATAATGCCTGGATGGCCCCTGCGACGCGCGAAGCGGCAGGGCGCAAGCTGCAGAATTTCGAAATCCAGGTCGGTTATCCGAACACGTGGCGCAACTATGACGGTCTGACGGTCAAGCCGGGCGACCTCTATGGCAACGGTGCACGTGCGGTTGCCTTCGAGTGGCAATACAACCTTGGTCATCTCGACAAGAAGGTGGACCGCAACGAGTGGTTCATGACGCCGCAGACGGTGAATGCCTATAACGATCCGAACCAGGTTGAGATCGTCTTTCCGGCAGCCATCCTGCAGCCGCCTTTCTTTGACCCCAAGGGGGATGCCGCGGTCAATTATGGCGCTATCGGCGGGGTAATCGGTCACGAAATGACCCACTCCTTCGACGATGAAGGGCGTCAGTACGACGAGCATGGCCGTCTGCACCAGTGGTGGACACCTGATGACGTCAAGCGCTTCCAGGCGCTGGCCGATCGTTTTGGCAAGCAGTATGACGCGTTCGAAGTGCTTTCGGGCGTGCACCTCAACGGCAAGCTGACGATGGGCGAGAACATCGCCGATCTCGGCGGTCTCACCCTGGCGCTCGATGCCTATCACGCGTCGCTGCATGGCAAGCCCGCACCGGTGGTGCATGGCCTGACCGGTGATCAGCGCGTGTTCCTTGGTTGGGCACAGGTATGGCGCCAGAAGCTCCGTCCTGACTCGATCCGCAATCGCGCCGTCA
Organism: Asaia sp. As-1742; assembly: GCF_011753235.1. Lineage (NCBI taxonomy): Bacteria > Pseudomonadati > Pseudomonadota > Alphaproteobacteria > Acetobacterales > Acetobacteraceae > Asaia > Asaia sp. As-1742. The sequence continues at coordinate 26,102 of NZ_VWWA01000011.1, read as the reverse complement.
CCGATCCTCACTCGGCGCCGGAAGCGCGCGTTAATCTGCCCATGCATAACATTGATGCCTGGTATGATGCCTTTGGCGTGAAGAAGGGCGACAAGCTCTATCTCGCGCCGGAGGATCGCGTTAAAATATGGTGATTATTGAATCATCATCGTTAACCGGCAGGCTTGTCACCGTATCTCTGTGATGCGATGGCGAGCGTGCCATTCCTGAAAGGTGAAGCAGGCATAATGTTTGTCATGCGAGCGGCGAGGGAACAGTCTCCGACAGAAGAGACGACCAACCCGCTCACAATCCGAAAGTCTGGTGTCTCATGAGACGCCAGCACGATCTGCACGACCTTCTTACGGTTGCAGCGGCCGTAGCCCGTGCGCCTGCGGCGTATATTGCCCTGCCCGAAAAGGGCAGGCATGTCGTGGGAGTAACGTACGGGGCGCTGCCCCTGATGCTCGATGCCCTCGATCCGCCACGGCGTACTTTTACCCAGGAGGTCTTGTCTCCTCTGGCCGAGCTGGCGCGTGCGCCCTGGAATTATGCCTTCCAGATTGCTCTTTCGTTTCTGCTGCCTGACGGGCAGGGCGAGGGCATCCTCTGTTTCCTCACCCGCCACCTGTTGGACACGGAGGCCACCTCCTTTCGGGAGGGGCTGGACGCGATTGTCAGGCAGATCGTTCTGGTTCTGGAGCGGCCTGGTCCGGGGGAAGCGGGTGGTGCAACAGAGGGGATACCATCCCCCCGGCCGAGGTCGAGTGCCGGTCACCCGTATGACGGGGAGGCTTCCATCCATCGAGGATATGCCCGGGATTGGCACGTTCGAGATATGCCATGGCAGCAACACGATCACGCTTTCGGCGGAATTACTGCGTCTATCAGGCGTTCCCACCGGAAAGCAGTGCCCGCTGGAGGTTTTTGCACAATGTATGCCGGTTCCTGATACGGATCTGCTGCGTTTCGGCGAAGGGACCAGCGATGAGGTTGTCTTGCCGGAAACGGATTATGCAATCAGAAACCTCACCGACCACACCCAGAGCTGGGTCAGGCGACGCGCCGAAATCGAGGCGGATGATCGTGGCAAGCCCTGGCGTCTGATTGGCACGATCGAGGACATCACGCGCGATCGTGTCGCGACGAACAGGCTGGCTGCTATGGTCATGCTTGGCGATGCCCTGCGCAAGGTCGACACGCAGGATGACGCTTATCTCGCAGCAGCGAGCGCGCTTGGTGATGCCCTCGCTGCTGATCGCGCAGGGTGCGCCGTTGTAGAGTCAGGTGAGGAGGGCTTTTTCAGCGTGCCGCAGGACTGGCATGCCGCTTCCGTACCGAGTGCGAAAGGTCGCTATCGTCGTGCTGCGTTTCCGGCAGCCATTGGCGTGCTGGATCAGGGCTTGTTGCTCGCGGTGCGTGATGCCCGCGAAAATGTCTGGATACCGTGCATCATGCCTCATTGCGGCGAAGGCGATCAGGTCCGGGCGCAGTTGCTCATGCCTGTTATGGCGCAGGGCCGGATGACGCATTGTCTGTTCGTACAGAGTTGTACGCCGCGTGACTGGTCCGATCAGGAGCTCGCTTTTGTGCGCGCAGTGTCTGACCGTGCGCAGGCTGCTGCGGCGTCACTTGAGGCAAGAGCGCACCAGCTTACCTTGCATCAGGAACTGGCGCACCGACTGAAGAATACGCTCGCTCTGGTTCAGGCTCTCGCCAATCAGAGCCTGCGCGGTGTTGAGAACAGACTTGCCGTCAAGGCTTTCGAGAAAAGACTGGTAGCGCTTGGTTCGGCTCATGATCTGCTCATGCGCCAGTCATGGCGGCGGGGCGATCTTGCCTTGCTGGCGCAGGAAGTCTTGTCACGCATCGCGCCGATCGACCGCTTTCATCTTGCAGGCGCTACGGTCTCGATCGGCCCCAATACGGCTACGACGCTTGGTCTCATGCTGCACGAACTGGGGACGAACGCAGCCAAATATGGCGCGCTGAGTGTCGAGGGCGGAAAAGTCAGTCTGGTGTGGGATATCATTCAGGACTCCGGTCGCGATACCCTGACCCTGCATTGGCACGAGGAGGGAGGACCGCCCGTCAACCCTCCGGTAACCACCGGTTTTGGGTCACGTCTGCTGCAGGCCGGGTTTGGTCATCAGGGAAGCGCTATTGTGCGGTATCCACCAACGGGGTGTGATGCCGAGTTCTCGGTTCCGTTGCGTCAGGCACAGGAAAACTGATCCATCGGGAGTTTGTGGACAGCCCCCAGACATGCCTCCTGACGGAGAGGGGCGGTGTCCGCGGGTGTGTTGGTCTCCCCTCTCCGATTGCGCTCGTCATGTCAGCAAAGTGCCGCTCGCCTCTTGCCATTCATGGTATGAAGTGATCGAACACAGGCCAATTGCCTTAACCTCTCCCCGGCCGTGCCTTGCGGCCAAAAGGACTTCTCATGACGACGATCTCCCTTGGCTATCTGGGCACCGCGCTCCATGCTGGTTGCGCCAGTGCAGTTGCCCGCGTACTTGATGCGCATGAGGTCGAGGTCGATTTTGTTGATGCCGACGAGCGCGAACTCCCCTCAATGCTTGAGGAGGGGGCTATAGATCTGCTGGTTTCGGCTTGGCTGCCGCGCGATGCTGTGTTGCTGCAATACGGGATGCGGGTTCTTGGAACGCTCTACCGCCCTTATTATTGCTGGGCGAGCTTCGATGATCTTCCGCCGATCGCTGCGCTTGGTGCGCAGGATGTTGATGTTGTCGTGGCCGCTCGTTCGGATGCCGGACGTATGAACGCGCTCCTGACACAGACGCCCGGTCTCGATGGCGTGCCGGTGGAGATTTGCGATGATGCAGGGCTCCACGCTTTCGTGCACACGGCCCATGAGGAGGGACGCCGGGTTCTGGTTTTCCTCGCTCAGCCCCATGCGCTTTTCAATCATGAGGCATTCCAGCCTGTGCAGGACCCGCGCCTGTCCGAGGAAATGGAGGCCTCCCTGCTGGTGCGTGAGGCCGTGGCAGCCTGTGCTGACCAGGATATGCTCGACGAATTGTCGGAAATGACCCTTGGCAACAAGGTCATGAGTGCGCTCGACTACGCCATCCAGATTGATGGGATGGATCCGGAAGAAGCTGCCGAGGCCTGGCAGCGTGGACGTCTGGTCGCACGCTAGGACCTCGTTCCTCCGCGAATTCGAGCCTTGTGAGGTGCTGCAAGGTGATGGCCATGCTGCACTTGCGGATTTCCGGGCTCGATGAGGTGCTGCTGCACAGATATTGTTTCTATTTAAGTAATTGACAGAAAACTTTCATGTTATTTGCACCTATATTATAGAGTCTTTCCTGAATTAACAGGTAAGGCCGCGTATGTCCTCTTATCCCGATGCCTCTGATCTGCATGAGCGGTTCAGGCTATGCAGTGATGAGGACTGGCTCAAGATACTGGTCGCATCGATCCATATGCCTGAGATCGATCATGTGCGTATGCCGAGCTTTCCTGCGGAAACGCTCCAGCGCGAGATACATGGTCACGCGGGAGAGGTCTCACTGCATGAGGCCTACATGTTTTATCGCGAAATCAAGGCGTTCGGCCATTTCACCGATCGACCCATTTCAGCTGGGATGAAGGTGCTGGATTTCGGATGCGGCTGGGGGCGTATTCTTCGCCTGTTCATGAAAGATATACGCCCGGAAAACCTTTATGGGATTGATTCGACAACACGGTTTCTGATGGAGGCGCGCCGCTGTAATCCGGCGCTCAACTTCATGAGCTGCGGCATGGCCCCGCCTGTCCCGTTCACTAACGGGTCTTTCGATCTGATCGTTTCTTTCTCGGTCTTTTCACACCTCGATGAGTATCTGGCCGGGCAGTGGATTGCTGAGTTTCATCGTCTTCTTGCGCCGGGTGGCCTTGCGATCATCACCACCCAAAGCCGCCGGTTTATCGATTTCTGCGCGGAACAACGCCTTAAGCGGGCATCCGGCATCAGGCTGGAGCATGGCTGGCACGAAGCCTGCGCCGATAGCTTCACGGATGAGGCGCGGGCTCATGCGCGCTACGACGCTGGCCGGTTTCTTCATGCATCGCCAGTCAGGCGCCCGCACCCGGCGGCTCATTATGGTGAAGCGATCATCCCGCGCACCTATATCATCCAGAAATGGGGGCATCTGTTTCGCATCATCGAGTTCCTTGACGATCCAGCGCGGGTGCCGCAGGTGTTCATTGTCTTGCAGAAGAACAGAGCACCATGAACGTCAATTCCATGCCGCCTTTGCCACGCGTCATTCTGGGTCGTGCCAATGTCAGCAGAGCCGGTCGGGTCGCTTTGTGGCCCCTCATCGCAGCGGCTTTGTGTCTCCTGACGCCAAACGCCTGTCTGGGGCAGAGCGCATCTGATGGCGGTGCCTTGTTGGCATCAGGCTCGTCGCCCTTGACGCCCGGAACAGGGTCGCCTGCGGCCATGAACCGGCTGCCCGGCGAAGGGCGCGAGGCGACTGGGCAGTCTGTCGAGACAATCAGGGTCACGGCGCAAGGCATGGTGCCCCTGTCACAACGATACCGGCGACTGGAACGCATTTTTCGTCGGTTCAACTCCTTCCCCGAGGCGGATCGTGCAGGGTTGACCCTGCATCTGCAGGCTATGCTCCAACCGGGAGACGGAGCCGCACGGACAACGGGTATGATGATGAAGCTGGGAGAGCGGGTCAGTCACCTGTTCCCCGGTCCGCCGCTTGGCACGGATGATGAAATCGTCGTGCCTCATGAGGCAGCACTCTGGGAGGCCGATCCGGCAATCTATGCACGGCTCAAGCCCGGTGAGCGTCTGAATGTCGGTTTCTTCTTCACGCTGGCGCCTGCGGACAGGCAGCATTTTACCCGGCAGCAGGCTTTGAAATGGCTGGCGCAGCTTGATGGCTGTATTGAGGATGAAGGGGGATTTCTCGTGGCCTTGTTGCTGCCCGATACGCACAGACTGGGTGTCGATGTCGCGCCCGGTAGCCGTTTCATTGTGCGGGAGGGCGGTGTGGAGCGGCTGCTGGTCGATAATCAGGGCAGTACGCCCTATCCCTACGTCTTTCGCCCTCAGAACTTCAGGAAGGATGCCGAGTTCAGCGCAACCAGGCCGCTCAGTCGGGTTGTGATGACCCTTCCTTTCGCCCTGCGCGGCGATCTGACTGCAAAGTAACGATTTGACAGGAAGCCGTTGCCTCCGCCATCACGCGGGTCAGAATAGTCCCCGGTCCTTGTGCCGGGGCAGGAGGGCCGCGGCGCAGGTGCCAAGGCGTGAATGAAGGTACGGTCATGTCAGTTCATGCGTTCGTGTTTCCCGGTCAGGGCAGCCAGTCCATTGGAATGGGACAGGGCCTCTACGAGGCTTTCCCGGCGGCGAGAGAGGTTTTTCAGGAAGTTGACGATGCGCTTGGTGAGCATCTGTCCAAACTGATCTTTACCGGCGAAGCTGCCGACCTGACCCGCACCGAGAATGCGCAGCCGGCATTGATGGCCGTCTCTATGGCTACGGTGCGCGTGCTCGAAAATGAGGGTGGCTTCAGGCTCGCAGACAAGGCGACCGTCGTGGCCGGTCATTCGCTGGGTGAGTATTCCGCCCTTGCCGCCGCAGGTGCGCTGGGTATTGCCCAGACTGCAAAGCTGTTGCGCCTGCGAGGGCTGGCCATGCAGGAAGCCGTGCCAGCAGGCGAGGGTGGCATGGCCGCCCTGCTTGGCGTCGAGGCTGAACTGGCGCAGGAGATCTGTGCCGAGGCGGCGCGTCTGAGGGTCGAGGGTGAGGCCGATCGTCATGAGACGATCGAACTGGCCAATGACAATGGCGGTGGCCAGATTGTCGTGTCCGGCCGGCTGTCGGCGGTCGAGCGTGCCATTACGGTGGCCAAGGCCCGAGGGGTGAAGCGCGCCGTGATGCTGCCCGTTTCCGCGCCGTTCCATTCATCCCTCATGGGGCCGGCGGCCGAACGCATGGCCGAGGCTCTCGAACGCGCCGAGATTGCGACCCCCGCCATTCCTGTCATCACCAATGTTACAGCGACGAAGAATACCGATGCGTTGCGCGTTGCTTCCCTGCTGGTGCAGCAGGTGACGGGCTCGGTGCGGTGGCGTGAAAGTGTCCTGGCCATGGCGGCTATGGGCGTCACCTCGCAGGTCGAGCTGGGCGCAGGCAAGGTGCTGACCGGTCTGGTACGGCGCATTGCTCCCGACATGACGGCCCGTAATGCCGGAACCCCTGAAGAAATCGAGGCGCTGCTGCGTGACCTCTGAAAGCGTGGAGAAGAAAACGATGTTCAGTCTTGAAGGCAAAACGGCCCTCATCACCGGTGCTTCTGGCGGCCTTGGCGCTGCTATCGCCCGCGCGCTTCACGCGCAGGGCGCCGAAGTCGTGCTGTCCGGCACGCGTGAGGCAGCACTGGCCGAGGTCGCAGCCAGCCTTGGCGAGCGGGTGCATGTCTGTGCGGCCAACCTCTCCGTCGGTGCCGAGGCCGATGCCCTGGTGGGCAAGGCGGAAGAACTGCTCGGCAAGCCGCTCGATATTCTGGTGAACAATGCCGGTCTGACGCGCGATGGCCTGATCATTCGAATGAAGGACGAGGACTGGTCGCAGGTGCTGACGGTCGATCTCGAATCTCCGTTCCGTCTGTGTCGTGCTGCGCTGAAGGGGATGCTCCGTCGTCGCGCGGGTCGCATCATCAACATCGCCTCCATCGTCGGTGTGACCGGTAATGGCGGGCAAGCCAATTACTCGGCTGCCAAGGCAGGCATGATCGGCATGACCAAGTCACTCGCGCAGGAGGCCGGCTCACGCGGGGTCACGGTCAATGTCATTGCACCGGGCTTTGTCGAGACAGCCATGACGGCGGTTCTGCCTGAAGCACAGCGCGACAAGCTGCTCGGCTCGATCCCGCTCGGTCGTATGGGCAAGCCGGAAGACATTGCCGCCGCAGCCGTGTATCTTGCTTCGGAAGAGGCCGGTTGGGTGACCGGCATGACCATGAATGTCAATGGTGGCATGGCGATGCCATAAGGGCATCGGCCCCGCTCGCACGCAAAGCTTGGCGTGCGAGGGTAAACCATGCTAAGCGCCCGCTGCTTCGTCCGAAGCGTGGGCGTCTCGGCCCGCCGGGGCCCGATCTTCGGTCCGCGATCCGGAGTACTGGCAGATCATGCCGTCTCTGGAGTAAAGACGGGGACCGACTGGGTAACCAGACGGATGGTAAACAGTTTCGAACCGCCCGAATTGCCGGGCACACAGGAAGCCAGAACAGATGAGCGAAATCGCCGATAAGGTTAAGAAAATCGTTGTTGAGCATCTCGGCGTTGAAGAGAGCAAGGTAACCCCTGACGCTTCCTTCATCGACGACCTCGGCGCTGACAGCCTCGACACGGTTGAGCTGGTCATGGCGTTTGAGGAAGCTTTCAGCGTTGAGATCCCGGAAGATGCAGCCGAGAAGATTGCGACCGTCAAGGACGCCATCGACTACATCGAAAAGCAGAAGGCCGCCTGATCTGGCTGCATCGGGCCGCAATGCCCGATGCAATGATCTTCTCCGGCTCCCGATCTGTGCGGAGCCGGGACATACGACGAGATTGACAGCCGCTCCCCCTTGGCAGCCGCCGGGAGCTGGCGTTTATGACTGGAGCTTCGTCCGCCCATGATGGCAAACCTGTCGGCAATGAAAGAAAGACGCGTTGTCGTCACCGGTATGGGGCTTGTTACGCCTCTGGCAGTGGGCGTGGAACAGACCTGGCAGCGTCTTATCGCCGGACAGACCGGCATTGGCCGTATCTCCTGCTTCGACCCGAGCGATCTCCCCGCCCATGTGGCTGGCGAAGTGCCCGAGGGCCCGACGGCAGAAGGCGGTCTGACGCTCTCGGACTGGGTCCCGACGAAGGACCAGAAAAAGATGGATCGTTTCATCCATCTTGGCATGGCGGCTGCCATTCAAGCCATTGAGGATTCAGGCTGGAAGCCGGAAACCGAGGAAGATCGCTGCGCCACGGGCGTGATGATCGGCTCGGGCATCGGTGGTCTGCAGACCATCTATGACGCCTCCCTGACCGTTGCGAGCGGCAAGGCCCGTCGCCTGTCGCCCTTCTTCATCCCCTCGGCGCTGATCAATCTGATCTCGGGCCATGTCTCGATTCGTTATGGCTTCAAGGGCCCGAACCACTCGGCCGTCACCGCCTGTGCGACCGGTGTGCATGCCATTGGCGATGCCACACGCCTCATCATGCTGGGCGATGCCGACGTGATGATCGCTGGTGGTGCCGAGGCCGCTGTCTGCCCGCTCGGTATTGCCGGGTTCTCCTCTGCCCGCGCGCTGTCCACCGGCTTTAACGATACGCCCGAGAAGGCATCGCGCCCTTGGGATCGTGACCGCGACGGTTTTGTCATGGGCGAGGGCTCGGGCATTGTCGTGCTTGAGGAATACGAGCACGCCAAGGCACGCGGCGCGAAGATCTATGGTGAGATCATCGGCTACGGCCTGTCCGGCGATGCCCATCACATCACGGCACCGGCGGAAGGGCATGAAGGCGCTTTCCGTGCCATGAAGGCTGCGCTGCGTTCTGCGGGGATTACGCCGGCCGATATCGACTACGTCAACGCCCACGGAACATCGACCATGGCCGATGACCTCGAGCTTGATGCGGTTGAGCGCATGTTCGGCGATGACGCAAAGCATGTTGCGATGTCCTCCACCAAATCCGCCACCGGGCATCTGCTCGGCGCTGCCGGCTCGGTAGAGGCCATGTTCTCCATGCTGGCCATCCGTGACAACGTAGCCCCCCCGACGCTGAATCTCGACAACCCCGCGCGTGAGAGCGTCATCGACCGCGTGGCGCACGAGGCCCAGCAGCGCAAGATCAACATTGCCCTGTCCAACAGCTTCGGTTTTGGCGGGACCAATGCCAGCCTGATCGTCAAGGGCGTCTGATTTAGTGATTCTGACCCCGTGAGTAAGGCCTGGCCCGTCTCGGCGCTCGTCGTGGTGCAGTGTGACGGGAGCTGACTCCGGGGTTTGGCCTGAAACGGTCCCACGTCAGGGATATCCAGCACCGGATGCCGGATGACCGGCATCCGTTCTTTCGGGAGTGAACATGAAGCGTGTCATTCTCTCCCTCGTCCTGCTTCTGCTCCTTTCCACGGCAGGAGGGGCTGCACTGATCTGGCATCAGGTTACGCAGCCCGGTCCCTTGCAGGCCGCCACGGATCATGTCGTCCCACATGGCGCAACAGCCCACATCACCCATGATCTGGCGCAGGCCGGGATTATCTCGCCCGGTACGCTGTCCGAACTGAGTTTCCGTCTTGCTGCCCGGGCAACGGCGTCTCATGGGGCGTTGCATGCCGCTGAACTGCATTTCCCGGCGCAAGCCTCAATGCTCGACGTGCTCTATGTGTTACGTCATGGGCAGCCAGTCCGGCATTTTCTGACCATTCCGGAGGGGCGTACAGCGCGGCAGATCGCGATAATTCTTCGAGAGGCCCCGTTCCTGACAGGAGAGGTGCCGCCGCTGCGTGAAGGCGCAATCCTGCCCCAGACGGTCGCCTACGAACGCGATACATCACGCGCCCGTCTTGTCAGCCGTCTGGAAACGCTCATGAGTGAGACTCTCGCCCGTGTATGGGCAGGGCGTGATCCATCCATCGGTCTGACATCGCCTGAACAGCTTCTCATCCTGGCCTCGATTGTCGAGCGCGAGACGGGCATTGCGGCTGAGCGACCCAAGGTGGCCCGCGTATTTCTCAATCGCCTGGCGCAGGGGATGAAACTGCAATCCGACCCAACAGCCATTTACGATCTGAGCGAGGGGCTGGGCACGCTCGATCACGGCCTGACCCATGATGAGCTTCATCAAGCGGGACCGCATAATACCTACGTCATTGATGGTCTGCCTCCCGGTCCAATCTGTTCACCGGGGCTTGCTGCGCTCGATGCGGTCGCCCATCCGGCGAGCGGGGATATGCTGTACTTCGTCGCAGATGGCACAGGCGGCCACGGCTTCTCGCATGATCTGCACGAGCATAACCAGCGTGTTGAAACGCTCAAAGCCCTGCGCGGAACCGGCAAAGCCGCGTCACCCCAGGCTGCGCCGGCGCGGCACGATGGTCGTGGCGCCGGAGAGCCGTCTCAACATCGGCATTGAGGTGAGGGGCAGGTGCCGGAAAGCACTGCCCGCAATACCCTCCCTCGCGGGGGGCGGGTTTCCGTTAAGGGGCCAGCCCAGCAGTGGAAACCCTATCTACCCAAGTACGGTGATTATTTCGGTGCAGCGAGAGACTCGCTCTTGATCGCGCCATGTGATTGGCTGGCGTAGGATTTGCGGCTGTCATAGTTGGCCGGGTAGGGGCTGCTGCCAGCGCTGCTGGTGGTTGCCGGGCTCGTTGCTGCGGCGCTACCGGTAGCGGGCGTGCTGCCTTGCTGCTGGACCACCTGCATCAGAACGCGGCGCAGGGGATCGGCCCCCGTGTTGTTCACCCGCATTGAGATGACGATGTCTTCAGGGCCGACTGGCTGGTTATAGAAGGCGCGGTTCGAGCTGCTGTCGATTGTCAGTTTCGAGCCCCCCAGCGAGGCCCCGGCAAACAGCCCGGAGGATTTCTGCAAGGCGAGGATATCGGTGTTCGAAGCGCCTGCCGAGCCACTCTCGATGCCACTGCCCATATTGGCAAATGAGGCCGAGGCCCCTGCGCTGAACTTGAACTGGCTGTCGAGCAGGGCCTGCAAGCCACGATCAGACATGACGAAGAACATCAGCTCCGAGCTTTCGACCCCAAGCTGAATGCCCATCGAGGCCGAACTCAGCGTGTAGAAAGCAGGGTCGGACCATGAGCCGCGTGCATCGCGCGAGAGCAGAAGGCAGCCGCCACCTGCGCCGCCAAACACGATCGACATGCGAAAGACCGATGGGCAGACCATCACAGCGCGGGCCTTGGCCAGATAACGCTGCGCCCGCGAATTGGGATTAGTCCCCTGGAAAATGTCCTGAACAGCCAGCGTTGCCCGATCGACCAGCGCCTGCTGCTTCGATGCGGCCATGGCAGGCAGGGCGCTCAGGCCCGATGCCAGAAGTACCGTCGAGGCGACGAGTCGGCAGGGAAAAGAAACCATAGGGTAGGGGCCTCATATCTGGAGCCGGCAGGGCGAGCCCGGACCGGGAACACCCGAGCAGAAAAACAGGATTTGCGTATCCCGAGACGGGTACGGCAAACCATATTTCCTGAGCGGCAATTATGGCGTGAGAATGGTTCAGATCATGCGATGACGGCAAGAGGAGACGATCAGAGCAGTTCCATCCCGGCTGCCTTTGCAACGGCCTCAGCCACGCCCGGAGCGGTGGCCAGAATGGGTCTCGCCCCGGTCAGGCCGCCATCGCGCAGGAAGGGCGAGACGCGCGCGCCACTCTCCTCGAGCAGGACCAGCGCTGCCGCGACGTCCCACAGATTGATGGCGATTTCCAGATAGCCATCGCAGCGGCCCGAGGCGACATCGGCGAGGGCCAGAGCGCCGCAGGCACCAGTGCGTGGGGCAATGCCCAGCTCAAGAAAAGCCTGTGCATGACGGGCATAGGTTTCAGGCGAAACCTTGGCGCTCCACCCCATTTCAACCATGGCGCTTTTCGGGTCTGTCACAGGTGAGGCGACAAGCTTGCGGCCGTTCATCCAGGCGCCCACGCCGCGCTGGGCTGTATAGATTTCGCCCAGAGCCGGAGCGTTGATCACCCCGGCTACGGGCACATCGCCGTGCATTAGTCCGAGAGAAACGCACCAGCGCTCACGGCCACGCGCATAATTCGAAGTGCCGTCAATCGGGTCGATCACCCAGGTCAGGCCGCCCTGCCTGTGTCGACCGCCTTCCTCACCCATGAAGCCGTCTTCGGGGAAGAGCGTTTCCAGACGACGGGAGACAAGTGCCTCTACCGCCATATCGGCCTCGGTTACGTAATCCTGCATACCCTTGGTGGTGCCGGTCGGGCCGCCCGGTGGGGGGCGCATGGCCGTGGCAAGGGCGGCGGCATCGGCAACAACCGCACGAGCGACTTCCAGACGCTGCGCAATCATGCGCTCGAGATTCGCATCGGAATCACTCGAATGGTTAACGCTCATCGCGGGGGTGGTCATGCAGATACTCCTTATTCGACACGTCGGGCCGCACGAAGGGATGCCGTCATGGCAGGGTCTTCAAGCGCCATGAGGCGCAGCGCGGCGCCATGGCCGAAAAGCTGCATCAGGGTCTTCCTGCGGGCGGTCGCCAGCTTCGAGAGCGGGCTTTCCCGGATCATGGCACATTCCGGCAGGATGGTTGAGGGGCTTTCGGGCAGATGGGCCACGAACAGCCCGACATCCTGCGGGATCAGATCACGCGGAAAGGCCTGATCCACCGCGAAATAGAGCCGGTCGCACCAGTCACGATACTCAGGCCATTTGCGGTCGGTCAGAAAATCGCGAGGTCCGGATTTGATCTCGATGCAATGCAGCATCCCGTCCTGCGTCAGCGCCATAATGTCGGCACGCCGACCTGCCGCCGGCAACGAGAACTCGTTGATGCAGGCCCAGCGCATGGTACGGCATAGCCCGAGCATGGCGCGCCGTATGGCAAATTGCGTTTCAGGCAGGGTGAAGGCTGATTGGGTATCGAGCGGGGGTGCCTGATCATCGGGTACAGGACTTTGCGTATCGCTCACTTGCCGTTACTCATCATCAGCTACGCACTCACGTCCTTCTGGAGAAAGATTTGTCTGATAAACGCGAGATGTCGGACGGGGTTATGCCGCTTGTTGCCTTTATGCGCCGGGAGAAAGCGCTGAGTGCAGCAGGTCTTGGCGTTTTCCTGTTCCTGCTGGGGTATTTCTGCGGCCATCTTGATGAACGAATGCATTTTGCACTCGATCTGCTGGCGCTCATTGCCTTCGGAGGAGCGACGTTTTTTGAGCGTCAGGCGGCGCCGCGTATGGTGTGGATCCTGCTCCTGATTGCTTCTGTGGTCTTCGCCCAGATGGATTTCCGCCTCTCCGGGCATCTGACCCAGACGCGGTCACAGAGTGCTTTCGAGTCGCGCTAGAATCTCGGCGCCCCGTCGATCGAACGAGGCCGCATCAAAACGCGAAAGAACACGGGCCCGACCGGTTTCGCCCATTGCAGCCAGCTTGCCGGGTTCACGCAGCAACCCGGCCAGCGCCAGCGCCAGCGCCTCCGGGTCGTTCGGGGGAACGATCCGGCCGCAGGATTGCGTGATGGTATGCGGCAATTCACCGGCCTCGGAGGCGATGACCGGCACGCCGCAAAGCAGCGCCTCATGCGCCGCAAGGCACAGCCCCTCCCATTGTGAGGGCTGCACATAGAGGTGCAGGGTTGCCAGAAACTGCCTAGGGTCAGCGTTATAGCCGTCCAGGACGATCGGCAGCCTGTCTCGGGCGATAAGCGCTGCCAGACGGTCACGCTCCTCACCCTCGCCGGCGATATGAACCTCGTACTCCGGCAGACCCTCGATCTTGCCAAGCAGCCTCACGGCCGCACAGAGCACGTCATAGCCCTTGACCGGATGGAGGCGCCCCAGTGAGCCGATACGTATGGGGCCGGCTTCCGACCATGGTACGGCGTGCGGGAAGTCGCTGCTTGCCCGAAAGATGGGCCAGCAGGTGAGTCGATCGGCGCCAAGCCCCAGCTTCTTCTCGGTTTCGAGTTCGACGCAGGTGGAATCGGCAATCCACAGACGGGACAGCCCGCGCATGAGCCGCAAAAGCCGTGCATTGGCGGGTTTGAGCCGCGCGGAGTGCTGCCAGCTGGCCACCCGGATACGACGTCGCAACCCGACAAGCTGCCCGAGGAGGGTTGCGCGTGTGAGGGATGTCCAGATGAGCTCGGGTCGCTGCTCGCCAATCTCACGATCAAGCCAGGCAAGGGCGGCCAGATGGTCCTTCCTGCCGCCTTCACGGACATGCACGGTCAGTCCAGCCTGAATCATGGGCCTGATGGCGCGGCCATCGCGGCGGGTGAGGGCAAGCACGATAACCTCGTGACCCTGATCGCGCATAACCTGCGTGATGGCCGGGACCGGCAGGGCGGCGCCGCCCCCCTCGACCGAATTTATGACATAGGCAATTTTCATGGGGCCATGCTCAAGCGGATCGGGCCAGCAGCATTTCGACCAGTTCGAGATCCTGCGGCTTGTCCACATCCACAGCGGCACGACCGTCATCAATGGGGATCAGCGCCACCTTCGCACCGGTCAGTTGGGCGATGCGGGCCACAAGGGCCGCGCTGGACAGGCGGCCCAATAATGCCCGCAGGAGGATGCCGTAGCCCAGTGTGCGCGCCATTCTGAGCGGGCGTTTGCGGTCACGCTCCAGGCTTTGCCATAATGTGACGACGGCACGCGCCTTTGGCGTGCGCATCAGGAACAGATTGCAGCCTGAGAACGTCATGTCACGCAAACGTATGTAGGTGCGTCTGGTATGGGGGACATCGCGCTCGATCGTCGCCTTCAGAGCAACACCGACGGCCAGATCACAATCGCTTTGATTGGCCTCCTGCACAAAAGCGGTGATCCAGGAAGGGCGAAGCAATGGATGATCAGCCGTCGTGATCAGGAGCGGTGTGCCGAGCGCCTCGAGCGCCAGCGCGACACTGCCGCTTGGGCCGCTTGCAGTGGGCAGGCAGGTAAAGGGACGTTCGAGTCTCCGCAGGGCTGCGTGATCCTCGATGCTGACGGAAACAGGGCCGATCCCGTTAGTCTCTTCGAGGGTGCTCAGCACGCGGTCGATCATGGGACGACCGCCGACCGGCAGCAGAGCCTTGTGCCCGACCTTTCCAAGCCGGGCCAGTGGGTCCTGCGCTCCGTCGCGCGAGCCTGCGAGAACCAGCGCGGGAAGTGTCACGAGGCGGCGCTGCCACGTCGGGCGCCGTCGGGGCGCTGCTTGGGCGGGGCGCCCGTGTGCTTCATCACCCAGGGATAGCGCTGTGCCTCCTCAAGGTCATAGCCGAGGTCGAATACATGAGCACTGCGGGGGCGGGCGCGGGCGTCCTTGTAGAAGCTACCGAACAGGCGATCGGCAGCATAGTTCGTGATGCCGTAATTGCCGTCCTCATCATGGAAGTGATGCAGGACATGCAGCTGCTTGATTTTCGCAACCCAGTTCCAGCGCGGCTTGTAGGCCAGATGCTGGATGCAATGAAAAAATTCATAGATGCAGGTCATAACCAGGCCGGTGGAGAGCGCGGCAAAGGCCGTGCTGATACCGCCAATGGCCCAGCCGATGGGCATGACAATGATGGCGATGGTCGGGATTGTGTTGAGCGGTGAGCCAAACAGTACATCAAGGAGATGGGGGTCCTGATGATGGTCGAAATGGACGCGTTTCCAAAGCGAGGCAGTCAGCGGATTGCGATACAGCCAGCGTCCGTGGAGGATGAAGCGGTGGATGGCGTACCAGGCAAACGGGTAGATGCCCACCACCAGAACGATGGTGATCAGCGTCGGTGCCGCCTTGGGACCAAACCAGATTGCCGCAGTAGCTGAAGCCAGAATAAGCGCGAAGTAGAGCAGAATGGTGGGGTAGGTGAGATAGGCCATCCAGAGATGGGGCAGACTCATCTTTCCCAGATCGAAGCTTCTTCCCGTGCGAAGTGAGCCCTGGTTTTTCCGGGCGTTCCAGAAGGCGCGCCAGAAGCCTTCCGAGTGTTCAGAATTGAACGTACTCATTTCTCTTCCATCTTCACTATCCATGCCCCTCCAAGGAGGAATGCCAGGGCGGGAGGCGCCGTGACGGCAATTAACGCGGGCAAGGTTCCCGCATTGCCAAGAGCCTGTATCAGGCCTTGCAACACGATGAAACCAAAACCCGCAGCCAGCGCCGCAATGGGCAAGAGGCTACGGGTGCCTGTGCGGGGGGGAATATAGATGACAGGCAGTGCCAGAAACAGCATGGCGCAGAGCGATACCGGCAGGGTGAATGGCGCAAAAAGCGCCATGCGATAGGTGGCCTTGGGCAGGCTGGAGGCACCGCCACGGTGCAGTATGGTCCATAGCGACCAGCAGGAGAGAACCGGATAGGATTGCGAGAGCTGGATCAGCGTATCCGGCGTCACGCGGGACGGCAGCAGCGATACATTCTGCCGCAATGTGGTCTCCACGCGGTTACTTTTCAGGACGAGGCTTCGCACCGAGGCGGCGCGCCAGCCGGTGATGGGGTCATAAACCATCTCCGGTGCGGTATCCGTAGCGGTCAAATCACCCCCATTGGCGCGATGGTAGACCGCGATCTTCTGGATACGGTCTCCGCCCTCGGTGAAGCTGTCTATGTGAATGACATTGCCTGAGGCGTGAAACCAGAAACCATGACCGCTTCCGGCAGCTTTCGGATCGGTCTGGTTCCACCATTTTGCGAAAGCGAGCTCGGTGCGTGGCGCGATGATTTCCTGTGTGAGAATGCCCGCGACGCTGATGATGCCTATGGAGGGCAGTAAAAGTGTCAGCAGTCTCACGGTCGACAGACCGGCGGCGCGCAGGCTGGCCATTTCGCTTGCAAGCGTCATCTGCATAAGCATGAACAACGCCCCGATCAGGGTGCTGAGCGGCAGGGTCTGTACGGTCAGGGCCGGTAATTTCAGCAGGGCATAACGGACCAGCCCAAGGGCACCAAGATGGCGCTCCAGTATGGGCGTCGTCATCTCAAGGAGTCCAAGGATCTCCATCATCGAGACAAGCATGGCCCCGCAGATCAGTGTGCGCCCGATAAAGCTTCTGGTCAGATGCATCAGGAGCACGGAGCGCGATGGATTGAGCGGTATCATGATGTGGCCTTTGCCGGGCCGAGCGGAATGGCCTTGCGGCGTCGCCACGATCCACGCGAGCGTCTGAAAATCGAGGCGAGACAGATCGTACAGAAGGCGATCTCGGGCAGCCATATGGCGTAGAAGCCGCGCATCCTGCCCGTTGCCACCAGGCCGTGACCAAATTGCAGCGTATGGTCGAACCCTACCAGAACGATGGCAAGGCCGATCAGCCCGATGATCGGACGCCGTCTCTTGGCACCAATCGCCAGTGCTACAGCGAGTGGCGGAATGAACGGTATGGCAAGCGCACGCGCGAGACGGAAATCGAGCTCCGCACGCAGGCTCGAGCGGGTGATGCCACCATTTCCGTTCTGGTTGTCGGATTGATGGGATGCCTCGAGCCGGGTTGCCAGCTCCACGAGGGTCAATTCACGCTCATCAATGCCGCGCGAGCGGAAGACTGCCGTATCGTGGCTCTGGTCGAACACCTTCATGCTGTGATCGAAGCGGGTTTGCGTGGCCTTGTTGCTCCCATCACGCGGGTCGTAGACAATCAACCCGTCCCACAGGTCAAGGCGTGTCTGCTTGAGAGAAGGCACAGCGGTGACCAGACCGCGATGGGCGGTAATGATCCTGACGGCGCCATCAGGCTCTCTCTGGCGAATGAAGACCTCATGCAGAACAGTGCCGTTACGGGTCACGCGATCGGCAGTGAGCATGGAATCATCTGCTGTTGTCGCGAACATGCCAGCTTGCAGGTGGGGGGCCCAGCCTGAATGGGCGGCGTAATAGAAGCCGGAGCGGAAATCGTAGCGGGCGACCGGCTGGATATAGCCGTAGAGCAGAATGCTGCCGCAGCCCACCGCAACGCCGGTCCACATATAGGGCCGAGCGATACGCAAAAGCGAAACGCCGCTCGCCATCAGGGCGTCAATCTCGTTGTTGTCGCTCATGCGCCGGATGATCAGGAACACGCTCACGCACAGGGCAGCAGGCAGGGCGAGGCCCAGATAATGCGGCAGCAGATCCGTCAGCAGGGCCACAAAGGTCGCCAGCGAACTGCCTTCAGCGGCGAGGTCGTCGAACAGGACAAGGAGCCGTTCCAGGAGGAGTGCCGCGAGCACCGCCGCCAGCGACACCACGAAGGGTGGAACGAGCTGGGCCAGCAGATAGCGATCAAGCGTGGGAAAATGGGGGAGGCGCATTATCGTGGCTCATTCGCCTTCATGATCTGACCATGCAGTTCTGAATGTTGCTGCCAGCGCCGATGGCGGCTGCACCGCCAGCCGGCATCACTCGTGAACTGTCTGGTTTGCAGGTCGATGGTCCAGCCTTCCTGCGTGGGAGTAATGGCGATTCTGTTCCAGCCACTCTGACGCCAGGGGCGTGAGGAAAGCAGAGACGCTGATGGAACGCCAACCAGAGGAATTTCGCTGCCCGGGACCGTTGCAAGCGTCGCATCATGCGAATGTCCGTGAAGGACAATCGAGGCTCCGTGCCGGGCGATGACTGCAGCAACGGCCTTGTGGTCGAGAAGGGATTTGCGCCACGGAACAAGCCCGGCCCGTGGCGGATGATGGATCATGACCACGCGGCAGAGAGTCTTTGTCTCGTCCAGCAACTGAGCCAGCTTCGCGCGCTGCGTCTTGCCGATGCGCCCACAAGCCATGAAGGGTGGTGTCGGGATTGCGGAATTCAGCCCGATGACCGCTACATCGCCGTGGATGTGGCAATACGGAAAGCCGGTTTCATCGGTCGATTCCATCCACTCCGACCATAATCCGGCATGGTCCGGCCAGTCTGAGCGGACCATCGCATCATGGTTGCCGGGCACCACCAGCGTCCGGGCAGGCATGGTGGCGAGCCAGTCAGCCGCCGCCGCGCATTCCTCCGAAAGCCCGAAATTGGTCAGATCGCCCGTATTGAGGACGAGATCCGGAGCGGCGTCGGTAATGTCCTTGCGCACAATGTCTGCAAGTTCAGGTCGATGGCGATGCACCCTGTGGCGCTTCCACGAAGCAACGCTCAGGGCGCGTTTGTTCGTGAAAGCACGCCATGACGGCAGGGGGGCAGGCGGGGGGAGGTGAACATCCGAAAGATGGGCCAGAACCACTGGTGACGTATCGCTGTTTCCGGTCATCTGCCTCTCTCCTCGTCACCACAGGTCAAAGGCCGATACCGGCAAAATCCAAAAATGACCAATCGGTTTCTGGTCCCGCTGCGTAAGTCATGCTATGGCGCCGCGCAAGGCGGACGCCCGAAGTTGCGTCGGGCCAGAGGATTGACCGTAACATAAATGATACTGCCGTGCGCCTAGCCCTGATCCATAATCCACGCAGTCGCAAGAACAGGCGCGATGGCAGGAAATTTGCCAGACAGGCGCATCAGCTTCTGGGGGAGGGGTTTCTCGTCCCGGCTTCCCATGACGAGATGACCGAGATGGTCGAGGATCTTGCGCGACGTGATGTCAGGCTGATTGCGATCAATGGTGGCGATGGAACAGTCAGCGATGTCATGACGGCGGTCATGCGCGCCTATCCGGAAGGCGCGTTGCCTGATCTTGCCATCTTCCCGTCCGGCAACACCAATCTGATCGCCCGTGACATCGGATTTTCCCATCGCGGGATCGCTGCCCTGCGCGAGCTATGGAACCATGGCGAAATGCTTCCACGCACCAACCGGCGCCCGCTCAAGATTTCCTGGCCGGAAAACGAGCATGAAGCCCGCCTTGGCATGTTTCAGGGCAGTTCCGGCTATGCGCGTGCCATTGCAATAGCCCATTCCCCGCATGTGCTGCGTTATGCGCCGCATAATCTCGCTGTGGCCGTCACGCTGGTAGGCGCGTTCGGCAGCCTGCTCTGGCGCCGGCAGCGTGAGACCTGGCTGACAGGAGATCGCTTTACGCTCGAAGGCGATGGCGAAATCCTCGCCGACGGTCAGAGCTTCCTGTTTCTCTCGACGGCGCTGCAAAAGCTGGATCTGGGCATCTGGCCATTCTGGAACGGCGACAAGGCAAGATCCGAAGGGCTGCATTATCTTCATGTCGCCGATCATCCCCGCCGCCTGCTTCAGGCTACCTGGTCGCTGCTGCGGGGGCGTGCTCCTTCATGGTTGCGCCAGAGCGTGGACTACACAAGCGGGCGTGCCACCCATATGGTCCTGACCTGTGCGGGAGATTTCGTGCTGGACGGTGAGCGTTTTGCGCCTGGGGCAGGGCATCGTATCCATCTTTCTGAAGGGCCGCAGTTCGGCTTTGTTCATGACTGACCATGCGGTACGTCCAGTCGAGACCGAGACTCTGCTTGACCGGACGCTGATTGGCGAACTGACGACACCGGTTGACCCGCGTATCCACCAATTGGTCTCTCACATACTCGGGACCACACGCCCGCTCGGGGTTCTGTTCTATGGCTCGGGCCTGCGTCAGTTCGATCCT
The DNA here is from genome assembly GCF_011753235.1 of Asaia sp. As-1742. Taxonomy (NCBI): domain Bacteria; kingdom Pseudomonadati; phylum Pseudomonadota; class Alphaproteobacteria; order Acetobacterales; family Acetobacteraceae; genus Asaia; species Asaia sp. As-1742. Next base: position 5,910 of record NZ_VWWA01000011.1, on the reverse strand, counting down.
GAAGGGCTTTTCGACTTCTATATTGTGCTGGAGCGCCTGACGGACTGGCCAGCTTCCGTATTGGCCCAGATGGGCAACGTATTGCTTCCACCGAATGTGTTTTATGCCGAGCATGAGGTCGAGGGTCAGATCCTGCGGGCCAAGGTCGCGCTGATCACTCTGGCGCAATTCCGGTCCCGTGTTTCGCCTCGTTCGCAGGATACGACGCTCTGGGCGCGTTTCTGCCAGCCTGTAAGGCTTGTCTGGGTACGCAATGCGGATTCTGCCGAGGCCCTTCTCGATGTGCTGCGCCGGGCCGTTGTGACCGCTTCTGGCTGGGCCGCGCGTCTTGGTGAGGGTACGCATGCGCCTGCCGAGTGGTGGCGCATTCTCTTCAGCAGAACCTATCGCGCTGAATTGCGGGTCGAGCATGAGAGCCGCGGCTCAACCATCATGCAGGGGCTCGAAAGCCGGTATGCAGCGCTCACACGCGATGCATGGACGCTGGGCCATCTGAAATTCGACGAGCGGGAAGGCCAGCTGAGGCCTAGATTAACGCAACTTGCCCGTACACGCGCAGGCAAACGTTGGGCCCGCATGGCCCGACGCGGGCGATGGCGCAATATCGCCCGCCTGGTAAAGGCGGCCTTCACTTTCCGTGACGGGGCCGCCTACCTTGCGTGGAAAATCGAGCGACATAGCGGTTTTCGTCTTGCACTCTCGCCCTTCGAGGCTCGCCACCCGCTCATCTGCCTGCCTCGCCTGTTGTGGCGGGCCAGAGGGATCTTCCTCAAGGGGATGAAGGGCTGAGGCAACAGGCTCGTCGAGATAAAAAAAGGGAGGCCAGTGACAGACTGGCCTCCCTTTCTGACGCCGTGGCGAACGATGTTCAGCCCAGAATTTCTGCCTTGGCCTGAGCGAAGGCGGCGAGCGCCTTATCGATTTCCTGAGCCGTATGAACAGCCATGACCGAACAACGCAGCAACGGATGCTCGTCCGGCGTCGCGGGCGGCAGTGAAAGATTTACATAGACGCCCAGTTCAAGCAGGCGGTTCCAGAAAGCAAGGGCCTGCTCCACCGTCTCCAGCGTCACGGCAACGACCGGGCTGACATGCGGGCTGGTCTTTAAACCCAGCTTGTGCAGGCCATGATTGAGCTGCTCGGCATTGGCATAGAGCTGCTTGCGCAGTTCGGGGCGGGCCTGCATCTCATCCAGCGCGGCGAGTGTGGAGGCGATGATTTCTGGCGGAAGCGACGCCGTGAACATGTAGGGACGTGAGCAGAGACGGATAAGCTCCAGCCCTTCGAGATTCGACACACAGTAACCGCCCACGGTGCCAAGCGACTTGGAGAACGTGCCAACCACGAAATCCACATCGTCTTCGCAGCCGTCCCGTTCGGCCACGCCGCGTCCGTTCTCGCCAAGCACACCAAAGGAATGGGCTTCATCTGCCAGGAGATAGGCGCCGTGTTTCTTCTTGACCTCGGCAAATTCGCGCATGGGCGCGACGTTGCCAGTCATGGAGTAGATGCCCTCGACCACGACAAGTTTCGCGCCCTGGTGGTCTTTCAGGCGCGACAGGCGCTTGTCGAGATCAGCCGGGTCGTTGTGGCGGAAGCGTATGACCTGGGCGTATCCAAGGCGGCTCGCATCATAGATGCTTGCATGGCTATCCGCATCGAGAAGCAGGATATCGTCCTTGCCTGCCAGAGCGGAGATCGCGCCGAGATTGGCCTGATAGCCGGTCGAGAAAATCATGCAGTGGCGACGGCGGAACACCTCGGCCAGGCGCGCTTCCAGCTTGCGATGCAAGGCATAGGTGCCGTTGGCGATACGTGAACCTGTCGTGCCAACGCCTTCGCGTCTGACCGTCTCGATCGCGGCTTCTGCCGCGGCGCGGGACTGACTCAGGCCGAGATAGTTGTTTGTTCCAAACAGCAGTGTCTCACGCCCTTCGATCAGGCCTACTGTCGCCGAGACAGGGTGATCGATGACGACACCGAACGGGTTACGCGGCGACTTGGCGGTCAGGCCAGCGGCGGCGGCTTTGAGGCCTGCATATTTGGCAAAGATATCGGTCACGAGGATCAACCACCCGATTTCAGGCTTGAGAGGCACACGGCAAGATCGTGGATCGTGCGGATATCGGCGAGCTTGTCGAGCGGCACGGAAACGTCGAGTTCATCTTCGATTTCCATGACGAAATTCATGACAGCCAGTGAGTCGAAAGCGAGATCTTCGACGATCTTGCTGTCACCGTTGATGTCGCGTGGCACCTTCGGATTGGCAAGGAGCTTGTCGATGATCATTGCAGTGATGGAGGCGACCGTATCGGTCATCAAAATTCTCCGGCTTTTGGCGTTCGGGTGACAAGCACCCCAGATGAAGCGTCTTATGCGTCAGGCTTGGATGGAAGGCCAGAGGGGGCAGTTTCTCTGAAGCCCTGAACGAGGTGCCGGAACCAAGGATGAGGCTCCGGCATGTTTGTCAGGCTGCGGTGCTGCTGGTCATGGTCTCGAACTGACCAGCCAGAAGCATGGCCTTTGCCCGGGCGCGCGTCAGCTTGCCAGATGACGTCTGGGGCAGGGTGTGCGGCGGCACGAGAATGACGTCCACTTCCACACCATGCTGGCGACGGAAAAGGCCCATCGTCTCCTCGCGCAGGCGAGCGCGGTCTTCGTCATTGGTCGCACGACACTGCACGAGCGCCACAACACGTTCGCCAGCCTCTTCTTCGACTGCAAACACGGCCACATCGCGTGATCGCAGTGAAGTGATTTCATGCTCAGCCGACCATTCAAGGTCCTGCGGCCAGATGTTGCGTCCGTTGATGATGATCAGGTCCTTGGCACGGCCTGTGATGACGACCTGCCCGTTGAGCATGTAGCCAAGGTCACCCGTGTTGAGCCATCCCTTGTCATCAAGCACTTCAGCCGTTTCGGTTTCACGGCCAAAATAGCCGCGCATCAGGCTGGGGCCACGAACATAGACCATGCCAACGTGGCGTTCCTCCAGCAGGTCGCCCTTGGCATTGCGCACCTGAACATCGTGTTCTGGCAGGGCAACGCCACAAAGCACAAAAGTGCGAAGAGCATGAGAGGGATCGTTGGATGCCCGCGCCACGCCTTCGGTCTCCAGCGTGCGCAAATCAATCGTGTCGGTCGCGATGCCTGTGTTGAGGGGCGCGAAACTGATGGCGAGGGTGGCTTCAGCCATGCCATAGCTGGCAACGAAGGCGCGACCGTCAAAACCATATGCCGCAAAGCGTTCGGAAAAAGTCTCGAGGATATGATGGCGTATCATATCACCACCGATACCGGCGATGCGCCAGCATGAGAGGTCGAGATCCCCGGAAACCGGACGGCGCGCGCAGAGCTCGTAGCCGAAGGAAGGGCTATAGGCGATCGTACCGCGATTGCGGCTGATCAGATCGAGCCAGACATGCGGGCGACGGGCAAACTCACGTGTGGGCAGCAGATCGACAGTAAGCTGACAGGTCATGGGGGTGAGGAAGAAACCGACAAGACCCATGTCATGATAGAGCGGCAACCACGATACGCAGCGATCACCTGTCTCGGTTACTTGCAGGCCGTCACGGGCGATTGCACGGGCATTGGCCATCCCGGCCGACTGGGTAACAGCAACACCCATGGGAAACCGCGTGCTGCCCGAAGAAAACTGGAGATAGGACAGGTCATTCGTATCGATGACCGGTAGCGGCTCGCTCGAAGCGGGTCGCTGCAGCAACTCGGCGGGAGACCCACCGAAGGCCAGATCCAGCCCTTCAATGATATCCTGCGTCCAGGAACCGATCAGTTCCGGCACCACAACGGCGCGTGCGCCAGAGGCGCTCACCATGCCGCGCAGGGTGCCGATATAGGCCTCGCGACCCCCGAAGGCGATGGGAAGGGGGAGGGGGGCCGGCACGAGGCCTGCGTACTGACAACCGAAGAAGATGCGCGCGAAATCACCGTCGCTCTCGGCGACAATGGCAACACGATCGCCGGTTTTCAGTCCGGTGCCGATCAGGCGATGGGCGGTCTCGATCGCCTGATCGCGCAAGATGCGATAGGGCAGGGCCTCGATAAGCTGGCCACGACCATTATAGATGTTGAACCCCGCCGTTCCCTGCGCCGCATAATCCAGGGCAGCGCTGAACGTCGGAAAATCGCCATGGCGGCGCTTCTGGTTCGATGCAGTAGGAACGGGCGTTTCGTTGGGCGTCATATCGTTTGGTCTGCTCTGCTTTTCACTCTGTCATGATCACCGCTCCCGGGGGGAAACCCTGAGGCGGTCCATGCGTATGGGTTATGCGGCGTTACGGAGATAATCGACGATTGCATCCGCAGCACCTGGTGCTGTCGGGCCGTCGTCGCTGAACTCGAACGTCTCTAGTATATATTGGCGTTGCGCCTCAAGAAATTCGTCATGTTTTGTCACAGCCATCTCCAGCGCCTTTGAGAGCGGGTCGATGGTGTCGAGTACCTGACCGAGATTCCAGAAATGGTAGTTGCGGTCCGACTGCCAGTTCACATGATGAGCATTCAGAAAAACACAAGGCCGCGGGCGCACAAGAAACTCCGCGACCTGCGAACTGACGTCACCGAGATAGATATCGGCAGCCATCGTATATGTCATGTCGATGCTGCGCGGGCTGCCGGGATCGATCAGGATATGATTGTGATGGGCATAGCGTGAAACGAGCTGCTCACCTTCCTGACGATGCTTGTCGAAAAGACGATAATGCGGCGCGAATATCAGGTTGTAACGGTCCTGATTGGCGAAATACTCCAGCACAGCTTCGCCAAGAAGGGGCCATGAAGAGAGTTTACTGGAAAAATGCGGATTATAGAGGACGATCGGCTTGTCGTTGTCGAAAAGCGCGGGTCGGCTCCGTGCCATGCGACGCACGATATCGAATTTTGCATAGGAGCCTCGGTAATATCGCCCCGGGCTGATTGCTCCTTGCGAAAGTAGGCGCTCTTCAATCTTCTTGCCCGACAGGAGTACGAAATCGAACTCTTTCACATCCCGGGCGAAGCCGATTGCCCGATCTCCGGCTCCATGACGGGTCCAGATCATCCTTGGCTTGCGAATTCCCATGCGCCGTAAGTAGAGTGATGTGCGCTCTGGCACGACTATGGCTTCGAACCGCGAGAAATATTCGCGGTTAAAAAACAGACTGGCCATTTTCCCCAAGACGCCAGGGCCGGAATGCTCGATGCGACGGCGCAGGATTTCGGGCATCTTGAGAAGGTCGAAGCGCGCCTTTGCATTGGGATAAAGCGCACTCAACGTCTTCGCGTAGTCGAGATGTGCTTCCGTGGTGCAGGCGACGTGGACTTCCGTATCGATATGGCGGGAAGCGATTTCCATCGCGATCGGTAGTGAATGAAGCGTTTGATGAGGCTGTGCGATGTAAGGGAAAGCAATTTTCAGCATGATCGGGTGTCAGTCACCAAGGTTCGTCAGGGTAGTGTGATATGTCATCGTACAATCTCCTCACGTCCTGCGGGTTGGCGCGGAAACGGGCTCCAATAAGATAGGGCAGGTTTTTGTGCCTCTGCTTGCTAGATACAAGAGCGGATATTGGAAACGTGATGGAACGCTTGCTTAAATTTTGGCAATCGAAGCAACTCTGAATGGCTACGCCGCTCCATACTGACCTGTTCTCGTCCAGTATGGCTGACATGCTTCCCATTGAGATCTCGCATCAACGAAGATTAGCGACGCACCGACCTTATTCCACAACACACGATTTATGACACTTCATTGCCGTCGTCGGGGGTTTCCAGGCAATGCGCTTTTTTCTCGCCTGCTGTCATTTTTCTGAAATTATGTGTTGACGGGTGTGGGTGTGGGGTCTAAAAGCCCGTTCACCGCAGCGGAACACGCCGCGGTGACTGCCTGAAAGACTGAGTAAGATCAGT
>NZ_VWWA01000010.1:0-88202 GCF_011753235.1 Asaia sp. As-1742 | reverse complement strand
TATAATTTCGCACGTCGACTGAAGACGCTCCGGGGCCTCACGCCATACGAATTCGTTTGCCAGCAATGGCAGCACGAGCCATCAAGATTCACGCAAAACCCGCACCATCAAAACCCGGGACCAAACACCTACACCACCTACACGCCCAACAATGCCAACTTCATCAGCCAGCATCTGAACGCCAACGGTACGCCCAACAACTACGCGCAGAACTACTATATCGGCTCCAACACGGCCGGTAACCCGAACCTGCGCCCTGAGACGTCAACCAACTTCTCGGGTGGGCCGATCTTCCGTCCGACCCGCTGGCTGACCCTGATGGCGGATTACTATTATATCCGCAAGAATCACTACATTGCGCCTAACCCGGTTGGCACCACCAACGTGGCCAATGCCTATCTCGCAGGCGAAGCCCTGCCGACCGGTGTGACGGTTACCCCGGATATCGCCGATCCGCAGAACCCCAGCGGTCAGCTGCGCCCCGGCATCATCAATCTGGGCTACGTCAACACGAACAAGCTCGTGACTGACGGTTTCGACCTGTCCTTCGAAGCCAACACGCAGCTTCCCGGCGTGTTTCATGAAGTCCACTGGTACAGCAAGGGCACAGCGACCTTCGTTCGTCGCATGAACCTGACCAATCCGGATGGCTCGGTCTATCGCTATGCCGGAACGCTTGGGCCGTATGGTGCGGTTTCTGCCTCGGGAACGCCCCGCTGGCGCGCCAACTGGTCCAATACGCTGTCATGGCGCAAGCTGGCTGTCACGCCGACGGTCTATTACACCAGCGGCTATCGCACGACGGCTGAAGACCAGACCGGATCTGGCACGGCAGGCAATTGCGCGGACGCGCTTCAGTCGAGCAGCTTCGTTCCGCTGGGCCAGTGCAAGGTCAAGGGCTTCTGGGATGTCGACCTGACGGTGAACTATCAGTTCAACCGCCGTTGGAGCGCCTATGCCAACGTCTACAACCTGCTTGGCTTCAAATCGCCTTACGATTTCGGAACCTATGGCGGTTACCTCTACAACTCGTCCTGGACCCAGAACGGTGTCGTTCTTCGCTCCTTCCAGTTCGGCGTGAAGGTCGTTCTCTGATCCTCTCGCTCGTCTGATATGAAAAACCCTCCGGGCTTCGCGGCCCGGAGGGTTTTTTACGTTCAGGGCCGCCCTCACTCAGGCTCCGGGCGCCCGGCCCGGATAAGAGCCATGGGAAGCGCCCCATGGAATAGGCTTCCGGATGGGCGTCTTGTAAGCGCGACCAGCTTCCGAGCGGTTGCCTCATGCCCTGCCAAGGGCGCGTTCCCTGACTCAGTTCTTGTAATCCGGCTGCTCACGATCCAGCTTGCGGCGCAGGGCCTTCCAGATCATCTGGCCCTGATCGGGGTCTGTCTCGAATTGCTGGCGCGCGCGCAACACCTCGGCCTCGCTCGGGCAATGCAGCCTGGCCCCGGTCGATTGCGCGGCCAGCTGCACGCGGCAGGCCTGTTCAAGATAATACATGCGGTAAAAGGCCTGAGCCACGGTGCTGCCAATGGTCAGCAGGCCGTGATTTTGCAGAATCAGCCCCATATGGTTGCCCAGATCGCGCACCAGACGCTCGCGCTCGCTCAGATTGTCGTCTGCCGCAATGCCCTCATAGGGGTGAAAGCCGATGCGCCCGTAAAACTCCATATTGATCTGGTTCAGGGGCAGGATACCCTCTTCCTGCGCGGCAATGGCCATGCCCGCGAGCGTGTGGCTGTGCATCACGCAGTCTGCCTCGGGATGGGCCCGGTGCACGGCGGAATGGATCACGAACCCAGCCGGATTGACCGGCCAGCTTGTCTCCTGCTGGGGGTGCCCTTCGGAATCCACCACCACGAGCGAGCTTGCCGTGATCTCCTCGAAAAGCAGCCCGTAGGGATTGACCAGAAAGCGATGCCCCTCGCCGGGCAAACGCACGGAGAGATGGGTGTAGACCATGTCGGTAAGGCCGAAATGCGCGTAGAGCCGATAGGCGGCGGCCAGTTCCTCGCGCAATTCCTTCTCGGTCCGGGCGGTCATGCGGTCACTCCCGTCTTGCTGAAATGCCCGAATGTATTTGTACGTCGTGTTCCCTCAGGCAAGGCAATTTCACCGCGCTCGCGTTTGGCGATGAGGTAGGAATAGGTCTGCATGGCCTGCGCCCACATGTGATCGCCAATCTTCACGGCTTCATAGGCCGTGTCGCCCTTCTCGAAAGCGGGAAGGGGGCGTATTTCGTGATGATAATCGCAGGCATAGAAAAGCGGGAAGGAATAGCGTTCCTCCTTCACGCTCCGGACCCTATGCGCAGTGGCGACAAAAGCCCCCGCCGTCATCATTTCGAGCATATCGCCGATATTGACCACGAAACTACCCGGAATGGGCGGTGCGTCGATCCACTCACCCTTGCCGTTCAACACTTCCAGACCCGGCTGATCGGCCAGCAGGATGGTAAAGCACTCATAATCGGTATGCGCGCCAATGCCCGGTGCGTCATGAGCCTCACCATCGAAGGGATAATGGATCATGCGCAGCTTCGAGGGGGGAAATTGCGCCACATCGTCGAAACTATGTTCATCGAGCCCCAGCGCGAGGGCGAAACCACGAAACAACACGCGTCCCAACTCGAAAACGGCCTTGTAGTAGGCGCTTGCCCGCTCGCGAAACAGCGGGATGTCGGGCCAGTCATTGGGACCGAGCAGCGGCGTTCCGGCCTGGACCAGAGGGTGATCGGCAGGAACCTCATAGCCGATATCGAAGGCTTCCTTATGGTCGGGGCGGGATTTGTTGTAGATTTCCTCCCCTTCCGGAACGAAGCCCTTATGCGAGGCGGAACTGCCAATATAGCGCTTCATTTTCTCCTCCAGAGGCTGGGAGAAGAAATCCTTCGCGGCCTGGCGCAGATCGATGATGAGTTCGGGCGCGACGCGATGGCCGGCAATATAGAAAAACCCGATCCTGCTGGCCGCTTCGTGCAGCGCCGCCGCCACTTTCTGACGATCGGCCTTGTCTGCCGAATACAGCCCGGCAATGTCGATTACCGGAATGGACGTGAACGTCTCTTCTGTCATGTCAGGACTCTCCTGCTGAAGCGGGGAAGCACCCCGCAAAGGATCTGACCTGATCCTGCCTGAGCCAGTCATTCATGGCATGGCGGTCGGCAAGGGGCAGATCGGTGAAGGGCAAGGTATGGGTGTAGCCATCGGGGCCACATTCCGGTGTCAGCGTTGTGACATCGTAACCCCGCGCGCGCTGAGACACCCAGATTCGGCGCCAGAAATCGCGGTGAAAATCGAGTGCGGCGCGATTTTCAGGTGCCGCCGGATGCGAAACCTGCGGTCCCTGATCATAGCCCACGCGTGCCTGAACGTGATGCACACGCGCGATGAATTTACTGAAATCATCGCAGGGGTCATCGAGCAGTCTTTCGCAGCCTACGACCCAATGGCTGATATCGGTGGTAAAAAGCGCCTCAGGTATCTGCGCGAGAACATCGAGCGTCATCCAGGGCGTGGCGCAGAGCCGGGCACGATGGGTCTCGAAGCTGAGCGTCAGCCCGTGCTTCTGCCCCAGATTCACTGCACGACCGATGAATTCGGCCTGAAGCGCAGCATTCCAGCGATCATTGCCGCCCAGCACGTTTACGAAGCGGGGGGAGAGGAGCGCGGCCCGCCCGAGGGTCTCATCCAGATCGGCCAGATGGTCGTCCAGCGTCGCGCTCTGGCGGGGGATGACCCCGCCGCCGGTCAGGGCAATGGCGATATAGGGGCAATCCGTGTCGCGCAGGGCCGTGCGGCAGGCAGCGAGGTTTTCCGGCTCCGGGATACGCGCCTCGATTCCGTCATAACCCCGACGATGGGCATCGGCGATGGCCTCACCCCAGGGGCGTGTATCGCCCCAGAGTGTCAGGAAGCTGTCGAGGCGCATCGGCGTGTCGTCTCCCGTCATGCTTGTGTCGGATCAGAAATTATAGCGCAGATCGCAGCCGATCCAGCGTGGCGTCTGAAGGAACTGCACGCGGGAATTATCCGAGCCTGTGAAGGAGTAGGTGTTGCCGTGCTTGTTGAGCATGTTGTCGACATACACGGCAGCGGTCCATTTGCCGGTTTTGGGCCCCACTTCCATGCGCATTCCGAACGAGCTGATCTTGTCGGTCACGCCATTGGGGTCACCCAGGGCCACCAGCATATTGTCTTTCCAGGTGTAGCTGGTCTGGAGCGTCATACGATAGGCGCGCGGCAGGTCGATGCCATAACGTGCCACCGCATTCCATGAAAAGCGCGGGGCAAAAGGCAGCACCGAATGAGCGGTGACCGAGGAAAGCAGCGGCAGACCGCCGATATCATTGACCGCATTGGTGGCCTGCGCATCGAGATAGGCAAAGGAGCCGCGCAGATCGAGATTGGGGATCAGATCATGCAATGTGCTCGACAATTCGCCGCCGCGGGTACGGGCACGGGGGATAGGCCCAAGGCTGAGCGAGGTGATGTTCATGGGCATTTCAGCCACGAACAGCGTCTGGCGGTTGTGATATTCGTAGTCGAACAGCGCGCCTTCGATCTGCACATGGTTGTGCAGCAGGCTTGTCTTGGCGCCGACTTCGTAAGCGATCATGTTTTCAGGACGCACATAATCAAGCGCCTGAGGGGCAGAGACAGGGGCCGCAAAATAGGCGCCTGCCTTGTAGCCGTTGGAGATGGTGGCATAGACCTGTGTGCCGGGCATGATGGTGTAACGCAGCCCCACGCGCCCTGTCAGGCGGGCATAGGAATGGGTGGTGTCGAGGCGCGAGAGATAGGCACCCTTGCTCGTCAGCGCGCCGGCATCGTCAATCGTGCCGCCATTGAAGCCACGATCATCCCAGGAGAAACGGCCCGAGGCGATGAAATCGAGGTTACGCAGCACATTGGTGACCGTGTTGATATAGAGCCCGGTCGAGACATTCTGCTGCACGAAGCGATCCGTCAGATTGCCATTGGGCACGCCGAGCAGAAAGGAGCGGTAACTCGTATAGGCCCCGTTGATCTTGTCCCAGGATTCGTAGACGCCCACCGTCAGGTGGAAGCGCTTTGCCAGATCCATCCTGAGATGCATGTCATGGGACTGGGCGAGGGACGTGTCGTTCCAGTGATAATCACCGACGTTAATTGATTCGCCATCGTAATTATCATAATCGCTGCGACGGAAGGCGTCGAACGCAGTGGTCGAGACGAACTGCCCCCAGTTGAAATCATGGGTGTAATTGATCGAGACGCCGCCGCCATTCTCGTTGCGGCCCACACGGTTCGTGCCCACATTGACCGCGTTATAGGCGGCGTTCGGCCCCACACCCACCGTTCCGGTCGGAAAGCCGTTGACCGCATCGCCATCCGTATCCTGCGGCGACATCGAAATACCCTTGTCGCGCGTATAGTGGATGTTCAACAGCAGGCTCGAACGGTCATCGATCAGAAAGCGCGTGAGATTGCGCAAGCCCAGCTGATCCTGCGAGCCATAGCGTTTGTTGGTGTGGATATCGCGCTGCCAGCCATCACCATTGATATAGGAAAAGGCGGTGCGGTTCTGGATACGGTCGGTAATCGGCACATTGACGGCTGCGCTCGCCGTGTTGGTGCCGTAGCTGCTATAGCCCCAATCGACATAGCCGCCGAATTTGTCATCGGGCTTGACCGTCTCGACCGCAATATTCCCGCCCGTGGAGCTGCGCCCGTAATCGAAACCCTGCGGCCCCTTCTCCACGGCGACGGACTGGGTGTCGAACATCTGCCCCGTATAGAACACGGGATAGGGGGCAAAGACGCCGTCCTGATAGATGCCGATCCCGCCCATGTTGTTGCCGGTATAGTCATCAAGCCCGATGCCTCGGATCGAGAAGACAGGCGTGCTGCCAGACGTCGCATTCACGGCGGTAAGGCCCGGCGTATAGGCGGCAATGTCCTTGGGGCTGGTGATGTGCAGTTCCTGCAACTCGCGGCCACTCAGCACATTGACCGTGGCCGCCGTTGTCAGGAAGCGCTGAGCGCGTGATCCCGTGACCTGAATGGCCTCCGGATCGGAATGGGGTGCTGCATGGCGCCGGGCATGGGTGCTGCTGCGCGGCGTATGGGTGGCGCGGGAAGGGGCAGCGCCATGAAGGGGATGATTGGGTGTCGTGGTGTACGGGCTTGTTGCTGCATGGGCCACACCGCCCATACAGGACCCGTCCAATCCCGAGCCAACCAGAACGATCCCGGCAGAGAGCGAAAGCGCCGTGCTGGTGAGGCGGCGAAATCCTTTGGGCAGGCGCGTCATCATGAAAAGGACTCCCGTCAGTGGCTTCCCTGTCATTGAAGAGGCGAAACGACCTCCTGTTCGATTGAAAAAAACCAAACCTCACTTTGTCAGATCGTTACCCATATCGCGTCATTCATGGAATTTATGGCAAATCTTCCGGGATCACGCGCCTTGAGACGCCTTTGTCACGTGTGGTGAATCATCTGGTCCAGAAACTGGCGCGCACGGGCCGTATCGGGTGCCGTGAAAAACTTCTCCGGGGGGGAAGCCTCCAGCACGACGCCCTTGTCCATGAACACTACGCGGTCGGCAATATGGCGCGCAAACCCCATTTCATGCGTGACGCAGATTGTGGTGATGCGTCGCTCAGCCAGGGCGTTGATAATGCTGATCACACCCTTGATGGCTTCCGGGTCCAGAGCCGCAGTAGGTTCGTCGAAGAGAATGACATCGGGCGCCATGCACAGGGCGCGGGCAATCGCGACACGCTGCTGCTGGCCTCCTGAAAGCTGTATCGGGTATTTATCAGCCTGTTCGCCGATACCCACCTGCTCCAGATAGCCCCGGGCGAGCGATTCCGTTGCATCGCGATGGGCCTTGCGGACAAGACGCGGGGCGAGTGTGCAGTTTTCCAGCACGGTGAGATGCGGAAAGAGATTATAATTCTGGAACACCATCCCCACCGCTCCGCGTAACAGGGGCAGGCTTGTCTTGTTGTCGATCACCTCACCATCGATCATGAGCACCCCGCTATCATGGGGCTCGATACGGTTCAGCGTGCGGATAAAGGTCGATTTCCCTGATCCTGATGGCCCCAGAACGACAATTTTCTCGCCATGATCGATATCGAGGCTCACCCGGTCCAGCGCGAGAAACTCGCCATAGAATTTGCTGAGCTTGCGCAGGCTGAGGGCGCAATCGGGGTTGGGGGGCAGATTATGCAACATGGTTTGATGTCTCCGCCTCTGCGGTACCAGCCGCCGCTCTGTCTGCGGGGTTTTCCGTGGTCATGCCGGGTCTGGCGGCGCTGCCGGCGCGACTTGCCCAGACAAACCGTGTTTCGATGCGTTTTTGCAGGTGCAGGAAGGCAAACACCATCACAAGATAATAGACCAGCGCCGCAGCGTAATATTCGGTAAACTCGAAGCTGCGCGCCACCTGGACCTGCGTGATGAACAGCAGTTCCTGCAGGGAGATGACCGAAGCCAGCGAGGTTGTCTTGAGCAGCGAAATGAATTCATTGATGGTGGGCGGCAGTGCTACGCGCAGGGCCTGGGGGAAGATCACATGGCGGTAGATCTGTGCCTGACTCATGCCCAGTGCCTGCCCCCCTGCCAGCTGTCCGGGGTCGATAGCGCTCAGAGCCGCCCGATTGATCTCAACCTGGTAGGCCGACTCATTGATCGACAGGCAGATCCATGTGGCCAGAAAAGGCGAGAACCAGCTCTCGCGAAATACCGGAAAGAATTGCGGCAGGGCATTCCAGATGAAAAGAAGCTGCAGCAATGTCGGCGCACCACGAAAAATAGCGACATAGGCCCGAAGGAAAGGATGCCAGAGTGAGCGCGGGGCATTGAGTTTTAAAGCAATGGGAATGGAAATGACGATGGCCGCCGCATGAGAGGCGAGCGCAATCGCCAGCGTCATGACGGCGCCCTTGAGGAACGCCATCGAAAAAAGGGCTGAGAAAAACGTGGTTGTGTTGAAGCGCGGTCTTTCACTCTGCACACCGAGCGCCGCCCGTGCAGCCGGGCCGACATTCCATTTTTTCTCAAGGGCTGCGATCTTGCCCTGCTGCTTCAGCGTGGCGATGGCCCCATCCAGCAGCGCCTTGTCCTGCCCGGTGCGGCGCAGATAAATCGCAAATTCGGAATAGCCCGGCAAGGAAGGGGTGAAGATGACATGCAGCTTGCTGCCCAGCTGGGCCTGTCGATAGAAAAGCTCGACATCCTGACTCAGAAAATTCTGTGACCGTCCAACCAGAACCTGCTGCACCACCTGATCTTCGCTCGGATATTGCTGAAGCATGATCGGGGCCTTGCCACGTGCAGCCAGACCCTGGTTGATTTCCTCGATACGGGCGGCATAGCTCGTGCCTGATTCAACAGCGAGGCTCTGCCCCGCAAGGGCGTCGAAACTGCTCACCGGAGCGATCTGGGTGGGGGCCACCACAACCGGCGAGGTTTCGAGATAGGCAACCGCATCAAACAGCCGCTCGCGGGACGCCTGTTTGAGCACCCCGCTCATGACCAGACTGCACCGCCCCGCCCCGAGGCTCGGGAAAAGCCCTGTGAAATCCATCGTCTCGAACTGAACGGGGACATGCCAATAGGCGCCCAGCTCACGGGCCAGCGCGATATCAAACCCGTCCAGCGCAGAAAGATCTGCCCCGTTGACGAATGTCATGGGGGGCAGGGTCGGATTGGTGCAGATACGCAGCGTTCCGTTTTCGATGAAGGCCGGGCGGTCCTGGGCAAAGCCGGAGGCGGGTTCGAGGAGCGCGACCAGCAGCGCAAGGCAGGCGAAGAGGCGGCGCATCAGCATGTTTCTTCCAGAATGGCGCGGAAGGTTTCGGCCATGAGCCCGTTCTCCGGGGTGGGACGTATCAGGAAGTAGAAATGATTCACCAGATGCAGGTCATTGAACACGATATGGCGCAGCCTGTCCTGCTGGACCATCTGCGTCACGAACAGCTCGGGCAGAAAACCGACATACATGCCCGACAGGATCAGCAGCGCGCGTGAGTCGATATTATCGGCGCGTGCCGCAAAATTCATGGAAGGCCGCAGCTCATCCCATCGCGGGGAAGATGCGGCATCGCTGACACTGATCATACGTGCCTCGGCGAGGGCGGCGATATCGATCGTGTCTTCCGGGCGGTCAAAAAGCGGATGGCGGGCGCCGCAGTAAAGATTGGACCGTTCGCTGAAGAGGGCGGTTGCTTCCATTTCGGGCTGCTGGTGCGGATAGAGCGTAATCCCGGCCGTTGCCGTCCCGTTACGCACGGCAAATTCCACATCGCGTGTCGAGGCCGAGCGCACATCCATCTCGACCGCAGGATAGCGGCTGGTAAAGATCTGGATGGCCCGCAACAGGGCAGTTTCGCCATGAAACTGGATATTGTCGGGCAGATAGAGGCAGAACCGCCCCGAGAGCGTTCCGCTGACATCATTGATGCGCTGCTGGAACAGATCGATATCGGTAAAGAGGCGCGTCGTAGCATCGAGTACCCCCTGGCCCTCATTCGTCAGGGCAAAACCTGCGCGTCCACGGTGGCACAACACCATGCTCAGCCGGTTTTCAAGGGCGGCAATGTCAATGCTGATCGAGGATTTGCTCTTGCCCAGCGCCAGTTCCGCCGCAGCGAAACCACCATGCTGGGCCACGCAGGCAAAGACACGCAGCAGGCGCAGATCTACCTCGGCGATACGCCCCTGAAACCCGCTGGCGCGAGGTGGGCGTCGTGGCGTGGCATTGGGGCGGATACGTGACAAAGGCGGGAATCCTGCTTCAGCAAACACGTGATGATATCTCCCCTTGCGACACGATCAACCGTTCATCTGCCAGCCTTCTGTCGGGCTTTGGCAAAAGCCGGGTCGGTTACAGGGAGTATGCCGGGTGGGGCGCAGGCGATAATTTATGAAACGCCAAACCAAACTCCATCTCATTGTAATTGAGAAATGATCCGGCGGCTTCTAGCCTCACTCATACCTGACGGGCGTTGATGGCCTGCCAGATGCCTCAACGGGCCTTGCGTCAGGCAGGGTCGCAGCCGGCAGAACCTGCCCCGCCGGGTCTGCCTTCAACAGGAGCGCCGTGCATGACTGCCAATCGCTGGTTCATTGATAGCGAAACCGGAACATTGTCGGATGTGCTGCTCTGCCCGCCTGATTTCTACACCTGGAACCCGAGCAACGATATCGCCATACGCACCCTTGCCACGGGTGCACGTCCGGACCCGGCAAAGCTGAAAGCGCAATTTGCCGGGCTGGTACACGTGCTGGAAGAGGCTGGCGTTCATTGCCATTTCCTCACCCCGCGGGAGGGCCAGCCCTATCAGGTCTATACACGCGATTCGTCGCAAACGACCCCATGGGGTACGGTCGTCACGCGCCTGATGCGCCCCGAACGCCAGCCCGAGCAGGAGGGTATCGAGGCTTTTTACGCCGAAGATGAGATTACCGGATACTGCACCGAGGGTTATGTCGAGGGGGGTGATATCCATATCATTCGCCCCGGCCTGGTTGTGGTGGGTGTCAGTGGCGGCCGTACAACCGTCGAGGGGGCACAGGCTTTTCTGAAACCTTTCGAGGCGGCAGGCTGGACATGCCGCATGGTCCATTTTCCCGAGCATTTCCTGCATCTGGATGTGATTTTTACGATGGTGACTGAAGGGCTCGCCATTGGCGTCACGGATGTGCTGGAGGATGAAGACCTTGCCTGGTTCGAGGCGCGGGGCATCCGTATCCTTCCCGTAACCTACAAGGAGGCCATGCGCGATATGGCGTGCAATGTGCTGGCGCTGGGTGAGGGGCGGGTGGTGAGCCCCCGACATTCGCGCCGCGTCAACGCCATGTTGCGCGATCATGGTCTGACCGTGCTCGAGCCTGAACTCGACGAGTTCTCACAAGGCGGTGGCAGCATACACTGCATGACGATGCCGCTCAGACGTGCCAGTCTGGCCTGACGACACGGCATCATGTTCCTTGGTGCAGGCAGGAGAGCGTAGTCATGGCACCACGTCTGATCATCAGTGCTGATGGGCCGGAAGCCTTTGCAGGCTGGCGCGATTCCTTTGCCACCCATGCGCCCGATATCAAGATCCTGTCCTGGTTCGATCCTGCCACGCCCCGTGATGCGGCGCAGTATGCGCTGGTCTGGGAGGCCGATGACAACGATCTGCGCGCCATGGGGCATCTGCGCGGTATCCTGTGCACGGGCGCAGGCGTCAATCACCTCGTCAGGAGTCCAGCCTTTCCCCGTCATGTGTCGCTCGTGCGCATGGGGGGTGGCGATACGGCGCGGCTGATGGCCGATTATGTTTTATGGGCGTGCATGACCCTTTTGCGCGACGCCCGGACATGGGCCGTGCAGCAGGCCCGGCATGAATGGGCGCGCAATCTGGTCTCTCGTACTAGCGCCAATACCCGTGTCGCTGTGCTTGGTTATGGGCAGATCGGGGCGGTGGTGGCGCAAAGCCTTGCACGTGCCGGATTTGAAGTCTGCGCCTGGCGTCGCTCGCAAGGGGAAACCGCAGACGGGCCTGTCAGTCTTTTCAGCGGGTCGCAAGGGCTTGAGCACGTTCTCGGTCAGGCCGATCTGCTGGTCAATCTCCTGCCCAGCACACCCCAGACACGACACCTCCTGAACGAGGCAACCCTCACGCAATTGCCGCACGGTGCAGGGCTTATCAATGTCGGTCGTGGCGATCATCTGGTAGAGGCCGATCTGCTGGCCCTGCTGGATGCGGGGCATCTCTGCGGTGCCGTGCTGGACGTGGTGGCCGAGGAGCCCCTGTCTCCGCATTCGCCCCTATGGGATCACCCGGCCATCACGCTGACTCCCCACGTGGCTTCCGAAGCCTCACGGGAGGAACAGGTTCGTTATGTGGCGGAGGTCATTCGTGAGATGGAACGCGGTGAAAACCCATCTCTCCTCTACGACCACCAGCGCGGGTACTGACTGCTGCACTCATGCTCGACTGGCTGATCTGCGCAAGCCCTGACGGGTATGTGGCTCTCCCCATGGGGCATCGGTCCGTGTGTGTTCCGGCATAGCGTTACCCCGGCGTTTTTCCCGTCGCCCGGCACTATGCTAGAATGGCTTTCCTGCAATGGGGGCAGGTATGGCAGGGGAGCACTATGCGCAGGGTCGTCATCAACAGGGCATGTGACACAGAGAGACTGCAGGCATTTCGGCTTGCCAATGCCCATATGCCCGGTATCGAACGCATAGAGGGCACAGAGGGGCGCGATATCCCGCTCGCCTCACTGGTCGAGCGTGGCATGGCCGATGCCGGACTGGTCTATAAGCCAGGCGCCATAGGGGCAGCCCTGTCCCATCTGGGATTGTGGAGCCATGCAGCGCATCAGAACGAAGCGCTGATGATTTTCGAGGATGACGCCCTGTTATGCCGAAATTTCGAGGCGGAATCCGCGCGATTGATCGCGACACTCCCGCCTGAGTGGGACGTTGCCTTGCTGGGCTATAATTTCAATGCCCCGATCACGATCGACGCCCTGCCAGGCGTAACACGCAGCGTGATCACGTTTGATGAGCGGCGCATGCAGAAAAATGCTGCATCGTTTGGGGCTCAGGATTTTCAGAGCGTCGCCTATCGGTTGCTTCAGGCGTTCGGTCTCTGTGCCTATGTGGTGTCGCCCAAGGGCGCGCGTCGGCTGCTCGAATATTGCCTGCCGCTGCGGGCGCAGGAATATCAGCAACTCGGTCTGGATCGGATGGTACGTAACGTCGGTATCGATGTCGTGACGTCCTATTATTTTTCCCGGCTCGAGGCCTACGGTGCTTTTCCGCCCCTTGCTCTCTCGCCGAACGACAAGACGATCTCCACCATCAGCCCGCGTCTGTAGTTTTCAAATCCGTATGACAGCGTCATGCCTTTTTATGGGGTACGGCTGTAACCCTTTTCGTTTCTGCACCGAAGAGGCTGGCAGGCACGCACCCTTCTGGTGAGGGCCATCAAACGGAAAGCGGACAACATGCGAATTCTGGCTCTGGGCTCCTGCCTCGCTATCAGCCTACTGACCGTGCCTTGCGTGGCCATGGCCGGGACGCCCCAGCGTGTCAGGGGCGTCGTTACCTCGGTGGCTGCGGACAACGCCATGATCGATACCATCATGGGGCCGGTTACAGCCCAGCTGAGCACCAGAACCGGTTATGCAGGAGTCATAAAGGCGAGCCTGACTGACATCCATGCGCAGAGCTATATCGGCACGGCGGCTGTCCCGGCCTCCGATGGTCATCTGCGCGCACTTGAAGTCACCATATTCCCGGAAGCCATGCGCGGCACGGGCGAGGGAAGCTATCCCTGGGATCTTGGAAAATCGGGATCGATGACCAACGGTGCCGTCAGTTCCATGACGAACGGGACAGTGATGCCCGCTTCACATGCCAGTTCGATGACCAACGGCACGGTTGGTGCCATGCGCCCTGAGAGCGTTATGGGCTCTGGGCGTCAGATCACGGTAACATACAAGGGGGGATCGCAGATCGTGTCTCTGCCTTCGACCATACCGGTGGTCCGTCTGGAACCGGGTGACCGATCCCTGCTCGTGCCCGGTGCAAAGGTAGTGGTATTCGGCCCGGTTTCCGAGGACGGGCACGGTGGGAACAAGGTCGAGGCCATGCGTGTTGTGGTCGGTGAGGGAGGAATCAAGCCTCCCATGTAATGCGCCTGACAAGGCGGGTTTCGCTGCTCCGTCGCCGAGGGCATTGCGGGGCAGAGATCAGCCCCGGCGTTCGGCAATGGCGGCAGCAAGAGTTGAAACGAGCACCAGCGAGGCCGCATTGGAGCGAAATCCCTGAAAATCGGCTTCATGCACTTCCAGCCACAGGCCTGACTGCGGGATGACCGGGCTGGCTGCGCTGTCCGTCATGGCGATAACCGGCACATGGCGCGCCTCGAGCGCTTGAAACAGCTCGATCGTGCGGGGTGCGTAATCCGTATAGCTCAGCACCAGAGCTGCATCCTCTGGTCCGGCATGGGCAAAGCTTTCCTCTTCCATACCGGTTTCGAGCCCGATGATCTGATGGCGAATATCGAGCTTTGCCAGAAGATAGGACAGATAGCGTATGACCGGCATGGAACGGCGCAACCCCAGAAGATAGAGGCAGTTGGCCTGCGCCATGGTGGTGACAGCGGCCTCCAGCCGTTCAGGCAGCAAATGGGCCTGCAAGGCACGCAGGGAGTCATGCGCTGCCTCGTAAAATCCGTTGAAAATAACTGAGGCTTCAAGCGGTTCGCCATCGACGCGATGCAGCGCATTGACGCGCTCGCGATAGGTCACGTTGCGCACGCGCAAACGGTCACGAAAAACCGCCTGCATGTCCGAAAAGCCGCCAAAACCCAGCGTGCGGGCAAAACGCACGACGGTCGAGGGCTGCACGCCAGCCTGTCTTGCCAGGGAGCTGACCGTTCCGAGCGCCACTTCATCGGGATCCTCGGTCACGAAATCGGCAAGCTGGACCAGTCTCTTGGGAAGCTGCGCATAGCATTGGCGCAGGCGATGGTGGAACGCGTCAAAATCGGACTGGGTCGGCACGGCGTCTTCAGCAATATCGGTCAAGGCAAGGTGATCCGCAAAAGGGAATGGATATTCCATAGCAAAACCGGGCATCCGGGCGAAGTGTCCCGGTCGCTCATGACGCCCTTGCCACGCAGTTAATCACATCAGCGTGCGAAGTTAAAGAAAATTAGGGAATGTACGTTCTATGGCGTGACCAAGAACAGAATGTATGTTCTTATCATGCGCAACGTAACATGCTTGCAGGAGTCGGGGATGCGCGGACAGGATCTCGATATCATCGCCATAGGACGTTCCTCAGTCGATCTATACGGGCAGCAGATTGGTGGCCGGCTGGAAGATATGGCCAGTTTCAGCAAGGCAGTCGGTGGTTGCCCGGCCAATATCGCCATCGGCACATCGCGGCTCGGCCTGAAGTCGGCCATCATCACCCGTGTGGGTCATGAGCATTTCGGGCGCTTCATCACCGAGCAATTGCAGCGCGAGGGTGTGTGCACCGATGGCGTGCGCGTCGATCCCGATCGCTTTACGGCGCTCGCCATTCTGGGGGTGCGTGATCGTGAGAACTTCCCGCTTCTGTTCTATCGCACCGATTGCGCCGATGCAGCGCTGGACGAAAACGATATCGATCCCGCACTGATCGCCCGCGCCAAAGCAGTTGTCGTGACCGGTACGCATTTCTCGCGGCCGGCTTCGGCCAAGGCGCAGCGCAAGGCGATGGATCTTGTGCATGCGCATGGCGGCAAGGTGGTGTTCGATGTGGATTACCGCCCCAATCTGTGGGGTCTGGCCGGCATTGGCGATGGTGAGTCGCGCTATGTGAAATCCGAGAATGTCACGCGGCATCTCATGGAAATCCTGCCGGAATGCGATCTGATCGTCGGCACCGAGGAAGAGCTGCATATTGCAGGGGGCAGCGAGGATACGCTTGAGGCCATTCGGGCTATCCGGGCTGTTTCCAGTGGCACGATCGTCTGCAAGCGTGGCCCGATGGGATGCGTCGTGTTCGATGGCGCCATTCCCGACACGCTTGAAGACGGTATTTCGGGCCCCGGCTTTCCGGTTGAGGTCTATAATACACTCGGGGCGGGCGATGCCTTCATGTCAGGCTTCCTGCGCGGCTGGGTCAGGGGCGAGAAGATTGCCGAGTGCTGTCGCTTCGCCAATGCCTGCGGGGCCTTTGCTGTCTCGCGCCTTCTGTGCTCGTCGGAAATTCCGACATGGGAGGAACTGAGCTACTTCCTCGAAAAGGGCAGCAATGAGCGCGCCCTGCGTCGCGACACTGCCATCAATCACCTGCACTGGGTCACGACGCGCCGTCAGCAGACAACGCCCATCATGGCGCTTGCGTGCGACCACCGGTTGCAGCTTGAGGAAATTGCCACGGCGGTGGGAGCCTCATTCGACCGTATTCCCAAATTCAAGAAACTCGCTGTCGAGGCCGCAAAATCTGTCGCTCAGGGGCGTGCCGGTTTTGGTGTGTTCATGGATGGTCGCTACGGGCAGGATGCGTTGTTCGAGGCCTCTCATGCCGGGCTGTGGACTGCACGCCCCATCGAGAAAACCGGCTCGCGCCCGCTCGATTTCGAGTGCGGCGGGTCGCTTGGGGCGCATCTGGTGGAGTGGCCGAGTGAGCAGGTGATCAAGTGTCTGTGTTTCTATCATCCTGATGATCCTGAGGAACTGAAGCAGCGTCAGGAGCGCGAATTGATCCGGGCTCAGGATGCCTGCCGCAAGCTGGGGAAGGAAATCCTGATCGAGATCATTGCGGGCAAGAACGGTGCCCTCAATTCCGATACTGTGTCGTCCATCCTTTCGCGTCTTTACGATACCGGGCTGCGCCCTGACTGGTGGAAGCTTGAGGGTCAGCGCGACAGGAAGGCGTGGGAGAAAATCGGTGCTGTGATCGAGGCGCGCGATCCGCATTGCCGTGGCGTGGTCATTCTTGGCCTCGATGCGCCAGCCGAGGAACTGATGGAAGCCTTCGAGGCTTCTGCCGCGACGCCCTGGGTCAAGGGCTTTGCAATCGGTCGCACCATTTTCGCCCAGCCTGCCCGCGACTGGCTTGCCGGCAAGACAACCGACGACCAGGCCGTGGCCGAAATGGCGCGCCGGTTTCAGGCCTTCGTGACCGCCTGGGAGTCCCGCGATCAGGCGGTGCTCTCCGGGGCCAGTGCGTGACGTCAGGGAAGAGTATACGCCTATGAAAACCATCCGTCTGACCATGAGCCAGGCCCTTGTTCGGGCCATGATGGCGCAGAAAACCGAGATTGACGGGCGCATCGAGCCCTTTTTTGCCGGTGTCTGGGCCATTTTCGGTCATGGCAATGTCGCCGGTCTGGGCGAGGCGCTTCATGCGCAGCGTGACGTCCTGCCGACATTGCGTGGTCATAACGAGCAGGGCATGGTCCATGCGGCCACGGCTTTCGCCAAGGCCGCCCGCCGCCGTCAGGTCATGGCCTGTACGAGTTCGATCGGGCCGGGTGCGCTCAACATGGTTACTGGCGCTGCCGTTGCCCATGTGAACCGTCTGCCTGTCCTGCTGTTGCCGGGCGATGTTTTTGCCAATCGCATTCCAGATCCCGTGTTGCAGCAGGTCGAGGATTTTGGCGATGGCACTGTCAGTGCCAGCGACTGCTTCAGGGCTGTCTCGCGCTATTTCGACCGTATCACGCGTCCCGAGCAGATCATTCCGGCCTTCAACCGCGCCATGACCGTGCTGACCGATCCGGCCGAATGTGGCCCGGTGACGCTCTCGCTCTGTCAGGACGTGCAGGCAGAAGCCTTCGATTATCCCGAAAGCTTCTTTGCAGAGCGCATCCATCGCATACGCCGCCCGGTTGCCGACGAAGTCGAGCTGGAAGAGGCCATTGCCCTGATCAGCCAGTCGCGCAAGCCGCTGGTGATTGCGGGGGGCGGCGTCCTTTATGCCGGGATCGAAAAGCAGCTTGCGGCTTTCTGCGCGGCTAAGGGTATCCCGGTTGGAGAGACGCAGGCTGGTCGGTCCTCTCTGCCCACGTCGAACACCCTTAACATGGGGGGTATCGGGGTGAGCGGCAGTTCAGCCGCCAATGAAATGGCCGCCGAGGCTGATCTCGTCATTGCCGTTGGCACGCGTCTCGCGGATTTTACGACGGGTTCCTGGGGGTTGTTCGCCAACCCGGATATGCGGATCGTCTCGCTCAATATCCAGCCTTTCGATGCCACCAAGCATCAGGCACTGGCCGTGGTGGGCGATGCGGGCAAGTCGCTCTCTGCCCTCGAAGCAGGGCTGAAAGACTGGAGAGCCATACCGGAATGGACCGGCAAGGCTGAGCGTGCCTATCGGAACTGGATGGACATCTCGGCGCGTTATCAGGCGCTGCCCGATGCGAGCCAGACCTCCCTGCCAACCGATGCCCAGGTGATTGGCGCCGTGCAGCGGGCAGGGCGACCCACCGATACGGTGGTTTGCGCCGCAGGCGGTCTGCCTGCCGAGCTGCAGAAGCACTGGCGGCCTGAACAACCGGGCGGATACCATATGGAATATGGCTTTTCCTGCATGGGTTACGAGCTTGCCGGGGCACTGGGCGTGAAGATGGCCTGCCCGGATCGCGAGGTGATCGTGATGCTGGGAGACGGATCCTGGCTGATGCTCAATGCCGAGATCGCCACCTCGGTAGTGCTCGACCAGAAGCTGATCATCGTGCTGCTCGATAACCACGGTTATGGTTGTATCAACCGCCTTCAGCAGGAATGCGGCGGGGCGCCTTTCAACAATCTCTGGGAAGATTGCAGGCAGGTTCAGCCGTTCAAGATCGACTTTGTGCAACTTGCCCACGGGCTCGGTGCCCATGCCGAGAAAGTGCCCGATCTGCCGTCCCTGACAGCCGCTGTCGAGCGTGCCCGCGCTGCCGACCGCACCACGGTAATCGTGATCGATACCGATCCCGCACCCACGACCACCGATGGCGGCGCCTGGTGGGATGTGGCTGTGCCAGAGGTCTCGCCACGGAGCCAGGTCGGCAAGGCCCGCGAGAGCTATGAGCGCCAGCGTGGCACCCAGCGTATCGGCAACTGATCCCTTCGACGCATCAATCCTCATTCTGGAGGCAGACATGACCATCAAGATCGGCGCAAATCCTATCATCTGGTCCAACGATGACATGCAATCGGTGGGAGCATCCACCACACTGGAGATGTGCCTGGCCCAGGCCCGCAAGGCGGGCATACAGGGTATGGAACTGGGGCATAAATTTCCCCAGACCGTTTCAGGCATGAAGGCCGCGCTCGACCCGTTCGGTCTCGAGTTCATCTCGGGCTGGTGGTCCACCGAGCTGTTGACCCGTAGTGCGGATGAGGAAATTGCTGCGCTCAAGCCCCGTCTGGAACTGCTCAAGGGAATGGGCTGCAAGGTCTGTATTGCGGCCGAAACCTCGAATGCCATTCATGGCCAGATCGACACACCACTCTCGGCACGCCCTTATCTGAAGGGCGGCGAATGGACCGAATTTGCACGCCGCATGACCGTGGTGGCCGACTTCCTTGCCGATCACGGCATCGACCTTGTCTATCACCATCATATGGGCACCGTAGTGCAGTCGCGCGAGGATATCGCACGCTTCATGGATCTCACGGGCTCCTCGGTGAAGCTGCTGCTCGATACCGGCCATGCGCTATGGGGCGGGTCTGACCCGGCTGAGCTCGCACGATCCTATCGTGATCGTATCCGCCATGTGCATGGCAAGGATATACGACCGTTCAAGCGGGCCCAGGCCGATGTGTATGACTGGAGCTTCCTGCGCTCTGTCCTCTCCGGTGTCTTTACCGTGCCGGGTGATGGCTGCATCGATTATGCCCGCGTCATGCGTGAACTGCCCGACTATTCCGGCTGGATCGTGCTGGAAGCCGAGCAGGACCCCGAGATTGCCAATCCGCTCGTCTATGCCCGCATGGGCCGCAATTATCTGGTCGATACGCTGATTGCGACAGGCCATATGACAGGAGCGGCATCATGAGTTCGAAGCTTCTGGTCCATTCCCACAAGCGCGATGACTCGAAATGCACGGTTTCGGTCACACCGCAATCGGCGGGCTGGGGCTATATCAGCTTCAATGTGCGCGTGCTTGAGGCGGGTGAACAGGTGGCGGACCGTACCGGCCCAAACGAAACCTGCCTCGTTCTGATCAGCGGGAAGGCCCGCATCATCGGCGCGGGTCAGGATTTCGGTGTGATCGGCGAGCGCATGGACCCGTTCAGCGGGGCACCCTGGTCAGTCTATCTGCCCTCCGGGGCAGACTGGCGCGTTGAGGCCGAGACCCCTGTTGAGCTGGCCGTTTGCGCGTCGCCCGCCAAGGGAAAATATCCGGCACGGTTGATCCCGCCCGAGGAGGTGGGTGAACTGACACGCGGCACAGGCACCAATCAGCGTTTTGTGCGCAATATCCTGCCCGATACGGCCCCTGCTGAAACGCTGCTGGTGGTTGAGGTCATCACACCGGGCGGGCACTGGTCCAGCTATCCGCCACACAAGCATGACACGGATGACTTCCCGAACGAGACCTATCTGGAAGAGACCTATTATCACCGTCTGAAGCGCGGCAGCGGTTTCGCCCTCCAGCGTGTCTATACCAAGGATGGTTCGCTGGACGAGGCGATGGCCATTGCTGACCGCGACGTTGTTCTGGTGCCCAAAGGGTACCATCCGGTCGGCGCCCCTCATGGTTTCGATCTCTATTATCTCAATGTCATGGCAGGCCCGCGGCGGGCATGGAAATTCTCCATGGATCCCGACCAGGCCCATCTTCCCTATTGATCCGACATACCGGAGCGCAGACCCATGTCTTACAAAACCGGGACTCTCAAAATTGGCGTTATCGGCACAGGTGCGATTGGTGAAGACCATATCCGCCGCTGCATGCAGTCACTCTCGGGCGCGGAAATTGTGGCCGTTACCGATGTGAACCTCGTGCGTGCCCGTGAAGTGGCTGACAAATAT
This sequence comes from Asaia sp. As-1742, assembly GCF_011753235.1. NCBI lineage: Bacteria > Pseudomonadati > Pseudomonadota > Alphaproteobacteria > Acetobacterales > Acetobacteraceae > Asaia > Asaia sp. As-1742. The sequence continues at coordinate 67,685 of NZ_VWWA01000010.1, read as the reverse complement.
GCCCCTCAGGCCAAGGTGCCGGAGGATGGTGAATCGCTCATCGCCCTGCCCGAAGTCGAGGCCGTGATCGTAACCTCCTGGGGTGGGACGCACGCGCAATATGTGCTCGAGGCCATCCGGCACGGTAAATACGTGTTTTGCGAAAAACCGCTCGCGACCACGGCGGCTGATTGCCTGAAAATTGTCGAAGCCGAGGCGGCGCATGGCAAACGCCTCGTGCAGGTGGGCTTCATGCGCCCCTATGATTCCGGGTATCGCGCCCTCAAGGCCCTGATCGACAAGGGCGAGATCGGTGAAGTGCTGATGATTCATGCGGCCCATCGCAATCAGCGCGTCGGTGCGAATTACAAGACCGATATGGGCATCACCGATACGCTCGTGCATGAGCTTGATGTCTTTCGCTGGATGCTCGGCGATGACTATGTGAGCGCGCAGGTGATTTTCCCGCGCCGCACGTCAAAGGCCATGGAGCATATGCGCGATCCGCAGATCGTCCTGCTGGAGACGAAAAAAGGCATCCGTATCGATGTCGAAATATTCGTCAACTGCCAGTACGGCTATGACATCAAATGCGCCGTCGTCGGCGAACTTGGCGAGGCCAGCCTGCCGGCACCGCCAGCTGTGGAACTGCGCAAGGCGGCCTCGCTCTCCACTGAAATCATGACCGACTGGAAGGAGCGTTTCATCGCTGCCTATGATGTCGAGGTGCAGGATTTCATCAATGGTGTGAAAGCCGGCAAGCTCAACGGTGCCACGTCCTGGGATGGATATTGCGCGTCGGTCGCCGCCGATGCCTGCGTCAAGGCGCAGGAAAGCGGCAGGATCGAGCCAATTACCATGTCACCCAGGCCGGGCCTGTATGGCGGTTAAAAGCCGATCGATCTGGAAAACTGATATCTCACGAGGCCGGACGGGTCTGTCGCATGTTCTCGCAACGGGGTGCGATGCAGCGCAGGGCGCTCAGGATCACCATGGCCATCTGAAACCCGGTCTCTGACTGTCTCGCCCGGCGGAATAACCGTCGGGACAGGAGAATCTTCGATGAGAAGAGTAAAAGACGTCGTCATGGTCGCATCCGAGCGACATGACGTAGGCTATGTCCTGCGTATCTGCGCCATTGCCGCTCTGGGCGGAATTCTGTTCGGCTACGATACATCGGTCATTTCAGGGGCAATTTCGCCCTTGCAGGAATATTTCCACCTCTCCCCTGCGCAGACTGGCTGGGCCGTATCCAACGTGGTGATCGGCTGCATGGTCGGCGCCATGATTTCCGGCACGATGGCCGACAAACTGGGGCGGCGCATGACGCTCTTCATCTGCGCCCTGCTTTTCAGCCTGCAATCGGTCGGGACAGCGCTCGCAACAGACTTCGCCTGGTTCGTGGTCTATCGCATGCTCGGTGGCATTGCTGTGGGTGTCGCATCGGCTGTCTCGCCCATGTACATGTCCGAGGTCTCGCCCAAGGATATGCGTGGCCGTGCGCTCAGCATGGAGCAGTTCGCCATCGTGTTCGGTCAGGTGGTTGTGTTTATCGTCAATTACCTGATCGCGCGTTCCGCCACGCCGGAATGGCTGCTGGATATGGGCTGGCGCTGGATGTTCGGCTCTGAAATCGTGCCCTGCATCCTGTTCTGCGGCGCTATTTTCTTCATTCCGGAATCACCACGCTGGCACGTCCTCAAGGGCCGTCACGACGAGGCGCTGAAAACGCTCACCCGTATTTCGAATGAGCATCACGCCCGCAACCTTCATGCTGAAATCAAGCAGTCTCTGGGTGCCGTCGCGCAGTCATCCCTGGGCTTTACGAAGGTTCTGGGTGATGCGCGTGCACGCTGGATCATTTTCGTCGGGGCCAGCATTGCTGCGCTGCAGCAGGTCACCGGCATCAATGTCATGATGTATTACGCCCCGATGGTGCTGAAATCGACCAGCGGGAGCCTTCAGGCCGCGCTGTTCCAGACGATCTGGATCGGTTTTGCGCTACTGGCCGGCTGCATCATCGGGGCCTGGATCGTGGATCGTCAGGGTCGCAAGCCGCTGATGCTCTGGGGGTCGATCGGTATGGTGCTGGGTCTGCTCGTCGTGTCATGGGGGCTCTACACCCAGTCTACCGGCCTCATGGCGCTGACAGGGATGCTGGTATTCATGCTGATGTTCGGTCTGTCATGGGGCCCGGTATGCTGGATCCTGATTTCAGAGATTTTCCCCAATCGTTTCCGTGCGGTCGGCATCAGCCTTGCCGTCACGTCACAATGGGGCATGAATTTCGTGGTCAGCCAGTTTTTCCCGATGCTGAGCGAAAACAAATATCTGACCGAGCATTTCCATGGCGCCTTCTCCATGTGGCTATTCGCAATCCTTGGATTGTTTGCCCTGTGGTTCGTCATGAAATTCGTGCCTGAAACCAAAGGCGTTTCCCTCGAGAAAATCGAGGATACGATGATCAATCATCGTGCCCAGTCGAATACGGCGGCCAGTGTCGCGGTCAACTCCACCCGTCATGTCTGAGCGAGGGGAAATCTGATGAGAAAGACCATTCGTGTCGGCCTGATCGGCACCGGTTTCATGGGCAAGGCCCACGCTCTGGCCTATCAGGCTGCGGGCAACGTTTTTGATGATATCTCGCGCCCGGTCCTGCACGCCGTGGCTGATATCGATGGCGGCAGGGCCGAGCAGTTCAAAAACCAGTTCGGTTTCGCCAAGGCGCTGACTGACTGGCAGGCGCTGGTGGCTGATCCTGAAATCGATGTGATCTCGATCACGACACCAACGCTCTTTCACAAAGAGATGGCCCTTGCCGCCATCGCCGCGGGCAAGCATGTCCATTGCGAAAAGCCGCTGGCTATCAGCGCGGCGGACGCTCTGGAAATGACGCTGGCGGCTGAAAAAGCCGGTGTGCGCAGCGCCAGCGGGTTCAATTATATCAAGAACCCTCTCCTGAAATATGCCCGTGACATGATCGCCTCAGGCGAACTGGGCGAGATTACCGATTTCAACGGGATCCACGCTGAGGGCTTCATGGCTGATCCTGCCACGCCCTGGTCATGGCGTTGCGATCCGGCAGGCGGGCAGGGGGCCATTGCCGATGTGGGCAGCCATATCATCGCGATTGCCCGTTATCTTCTGGGGCCGGTGAGTACGGTCTTTGCCAAGCTCGACACACCCATCAGAACCCGTCCTGTCAGCCCCGGTGCCAGCGAGCACCGCCAGGTGGGCGTAGACGATATCGCACGTATGCTGGTCTCGTTCGAGCGGGGATGCTCTGGCACATTACAGGCCAACTGGCTGGCGACCGGTCGCAACATGCAGCTTGCGTTTCAGGTCTCCGGCAGCAAGGGCACACTGGCTTTCGATCAGGAGCGGATGAATGAACTCCAGTATTTCAAGGCTGGTGAAGATCCGCGCAGCAACGGCTTCAGGTTGATCGAGTCCGGACCGCAGCATGCGCCCTATGGCGCGTTCTGCGTGGCGGGCGGGCATCATCTGGGCTTCAACGATCTCAAGACGATCGAGATGGCCGAGTTTATCCGCGCCATTGATCAGAACAGGCCGGCCAGCCCCGATTTCCGCGAAGCCTGGGAAGTTCAGCGCCTGATCGATTCAGCAGTGATGTCCGACAGGGACAAGAGCTGGATCACGCTCTGACGCGTCCTAGGACTGTATCCTTGGCGCGTATCGCGAAGGTGCCGTCGAGGAACGCTGCTCGGGGGACAACAACGGACGCCCCGCAGGGGTGATGGGGCGGTGCACCTGTCATCGTCCCTGCCTCAACACATCATCTGGGTGCCGGTCATGCGTTGTATCGGCATCCACCATTTGGGAAAAAACAATGCCGCTACTTCATTTCCACGTGGTCGAAGGGCGAAGCGACGACGATATCAAGGCGATGCTCGACGCGGCTCATGAGGCCATGCTCGAAACGTTCGAGGTGCCACGTGGCGATCGCTATCAGATCGTTTCGGAGCACAAGAAAACACACCTGATTGTTGAAGACACCGGGCTTGATATACCAAGAACAGACAAGGTTCTTCTCTTGCAAATGTTCACAAGGCCAAGAGGTGATGCCAAAAATGCCGCGTTCTATAAATGTCTGACTGAGAGACTCCAGACAAGCTGTGGTATGGCCCCTTCGGATGTCATGGTTTCGGTGGTCGAGAACAACGATGCCCATTGGTCATTCGGCCATGGTCGCGCCCAGTTCCTGACCGGAGAATTGTGAGCATTCGCCTCCAGGGAGAAGAGCCATGATGCCCCCCGAGACCGGTTTGCCTGATCAGACGGACGCCCAGCCTTTTACACTGGCTGTCTGCGCCGAAATGCAGTTTCTTGATCTGCCCTTTATCGAGCGTGTCCGACATATCGCGCGTGAAGGATTCATGATCGAGATATGGGACTGGACGCGCCACGATCTCAGGAGGCTCGCCGCTACGGGGGCGCGATTCTCGTCCATGACCGGCTATATACGCGGCACGCTGGCTGACGAGAGTGGCGCACGGGAAATGCTGCACACCGCGGCGCTGTCAATCCGCGCTGCGCATGAGCTGGGGGCACCAAGGCTCAATCTGCATGGCACTGGCCTCGACTCCCGCGGACTACCTGTGCGGCCCAGCCCGAACGGGGCCGATGGCAGTATGTGGTTGAAGGCGCATGACACGCTGGCACGCCTTGCCGAACTGGCGGCCAGAAACGATGTGACGTTCGTGCTCGAGAATCTCAATGCCGCAGTCGATCATCCCGACGTACCCTTTGGCCGCGCGCAGGAGTGTCTGGCATTGGTGCAAAGCGTCGATCAACCGTCCTTGCGCCTGATGCTCGATCTGTACCATGCGCAGATTGGCGAGGGGAATCTGATCGCCCTGATCGAGCAGGCGCTTCCCTATATTGGGGAGATACAGGTGGCCGATGTGCCCGGGCGTTGTGAGCCAGGGACAGGCGAGATCAACTACCCGGCCATTGCCCGTGCGTTGAAGCGACTGGGCTATACGGGCGTGATCGGGCTCGAATCCTGGGCTGAGGATGGCAATAGCGAGCGCGCGTTGCGACGCTTCGCGTCCAGTTTTCAGGTGGGGCTGTAAAGGGCCGCGTCCTGTCTGGTCAGGCTCGTCCCTGTCTCTATAGAACATTGCGAGCATGTCAGCACGTACCGGAAAGTTCTGTGCGTCGTCTGGTGCAACTGCCGAATCTTCGGAGCGTTGACGACTCGCCAGCAAGAATGGCGGACTGGCACGACAATACTGACCAAATGATAGTCATTCTCATTTAGGATTGGTGTGATCCGAAAACCGTTCTACGGGCTTTCTTCATAAATATTCTCGATAAGAGGTCTTCGGAACCAGCAAGCGGATACGCGCTTATAGCCACACGTATTCCACCACCGGAGAGCTCCGATGTCTGATGAACGTCTGAAGAACACGACCACCGATTCTGGCGCGCCAGTCGCCAGCACCGATTATTCACTGAGTGTCGGGGCCGACGGTCCGATCCTGATGCATGATCATTATCTGATCGAGCAGATGGCGACCTTCAACCGGGAAATGATTCCCGATCGTCAGCCCCATGCGAAGGGTGGCGGTGCCTTCGGTCATTTCGAGGTCACGCATGATGTCAGCGCCTATACCAAGGCAAAATTTCTGCAAAAGGGCCAGAAGACCGAAACCGTGGTGCGTTTCTCCACGGTGGCCGGCGAGTCCGGCAGCCCCGACACGTGGCGTGACCCGCGCGGCTTCTCGGTAAAATTCTACACCGAGGAAGGCAATTTCGACATGGTGGGGAATAACACCCCCGTCTTTTTCGTGCGCGATCCGATGAAGTTCCAGCATTTCATTCACTCGCAAAAGCGCCGTGCCGATAACGGCCTGCGTGATAATGACATGCAGTGGGATTTCTGGACGCTGAGCCCGGAATCAGCGCATCAGGTCACGTGGCTCATGGGTGACCGCGGTATCCCGGCAAGCTGGCGTCACATGGATGGCTTCTCGAGCCATACCTATCTGTGGGTCAACGAGGCGGGTGAGCGCTTCTGGGTCAAGTATCACTTCAAGACCGATCAGGGCATCAAGTGCCTGACGCAGGATCAGGCCGACAAGCTGGCAGGCAGCGACGCGGATTATCACCGTCGTGATCTGTTCAATGCGATCAAGCGCGGTGAAAACCCGAGCTGGACGCTCAAGATGCAGATCATGCCCTATGAGGATGCCAAGACCTATCATATCAACCCTTTCGACCTGACAAAGGTCTGGCCGCAGGGTGAGTATCCGCTGATCGAGGTGGGCAAGCTCACGCTCGACCGTAATCCCACGGATTTCTTTGCCCAGATCGAACAGGTCGCTTTCGAGCCGAACAATTATGTGCCTGGCACGGGTCTTTCACCGGACAAGATGCTTCTGGCGCGTTCCTTCGCCTATGCTGACGCCCATCGCGCCCGCCTTGGCGTGAACTACAAGCAGATCCCGGTCAACGCCCCGAAATGTCCGGTCCATTCCTACTCCAAGGGCGGCACGATGCGTTCGCATAATGTGTCCGATCCGGTTTATGCGCCGAACTCCAAGGGTGGCCCGGTGGCCAATGGTGAGCGCTTCCCGGAAAATGCCGTGTGGGCCGCGGATGGTGAGTTCGTGCGTGCGGCCTACACGCTGCGCCCGGATGACGATGATTTCGGTCAGGCTAATGCTCTGGTGAACAAGGTCATGGATGACGCTGCTCGCGAGCGTCTGGTCCAGAATGCTGCTGGTCATATTGCCGGTGGCGTCGAGGAGCCGGTGCTATCGCGTGTGTTCGAGTACTGGTCCAACGTCGATGAAAAGATCGGGCAACGTATCAAGGACGCTGTCCTGTCCCAGAAAGGCTGATTGGCCGCGTTGATCGTACCAGCTCAGGACTTTCACAGGAAAGGGGTGCCGCAAGGCGCCCCTTTTTTAATTGCATCATCCGGATTGCCACCCGATTGTATTTTTATCGAAACAAGGGTCGCAAATGTGCACGGCGCAGGAAGGATGAGCATGGACGGAGGGGTACCGATGTGGAATGGGCATGAGTCATTCTGGGCCATGGCGTCCTACCCTAATCCTGAACCATTTCTCAGCCTCGGTGATGTCCTGTTTCTGATCGCATTATTCGGTTTGTATCAGGCGCTACGCGAGAGTTTCAGGAGAGTGCTCTCACCGCTGCAATTGATCGGGTTCGTGAACGTGATGGCGCTCGTCGGCTGGGGCGTCGTTTTTATGGTGTGGGGCAGTTATCTTGCGATATCCCTGTCCGCCATTCCACAACTCTATCTGTTCTGTCTGACAAGACCGCGCGCGGTTGAGGCGTAACAGGAACGGTATGTGCTGCCACCACGACGCAAGCTCGCCACAGGCTTACGAGAGCTCCGAGTCACTCACACGCGCAGCCGGGTCGCGATATTGCGCATAAGGTGCGTTTCAGCTCTCGGTGGCGGTATCAGGTTCAATGAAATGCGCCTGGCAGACGCGCCTCCAGGCCTCGCCTGCTTTTGAGAGCGTGCGATCCTTGCGTGTCGCCATAACCAGATCGAAGCTGATGCTGGGTGATAAAAGCTTGAGGGCGGTCAGGCCATTCATGCGGCTATCCCGGCAGAGAAGCGAGGGTACGATCCCCAGCCCGACCCCCGCCCGCACCATGGCCATCAGGAGGTGGATATCGCTCGTGCGCCCGGTGACATGAGGCTGCGTCGAATGGCTGGCAAAGGCACTCATGATGAAATCGTTGATCTTGAAATCCTCACGCAGCAGGACGATGCGTTCGTCCAGAATGTCGTCCAGACGGCAATGATGCGCTTCGACCAGCGGATGCTGGCTTGGCACGACAAGGGAGAGATGATCTCGCCCCAGCGGATAAAGGCGCAAATCCCGCTCTGCTGCGGGGAGGATGAGCGCTGCAATCTCCGTTTTGCCGCTACGCAGGCGCGGTATCAGTCGATCGGACGGACATTCGTCGATTTCCAGCATCACATCCGGATATCTGCGGCAGAAAACATCGATAATGGCCGGAAAGCAGATCGAAGCGATGGCCGGAGGGACAGCCACGCGCAGCGGGCCTTCCACGGTTTCCCTTGTTTCTGAAAGCCGCTCTCTCAGGCTTATTTCGTCATTGACCGTTCTTTCCGCATAGCGGCGGAATATCTGGCCCTTCTCGGTCAACTGAATAGTTTTCCTGCCGCGCACGATCAGGCTGGCCCCGATCTTGGCCTCGAGACTCTGCACACTCTGGCTGATCGATGGCTGACTGATATTGAGCGCCTGACTGGCACGCACAAAGCCTCCCTCGCTGATCACGGCGAGGAAATGGGTAAGCTCGCGAAAGGTGATCTGCGCAGACGACATAGCCATAATCCTATATTTGGCATAAAAATATCATATTATATTATATATTGCGAAGCATGTATGACCGGCCTGTTCTTGTTTGACGAGAGGCAAGCCATGAGTGTGACTGTCATAGAGCATCTGCTGAACCGTGTTGCCGATCTGGGCATCCGCCACGTGTTCGGTGTCGCAGGTGATTACGCCTTCCCGATTGAAGATGCTGTCTGTGCCCGCGATGACATGACTTGGGTGGGCAGCTGCAATGAACTCAATGCCGCCTATAGTGCTGACGGGTACGCGCGCGTAAATGGCGTTGCCGCTCTGAGCACGACGTTCGGCGTGGGTGAGCTCAGTGCCCTGAACGGTGTCGCCGGGGCTTTTGCCGAGCGCCTGCCGATTGTCCATATCGTTGGTATGCCCGCCTCATCGGTACAGGGCTCTGACAAGCTGGTTCATCACTCACTGGCCAATGGTAATTTTCTGGCCTTCTACAATGCTGCCGCCGATTTTACCTGTGCCCGCGTCATTCTCACTCCGGAAAACTGTATCCAGGAAGTCGAGCGTGCCATCCATGCCATGCGCGCTGAACGACGCCCCATTTATTTCGGTGTTCCCTCCGATATCGCGGGCAAGCCAGTGGTGGCGGCTGCGCCACTCATCCTGCAACCAGCGCAAAGCTGCCCCGACGCCCTCGGCTCGGTCATTGCCCGTATTCTCGCTGCTCTTGAGAAAAGCGCGCGATCCTGCGTTCTGCCGGGTATTCTGGCTACGCGTTTTGGCAATCAGGCCCGCGTGCAGGATTTTCTCGATCGCACGGCGCTTCCCCACGCGACCATGTTTGCCGATAAAAGCGTGGTGAGAGAAACCGCCCCGCACTATCTCGGCCTTTATTACGGCCATCTGCTTCATGAAAATATCGCCGATTTCGTGGAAGGGTGCGATCTGGTGCTCGGGATCGGTATGCAGCAGACAGATTTCAACACCGGCGCGTTCACGGCCAAACTCTCCGAAGAACATCTGATCAACATCATGCCGGACCATGTTGTTTTTGGTCATGAGATCATCAATGGCGTGATGATGCACGATGTCCTCGATGGGCTTTGCGCCCAGGCAGACACGATCCGGCGTTTCGAGGGCGAACTGCCTGTACAGGCGCATCCCGTTGCGGGAAATGAGCCCTTCATCTCCTCCGCGACGCTTTATCATGATCTTCAGTCGCTCATCAGGCCGGGTGATATCATTGCGGCCGAAACCGGCAATGCCTCAATGGGTATGGCGGAAATCCGTCTGCCAGAGGATGTGAGCTATCATAATCAGACCCTGTGGGGGTCTATTGGCTGGGCGACTCCTGCCTCTTTCGGTATGGCGATGGCCGCATCATCACGCCGGGTGATCCTTGTGACAGGCGAGGGTTCGCATCAGCTGACGGCTCAGGAACTGAGCCAGTTCGGTCGCTTCAGGAAACACCCTGTCGTGGTTGTCATCAATAACGATGGCTATCTGATCGAGCGGCTTTTGTGCAAGGACGGTGAGACCTATTACAATGACCTCGCCCAGTGGCGCTATCACCTCCTGCCTGCCGCGCTGGGGTGCGACGACTGGGCCGTCAGCACTGTCTCGACACGCGAGGAGCTCGAGGCTGCCTTTGCCGCCTGCAACGCGGATACGTCACGCGGTCATTTCATCGAGGTCCGCATGAGGCGTTACGATGCGGCACCCGTCGCGCTGGCGATGCATGATGCCGTGGGAACGCTCTACGGCGACTAGCGCCCTGCACATTCCTTAAGAATGACATCGACCCGGCGGTCTGCTGCTTGCAACAGCGGACCGCCCGACCTTGCACCAAGGACAAGATCCGGAAATGACCACGCCGCACGTACCGGCCCTGCGGCACTCGCTCGCAGAAGATATCTACGCCTTTTTCATCGGGTGTTCCCTGATCGTCATGGGCATATTGTGCCTGCACAAGGCTGGGCTGGTTACGGGAGGCATGGCCGGGATCGCTCTTTTGCTGTCCTATCTGGTGCCTGTCTCACCGGGTAATCTGTTTACCCTGATCAATTTTCCTTTCCTGCTTTTTGCCATACGCGCCATGAGCACGGGGTTTGCCTTCAGAACCATGCTGGCGAGTTTGGGCGTGACCTTCGCCGCCGGGGAAATGCCACTGGTGATGAACCTGTCTTACATAAACCCGCTGTTCTCTGCCCTGTTTTCAGGCACGATGATCGGGCTTGGGATATTATGTCTGGCGCGCCATCAGGCGGGCGTCGGAGGGACGGGCATCATATGCCTGTGGTTGCAGAAGGCACGCGGGATCAATGCCGGGCGTGTGCAGATTACAATCGATGCCGTCATTCTTTCTGTTTCGGCGTTCTATCTACCGCTCGACAAGGCTGCCTTGTCGGCTCTCAGCGCTGTGGCCACGAGCGGTGTGCTTATCGCCTATCACCGACCGGGCCGCTATATCGGACATTGAGGTCCATAAGGCCCGATCATCTGTCGCATTTCAGAAGGGATACACATCATGAGCGTCTATATCGTTTTCACCAAGGAACGCCTGATCGACCAGAGCGAGATGGATATCTATTCGGGTCTGGCGGCTGCAACGATCGACAAGCACCCTCTAACCCCGATCGTTTTTTATGGCGCGCAGGAATGTCTGGAAGGCGAAGGACCCGAAGGCATCGTCATTCTCGAATTCCCGGATCGTGCAGCCGCAATGGCCTGGTATGAAAGCGATGCCTATCGCGAGGCCCGTGAACATCGCTTTCGCGGGGCCGTCTATCGCGCCACCCTGGTGGACGGCACGTCCAGATAAATCATCGCCGGCAGCGCCTCTGCTGCCGGGTTAAACTGGAAAGTCCGGGGCCTCCTTAGGGCGGTCCCTCGGCTCCGGTGCCATCATCTGTAGCCGAAGCCCAGCGCCCATCGGCTTCAGACCTGTCGGTTAGTCGAGATAGGCGTCGCGTAGCGCCTTGATCTGTACCGGACCGACATCGAGGGCCTTGGCCAGATAGGCATCGATCGAACCATATTGCTTGCGGATCGAGGCAAAGGCCGCTTCTAGATAGGTAGGGTCGGAATTGAGCAGCGCACTCATGGCGGGGGATGCTGCCATGGCCCCACCGTTTTTGGGGTCATTCATCGCGGCCTTGAAGCTGGGCGTCATATGCGCGCGAAGCAGATCACCACTCATCGCGTAATCGCTCAGGATCGTCTGTTCGGGCACACCCAAAGCATAGAGAATGAGTGCAGAGGCAAATCCGGTGCGATCCTTGCCCGCGGTGCAGTGAGTCAGGGTGGGGGTCTGATGCGCGACAAGGCGGGCAAATAGCGCCTTCAGCTCAGGCGCATAGTAATCCGGCATCTTTGCATAAAATGCCTCCATCAGCGCCTTGGCCTGGGTCTGATCCATCTTCGCCAGACGTGATTTGTCCGTCATGTCACCCGGCAGAACAGGCTTCTCCGAGGGATAGAAAGCGGGTGGTTTTTCCTGCCCGCTGACCTGCCAGTGCGTCGGCTGTTTCTGCTGTTCCGCCTGCGTGCGCAGATCGGTCACGCTCTTGATGCCCAGCGTATCGACCAGCGCATAATCGGCGCGCGTCAGGCCGCCGGGCGCGGCCGAGCGGTAGAATTCGCCCCAGCGCACATGATGATGGTCTGCAGTTTCATAACCGCCCGTATCGCGGAAATTTGCGACACCATCGAGCGGCAGAACGCGGTTCGCAACCCACTGGCCCGGCTTGCCATCAACCGGCTTGATAAAGAAATAGACACGTCCCTGTCCCGGCAGCGGGGAAATCACACGGGCCGCGCCGCTGTCATTGTGCTGCTGCACCAGGGTCATGCTCGTCTTGTCGGGAGTATGGGAGGCGAAGATATCGACGGTTCCGAGGGCATGGGGCCAGACCAGAGTGTATTGCGGCACCATTGTCACCTGAGCCGTGGCAAGGCTGTTCGTATCCGTTGCGGCACTGGCAAGCGGGGCCGAGGCGAGGGCTGTAGCGGTGAGCAGGCAAACAAGCGTGTTGTTAAGGAACATGGCTCTCTCGTTCTGGCAGGTCCTCCGCGCGTAACCGGACCGGAGCGGGGGTACTGGCTTGAGGTAGTCTTGAGGGGAGGATAGCCCCGGCTGGCGTTGCCTCTTCCCGCGTGCATTTTAAATAGCCGCAGAATGATGATGACGACCATACTGCGTTACTCTGGATGTGAGCTTCCCAGAATGGCGGGTAATCTCAGGTGCCTGTAATGCGATGTATAGTTAAATTTTTATTGCATAAATATTATAGATAATATTGTTGTGATTTCCGGTGGGGGTCATGATGTCCGGGGGGCTTCTGACGATACATGACTGGTGGAGGCTGCCGACAGTCTTGATGGCCTCCTGATTCGTCGCCTTGCCATGATGAGGTCTTTTCTGTCGTCCTGCCCCAGCCCTCATGTCCCTGCACTGGGCATGAGGGAAGGTTTCTCGCGATCGCTGATCAGACGGTCTCGCGCGTATGAACCGATAGCGGAATGATGGGGCCATCAAGAGGGGCAGTGCAGCGCCCCAGATAGTGGCTGAGAGTGGAAAGTGCCGTTCGCGCCTCGAGCATGGGGTTCTGGTCGAGCACAATGTCGATCGTGCCTGAGCGCAGCAACGTGGCACGGTGGGGTGTCAGTTCATGGGTGATGAAGACCAGCCTGTCGGCCATGCCCTGTTTTTCAAGCAGGCGCGCAATGGCGTCGGCCCCGGTCGAGAAATGATAGATCCCGACAATATCGCGATGTTCCTGCAGCAGGGCATGAACGGCGTCGGCTGCCCTGTCGTCGTTTTCCAGACATTCCAGCGCAGGTGTGGCACTGAGTGCTGCGTAACGCTCATCGAGTGCGGCCATGAAGCCTGCATAGCGCTGCTGATGCCCGATATAATGCATCGTCCCCGCAATGAGGGCCACGCGTCCCTCACGCGGGCCGAGCAGGCGGCCCATCATGTCAGCCGCAATACGACCCGCACGGTAGTTGTCCGAGCCAATATAGGCCAGACGCTCGGGGGCCGTGATGTCGGAAGCAATGGTCACAACGGGAAGTCTCACACAGGCATCGCTTACGGCCTGCCTGATGCCGGGGTGATCGGGCAGACACAGGATGAGCCCGTCATATTCACGGGCCAGCGTACGGATGAGACTTGCCGCCCGGTCAGGATGCTCAATGCTGGCATGGTGTTCGAAACACGCGATATTCTGTTCCCTGTAGGCAGGCATGATAACGCGAAAGGCATCCTGCAATGCCGCATGAAACGGGTTGATTGGCGGCTGGGTAACCACGGCAATACGTGCAAGCCGTGCATGGAGGGCGATCAGCCTACGGCCATCACCCAGCTCGCGGGCGGCTTCGAGCACCACACGTTCCTTGTCGGGTCTTACGCCGCCGCGGCCATTGATCACCCGATCGACTGTCGCGGTTGAAACTCCGGAATACCGGGCAATATCGTGGATCGTGGCGCGCTGCGACATGGCATATCCGACCATCTGTTATGACAGATGTTATATATCTCACACAAGTGATGCGAACACATCAAATCTGTGCGTGTCCAGCCCCACGCTCTGCCCTAGCCTCAGGCAATCGGAACGATGAGCACCTGTGACCGGAGGGGTGATGATGGACGAGACATCAGGCAGCGCGGGTCTGCCGCCGAACGTCAGGCTGGGATGCAGCCCGCTTTCATGGACGAACGACGTGCTGGAGGATCTGGGCGGTGAGACGCCGCTTGATCAATGTCTGAGCGAGATCGCCGCCGCCGGGTATGAGGGGACGGAGCTGGGGCGAAAATACCCGCGCAATGCCGAGGATCTGACACCTGTTCTGCAGCGCCATCACCTGGCGTTGGCTTCGGGCTGGTATTCGGGCCGGCTGGGTGAGCGCGATGTGGAGGAGGAATGGGCGGATGTCGCAAGTCATGCCCAGCTTCTGCGGGCGATGGGCTGTCAGGTCATGGTTTATGGTGAATGTGGCGCCATGGCCCCGTCTGCCGCGCCGCTCGATGAGCCCATGTCACGCCGCCTGAAACTGTCGCGTGAGGCCTTGCGCGACTATGCCGGACGGCTGGGTGTTTTCGATGCCATGCTGCGCGCGCGGTACGGCATACGGCTTGCCTATCATCATCATCTGATGATGGTGGCAGAAACATTTCCGGAAATCTGTCAGGTTTTCGATGCGCTCTCGGCCGAGGTGGGTCTGTTGCTCGATACCGGGCACGCAATGGCGGCAGGGTTCGATTATCGCCGCCTGATCGATCGCTATGGCGCACGTATCTGTCATATCCACCTCAAGGATGTGCGCCCGGCAGTACTGGAGCGTGTGCGCGGTGATGATCTGAGTTTCAATGAAGCTGTACGCACGGGGGTGTTTACCGTGCCGGGTGATGGCTGCATCGATTTCGGCCCGCTCGCAGCGTTTGTCGCCCAAAGTGGTTATCAGGGCTGGATGGTGGTTGAGGCCGAGCAGGACCCCGACAAGGCCCCCCCACTGGCGGCGGTAATGCGGGCGCGCGCTCATATACAGGCATGTTTTGCGGGTCTGCTGGTGGCAGGGTGAAGGCAAGGCGGGCCATGGCATGGCTCGCTTGATCCTCTCCCAGTTTCATGAATGATCGATATAGGACCATGCGGAATTCATGATCTTATTGGCTTGGGTTTTCGCGCTCTAGACTAGGTCCTTGCCAATAATGACAGGGAGGGTCAGGTCATGAACGAGCCCCGCACAGAGCAGAACATTCCTGCCTCGACAACGGCGCGCAAGGCGTTTGGTGATATTGCGCCAGATCTGGCGCGCTATACTGATACGGTGCTTTTCGACGAGGTCTGGGCCCGGCCCGGCCTTGCACCGCGTGAGCGCTGTATCGTTACCGTTACCTGCCTGATCAGCCTCTATCGAGGCAATGAACTCGGTTTTCATTTGCGCAAGGCGCTCGAGACCGGTGTGACCGAGGCGGAAATCATCGAAATCATCACCCATCTCGCTTTCTATGCCGGCTGGCCTACCGCCTCGACCGCGCTGGGCATTGCGAGACAGGTTTTTGCCGACAGAAAGGAGTCCTGATCATGACCAGGGAAATTGCAGGCAAGGTCGTTGTGGTGACCGGGGCGAGCAGCGGGCTGGGCGAGGCAGTCGCGCGTCGTCTTGCCGCAGAAGGGGCCAAAATCGTTCTGGGGGCTCGGCGTCTCGACAGGCTTGAAGCCCTGGCGGATTCCCTTTCCATCGGGCGTGATGCTGTCAAGAAAACCGATGTCAGCCGCAGCGCCGAAGTGCAGGCTCTGGTCGATCACGCCATCGCGCTGCATGGGCGTGTGGATGTGCTGATCAACAATGCCGGTTTGATGCCTCATTCGCCGCTTGAAAAGCGCCGTATCGAGGATTGGGATCGCATGATCGATGTCAATCTCAAGGGCACGCTTTATGGCATCGCCGCTGTTCTGCCGCAGATGCAAAAGCAGAAGAGCGGCCATATTATCAACGTGTCCTCAGTGGCGGGGCACAAGGTAGGGCCCGGTGGAGCCGTCTATTCCGCCACCAAATCGGCTGTGCGTGTTGTCTCCGAAGGGCTGAGGCAGGAGGTCAAACCCTATAATATCCGCACCACCATCATCTCCCCCGGCGCGGTGGCGACAGAACTGACAGACAGCATCACCGATCCGGATACGGCGAAATCGATGAAGGCGTTCTACCAGAATTACGCCATTCCGCCGGAATCCTTTGCGGAATGTGTGATGTTCGCCATGAGCCAGCCCGAGGCGGTGGATATCAACGAAATCCTGTTCCGCCCGACCGCTCAGGAATACTGAGCGAAGGGCGCTGTTTCAGGCGCGATACCGCAAGGCCTCGACAAGCAGTCGAAAGGCTGCCGAAGTATTGCGGCGGCTCGGGTAATAGAGATGGTAGCCGGGGAAGGGGGGGCACCAATCCTCCAGCACGCGGACAAGCCGTCCGGCTGCCACATCATCGAGAATCTGATCCTCCATGACGCAGGCCAGGCCAAACCCGTCTCGCGCAGCTTCGAGCAGCATGGGAGCATTGTTGAATGTCAGGGCCCCCTCGGGGCGAACACGCAGGCTGCGTCGCCCTTTTTCCAGCTCCCAGGCATAGATCGCCCCCGAGCTGGCCATGCGCAGTTTCAGGCATTGATGCTGTGACAGATCCTGCGGCTGCCGGGGAGGTGCCTGATGCGTGAAATAAACAGGGGCGCCCACAACGGCCATGCGCAACGGTGGCCCGATCGGTACCGCAATCATGTCACGTGCGATGGTTTCTTCCAGTCGCACACCCGCATCGAAGCGCTCGGCTACGATATCGGTCAGGCCTGAATCGATGGCGAGTTCGACCTGTATTTCCGGGTATCCGGGCAGCAGGCGCCGCAATGCGGGCCAGATCAGGGTTCGGGCGGCATGGTCGGAGGTCGTGAGCCGGATCGTGCCTGAGGGGCGCTCGGACAATTCACTGATGGCAGCGATTTCGTCGCTGATACTGTCAAGCGCAGGGACAAGGGTCTGGAGTAACCTTTCACCGGCGAGGGTGGCCGAGACCCGTCGCGTGGTGCGTGTCAGCAGCCGCACGCCAAGACGGGTTTCGAGCCGTCTGACCGTATGGCTGAGTGCCGATTGCGAGGTGCCAAGCCTTGCCGCCGCACGCGTAAAGCTCTGCTCTTCCGCCACGGCCAGAAAGGCGTTCAGATCGACCAGATCATCGCGTTTCATTCATGAAAATCCAACATAGGTACGTGCCGATTATACGCGCTAATCGTTTGCGCAGGATAATGGTTTTATGACTCATCGCCCCGTCGCGCCCGCAAGGCGGCTGATCCGGGAATTTCGGGAAAGGGATCACCATGCAGATCACACGTTCAGGCAGCACAGCCTCTGCACAGGGAAATGACGCCTGGTTTACCGGCAGGGTGCGTGTGGACGCGCCTTTTTCGGGAAGCGGTGCGCTGGCCTGTGCAACGGTCACATTCGAGCCCGGTGCCCGTACGGCCTGGCATACGCACCCCAAGGGACAGACCATTCTGGTGCTTTCCGGGCTGGGCTGGGTGCAGCGCGACGGCGGCGCGATAGAGGAAGTGCGTCCCGGCGATATCGTGTTTTTCGAGCCCGATGAGAAACACTGGCACGGTGCCTCGGCGCTATGCGCGATGAGCCATGTCGCGATTACCGAGAGCGTCGAGGGTGTTTCCACCCGATGGCTGGATAAGGTGAGCGACGAACAATACCGCCGCGCTGACTGAGGTTGAGGGCTGAACAGGTCCCCACACACATCATAATCATCGGAAAGAGACCGGAACATGGAAAAGCGGGTTTTGGGAAAAAGCGGACTCGAGGTTTCTGCCCTTGGTCTGGGATGCATGGGGCTGAGTTTCGGTTATGGCCCCGCCGAAGATCATGAAAGCGCCATCACCTTCCTGCGCGGTGCCTATGAGCGCGGGGTCACGTTTTTCGACACCGCCGAGGCTTATGGCCCCGGCACCAATGAGAGCCTGCTGGGCGAGGCGCTCGCGCCTTTCCGCAAGGATGTGGTGATTGCCACGAAGTTCGGCTTTCGCAATGGCAGGCCGGGCGATGGGCTCGACAGTCATCCGGCTCGCATCCGTCAGGTTGCCGAGGACGCGCTCAGGCGTCTGCGCACCGATGTGATCGATCTGTTCTATCAGCATCGTGTCGATCCTGATGTGCCGATGGAGGATGTGGCAGGGACGGTCAAGGAACTCATATGGGAGGGTAAAATCCGCCATTTCGGCTTGTCCGAAGCGGGTGCGGCGTCCATTCGCAAGGCCCATGCGGTGCAGCCGGTCGCCGCCCTGCAAAGCGAATATTCGCTCTGGTGGCGCGAGCCCGAACAGGAAATCCTGCCGCTGCTGGAAGAACTCGGCATCGGGTTCGTCCCCTTCAGCCCGCTGGGCAAGGGCTTCCTGACGGGCAAGATCGACACGAGCACACAGTTCAGCGATCAGGATTTCCGCAAGATCGTGCCACGTTTTGCTCCGGAGGCGTTGCAGGCCAATCAGGCGCTGGTCACGCAGCTCGAAGCCATTGCGGCGCAGCGTCAGGCCACCCCGGCGCAGATTGCGCTTGCCTGGCTTCTGGCCCGCAAACCCTGGATCGTACCCATTCCCGGTACGCGTCGCCTGTCGCGTCTGGAGGAAAATCTTGGCGGCGCGACACTGGCACTTGGCTCCGATGAATTGCAGTCGATCGACGAGGCGCTGACGCAGATCGACGTTGTGGGTGAACGTTATCCCGCCAGCATGAAAGCGCTCGTAGGACGCTGATCACTCGGGTGCGGATCACTCGGGCGCTGGTCAGTCGGGGTGCTGGCCAAGCTGCTGCAGGAGATCCGCATGACGGACACCCCAGCAATAAAGCATTTCCAGCGGTTCGATAAAGCGCTGGCCAAGCGCGGTCAGCCTGTATTCCACATTGGGTGGCATGGTCTGGATCACGACCCGTTCGACCAGACCGGCCGTCTGAAGGTCGCGCAGCGTCTGGGTCATCATCTTTTTCGATAAGCCGGGCAGGTTGCGCTGCAGGGCGCCGGGGCGGGCTGCCCCCCCGGACATGTGCAAGGCATGCAGGATCATGGTCACCCATTTGCCTGAAAACAGCTTGAGCAGGCGTCGTGGGGCGCAATCCTCGGCAAACGGGGCCTGACGGTAGCCGGCCAGCAGATCAGGAGACGGGGTGGGGTCGGTCATGGAGCCCTTCAGGTAACCAGGGCACAAAAAGGTGCCGGATTGTGTTTTTTAGTCCCTCGCTCCAGCTTCGCAAAGACAGGAACGACGCTGGAGTATTTCTGATGACCCATACTGCCCTTATCATCGGTGCGACCGGTCTGGTCGGGCAAAATCTTGCCAATCGTCTGGTGGCTGAAGGCTGGACCGTTTATGGCCTTGCCCGTCGCATTGAGGCGCTTCCCGCCACGGTGTTGCCCATCAAGGCCGACACGCTCGACCCGCAGGGGCTGAAGGCGGCGCTGGTAGATATCGCGCCAAGCCATGTGTTCTTCACCACATGGACGCGACGAGAGACCGAGCGTGAGAACTGCATCGCCAATGCCGCCATGCTGCGCAATGTATTCGAGGCGCTCCCCAGGCCGGAAGCCCTTGTCCATGCAGCGCTTGTTACCGGGCTCAAGCATTATCTCGGGCCATTCGATGCCTATGCCAAAGGGGCACCGCCGGTCACCCCTTTCCGTGAAAGCATGGGGCGGCTGGATGTCAAGAATTTCTATTACGCGCAGGAAGACGTGCTGTTTGAGGCATCGCGCAGCCTCAACTTCACGTGGTCGGTGCATCGCCCTCATACGGTGATCGGCTTTGCCATTGGCAATCTGATGAATATGGGCACAACGCTCGCTGTCTATGCCTCGCTATGCCGCGAGACGGGGATGCCCTTTGTGTTTCCCGGCTCCCCGACCCAGTGGAACGCACTCACAGATGTCACGGATGCAAGGCAGCTTGCGAGCCAGATTCACTGGGCCTCGACAAATCCGGCCGGGCGTAACCAGGCTTTCAATGTGGTCAATGGCGACGTGTTTCGCTGGTCGAGCCTGTGGGGTGAACTGGCCAACTGGTTTGGCATCGAGGCTGCGCCCTATCCCGGTGAGGCAACGTCGCTCGAAGCCCTGTTGCGCGGCAAGGAAGATGTATGGTCGGCGCTCGCCCAAAAGCATGATTTGGTTGAGCCTGACCTGACCCGTCTGGCCTCGCCGTGGCATACGGATGCTGATCTGGGCCGCCCGGTGGAATGTGTGACCGATATGACGAAAAGCCGTCTGTTCGGCTTTACAGGGTATCACGATACACGGCGTTCCTTTGCCGATCTGTTTACCCTGCTGCAGGCGCGAAAACTCATCCCCTGAGACTGACTGTTGCACCGGGGCAATTCAGCCCCGGCGTATTGCTACGCTACAAGGCCTGTCATCAGATCGGGTGTGCCATCGGGAAAAACCTGCGCGAGTGCTGTGCGTGGCAGGTGCATATGAGCACACAGGATTCCGGCTATGACACTGCGCAGATCGGTTGTCGGTGCGAGATCGCGGTTTTCAAAAAGTTGCCCGGGGCGCAATCCCGGCCATGTTCCGGCGACACGTCCGCCACGCACAGCGCCGCCAGCCAGAAAGGCCACGGCCCCCGTGCCGTGATCGGTTCCGCCCGTGCCATTCATGCGGGCGGTCCGGCCGAATTCGGTCATGGCCAGCACCACCGTGCGTGACCAGGACGCGCCCAGATTGTTTTTCAGGGTTGTTATTCCCTGATCGAGTCGGGCAAGTGGGGCCTTGAGCGCCCCGATCTGGCCCGCATGGGTGTCCCATCCTCCTATTTCCAGGGCGGCGACACGTGGCCCGTCGTCGCGTGACATCATGAGCCCTGCTGCCGAGGCCAGACGTGTGAAACCATCCTCCTTGCGTCCGTCCCGCATTGCGCCCTGCGCCAGGGCATTGTCTGAAAAACCACGGGCCAGAAGGCCGTTGTGAAAGGCCGGGCCAGTCAGCCTGTCATGCTCGTTCAGCTTTGCAATCTGGTGGTAAAGCTCGTCTGTGGGATGCTGGCTGCCCGCCGGGGCATAGCTGCCGATGCGGGCTGGACCGCGCAACAACAGGGGCACATCGAGCCCAAGCGATAGACCCAGCCCTTCGGGGTGCTGCCTCTGCCCCGGCAGGAAAGAAACGGCACGATTGAGCCAACCGCTGGAGAGACGATGATCCGCCCCGCTTTCAAGATAATCCTGGGCGTCAAAATGAGAGCGCGTGCGATACGGCGCGGCAACGGCATGGACTGGGAGCATCTGCCCGGCACCATATAGGTCGTGCAGCCCCGCCAGGGCGGGATGCAGCCCGAATGTACCACCCAGATCGAGCAATCCCTGATCCTGCCCCGGTTCAGGCAGGACAAGCGCCTTGCGCAGCGCAGCAAGCCCCGGGTCGCCATAGGGGGTGACAGCCGCCATGCCATCAAGCGCACCGCGAAGCAGGATCACGACCAGTCGCGCATCCTGAGCCTGACCGGACGAGACGGCGGATGGCGCCGCGAGAGCAAGGGAGGAACGACCGAGAGACCAGCTCGCGGCCAGACCGAGAAGGGCAGAACGACGACGGAGCATCATGGGTCAGCGCCTCTGGAACTCGGGTGAAGAGAAAAGCAGGGTGAAAGCGTCGCGCCGTGACCCGGCATGTTGCATGGCCAGATTTGTGGCGGGGCGTAGCAGGGGGCCTAATGCGACCTGAGCCACGGTCTCGGGGTTCTGTTCGGTCAGCCTGCCAGCAAAGCGATAGGCCCAGTCGGCTCGGGCCATCATATCGGCAGGGGCCGACCAGTCCGGCGCAAGGTCGCTCCACCCGTTGGGCATGGGGGCATCCCAGACCGGCTGACCCATCGCGCCACAGGCGGCCGCCAGTATCATGGCAGGGGCGTGAAGGTCGTACGGGTTGCTCGTATCCGCGCCGATTAGCGCCGGTATCGTTCCCGTGGCACGCAGGGCGGCGGCTGCATATTCCATGGGTGTACGCAGCTTGCTGCCGTGCGGTGTTGCTCCTGCCAGATCGACAAGGGCCCGGGTCGCATCCTGCAGATTGCCGCCACTACGCTGCAAGGCGGTCATGATGGGGGCGATCTGGGCAGGTGTCGGGGTGTCGGTCAGGAAATGCCGGGCGAGTTGCGTGGCGATATGCTTGTGCGTTGCGGGATGCGTACCCAGAAATTGCAGGGCCGCAACGCCGCCCGCCTCGCCCTCGGGGAAAACCTGGCCAAGCAGCATCTTGCTACCCGGTTGGTGGGCGCGGGGATTGAAGCGGAATCCCGGTGCCTCGGCTTTCATGTCCACGCCCCAGCCGGTCAGGATTGCCGCAAAATTCGTGACGTCGTTCTGTGTGTAGCCAGAGGCAGGCGAGAGCGTGTGCAACTCCAGACATTCCCGCGCCAGATTTTCGTTCAGGCCGCGATGCTGCTTCAGGCCGGCGGGACTGTCCGGCCCGATCGAGGCGACATTGTCGAGATACATCAGCATGGCCGGATGGCGCATGACGGCAGTCAGCATATCGACGAAGCGTCCGGTCACATGCGGGCGTATGGCCTCGCGCATATAGGCCCCGACGACCGCTTTCGTACGATCCTGCCTCTGGCTGACCGTGAAGTGATTGAACCAGAACCACACCAGCCTCTCGCGAAAGGGCTGCACGCCATCGAGCACGGCGTCGAGCTGGGCGGTTATCTCCGCTTGCAGAATGGGTTTGACCAATGGGTTGCCACGCAGTTTTTCCTGTCGCTGCGTACGCAGTGCCACCAGACCATCGGCGCTCGAGCCAAGGGCACCCCAGGACCGGCTTTGCGGGCCTTCAAGCTGCGCCATCAGCCATTGACGCCCTGAATCAGGCGTTGGGGCATCGGGGCAAGCACCCCAGCCAAAGCGGTTTTCCATATCGACAGCCTGCATGATCTCTCCTGACGAGGACCGGGATGCGTGGTGACCGGAGTGCATTTTGATTGTGTCGAACTGTGTAGGCGCTTTGTGGCGTAAAAACAGCTGTTTTGTAACGATGACGCTCATAGTGGATGACGGGGAGGGGCGGCCCTGAACGCCAGACGAATCGCCGCGCTCTGTCCACGGAGCGGGGGGACCTATGCTCCCATGTTTTCAAATCCTGCCCGAACGGCTATGGCTCAGCACGAGTGATGACCTGGGAGTGGAGGTGTAACATGACGACCATAGCAAGACGTGGCGTCTGCCTCGTGATTTCGGCACCCTCCGGCGCAGGGAAATCGACCATTGCCAATGCGCTGCGCGCGGGTGATTCCAGCCTTGCCCATTCCGTATCGGTCACCACGCGTGCCCCGCGTCCCGGCGAGAAAGAGGGCATACATTACCATTTTCGCAGCATGGACCAGTTTCGCGACATGGCCGCGAAAGGGGAGTTGCTGGAGTGGGCCGAGGTGTTCGGTCGCGGCTACGGCACACCCCGTGCGCCCGTCGAGGCCGCGCTCGCCAGTGGGCGGGACATGGTGTTCGATATTGACTGGCAGGGGCACAGGCTCCTGCGCGCGGCGCTGCCGGACGACGTGGTAAGCCTTTTCGTGCTCCCCCCCTCGATGAAGGAGCTCGATCGCCGCCTGCGCTCGCGGGCTTCGGATGCGGAATCCGAAATCGACAAGCGCATGGGCGCGGCTCTGGCCGAAATTTCGCACTGGAGCGAATTCGATCATGTGATCGTCAATGCTGAACTTGATCGCGCCGTGCGGGAAGCACAGTCGATTCTGGTCGCAGCGAGGCTCAAAACGAAGCGTCAGCATGGCTTGGCTGATCTCATGAAGGAATATGAGGCGAACAAGCCCGGCTGAGAGCCGGGTGCGTGTGGTGATAACTGCCCTGTACTGACAGTATACCTGCACTTTGCCTGCATCATTTCGCATGATGCCTGTTTGTCGTTAGGATGGATTTCATCCTGCGGGCCGGAACCCCCGGCCTGGCAGATCTGACATCTATCACGACAGAGGCGAACCCGCATCATGACAAACGAGCCGCCCTCACGCCGTCGTCTTGCCAAGGCCGTAGGCCAGGTCGCGAGCGGCAACATGCTCGAAATGTATGACTTCATGGTGTTCGGCTATTACGCTGCCGATATCGGCAAGGCGTTTTTCCCCTCGGGCAACGCCCAGGCGGAGTTGATGTCGTCTTTTGCCACGTTCGGTGCCGGGTTTCTGATGCGCCCACTCGGTGCGCTTGTGCTTGGCGCCTATGTTGATCGTATCGGGCGGCGCAAGGGGCTTATCCTCACGCTCACCCTCATGGCCATTGGCACCATGACCCTGGCCCTGACGCCCAGTTACAAGAGGATCGGTTTTCTCGCGCCGCTTCTGGTGTTGCTCGGGCGGCTGATCCAGGGGTTTTCCGCCGGGGTCGAGGTGGGATCGAGTTCTGTCTATCTGTCCGAAATCGCCACGGAGAAAAATCGTGGTTTCATCGTGGCTTTCCAGTCTGCCTCCATCCAGCTGGCCGTCGTGCTGGCCGCGGCAATCGGATTTGGCCTGACATCCCTGCTGGGCGGTCCGGTCATGTCGGCGTGGGGGTGGCGAATTCCGCTCGCACTGGGCTGCATGATTGTGCCTGTGCTCATATTCCTGCGGCGCAATCTGCAGGAGACCGAGGCTTTCTCCTCTCAGGCCACGCATCCCGGCATTTGGGAGATTGCGGTGTCTTTGGTTCGTAACTGGTATGTGGGGCTGATTGGTATCCTGACCGGTGTGATGAGCACGGTCTCGTTTTATGTAATCACCGCCTATTGCCCCGCTTTCGGTACACGCGTGCTGCATCTGGGGCGACAGGATGCGCTGCTGGTCACGCTTTGCGCGGGGCTTGCCAATCTGGTTCTGGTCCCGGTTTTCGGACTGGTTTCCGACAGGATCGGGCGCAAGAAGCTGCTGATTGGCGCCACAGCGCTCGTGCTGTGTATGGTATGGCCGATGATGAAATGGCTCGTGGCCGCCCCAAGTTTCGGCAGGTTGCTTGGCGTCGAGCTGATGCTGGCGGTGCTCTACAGCGCCTATAACGGGGCGGCCATCGTCTGGCTGACCGAGATCGTTCCGCCGCGCATCCGCACAACGGGATTTTCGCTGGCTTATAGTCTCGCCACCTGCATTGGCGGGTTCAGCCCGGCTGTCTGTACCTGGCTGATCGAGCATACGGGTGACCGCGCCATGCCGGCGCTGTGGCTCTCGGGGGCAGCGCTTTGCGGGTTGCTGGCCGCTATCGTGTCGCGGCCCTATGTGGAACGAAGCGCACACCCAATGGTGTAATGAGCCCCTCAACAGAAAAGGCCGGGAGATTTTCCCGGCCTTTTTCCTTATCCTGATGGCTGATGCGGAGACTCTATTCCCGCTCGACCTGCAGTTTCTTGATATTGGCGATGGCCTTGGCCGGGTTCAGACCCTTGGGGCAGGTCTGGGTACAGTTCATGATGGTGCGGCAGCCATAGAGCTTCATGGAATCATCCAGCGCTTCCAGTCGCTCGCCCGTATGGTCGTCGCGGCTGTCCATAATCCAGCGATTGGCGGCCAGCAGCGTGGCTGGCCCGAGATAACGGTCGCCATTCCACCAATAGGACGGGCAGGACGTGCTGCAGCAGAAGCACAGGATGCACTCCCACATGCCATCCAGCTTTTCGCGCTCTTCCACGCTTTGCAGGCGTTCGGTATCGGGCGGCGGCGGGGTGTCGCTTTTTAGCCAAGGCTGGATGGATTCAAGCTGTGCGTACGCGCCGTTCAGGTTGGGCACCAGATCCTTGACCACGGGCATGTGCGGCAGCGGATTGATCCTGACCGTGCCCTTGATCGAACTGATGGGCTTGAGACAGGCCAGCGTGTTCTCGCCATCGATGTTCATGGCGCAGGACCCGCAGATACCCTCGCGGCAGGAGCGGCGGAAGGTCAGCGTCGCGTCGATATGGTCCTTGATATACAGCAGCGCGTCGAGAACCATCGGTCCGACCTTGTCGAGATCGAGTTCATAGCTGTCGAGGCTCGGATTGGACTCGTCATCGGGCGACCAGCGATAGACCTGAAACGTGGCCTTGCGCTTGGCTTCGGCAGGCGCCGGATAGAATTTGCCGGGGCGGGTCGTGCTGTTTTTGGGCAGGCGGAGTTCAACCATGGTGAGGCTCCTCAGTAAACACGTTTCTTGGGCGGGAAGACCTCGACATCATTGGTCAGGGTCTGCATCCGCACCGGCCGGTAGAGCAGGCTCACCGCACCATCCTTATCGAGATAGGAGACGGTATGTTTCATCCAGTGCTCGTCATCGCGTTCGGGATAATCGTCATGGGCATGGGCGCCACGCGTTTCGTGGCGTGCATGGGCACTTTCGATCGTAACCGTCGCGTTGGCCAGCAAATTCGCGAATTCCAGGGCTTCCATCAGATCGCTGTTCCAGATCAGCGAGCGATCGGCCAGCCCCATATGCTGCGCGTCTTTCCAGAGTTCCCGGATTTTCTCGCATCCGTCAGCGAGGGATTTCGTGTTGCGGAACACGGCTGCATGACTCTGCATGATGCGCTGAAGGCGCTCACGCAGTTCCGCCACGGTAAACTTGCCTGAAGCCTCGCGGATCTGGTCGAACTTGGCCAGAATGGCCTCGCCCGCCTCCTTGGGCAGCGGTGGTACCGGCACGCTGGGATCGATGATCTCGGCAGCTCGCTTGCCAGCCGCACGACCGAACACGATCAGATCAAGCAGGGAGTTCGTCCCCAGACGGTTGGCACCATGCACGGAAACGCAGGCGGCTTCACCGACCGCCATCAGTCCGGGCACGACAGCTTCGAGATTGTCCTTGGTGGGGCGCAGGACCTCGCCGTGCAGATTGGTCGGTACACCGCCCATATTGTAATGGACCGTGGGCAGCACCGGAGCGGGCTCCTTGGTCACGTCCACCCCGGCGAAAATGCGCGCGGTTTCAGAGATGCCGGGCAGACGCTGGTGCAGCAATTCCGGGCCGAGATGCTCCAGATGCAGCATGATATGGTCCTTTTTGGGACCACAGCCACGGCCTTCATTGATCTCGATGGTCATGGCGCGTGACACGACATCGCGCGAGGCCAGATCCTTGGCGGTGGGCGCGTAGCGCTCCATGAAGCGCTCGCCCTCGGAATTGGTCAGATAACCGCCTTCACCGCGACAGCCTTCCGTGAGCAGACAGCCCGCCGGGAAAATGCCGGTAGGATGAAACTGCACGAATTCCATGTCCTGTGTCGGCACACCGGCGCGCATGGCCAGACCGCCACCGTCGCCCGTGCAGGAATGGGCCGAGGTGCAGCTCTGGAAGGCGCGCCCGTAACCGCCGGTTGCGAGTACGACCATCTTGGCGCTGAAGCGATGAATAGAGCCGTCATCGAGGCACCAGGCCACGATGCCGCGACATGCCCCATCGTCATCCATAATCAGGTCGAGCACGTAATATTCGACGTAGAAATCGACTCGATGCTTGAGGCATTGCTGATAGAGCGTGTGCAGGATGGCGTGGCCGGTGCGGTCGGCAGCGGCACAGGCGCGGGCCACAGGGGCCTTGCCATATTCGCTCATATGGCCGCCAAACGGACGCTGATAGATCTTGCCGTCTTCCGTGCGTGAGAAGGGAACGCCGAAATGTTCCAGCTCCATCACGGCGCTTTCGGCCTCGCGGCACATGAACTCGATGGCGTCCTGATCGCCCAGCCAGTCCGACCCCTTGACGGTGTCGTACATATGCCAGCGCCAGTTATCCTCGGACATATTGCCAAGCGAGGCACCAATCCCACCCTGGGCGGCCACGGTATGGCTGCGTGTGGGGAAAACCTTGGTGACGCAGGCTGTGCGCAGGCCACCGGCCCCCATGCCCAGCGTGGCACGCAGGCCCGAACCGCCCGCACCCACGACCACCACGTCATAGGCGTGATCGACAATACGGTATTTCCTGACGGATTCCGCGCTCATTATTTTGCCTCCGTCGTGCGGGTCATGAGGATACGGGCGAGCGAGGCGCAACCGAGCGCCACGAAAAGAAGCGTGCTCAGTCGAATGACCAGACGCAGGCCGAAGCGTCGCCAGCCTCGCGAATAATCGGAAGCCACGACTTCCAGTCCGAGCTGAGCGTGCCGGCCTGTCAGCGCAATCAGCAATCCAAGCGGGGCAGCGTTCTGCACGCGACCTGCCCAGGCCAGAATGGCAGCGCGGTCACGTCCGGCCAGACGCAGGATCTGGGCGACACCCCATATGGAAAGCGGGCCGAGCAGTACGGCTGAGATACGCTCAGCCGTCCAGTGCTCGGCCCCGT
This sequence comes from Asaia sp. As-1742, assembly GCF_011753235.1. Lineage (NCBI taxonomy): Bacteria > Pseudomonadati > Pseudomonadota > Alphaproteobacteria > Acetobacterales > Acetobacteraceae > Asaia > Asaia sp. As-1742. The sequence continues at coordinate 39,538 of NZ_VWWA01000010.1, read as the reverse complement.
CGGCCATGCCGCCAAGCCCCTTTGCACGCGCCAGAGGCGTGCGCATGTCGGAAGAACGGTTCATGCTTTTGTTCCCTTGTTGCGCAGCCGGGAGAGGGCGACAAAGGCCGTGACAAGCGCAACCGAGAGCCCGGCCGTGGCAAAGACCGAACGCCGCCCGTCCTCGTCGATTTCCTTCTTCTCGAAGCGTGCGCCGCTATCCCAGATCAGATGGCGGATGCTGGCGACGAAATGGTATAGTGTGGCGACGCCCCAGCCGAGAAACACCAGACGCCCCAGCGGATGCGTTGCCACGCGCTGGGCACGTGCGAAGGCGCGTGGGCCCTGTGCCAGGGCAGCAAGCCATGCCACAGCCAGACCTGCACCGAGGGACGAGGCGACACCCGATATGCGATTGCCGATCGAGAGCGCCATGGAGAGGCGGAAACGATAGATATCCAGATGCGGCGACATGGGCCGTCTGATGGGCCGCCCCTCTGTGTCGGTGCCGTGATAGAACGCTTCACGTCCGTCGGAAGCCATGGCGATACCTCTGAATTCTGTGTTCGGGCTGGGCGATACATTACCCACATAGTCTCATTCAGATGGTTCGTCATGTGCATATTGATGTGAGAATTGGCACTGATTTTGTCTTGTATGTTACGGATTTGGCCCGTTTTTTCCGATATTGCGCCTCACCAATGCGTGACATTTCACAAGGGGCGCGTTCTGTTCGAGGGCGTGTTAGGAGGGGGGCACAAACCCGTAATGCGCGACAAGAGAGAGTTCGATGTCTGACGTGAGTTTCGCCCCGCTTTCCTCGACGACCAGCGCGGTATTTGGCACATATAAACGTCTTGTCGATCAGGGACAGATCGAGGCCGATGACGCGCAACGGGAAGCCGCACTTGCTCTGGACCGGCTCGCGCAGGCGCTCCTGGCGCGCGAAGGAGCAAAACCGGGGCTGTTCTCCCGTCTTGCCAGACGCAAGCCCGAGCCGATCCGCGGGCTTTATCTTGTCGGGCAGGTGGGACGGGGAAAGACCATGCTCATGGATCTGTTCTGCCGCGAGGTCAGTCTCACCAAAAAGCGGCGCATCCATTTTCATGTGTTCATGCAGGAGGTGCTTCGCGCCCTGCACAAGGGGCAGAGCCGGGCCGAGCGCCGTGAGGACCCGGTGCACGAGCTGGCGGACCGGATTCATGAACAATATGAGCTGCTCTGCTTCGACGAATTCCAGATCAACGATATGTCCGACGCTGTGCTTGTCCTGCGTCTGCTCGATCGGGTTATGGCATTGGGGACTGTAGTTGTCGCGACATCCAACACAATCCCCGCTGACCTGATGAAGCATCAGGTTCAGAACCGTGCGACCATGCGGCCCTATCTAGAGGCCTTTGCAGGCTGCATGACGGTAATGACGCTGGACTCCGCCCGTGACTACCGCCGGGGACGCGAGATCGATGCACAGACATGGCTTGTTCCGGATTCGGAAGAAAACCGTGCGCATCTGCGACAGCGCTTTGAAACTCTGACCGATACCCGTGCCGAACCCGGTTCTGTGGCCATTGGATCGCGTCAGATAAGCGTCCCGGCATGCAGTGGTGACGTGGCGTGGTTTACCTTCGAGGCCTTGTGCGGCGAGGCGCTTGGGCCAGCCGATTATCTGGCTATTGTGGGCAGATTTCGCACGCTTTTCATCGAGGGGATCCCCGTTCTTGTGCCGGATCAGTTCGACAAGGCGCGGCGTTTCATCACGCTGGTTGATGTCATGTACGAAAACCACACGGCATTATTCGCCAGTGCAGCGGCAGAGCCTGAGGCGCTGTACCAGACCGGTGAAAATGCAAAGGCTTTTGAGCGGACCGCGTCGCGCTTGGATGAAATGCGGTCGAGTGGGTGGGTGACGGTCTAGGAAGGGCTGGAGCAAGGCTCGTCTGGTGCGCCGGGCGATGAGGATCATGTTCATTGAAACGTCCAGGCGACGCCAGTGGGTCATTCAGCCGAAGGTGCGTTCAACCACCCATTGAGGGGGCAGAAGAACGACGTTTTTCGCACTGTCCAGGCAGCGAACGATCATCGACGATGAAGTCCGGCCAAGCCTCCTTGTCCATCGATTGGAGGCGGTCATAGGTCTCATCGGCAAACAGATCCGCGGTAGAGGCAGGCTTTGCGTTTCTCGAAGCCGGGGGGATTTCGCCCACGGGGTGATGGCTGTTAACGCTCGGTTTCAGGGTGGTGAGACTTTCGTTCCATTCGACGGGAAAGCCCTGAGGCTTCTGCAGCCACAGGGGGAGGTGGCTTTGTTTCTATGGGTAGAACCAAATAGCGGGAGCTCGACACCCTTAACGGTGTCGAAGGAGAATCATATCCCTCAGTTTGCGCGCTGCACCGAGGGTTTGTGGCCTGTTTTATAAGGTGTCAGACAGGCGACATGCTCTGTCATGTCCAGGCTGAGACGGGCGTGCTTGAGGATGCCAGAAGGGATCAGTGTATCTGGCATGGATGACTGGATATATTTAATGCGATCCTGGACGGTAAAGTCCGGAAACGCGACTGTGGCAGGGGCCGTTGTCGTTCGATAGGTGACCTTCCCGGCGACAGTCGTCAGCAACCTCGTTTGTGCTCTTCCCGCGAGATGGGCAGGCAGGGTTGGGGTACGTATCGACAGGATTGACGTTGCGTTATCGCCCGTGTCGAGACCGGCAGTTTCTTTCTGTCCATCGCGTTCATACGGGAAGATCAGACGAGATTCGACGCCTGCCATGACCGAGGCCATGCGGAGTGGTTCATGACAATCGAACGGTGCGTGGGGCCCAAAACGCAGCATGGTCGAGTCGATGGTGAGATGCCTCAATTGACCCAGCTGGAGGAGGCCGAGTACCGGGAAGGGGATGGGAGCGACCGTGAAAAGCTGGTTTTTGAGCACGGTCTTGCCCAGCCTGACTTCTGGCACGATGACATAGTTGATCGACATGTTCCTGCGAAACCCGTCCGAACCTCGTGTCGATCTGACGATAACCGGCAGATGATAGCGCGTTACATAGCTGCGCGGGATTACGCCCGCCAGACTGCCTGTATCCAGAAGGGCCCAGTCATTCTGGCCGAATAAAGTGGCCTGTACCTGCACGTCGATCACGTGCCGTCCGTCGTTGTCATTGCTCGTGACCAGCAGGGGCATCTGCTCTTCATCCGAGGCGATCACCGAGGGATTGGTAACAGACGAGGCGGGGACGAGCGGTGTCAGCAGGGTCAAATTGGGGAATTTGAGGTTTGGCAGTTCGTAGAAGGCGCGTATGGGCGCGAAATAGACGTGCTCCAGCCAGGTCGTACGCTCGATCCAGCCAGAAAGATCGCTGCTGAGAAACAGATTGCCGTAGCGAAGTGATTCACCCAACAGCAGAAGAGCATTGAGTTCCTGAGTCGTATCCGCGTGATGTCCGACGAGCCGCAAGCCTCGGTCCAAAGCGGCATTGGAGGCTGTGTAGTCTCCATTGATTCGGGCCAGACCGGCATCCGCCAGGGTGATCAGATACTGGTCAACAGACGATAGGGGCGCTTTCTGTGCCATACGATCGCGTATGGCCAAAAGGGCAGGCTGGTTTCCTGCCCGTATGGAAGCGACGATCCCGTCTTTATCGATGGGATCAATGACGGGATCCGTGACGGGAGGTATCCCGAATGGGCTGACGGCAAATCCTTGTACGCGCGGCGTTGCCTGCGCCTGCGGATTCCCTGGCAGGAGGGCAAGGCTCCCCAGGATTAGGGAACGTATGAGCAGGCGCATGGCGGGATTTCCTGAGAGATGTTGTGGGAGGATTTTGGGCATTATGTTGCTTTGGAGCCGCCACCAGTGTTGCATCCAGGATCTGGCCTGACATCGACAGAAAGCCGACCCTCCTCAGGGTAGCGTCAAAGCGATTGAACAAATCGTCGATCGCGCCAGCCGTGTCAGTTACTCACGAAACAGCCATATCATCATGGCATTAGGTGCGCGACTGACAGGCCCGGACCGAGGAAGCGCATGAGGGAAAGGCGGTCATTGATCAGGTACTCGGTTCGTTCATCGGACAAATTATTCGGCATCTGGATCAAAAAGATTTTGAACATCAGCATCGGATCACACGGCAGGCGGCCGCCTTTGCTTCCGCCTGAATATGCCGGAGCCTTATCCAGATCGGCTCGAAACGCTTCGAAATCCACATTCTGGAAAAACGCTTTTAGCTGATCGCCAAGCCCACTCAAGCAGGTTTTTTACAAGATGATCCCCCAAAATTACAATACTGCCAATAAAACAAAATAAATAAATCAAAGAATAAAAATTTTATCGATTTATATTTCCCTACAAGTCAGGCCCTACAAAATACTCATTCGAGAAAATAAAAGTACCATTCACACCAGGATTTATTATATCGAGTATAGATTGCATCTCAGGTATAGTTATATCCTGACCGTCAGCGAAGGGGCGTGGATTATAAATAAAGACAAAATTAGAATTTATATAATTCAATGGAACGCTTTCATCTATTAAATCTACCTTGTTTAGCAACAGGCCCACTGCTACTAATTTTTTATCTTGATCGAGAATCATTGTCCCAAAATCATTGGCGCGTCCAATATCCGAACTTCCTCCAAGTGCAATAAATCCGTCTTTCCGCGCTGTTGCGGCAGTGTCATGATGCTGCCAAGTAGTCTTCATCGTGCGATCCAGTCTTTTCCGCGATGCATCGTTGAACTGTGACAGGTTGGCATTTTTATACATGTTTTGAGCACAGCTCAGCAGTAGCGCAGCTCCCTTAGGATTGACGATCCTGTAGTCGGCAAAGCAAAGCTCGGCTGGGCTTCCATCCGGGAGCTTTTTCCCTTCCGAAAAAGAGGGAATATCCGGGAAATAGCATTTATTTTCTTCCGCGTGCAAATTTCCTGGAAAAATCAGTGCATAAGCTAGCATTGACATTATCATACGCAATTTAATCATGATTATTTCTCCAAAGTTTTCTTGCGTTGATGATATATCAATCATCGTGAGGATCTCGGCTCTTTATATACTCAGAAGCCCCAGAGAGATCTCCAGCATGGATTTTGCTAGGTTTCGTCGACAAAGGTTGCCAGTAACGTCCGTGATTGATTCAACGCTGCCTTTTGGAGGCGTCGTTGGGCGAGCGAATTGGGCTTTCGGACGAGGTATGGACAATCATCGGGACGCTGCTTACGCCTGAGACGGGTCGTGGCTGCCGCCCTGCACGAGGTAACCGGCTGTATCTCAAGGGTATAATGTGGATTGCCCGAACAGGGTCGCAATGGCGGCACCGGCCTGATGACTATGGTAAATGGAACACCGTGTTCCGACGTTACCGGCGATGGGTGATGACGGGCGTGTTCGACGCGATGCGCGAAACGCTGGCTGAAATGGTGGAGCGAGATGCCACCGCTGAGATGATCAACAGCACACTGGTCCGAGCACATCATTGTGCCGTCGGTATAAAAAAGGGTCTCGGTAAACCGAGGCGCTTGGCCGATCGGGTGGTGGTTTCACCACCAGACTGCACGCCCGATGCGACGCCAGGGGGCGGCTGCTCGGTTTTGTCCTGACGCCGGGACCGTCCCACGATATCCATTGCTTCGGCCCGCTATTCCGCATGATCGCTAACAAGATCGAGGCGTTACGGGCAGGCAAGGGTTACGATGCCGACGTCATTCGTGAGGAGCTTGCCACGGCCGAAATCGAGGCGGTCATCCCGGCCAAAAACAACCACCGCACCCCTATCCCTCATGATGGAACCAGATACTGCTGGCGCAATCTCGTCGAGCGCCTTTTCAATAAATTCAGGAACTGGCGACGCATCCCCACCCAATATGACAAAACCAAGGAACCACATCTTGGCTTTGTCAGTCTCGTGTCGACACTTCGGCGGATACCCCTTGTCCATGAAACCCAGGAAGGGGCGGAGCAAGGCTCGTCTGGTACGCAAGGCCAGTTCGACGCCGGGTCGTGAGCTTTGCCAATATGGCATCCGGCCATGGTGCCTCCAGATGCTGTGTACCTGCCATCCAGCATTGTGGCTTTCATGGTCATTCGCTTGGTTGAGTCAGCGTGGGCCTGAGCAATGAGAGCATGTTTAGAGAAACTGATCATTGCTGAACTGGGGTATATAGCGCGGTGTTGGCCTGTAATACGACAGGGCAGAATTCGAAAATGCAAGTTCGCACTCTGTTACGCACTCTCTGAACCAGAGATGATCCGGCTCCAGATTTTTGGCGGCGTGCGCGGACAAGAGGGCATCTTTGTAATCTCCTTTGATCATGAGCGCCTTGGCGCGAAGATAGTAGGCCATCCCCCTGCCAGGGTCCCTTTCGATGATACGGTTACAGATATCCAGTGCCTCGAGATAGGCATCGGTTCTCAGTAACAGTGCTGTCAGGTCTATCGAATGTTCGAGCTGATCAGGCTCCAGTGCTACGGCCTGCCTCTGCCAGAAGGCTGCATCTCCAATATCGCCGGTCTTGGCTATAATTCGGGCCGCGGTACTGATGTAACGTGCATGGGAGGGGTTCTTTTCGCTCGCAGTCTTGGCAAGAGAGAGAGCCCAATTCAGATGTCCTTTGCGCGATGCCCGCTTTGCCAGAGTAGCATGATATTTACTGGTTTCACGCCTTCTCATCCGTGCAGACACAGTCGTCTCTCTGGCCGAGAATGTGTCATAGATGATGGAAAGGACACTCTCGGTGAGGAGCGATAATTCGGAGAGATAGATCCCGGCCGAGTGACCTGCATGAGGGAGTCTTACTTCCGTTATGTGAATATCCTCCTTTATGCGAGACACCTGCCGGTTGTCGTTGACATCGTAAGGGTCGTAGAAAACGACAGCATTGGATATCTGGTCGATTTTCGCGCCAGCATCGTATCTGAAACTGATTGATTTCGATTCTCCCCACCTGTCTTCGAAGGGGCAAACAGCCGGATCAATCGAGTATTGGGGTGAAATGGCTATTGCAGCCTGCGCCTTGACACGTGACGCAAAACGGATGGCAGCATAGGCCCCCATGCTCGCCCCGTAAGACACGACGCGGCTATACGGTCGGGTATGGGCTGCAATGGCATCCAGCGCCTGATCCATTTCCGGATACTGATACCAGTCATTATCCTTGCTCATGACGTGGATGGCATCGATAGATCTTTCCGACAGAAAGACCTCGCCAAAGCCGCTTCGTTCGAGGGATCGCGTACTGTTGTGACAGTCAAACGTAATCACAAGATGCGAACGAGCGAACCCTCCCACGAAGCGTACGAGGAGATTTTCAGATCGGAAGATCACCGTACTTGTCATGGATGCAATATCCTCATGTAAGGCTTGCAGTGACCATAATGTGGGTAACGGATCGAGTCACTCGATAACAGTGTGGCTCCTGTGGCTGTTACAAAAAATCCTCTTCGTTTCTTCGCTCGATTTGCTTCCTGCACATGCCCGCACACTCGTCTGGGATAAGTGCCGACTGGCTACGAGCCGGCTGGGAATAGTTGCGGATAGCCGTTTCGTTGGGTGAAATTGGTGCCCATCGCGACGAGGAGCATGGCCTGTGAAACGTTTTGGCGCCGCCAGCGGGCTATGTAGCCGTCAATGTGTTTCACGACCTACCGAGAGGATGGAACCGCAAGTCCTTCGATGCGTCCCGACGATGGAGGATCCTGACGACGTCTCCCGGGCAACTCGCCTTGTCCAGCCGTTGGAGGTGGTCATAGGCTCGCCCGGATTACCGATGCTTTTCCCATGGCCAGCGCTCGCGGATCGCATTCAGGATCACTGCGGCTATTGGGCTGGCTTCTCGTCTTGCCCGCTTCCGATCGAGCATCAGTTCAACGTCATTGATGGTCGGAAGACAGGAACCACTGCGCCAGTTTGCTGAACCAGCTACAGACCGTACGTCAGCGGTGGAAATGGATTGGCAGCGTATGTCCGCTGCAACTCAGGCGGACCGGATATCGGACCACGTTAATCACCTCGCAGAACTCGACATCCCGCGGATGGCCGATACACACCGGTTCGGGCGTCAGCGGCGCAATCCGCTCCCATCCTCCGTCCGTCATGTCAGATGGATAGCGCTTTGCCCCTCAGGCAATCCCGGGCATTCGGGCCCTCTGCTCTGATGTTTACTCCCAAAGCCTGAATCGCGCTCCAGTGGCTTTCCAGGGTGAGCTTTGATAGCGCAACGCCGTACTTGGTACCAACTTGAGAGAACCGCCAAACGCTGCGTCACCGAAATTTTTTCGGGCTTATGCTTGATCTATATTTATAAATGGGTGAAATTATCATTATTGACTGGTAATCAATAATAAAAAAGTGAAAGAGGGACCCATGCAGATCTATAGGGAATTCTCTGGTGATCTCCATACCAGTATTTTTGGCCCCACTTATTGGAACTATGTCTCAGTTTATGCCGCTACCTCGGATGATGCGCGTGTTGTTTTTGACGGGTGTGACGACTCAATTCCTGCGCCATCGACAGGAAGCGCCAACAATCCAACCTACCTCAGGGGAAAATTCGCGATATACATCGATCCGTCTGCATGTTTGAAGACAACAGTGACGTTCATGCAGAATTATACCACGCTTATCCACTACCAGACCAATGATCAAACGAATGGCATTGATATTTACATAGACTATAATTACTTCGATATTTCGGTAGAATATCAGGGGCAGCCGATCGCGATCAGTAATCTGACAAGCTACATGGGGCCATACGCAGGCAAGGTGGAATTTGCGCCATGCTATCTTCCAGGCACCCTGATCGAGACCCCAGAGGGGGAGCGTGCCGTCGAATCGCTGCGTGCCGGAGACAAGATCATCGTCTATAGCGCTGACGGACGGTCAACGAGAACGATCACTTCGATCGGTTGCGGCCAGTCGAATGTCTGTGCGTCCGCTTTCGACGATTTGTCAGGATGGCCGGTACGTATAATCAAGGGCGCCTTGTCGGAGGGCATTCCCTACAAGGATCTGCTAGTCACCTCGGAGCATTGTTTATACCTCAACGGGTGCTTCGTTCCTGTGAGAATGCTCGTCAATGGTCTCACCATTTTTTACGACAAGACCGTAAGTTGTTTCAATTACTACCATATCATCATGGAGCCACATGCCATTGTCCGGGCGAATGGCGTTCTGAGTGAGTCGCTTATCGGCATGGGTCACAGTGACCTTTTGCATGACCAGTCAGGTTTCTCGTTATCCGCCCTCATGGGCGACTGGAACAGTGCTGCGGCCCCCCTTAATACAGAGCGCACATTTGTCGAGCCACTTTACAGAGAGCTGGAAGCACGAGCCTGCCTGATAACCGGCGAGAGGCCTCGGCCACCTGCTTCGCTATGTGAGGACCCAGGGCTGTATCTCGTGACGGATGCTGGCAGATGTATCGAGGGACAGCCGGGGACGCATGGCGTCGTACATTTTGCCGTTCCGCATGCGGTGCAATCTGTCCATATCATGAGCAGAACCAGTCGTCCTTGCGATGTGTATGGTCCTTTCGTCGACGATCGTCGTCTTCTGGGTGTGCTCGTGGGAGACATCATGATGGAAACCGGGGGTGTCTGTAATCCGGTGCGTACGCATATCGAACAAATCGATCTCGCTGGTTGGCAGGCCGAGGTTGCCGGGGACATGCGCTGGACAACAGGGGGCGCTTTGCTGCCGCTCCCCAAGCGGAAGCACGAGGGGCTTGCCAGACTCTCTATCGAGATCCGGCATGCGGGCCCTTACAGGATGTCTGAAGCCATCGGGGTGGATCTGAAGCAATCAGCCTGAAGTGACGCCCGGAAGTAAGGCTGCCTGCGTGACGCACAGGCAGCCGCATTTGTATTGAGACAGGATAGGGTTCCAAGGGCCCAAAACAGGAAGCCCGTGGAACGAGTATTTCTTACTTGCCGTCAGACACCAGGCCGCGATGGGCCAGCATGGGACCAATCTCGGGGGCCTTGCCGTAGAAGGCCTTGAACATCGGGCCGTAATCCATGGTGTGTCCCTTGGACAGGATCATGTCACGGAAGCGCTGGCCGTTTTCACGTGTCAGGCCGCCATGCGACTGGAACCATGAGAACACATCCTGATCGAGCATTTCGGTCCAGAGATAAGCGTAATATCCGGCCGAGTATCCATTGCCCCAGATATGCAGGAAGTAGCTTGAACGATAGCGCGGCGGAACGTTCGCGACGTCGAGGCCGGTCTCGTTGAGTGCCTTGGCTTCGAACTGATCCACATCCTGACGCGGCGCATCGGCCGAGAGACCGTGCCATGACATGTCGAGCTGCGCTGCCGCCACGATTTCACCCAGTGCATAGCCCTGATTGAAATGTGCGGCTTTCTTGATCTTGGCGACCAGCTCGGCCGGCATCGGGGCGCCGGTCTTGTAGTGGCGGGCATAATGGGCGAACACCTTCGGATCCATCGCCCAGTTCTCGTTGAACTGTGAGGGGAACTCGACGAAATCGCGCGCAACCGCCGTACCGGAAAGCGTGGGATAGGTCTGGCTGGCAAACAGACCATGCAGCGCGTGACCGAATTCATGGAACATGGTCGTCACGTCGTCTGACGTGATCAGCTGCGGCTGGCCGGGCGCCGCCTTGGTGAAGTTCGCCACGTTATAGATAACCGGACGCGTCTTCAGCAGGTCGCTCTGACCCACGAAATTCGACATCCAGGCGCCACCCGATTTGTTGTCGCGCTTGAAATAGTCGAAATACATCAGGCCAAGCGGCGAGCCGTCCTTGTCCTTGACTTCGAAGACCATGACATCGGGGTTATAGACCGGGATGTCCTTGCGGGGCTCGAAGGTGATTCCGTAAAGCTGGTTTGCTGCATAGAATACGCCATCTGTCAGCACGGTATGCAGCTCGAAATAGGGCTTCACATCGTTCTGGTTGAGGTCGAATTTCTGCTTGCGGACGCGCTCGGCGTAGTAATTCCAGTCCCACGGCTTGAGTGTGAAACTCTGATGGTCTTCACCGATGGCCTTTTGCAGCTCGGCAGCCTCACGATGCTGTTCGGCAGCCGTTGCCGGCACGAGCTGGTGGATGAAGCTGTTCACAGCTGCCGGCGTCTTGGCCATCTGGTCATACAGCGTATAGGCAGCGTAATTGGGGTAGCCGAACAGGGCGGCCTTTTCGGCGCGCAGCTGGGCGATTTCCGCAATCGTCTGGCGGGTGTCGTTGGCGTCGCCCTTTTCCGCACGGGTCCAGCTCTGGTTGAACAGGGCTTCACGCGTGCTACGGTCGCTCAGAGAAGCGAGATCGGGCTGTTGCGTCGTGTTCTGCAGCGGCAGGACATATTTACCTGTCAGCTTGCGTCCTTCGGCGGCCTTCTGGGCAGAGGCAACGGCGCCGTCATCGAGCCCGGCGAGCGCCTCTTTCTTGTCCACAACCAGAGCGCCGGCCTTGGCGCTGGCAATCAGCTTCTGGTTATAGGCGGTTTCGAGTTTGGACAGCTGGGTATTGATGGCGCGCAGCTTCTGCTGGTCGGCATGATTCAGCTCAGCGCCCGAATGGACGAATTGCTGGTAGTAAACCTCCAGCAGCATCGCCTGCTCGGCGTTCAGGTTCAGCTTGGCGCGGTTGTCATAAAGCGTCTTGACGCGGTGGAAGAGCTTGGGATTGAGATAGATCTCGTCCTGATGCTGGCTGAGCTTGGGCGCTTCCTTGCTGTCGATAGCGTCCATGGCGTCGTCCTTGTCCGCCGAGTAGACACCATAGAACACGCTCTGGGCGCGGTTCAGCAACTGGCCCGAACGCTCCATGGCGACAATGGTGTTGTCGAAGGTCGGCGCAGCCTTGTTGTTGGCAATCGCCTGCATTTCCTTCAGCTGGTCGGCCATGCCCTTTTCAAAGGCCGGCACGTAATCACTGTCCTTGATCTTGTCGAAGGGGGGGGCCTGATAGGGCAGCGGGCTTGCCTGAAACAGCGGGTTGGCAGGGGCAGCCAGCGCCGTGGAAGACAGAAGGGGGAGGGCAACAGCTGCCAGAGCCGCAGCGTGTCTGAAAACGGGCATGAACAAGGATCCTACGATCGTAACATGATATGTTACCGTAGGAAGGAAACGAAGAGGCGTCAAACCGCCTGCATGATGTTCCGCTAACGTACCGGATTATCCTGCTCACCGGGCAGGTCCTGTTCATCATCATCCAGCACGCGAACCGGGCCGCCGCGCAGCAGATCCTGCAGAACAGCCTGCACGGCTTCAGAGCGTGAGAGGGGAATGTCGAGTGAGAGCGTGGCCCCGGTCTCATCGAAACAGCAGCTCTCCTGAGTGGCCTCCCACTCCGCCAGTCTGGCCTGAACGATGGGCAGCAGGCTGAACGAGGCATGAAAGCCAAGACGTTGCATGGGCACGATCTCAACCGCCTCGCCCTGTTTCAGGCAGGAAGCCGCTGCCCCGCCATAGGCGCGCACGAGACCGCCAGCGCCCAGCTTGATGCCACCGAACCAGCGCACGACAATGACCGCCACCCGGTCGAATTCCTGTGAGTCGATGGCCTGCAGAATGGGGCGTCCCGCCGTGCCACCCGGCTCGCCATCATCGAAGCTGCGATACCGCCCCCCGATGCGCCATGCCCAGCAATTATGAGTGGCGTCTGGCACACGCACGCGCTCGAAAAAAGCCAGTGCCTCGGCTTCATGGGCAATCGGCGCAGCATGGACACGGAACAGGCTCTTCTTGACCACAGTGTCCTGCTGCGTTTCAGCCACCAGTGTTCGGGTCATGCGTCCTCAATCCTGCCTCGCCCTTTTTAGGGTTCTGAGTTGCGGTTCTTCTCCGGTCAGGAAGCAGGCCTGAACAGGTTTTGCAAGGGCGGTGGGAACAGGTGTGTCGCGGTCCTGCTCGGGCCACATGATCGTGGCTTTTCAAAAATCCCATGCTTATGAGGTTGCCGCTACCGTAACGTCGACACTGGCGCGGTGATTGCGCACGAGCCGTGAAAAGGAGCGGGTGCCCCGGTTACCGGGCAGTCTTTTGCACCTGTTCGGCACATCCTATGCGGACGCTCATTGCCTGACGGCTCAGGACGACGCGCTTATTCGTCAAGCGGCTGGAACAGCTCCACCAGATCGTTCAGATGACCGATTTCCTTCAGCGCCAGACTCTCAGGAGGTTTCGGGCGTGCGCCTCCGCTCGCCACACGCCGGGGGAGGATGGCCTGTGCGAAGCCGAGTTTCTGGGCTTCCTTGAGACGAAGATCCGTTTGCGAGACCTGACGCACCTCACCGGACAGCCCCACCTCGCCGAAATAGGTTGAGCCCGCCGATGTCGGTACGCCCGTCGCGGCCGAGATCAATGCAGCTGCCACCGCCATATCGCAGGCGGGTTCACTGATCCGCAGACCGCCCGCGATGTTGAGGTGCACATCCATTCCAGCCATCTTGAGGCCGCAGCGGGCTTCAAGAACAGCCAGAAGCATGTTGAGCCGCGCCGTTTCCCATCCGACTACCGCACGTCTGGCTGCGCCTTCACCGGCCTTGGGCGAGACGAGGGCCTGAATTTCCAGCAGGACAGGGCGTGTGCCCTCCATGCCCGCAAAAACAGCCGATCCCGCAATATTGCCGCGCCGTTCTGCCAGAAACAGGGCCGAGGGGTTGGGGACTTCCGTCAGCCCTGTATCGGTCATGGCGAACACGCCAATTTCGTCTGTCGCACCAAAGCGGTTCTTGGCGGCACGAAGGATGCGGAACTGGTGACCGCGATCGCCCTCGAAATACATGACGGCATCGACCATGTGTTCGAGCACGCGCGGGCCTGCCAGAGCGCCTTCCTTTGTGACATGACCGACCAGAACGAGCGAGAACCCGACCGTCTTGGCCAGTCGGATCAGCTCGAAAGCGCAGGCGCGCACCTGAGCGACAGAGCCCGGCGCGCTCTCGATGGTCTCGAGCCACATGGTCTGGATCGAGTCGATAACCACCACATGATGAACGCGGTCCTGCTCCAGCGAACCCGCAATTTCGGACACATTGATACTGGCTGCCAGATCGAGCGTCGGCGCATCGAGTTTCAGGCGGCGCGCGCGCAGGCGTATCTGGTCCACGGCTTCTTCGCCCGACACATACAGTACGCGCCGGCCTGCCTGCGCCAAAGCACAGGTGGCCTGAAGCAGAAGCGTGGATTTGCCAATGCCCGGATCACCGCCCACCAGCACAACAGAGGCCGGAACAAGACCGCCGCCGAGCACGCGATCGAATTCGGCAATCGAGGTCTGGATGCGTGGCGGGGGAGTAAGATCGCCATCCAGATGCATGAGCGTGAGGCGACCTGCACGCTTGCGTGTTTCACGACTGGTCGGCTCGACGGCCTCTTCAACGATGGTGTTCCACTCGCCACAGGCATCGCAGCGACCCGACCATTTGCTGGTGACTGCCCCACAGGCCTGACACACGAAACGGGCTGTGGGACGCTTGGCCATGAGGAACATCTTCCGGTCTGGGGTTCAGATCGGAAGATAGGGCAGATGGGGAAACATAACAAGAACGGCGATGAGGTTCTTCTTTTTCAGAGGAAAAAGAAGCAAAAAGACTTTCAGATTCTAGTCGGAGAAAAACCGGGGGGTTTGATCCCCACCATGGGAAAGAGTTTTTTGGTTCTTTTTTGCAAAAAAGAACGCCCCTTTGTCCCCTAACGCCGCAATTCCATACCAATCGGCCCATCCTTGCGGCCATGGGTAAACTGATCGACCATCGCGTTTCCGCTGTTCATCAGTTCTGACGCCAGCCCCTGCCAGACCAGTTTTCCATGATAGAGCATGGCCGCCCGGTCGCCGATACGCTGCGCCGAGGCCATGTCATGGGTGATGGCAATAGCGGTTGAACCAAGGCGTTTGACGCAATCCACGATCAGCCCGTCAATCACAGCCCCCATGATCGGGTCGAGGCCCGTTGTCGGCTCGTCGAAGAACAGGATGTTGGGTGTGCCTGCAATGGCGCGGGCAAGCCCCACGCGCTTTTGCATACCGCCCGACAGCTCGGAAGGCGCGAGTGCCCCTACCGAGGGATCGAGCCCGACCTGCTTGAGAATATCACCGGCCTGGGCACGGGCTTGTGCCGCACTCAAGCGGTGAGCCTTGCCGCGACCCTTGGCGCGCAGGCCGAACACGATGTTATCGGCCACGCTCATGCTGTCGAACAGGGCAGCATTCTGGAACAGCATGCCAATCTGTTCGACAAGGGCATCGCGTCGTGCGGGGGAAGCGGTAAGCACGTTTTCGCCGTCGATCTCGATCGTGCCGGAATCCGGGGTGATCAGACCGAGGATGCAGCGCAGAAGCACCGATTTGCCACTGCCTGAACCACCGATAATCACCATTGACGTTCCGGCTTCGACATCGAGGTCGATGCCATCCAGTACGGTTTTGGAGCCGAAGGATTTGGTCAGGCCGCGAATGCGGATCTTGGGCAGGGCGCTCATTGGGCGAAGAACAGATCCGTCAGGAGGTAATCGAAAGCGAGAAGCAGGATCGAGGCAGCAACGACCGCAGCCGTGGTGGCCGAACCCACACCCTCGGCGCCGCCACGGCTGGTATAGCCATGATAGCAGCCCATCAGGCTGATGATGAACCCGAACACGGCCGCCTTGGAAAGACCGACCAGCACGTCCAGCGGCTTGAGCGCGTTGAACGTGGCAATGATGTAGTTCTGCGGGTCAAAGCCGAGCTTGGAAACCGAAACGGTAAAGCCGCCGAGCACGCCCAGAATATCGGCAATAAGCACCAGAAAGGGCAGGGCCAGCGTACCAGCCAGAAGGCGCGGCGTAACCAGATACTTCATCGGGTCGGTCGAAAGGGTGCGCAGCGCGTCGATCTGGTCGGTCACGCGCATGGTGCCGATCTCGGCTGACATGGCTGCGCCGACGCGGCCCGCCACCATCAGACCGGCCAGAACCGGGCCAAGCTCACGAACCACGGCCAGAACGACGATTCCAGCAATGGCGCTCTGCACATGGTACTGGGCGAAGCCTGCATAGGACTGGAGTGCGATCACGCCGCCGGAGAAAATCGCGGTCAGCGCCACGACTGGCAGCGAATAGAAGGCGATTTCAATCAGGCTGTTGAAGAACACGCCCCAATAGAAGGGCGGTCGCAGCAGATGCGACAGGCCTGCCAGGGCAAAAAGCGCCAGAGCACCAGCCTTGCGCACGATGCCGAGAAAGGCACGTCCGATGGCCGCAACGGGATCGAGTAGGAAATTCACGGTCAGCAGCTGCCATCAGGGAAGGTCATGCTTCAAGCCCTAGCCTGCCTGACGCGCTACGTCAAAGCCCTCTGTGACGCGAGGATGCACCCCGATCGTCTGCCTTTCCGCGCAGGACACCTGCGACAAACCGGATCGGGATGACGGGGTGTGAGAGGGCTGAATTCTGTCAGCCCACACAGATGCTTCCGGACCGCAGGGCATGTGTGTCAGATGAGGCGGTCAGGCTCCGTTCTGACGCCGGTCCAGATCGCGGAACTGGGTATGCAGGTGGAAGTCGCGCGAGGTGACGCAGGTCTCGACGGCCCCCACACGCCTGT
Organism: Asaia sp. As-1742; assembly: GCF_011753235.1. Lineage (NCBI taxonomy): Bacteria > Pseudomonadati > Pseudomonadota > Alphaproteobacteria > Acetobacterales > Acetobacteraceae > Asaia > Asaia sp. As-1742. The sequence goes on along the minus strand of NZ_VWWA01000010.1, from coordinate 23,016 downwards.
CGAGCTTTTGCAGACGCTCTGTCAGCTCAAGCAACTGCGGAAGCTGGGTCTGTGGCATCGGGTCTGACACACGGGTCATGAGCGACAGAAGGAAAGGCTCGACCTTGCGGGCAAGTGCCGGATGATGGCTTTGAAGGGCCGCGATGATCTTCGGGATGAGACGCCGACGCATCAAGGCAATGGCCAGCACAGCCAGCGCAACCAGCCCGGAGACCATTCCGCTGCTATCGGACAACATAGGAAGGCTCAGCCCGGATTTGCCTGTGCTGGAGGACGTATGCTGCGTGCTGACATGGGTCGTCCCCGACGTGACTGGCGCTACCGGTGGCTCGGGAGGTTCTGGTGGCTCAGGCGGCTCTGGAGGCTCAGGCGGTTCGGGGGTGGAGACGTGAACGCTCTCACTTCCCATGCGACGCAGCGCATCGAAATCAATGATCGTACCATCTGGCTTGATCAGGCGATGGCTGTTGATGCGTGTCCCATCGGCCAGACGCATGTCGTCGGGCGTGATGCGGGTGCCGTTATTCGTGTTGCTGTCGCGCACCACGCCGGTAAAGCGCTCGCCATGGCCGGACGGTATGGCAATTTCGATGCTGCCGCTCGCGCTCGAATGGGCGTGCTCGTCTGCCAGCACCTGATGCACGCGGATATCGCCCGAAGCGCTGGTGCGTAGCGTGGCGTTGCGTGCCACGCCGTCAAAGATGGCGTCACCCGGACCGGACAGCGACACGGCAAGCTGGTCGATGGTGCCACCGCGTATGACGACATCGCCGGGGCCGGTCGTGCCGATCACGACCGAGCGTGCAGTTGCGGTATCGATTTGCGCCTCGCCCGGCCCGGAGGTGGCAAGAATTGCCGGCCCGGTCAGTGTGCCCAGGGAAAGCGCCCCCGGACCGCTGCCCCTCAGCAGAAGGGCGCTCGCCTTGTCGACCGAGATATCGCCCCGGCCCTGACGCAGGGAAAGCGGCCCGTTGACCCAGTCGATATCCAGTTTGTCGTAATTCATCGCGGTGGAGACAATGGCTGCCCCCTCGCGTAGCTGAATTGTGGCATCCTGACCGCAGGCGCTGCCGGTCAGCCACGCGTCGTGGTGACCTGCCTCGAAGGAAAGACCTGCTGGCACCTCCTGCATGTCGGCATTCTGCTGGAGTGCCCCGGCACCCCGGACGTGAATATGGGCGGTACATCCCGCCTCGATATGCAGCGTATAAGGTGCGGCGGCGAGTGCGGCCTCCGGTGTCGTGGGCAAGCTCGTTTCTGCAAGGGCGGGCGATATGGTCAGGACGAGAAAAACGCCCAGGCTGATACGGCTCATGACGTCTGTCCTTTTTTCATGGGGCCGCAGTTCGGACCCGCTGACTGCGCGCAGGCGTCGGTTGTCCTGTCGCCGCCAGGCACGCTCTGCATCACCCGTGATTTCTGGCGAGATGATGAAATTCGCGATGCAGGTGGAAATTGCGTGAGGTTACGCATTGCTCGATATCGCTCACGCGTTTGTCGAGACGCTGCAACCGGGCTTCCAGTGTAGCAATTTCCGGCGCGCTCGCCGCCAAGGGCTGGGGCGCATGGGACGAGCCGACAGAACGCCGGATGCGCGACAGAAAATCCACCGGTACAAAGCCTGCGATACGCCGACGGAACACGATAAGGAGCAGCGCTAGCAGGCCCCAGCCCAGCCATCGCCGATGGCCGTGACGCGGTGTCGCGTCATCACCGGCTGTGGCCCGGTCGCTGCTTTCATCATTGTCAAAGCTGATAACCGTGCCGTCGGGCCGCGTCAGACTATGGGCCGTGATGACGGTGCCATCAGGCAGGGTGAGGATAGCATGGCTTGCATGAGACGATTTGCGGAAGGTCGACGCATGATTGAGTGAAATCGTCGCTGGGGAATGGGCTTCCTGGTGCAGTTCGCCCGTTACCTTGTCGATGTCGATCCCGCCATAGCCTGAAGCGACAAGGTTTGCCGTGCCGACTGTTCCGCCGAATTTCAGATGCCCGGAGCCATGAATATCGGCGTTGAGTGCCCCGATGGTCCCGGCATTCAGGGTGATGGAGCCAAACCCTCCCGAATCCGCTGCAAGGTGTGAGGCATCTACGCGGGCAATCGTGACACTGCCGCTGCCTGAAGTGGTCAGAGTGGCGGGGCCGTTCAGCCAGCCGAGCCGCAAACTGCCAAACCCATTCTCGTTCAGCACAAGCGCCGTTGCCTGATCGATGGAAATCGTGCCGCTGCCACGCTGAGTGAGCGAAACCGGCCCGTTGACGCCGGAAATATGCAGCGAACCAAAGCCACGCATGGACGCGATGATGGCTGTACCCTGCCTGACATGCAGGGTCGCGGCACGCTCGCACTGATTGCCATCGACAGTTGTTTCATGGCCCGAGCCGGCAATCGTCAGCCCTGCCATCTGCCCACCATCCCGGTCCTCCAGCAGGGCAGCGTCACCCTGCCCCTCGCTGGCCCCTTCGATCGTGATGGATGACGTGCATGAGGTGTTCAGGCGCAGCGTATAGGGGGCTGCATCAAGAAGCGCCTGAGGCGTGGCCGCGCTCGAAAGGGCCGCATTCGAAAGTGTCGGATCGGCAGGGGCCGTGATGGGAAGCAGGATGCACAGACCCATAGGGCCTATGACCTGTAGCAGGATCCGGCTCACGGTTGCATACGGATAGCGGGGCAGGGGCAGGCGGATCACCTCGTCTGATCTCCCTTTGATGCGGGGGGAGCGGCAGGGGCAGCGGGCGTGACGCTCCCTGTCGTACGCGTCGCCGCGCCTGAGGAATCCTGAGGACTGCTCTGGGCTGCACCATTCGTCACGGGCTGCGTGGTGGGCGTGTTCGTGCCTGAGGGCTGCCCGGCGCTATTGGGAGCGTCATTGGCTACTCCCGGTGTGCCCGCTGTTGGGCTTTGGGGCGCGATACCCGTGTTCGGTACCGTCGCGACAGAGGGCGAGGCGGGAGGGGGCGTCGCGATGCGCGAAGTCGAGCCCGTAGCGGGTGCTGTTGCCGTGCGGCTCTGGCCCGGATTCCCTGGGGCAGGTGCCGGTGTGGGCGGTGTCGGCACATTCTGGCCTGATGCTTCCGGGGGAAGCGGCGGCGTGCTGGGGGGCGTCATGCCCTGCGGTGCAATTTGTGTCGGGCCAGAAACGCCATTGCCTTGCACAGGGCTACCCTGCGGTATTCCGGCAGGGAAAGCGCTTCCCGTTGCGACACCGCTCTGAGGGACGCCGCTCGGGGTAGCGCTATCCTGGGGAACGCTCCCTTGCGCAGCATGATCCTGCGGCAGGGTCTTGTCCCCGGGAGCAGGAGGGGCGGGCGGTGCGTCTGTCGGAGCAGAGGGGCTCTGGGGTGGTGATCCTGCATCGGGCGGTGGCGAGGCGACCGGGCCGATCTGCACGTTGCCCGTGCGTGTCAGGGCACCGCTCACCGTTGGTATGGCGACGAGGCCTGTGCCAGAGGCGGAGACGGTGGCCGTATTGGCGCTCCCCCCAAGGCGAGCGCTGGCGGCGTTTTCGACCATGAGGGTCAACACGTCGAAACGGCCATCCGTCACGGTCAGATGGCTGGTCTCGGAAAGCTGGGCCGAAAAGGCATCGAGATCGGCGTGATCGACGACAAGACCCGAAGCCCCGGTCTCGACCACCTGCGCGGCGCGGTTGAGGCTGGCGATATGGACCTGCTCGGTGCCACGCAGGCTCAGATCGAGCGACTGGATGGTGTCGGCATCGAGCTGACCGGCTTCAAGGCTGGCCTCCAGCGAGGCCAGCGTGCCGTGAATGATAATATGGGTGTCATGACTGTCATGGATCATCACCCCGACATTCGGCGCGACCAGAATGGAGACGCGGGCATTGGGAGCACAGGTCCGGCTGGTGATCAGAACCTTGGACGATCCCTGCGTCTTGCCTGTGCGCATGGTCAGATGCGCCCCACCCGAGGGAGAACTGTCGATCGATACCCCGTCGCTCATGGCCGGATCGACCATGATCTCGAAGCGCCCCAGGCAGGGAACGCTGAGATCGAGATCCTCAGCATCCATCACGACCGGCGAACCGGCATGAGCCGGCGCAGCCATGGCATGGCCGCCAAACAGGGCCCCACCCGGCCCGAGCGGTGCCAGGCCAGCCAGAAGCAGGGCCGCAAGCGCCACGCGGCGCGTGTGACGAGAGGCGGGGCGGCGATACAGACAGTCTGCCATCATGAAAAGCTCCGCGTTCTCCAGCCAGGGACATCCTCGTCCAGAATACGCTCGAGCTGGTCGACACGTTCTTCAAGGCGGCGTGCCTGCACATGCGCCATATTGAGCGCAGCGAGATCCGCTTCCTGCAACTTGCTGGCCGTTGTCTTCGAGCGGGCCCGAATGGTCACGATATACATGATCGTGACAAAAAACAGGACGACTGCCGCAAGACCAATAAGATCATCCATGTTGGCATGCCTCATAAGCGACCCTTGTGCTGTCAAAGCGTCTCATGCTTGTTCTTATCCCTGACGGCTCTTGATTCTGGCGCGCAGCGCTTCGAGTTCGTTCTCGACCGCCATATCGGTTTCGAGACCCGCCAGCTCTTCCTGCAGGCTCGGCTTGCGTGTGCCACCGGGGCCGCGACCGAGATCATAGGCTTCGGCCTTCCCCTCAAGGGCGTCAAGTGCGCGCTCGACCTGCTCGAAGCGGTTGAAGGCATTTTCCACGCGCGTGTCATAAAGGCGCTCGCGTGTCTTGATGCGATTGGTCGCAGCCTTGTGGCGCAGCGAAAGCGATTTCTCGCGGGATTTCGCGTCGGCCAGCTTGGCTTGCAGCTTGCCGATATCGTCATGCTGCTGGTCGAGGCTTTCATTGACCTGTGCAATCTGCCGCTCCAGCGTCTTGCGCGACTGCTCGATGGTGGCCTTGGCGGCAAGTGCGCCCTTGGCCAGATCTTCGCGGTCGCGGGTCAGGGCCAGTTCGGCCTTGCGCAGCCACTCGTCTTCCTCCTGCACCATCGTGCGTGCACGGCGCTCAAGCCCCTTGCGCTCGGCAATCATGGTGACAGCCTGGCTGCGTACCTCAACCAGCGTGTCTTCCATCTCCTGGATGATCAGCCGGATCATTTTCTCCGGGTCTTCGGCGCTGGCCAGTATGGCGTTGAGGTTGGAGTTCACAATATCCGCAAGGCGGGAGAAGATACCCATGTGACGATCTTTCTTTGCTGGAACGAATTTAACAGGAAATCGGGGCAGGAGAACACAGGCTTCTCTTGCAAGCGTAACGATCCGGGGTGAAAGATAGAGTTCTTGCAACACCACGGATGAGACTGGCCAGAAAATGGCGCGATCTGCCAGAAACGAAGAAAACCCGACACCGATCGGACAATCTCCCGCGTTTCTGGAGATGCTCGACCATATCTCGCGTCTCGCACCGCTCGATCGGCCGGCGCTGATCATCGGCGAGCGCGGTACAGGCAAGGAGCTTGTCGCTGCGCGACTGGCCCTCCTCTCGCCGCGCTGGGACAGGCCGCTCATCAAGCTCAACTGTGCAGCCCTGCCCGATACCCTTCTCGATAGCGAGCTGTTCGGTCATGAGGCTGGTGCTTTTACCGGGGCCCAGCGTCGCAGGCTTTCGCGTTTCGAGCAGGCGCATGGTGGCACGCTGTTCCTCGATGAGATTGCCTCGGCTTCCATGGCGGTTCAGGAGAAGCTCCTGCGTGTCATCGAGTATGGCAGCTTCGAGCGCGTGGGCGGGAACGAGACCATCCATGTCGATGTCCGCATTATCGGCGCAACCAATGCCGACCTGCCCGACATGGCCCGCAAGGGTGATTTTCGAGCCGATCTGCTCGATCGTCTCGCCTTCGATGTGGTCATGCTGCCACCTCTTCGCGTCCGACACGAGGATATCCTCATTCTTTGCGAGCATTTCGCCACCCGTATGACCGCAAGCCTTGGTCGCAAGCTTTTCGCCGGGTTCAGCGACAAGGCCCGCGAGCGTCTCATGCAGTACGAATGGCCCGGCAATGTGCGTGAGCTCCGCAACGTTGTGGAGCGCAGCGTCTATCGTATGGAGCGTCCTGAGCGCCCCCTCGATGACATCGTGTTCGATCCTTTCCGCAATGGGCCCGACTGGTTGCGTCCTCTCGCCCCCGAAGGAGTGACGGCCACGAAGCTGCCCGTCATGACGGAGCGCATCGTGCAGGACGCCGCCGCGCCGGCCTCGCGTGAAGCTCCATCCGCGCCTTTGCCTGCTTCCCTCCCTGAGGGGCTGACCTTCACCGAAGCCACGCGCGCCTATGAACGTGCCCTGATCGAACACGCCCTGAGCCATGCGCGCTTCAACCAGAAGCAGGCCGCCACGGCTCTGGGGCTGACCTATTACCAGTTCCGGCACCTGCTCCGTGCGCATGGCTTCGCCGAGCGTAACGCTCGTAAATCCGTCGGAACCGAAGCCTGAAAGGGGTGGGATCTTGAGCATGATCTTAATCATGCAAAAAACATGCCAAAGTTATTATCCCTGAGGGGTGTCCGCCTTTGTTCATTTTGATATGGTGTAAACCACCATAAGTTGGGAGAAATTGCCTCCGTATGTTGGTGCGATCGACGCTCGGAAGATGTGCGAGCCTGCACGCTGACAGGGGGTTTTTTCAGGGGTGATATAGTCGGGGTGTGTACCGCGCTGCTTTTCTGACAGGTGGCAGGGATAAGCTGTTGCCCCGAGTTCGGCATTGTTGTCGCCTCAAGGGGTGTAAATGCCCTGCTGGATCGGCTGTATTACTCCGGCGCTTTTCCTTGGAGAGTGTGATCCGGGCATCGTGCGAGGGGCAGAACAAGCGTGAAACGCGTCCGTTTTGCCACAATGGATGACCATAAGGACATGAATGCGCGATTGCGTTGACGCGACGACCATTCGCCCGCAAAAGAGCACTTCCACAGTCTAAATGCCCGCCAAGGCGCAACCAATTTGTGCGCCGGAGGCGCTGCTCTATCTTGACCATGACATTCGACGAACTGGCCCTCGCGCCCGCTATTCTCAAGGCGTTGGCCGAGGCTGGCTACAAGACGCCCACGCCGATCCAGGCGCAATCCATACCCCTGCTGCTGCAAGGCCGAGATCTTCTTGGCATGGCCCAGACGGGAACGGGCAAGACCGCTTCCTTCGCGCTGCCCCTGCTTCATCGCCTTGCTGCTGACCCACGTCCCGCGCCGAAAAACGGTGCCCGTGTTCTTGTGCTGGCGCCTACGCGTGAACTGGTCAGCCAGATTGCCGATGGGTTTGAGGCATTTGGCCGCCATCTGGATTTCAGCGTGACCACAATCTTTGGGGGTGTCAGCCAGTTTCATCAGGTCAATGCGCTGAAGGAAGGCGTCGATATTCTCGTCGCGGCGCCGGGTCGTTTGCTGGATCTGATCGAGCAGGGGCTTTGCGACCTGTCCACTCTCGAAGCCCTGGTGCTGGATGAGGCAGACCAGATGCTCGATATGGGCTTTGCCAAGCCTATCGAGCAGATCGTTGCTGCAACGCCGGCTGAGCGCCATACGGTCCTCTTTTCCGCAACCATGCCGAAATCCATTGCGGCACTGGTAGACAGCCTGCTGCGCGATCCGGCGAAGGTGGAAATTGCCCCGCCTTCCACCACTGTGGATCGTATCGAGCAGACAGTCATGTTTCTCGATGCAGAGCACAAGAAGGCGGCCCTGCTATCGCTTCTCAGCGCCCCCGATGTCGGGCAGGCTGTCGTGTTCACGCTTCAGAAGAACATCGCCAATGAGGTCTGCTCTCATATTACCGAAGCGGGCATCACGGCTGAAGCCCTGCACGGCAACAAGTCGCAGGGTCAGCGCGAACGGGCGCTCAAAGCATTCCGCGAAGGCCGTGCACGGGTTCTTGTCGCCACGGATATTGCCGCACGCGGTATCGACGTCGATACGGTGACGCATGTGGTCAATCACGATCTGCCCAGCCTGCCTGAGGCGTATGTCCATCGTATTGGCCGTACGGGCCGTGCGGGACGGAGCGGGCGGGCCATCACCCTGTGCGATGCCGAGCAGCGCGCCTGGTTGCACGATGTGGAGCGCACGATCGGACGCACGCTGACAGTGCATGAAAATCACGAATGGCATTGCGAGAAAGCACGCCATTCCACGGCACGGGCGCCGGTGCTGGGCGGCGGCCCGGTCAAGCAGATCAAGGTGCCGAAAATACGCGAGCGCAAGATCTGGACCGATGAAGAGAAGGCGGCAGCCCGTGCCGCTGCTATGGCCAAACGCGCAATCTGAACCATTTTACTTATGCATGGCTGGGGGCGTTGCCCCTGCCATGCCTGACTCCGGCCCGTACCGCGTCAGGGACATGGGTACAGAAACCGGATCGACCCAGGTGCGGTGACGTCAGGGAACTGACTTCACCGTATTCATGGGCGGGATCGCTCAGGGGCGACCGATGGAGCGGTAGGTGAACCCTGCGTCGCGCAGGGTGGCGGGGTCCCAGATATTGCGGAAATCGGCAATCACCCTGCCGCGCATCGCGGCTTTGAGCTTGGCGGGCGGGATGGCGCGGAATTCGTTCCATTCGGTCAGGACGATCAGCGCATCGGCATCCGTTGCGGCCTCCTGGGCAGAATTTGCGTAGATCACGCTCTCTGGCAGGAGGGGGCGGGCCGGTTTCATGCCTTCCGGATCGAAAGCCTGAACGATGGCACCTTCTTCCACGAGGCGATGAATGAGCGGAAGGGAAGAGGCCTCGCGCATGTCATCGGTGTCGGGTTTGAAGGTCAGACCGAGAACGGCCACCGTCTTGCCTTTGACCGTGCCTCCACACAGGGCGATCACGCGTTCGGCCATGGCCGATTTGCGGGACTCGTTGATGGAGACCGTGGCCTCGACCAGAAGGGAGGGCGCCCCGGCATCACGGGCAATGGCGGTCAGGGCGCGTGTGTCCTTGGGGAAGCAGGAGCCGCCATAGCCCGGCCCCGCATGGAGAAATTTACGGCCGATGCGCTGGTCGAGGCCCATACCGCGCGCTACGTCATGAACATTGCCACCGACTTTTTCGCAAAGATCGGCCATTTCGTTGATGAAGGTCACCTTCATGGCAAGGAAGGCATTGGCAGCGTATTTCGTCAGTTCGGCCGTCTCAAGACCGGTCATGACGATGGGCGTCTCGATCAGATAGAGCGGGCGATAGAGCTGTCGCATGAGGGCGCTGGCAGTTTCGCCCTTGTCGGCGCCGGTGTCGTCAATGCCGATGATGACGCGATCAGGGCGCATGAAGTCCCCGATCGCATTGCCTTCACGCAGGAATTCCGGGTTCGAGGCTACGCTGAAGGTCAGTTCGGGGCGTTCCTCACGCAGGATGCGGGCGACTTCACGCCCTGTGCCCACTGGCACGGTCGATTTCGTCACAACCAGCAGACCCGTACGGGCATGACGGGCAATCTGGCGCGTGGCCTCATACACATAGGTCAGATCAGCATGGCCATCGCCGCGCCGTGTCGGTGTACCCACGGCAATGAAGACAGCCTCGACCTGCGCAATGGCGGTGGCGAAATCATCGGTAAAGCTGAGGCGACCGGCTGCGACATTGGCCGAGACAATCTTGTCGAGACCAGGTTCGTAGATGGGAATGGACCCGGCGCGGAGCGCGGCCAGCTTGTCCTGATCCGCTTCGACAATCACGACCTCGGTGCCGAACTCAGCAAAGCAGGCGCCGGAAACCAGTCCGACATAACCGCCGCCAATCATCGCTATGCGCATGTGATCTCTTATCCTGTGCGAACTCTCTTTGTGCAGGGCGTAGCCCAAACCGGGCACGGGATAAAGCTCGCGTACTGGAAAGGGGGGCGGCTCGCCTCCTCTATGGTGTCTGAGCTGGCCTTGACCGTGCTTCTGACCATGGCTGTTCTGACAGCAGCCAGATGTCAGCCGTGATGAAATCATGGCCGGTGCGCCCATCGATCATCAGACTGACGAGACAACCGGGCGCATCGGGGGAGGGGAGAAACGCGAAGCTTCGTATGGCTCTGGTTCTGGAGATGATGAGCTCAATGCGTTGCCGGGGCGGGCGATGGTTCTCGATGAAGATGACAGCATGATCGACATCGCGCTTGCCTTAGATATCGGCTGTTACCGAGTATTCGTTGCAACGTCTGGTTTCACCCTGATCGTCAAATGCGGGGTCGCAGGCCCTGTCAGTTCCTTAATGCTTCAAACCCCGTGGACTGAGTTCGAAGAGCTGGCGGTCACGTGTTGCGAACACACCGGTATTGAATGAGACGATATCAGGAATGCAGAAGACGAAATCGAGGTGGAACACCGGGTGAAACCTGAATACCTCACGCGTTCTTTGCCAGTCGAAATATCCTTTGGCGCGATTGATGGTCAGTCAGGTGCCTGACACCACTTCCCGAGGACTGGTGCAGTGGGGCAGGGCATTGGCCCGCGCATAACCGGATGCTCCGGTCATGATCATGATGAACGTCAGAATAGAACGTATCAGCGATTTCATCGTTGGCTCGTCTATATGTGATATATCGAATCATGAGATAGTTGGTGGTTTATTGTAATATTTCTTAAAAGCGAGACGAATATAAATAAAAAATGCACTCTTTTCGTATGTGCGAGCCAGATCGCAGGAACAGGACAGAGGTCGCCTGTCACGACATGGAGCGCTTGTCCGTGAGGGTTCCCCGATCGGGGTCGCGTCAGTGAGGGGGCTCGATCCTCGGGGTTGGGGCTGGTCAAGCTCCGCAGCAGAACAAGGCAGCCACACAAACCTGTTATATGCAGGCGGCACAGGGCGTATGGGCAAAAAGGCTGGTTGCCTTTCTGGCAGGGGAGGAGGAGAAGAGGTCTCTATGTCTGACAGACACGACTCCCCCTGAGAAACCGGGCTCAGCCCTCCTTCCGGGTGATGGCCAGGGCGCGCCATGCGCCTTTGGTTCGTATTCGTGTCTCGATGGCCAAGACTGATTGGACCCGGTTTTCCCGTGCTGACCTCATCGACCCAACCCGCCATACGTTTTTCCACCGGGCAGATCATCCTGCTCGGGCTTGTCAGTACGATCGGTCCGATCTCGACCGATATGTATCTGCCAGCCTTTCCCCAGCTGGAACAGGATCTGGGGCAGGGGCCAGGCTCTGCGCAGCTTACGCTGGCAGCATGGTTCATCGGGCTCGCCATCGGGCAGTTCTGCCTGGGGCCGCTGTCCGATCGCTTTGGCCGACACAAGCCCATGGTGGTGGGTCTGGCCATCTATGTGGCCGCGACCATCGCGCTGGCGACAACCAGTTCCTACTGGTCGTTCTGTCTTCTGCGGCTGGTTGCCGCTCTGGGCGGCGCCATCACGAGCGTCATCCCGCGTGCCATCGTGCGCGATGTGGCAACCGGGCATGAGGCTGTGCGCCTGATGTCGCAGCTTACCCTTGTCTTCGGCGTCGGGCCTATTCTTGCGCCCACGCTGGGCAGTATCTTTCTCGCTTTCGGAAGCTGGCGCCTGATTTTCTGGGCGGGTGCCGTCGCCGCTGCCTTGCTGGCCGGGCTCTGGCTGACCGTCATGCCCGAGACACTCCCGCCCGAGCGGCGTTATGCCCTGCCGCCGGTCGAGATTCTGCGCCGTTATGTCAGTCTGGTGCGTGAGCCTGTGTTCATGTCCTCGGCCGCCCTGTCGAGCTTCAGCACTTTCGTGATGTTTGCCTATCTTTCCAACGCGCCGCTCCTTTTCGAGCATCTGCTTGGTTTTACGCCTCGCGCCTTTGCCATTTTCTTTGGCATCAATGCTGGCGGGTTCATTCTGGCAACGCAGATCAACGGGCGTCTGTCGCATCGTTACGAATTCACGACGGTCATGCAGGCAGGGCTTGTGGCCTGCCTCGTGTCAGGGCTGATCCTGCTGGCGGTCAGCGCCAGTCATATCGTGGGGCAAAGCGACCCCTGGCCGCTTTGCGCGCTGATTATCACCACAACCTTCACGCTTGGCTTCATTGGTCCCAACGCCAACGTACTGGCGCTCACTCATCATGGGCATCAGGCGGGGGCGGCCTCGGCGTTGCTGGGCACGATGGCGTTCGCCATTGGCGGGTCGAGCGGTATCCTGATGGCACTGCTGCCGCCAACGCGGCTCAGCTCCACGGCGTTCGGTATGCTGGCTGGCATTACGGGCATGGTGCTGTGTAATTTTTGGCGTCGCGCTGCCGAAAAACGCCAGAAATCCGTCTGAGCTACAGGTCCCTCGCTTCGGGTCAGGAAGCGTATCAGGGGCGGAAATGTCCCTCACGCAAACGGGTCTCGATAGCCTCGAGCGTGGTGCCTTTCGTCTCGGGCACAAAGCGCAGGACGAACAGAAAAGCGAGGGCGTTGATGGCGCCGAAAAGCCAGAATGTGCCACTGCGCCCCAGATCGTGAACCAGTGACAGGGTGAACAGCGAGACCAGCGTGTCAGACAGCCAGACCGTGGCGCTGGCGAGCCCCATGGCCTTGCTGCGTATGATCAGCGGAAAAACCTCGGAGGCGATCAGCCAGACCGCGACGGAGAGCGAGCCGAAATTGAAGAAGATATAGGCCAGCAGCGCAATAATGACGAGGACGAGCCGTGTTCCGCCAAGGGGCGCGTGGTCAAGAAACAAGGCCCCAAGCCCGAACAGGGCGAGGGCAGCAAAAGGAAGCATGACGAGCAGCATGCGTCGTCTGCCGACACGGTCGATCAGCATGATCCCCATGAGGGTGGTTATTGTCGATGTGACCCCCACGCCGACCGAGGTGAGAAGCGAGGCCGCATGGCCCAGCCCGGCTTCGGAAAGAATGATGGGCGCGTAATAGACAATCACATTCGGGCCCGAGAGCTGTGACAGGGCAGCAAGCCCGATGGCAGCAATCAGCGCCGGGCGGAGCCAGCGTGCGCGCAGGGCCGACCAGCCGGGTATATCGGCGGATTTCGCCTGTGCATCACGCAAGGCGTCAAGCTCCTGACGGATGGGTTCGTGATGACCGCGCAGGCGATAGAGCACCGCCACAGCCTGCGCCTCGCGCTCATGTTCGAGCAGCCAGCGCGGGCTTTCGGGCAGAAACATCATGCCCAGAGCCAGCAAGATCGCAGGGATGACACCAAGCCCGAACATCAGGCGCCAGCAATCGGCAGCTCCGGCGAGAAAATATCCTGTGAAGAATGCGACGAGCAGCCCAAGCGAGAAGACAAGCTGGAAGAGTGAAACCAGCCCGCCACGACGCTCGGCCGGGGCCAGTTCAGCCACATAGACGGGGACGATCTGTGTTGTGGCGCCTATGGCCCAGCCCAGCGCGAAGCGCGCGACAATCAGCCATGTTTCATCCGGTGAGAGCGCACAGCCCAGCGAGGCAAGGATAAAGACCAGTGCGGCACTTACCACCGAAGGGCGACGGCCGATCCTGTCCGAGAGCGGGCCGCTCATGACTGCCCCGAACACGGCACCCAGATTGAGTGCAGCGGCGATGCCCTGTTGTCCCGTGCTGTCGAGGCTGAAACTATGGGTGATATAGATCAGCGCTGAAGCGATGATGCCGGTATCGTAGCCGAAAAGCAGTCCGCCAATGGCAGCAATGGCTGCCGCAAGGGCCACCATACGATGCGCGTGGTCACGCTGGTCGGGCGCTTTTTCAAGGCGCCGCAGGGCCACTTCGACAGTCTCGGGGTGCGATGGCGGCTGCGCGTCATGTGAGTCAGTCATCATCCTGCTCCTCGACGGGTGCGCGTTGCGTGTGGTGCCAGGAGCCTGAGAGGCGCCATGTCAGCATGGCGCTCTCTTGGCTTCATCGACGTTTGGGGTCAGTCCTGCGCCCCGAACAGAGTGGCGAGCGTCTTTTCCATGATGTCTGGCGAGAGCTTTGCATCAAGCACGAGTTCCGCCCCGATGATGCCCTGATTGACCAGCATGCCGAGGCCGTCGAGCGTCTGGCAGCCCTGTGCCTTTGCTTCGCGCAGCAGCTTTGTCATGGGCGGGTTGGGAATGACATCGGCCACGATGGAAGCATGACCAAGGCTCGAAACCTTGACGGCGGGTATTGCCTCAGCATCGCCCAGACCGATGGAGGTCGCGTTGATCAGCACATCCGTGCCTTCAGGAACGACGAACTCGCCCTCCCATGTCATGGCATGGGCCTCGATATCGCTGTTTTCGGTCAGAAGCCGGGCAATAGCCTGAGCCTTGTCGGGGCTGCGATTGGCGATGGTGATTCTGGCGGCACCGGCGAGGGCCAGTTCCACCGCAATGGCCCGCGCGGCCCCTCCAGCACCCAGAATGACGATGGTCTTGCCCTCAGGTGCTGTTACCTTGCGCAGGGAAGCCAGAAAGCCTTTTCCATCCGTGTTGTTGCCGGTCAGTTTGCCGTCACGGATCTGCACGCAATTCACGGCGCCGATGATTTTGGCTGATTCAGCCAGATTATCGAGATGGTCGATCACGGCAATCTTGTGAGGGATGGAGCAGTTGAATCCCGCCCACTCCATCGCTTTTGCACCAGCAATGGCGGCAGCCAGATTTTCCGGTTTGACATCGCAATTGATGTAGCGGGCGTCGATACCGGCCTTGGCATAACCCGCTTCCATCATCGCGACGGTGGGGTTCTTGGCGCAGGGAGTGGAAAAGGATCCGGTCAGGATCGAACGGAAGGAACGGTCTGTCATGAGGCAATCTCCTGGAGCGGCCGGACGGGAGTACAGAGCCTCTCGTCCCGACCTAAAATGCATAGCTATGCAAACTAACGCCAGAAGAAAAGATGGTTGCAGGATTCAAGTGTTACAGGATGAATTACACCCGTCCGGTGCTGCGCCTGAGCACGAGCTCCGCTTCGATCTCATGACGTTCGGACAGACGCTCATCCGGGGTGGAGAAGGACCGGGCGAGAATGTCCAGAGCTGCGGTAACGAGCGCATCGGGGCGTTGGTCGAAGCTGCTGAGCTGATAGGCCTGCCATGCGGCCTGCGGGATATTGTCGTAGCCAATCACCACGACATCCTCCGGGCAACGCAGATCGGTGTGTTGCCTTATGGCATCCAGTGCGCCGCACCCCATGAGGTCATTACTGGCAAACACCCCGTCAGGGCGATGGCCCTGTGCGAGGGCGGCTGACATGGCGTCAAACCCCGATTGATAGTCATCGGCACCCTGAATTCTGGTGACCTCAAGCGCGTGTTCGGCGCATCCCTGCATGAACCCGGCTTCGCGCGCGCGGGATGCAGCATTCTGGACAGGGCCAGCCAGCCAGACGGGATGTCTCACCTTGAGACTATGCATAAGCGTGGCCGCGTGATGGCCGGATTTCATGTTGCTGGATTGCACCGACGAGATTCCGGGCCCCGTCAGCGCCGAGTTGAAGCAGATGACCGGAATATTCAGGGCCGAGATGGCCTGAACCGTCTCTTCGGCGCCGATTGCCAGCGCCGTGATAAGGGCGTCCACGCGATAGCTTGCAAGCTGGTCGAGGGCAGCATCGAGCGTCACGTCATCAATGACCTGAACCAGAAGGACCTGAAAACCAGCCTCCCTGATGCCTGCAGAGAGCTTCTCAAGAGCATAACCGTAAAGGGGATTGCCAAGCCCGCCGACGATGACGCCGATCATGCCCGAACGGCCAGTCAGCATGATGGCCGGTATGCGGTTGGGCTTGTAGTTGAGCTCTTCCGCCGCCTTGAAAACGCGTTCACGCATGGCCGGCGAGATGCTGGCCGTCGTGGAAAAGGCGCGGGAGACGGCCGATTGGGAAACCCCGGCATGACGGGCAACATCGATAGAGGTGATCACACGTCTGGTCATGGCGTGATCATGACACAGTTCATGGCCCTTGCGCGATCCCGCCCGATCGCAGCGTGCAGGGCATAAGGCCGGATGTGACGAAGGGGCAGGGCCCTCAGTGGTAGCGGCAAGGCTTGTTGCGCTCGGGTGGGTTAGCCGACTGAATGACAAGAAGCGTTACTTCATCATCACCCACATTGCCGGCGTCATGGCCTTTCTTGCCCTTGTAGGGGCCGCTTTCCATGGGGCGCACATTCTGGTCCTCACCGAAAAGAATATCGCCCGGTCCCATTTCGACGCGCGTGCCATCCATGGCGCGCACCCACCAGCGCCCCTTGAGCGGGATAATCCATTGCGGCTTGGGGTCGGGGTGCCATGCGCCATTCCAGTGCTGCGGCTGCACGGTCATCATCACGGTTGCCGTCTGGGGCTCCATGGGGTCTTGCCATTGAGGTCCGGCAGGCGGCGACATGCTTTTCAGAAAGAAATTCGACACCGGGCAACGGGCGATGTGGCTCACGCCATTATCATCCGTCCAGAGATGCTGATAGCTGCGTAGCGGCTTGGGGGGAGCCTTGTCGGCAGCCTGCACCATCACGGCAGTAGAGAGGAAAGCCAGAAAAACGGGTACGGGCCATAAATATTTCATCGATCCGGCTCTCGACAATCTGGGGATGGGCAGGTCACATTTCCCTGCTTACGCTTGTATCGTCGTATTGGTTCCGAGACCCTTGATTTGATCAGATATCTCTCCCTTTTTGTCGGTCTCGTCATTCTTGCCTATCTCGTCATGGGGGCGTTTCTGTACCTGCGTCAGGACAGTCTGGTTTTCCCAGCCGACACCACCCCCCTCGCCAGCCCCGACGATCTGATCGACGGCGCGCGCCGCGTCACCCTGCACACGCAGGATGGGCTGGCGCTTTCAGCCTATTACCGGCCGCCGGTCGGGCAGGGGCCGGTCATCATGTATCTGCACGGCAATGCCGGGACGATTGCCAGCCGGGCGCGCCGTCTGGCCCTTATGGCGCAAGGAAACACCGGGCTTCTGGCTGTTGAGTATCGCGGTTATGGTGGTAATCCCGGCAAGCCGGGAGAAGCGGGTCTGATGATGGATGCCGCTGCCGGAATGGCGTTCCTGCGCGAGCAGGGCATCGAGCCGAGACAGATCATTCTGTATGGGGAGTCCCTGGGCACGAATGTGGCCCTGCGCACGGCCCTGGCTTTCCCGGCAGCCGGGCTGGTTCTGGATGCACCCTATACGAGCATCGTGGATGTGGCCGCCTCACGTTATCCCTACATGCCTGTCCGGCTTCTCCTGCGCAGCCGCTTCGATACGCTTGGCCGTATTCCCGCATTGAAAATGCCGCTGCTGGTGATGCGCACATTGCAGGATCATACGGTGCCACCGGCCCAGAGCCTCGCAGTATTCGAGGCCGCCCCCGAGCCGAAACAGATCTGGACGACGCAACAGGGCAGCCATTCCACCCTGATCGAGAGCGGTGGGCTTGCCGTGTTACAGCGATTTATCGGCCGGGTCTGTCCGGCCGAGCCCTGAGGAACATATTCGAGCCGTCGCCGGCGCTCGCCCGTTCCGGCGTGGGATGATCAGGGAATGGATTTGAGAGCCGGATAAAGCGCTCTGTACCGTGCGTAGGCTGCACGATAGGGGCCACTCAGCGTTTCATCCGGCGTGATGGTTGCCACGCGCTCTGGCGGCAGGCAGACACTGGCGACATCCTCGCCCGTAACGGCAATGCGGGCGAGCCGTGCTGCGCCGAACGCGCCGCCCTGCTCGCCATTGGCCAGACGATGCAGCCTGACCCCCAGAACGCTGGCGAGAATGGCGGTCCAGAGCGGGCTGCGCGACCCTCCGCCAATCACATCCGCTTCAGTGATCACGGTGCCGGACTCGGCGAGTCCCTCCAATGCGTCGCGAAACGAGAAAGCGACGCCTTCGAGCACGGCCTGCGTCATCTGGGCGCGTGTCGTGTCCTGCGTAAGCCCGACAAATCCGCCGCGTACCGTGCCGTCATTATGCGGCGTGCGTTCGCCCGACAGATACGGGGCAAACAAAACGGGCGAGGGGGCAAGCGGGGCATCGGGCAATTCGGCAAGGAGGGTCTTTTCATCAAGGCCGGTGACACGCGACCACCAGGCAAGCGAAGCCGCTGCCGAGAGTGTGACACCCATCTGATGCCACTGATCGGGGACAGCATGGCAGAAGGAGTGAATGGCGTGGTTGCCGCCCGGATGGAAGCTGTCGGTCGTGACCCAGATTACCCCCGATGTGCCCAGGGAAAGAAAGGCGTCACCCGTGTGAATGGCCCCAAGTCCGACAGCGCCCGCAGCATTATCCCCTGCGCCACCCGCGAAGACCGGTGCCTCTTTCATGCCCCAGCGTGCGGCGAGTGACGCATCGAGCCGACCGGCAGGCGCCGTTCCCTCACAAAGCGCGGGCATGGCGGCGAGACGCAGCCCGGAGGCTTCAAGGGCTGCGTCGGACCACAGGCGCCGCCCGGTATCGAGCCAGAGAGAGCCGGAAGCATCGGACATATCGTCGATCAATGCACCTGTGAGACGAAACCTGAGCCACGCCTTGGGGAGGACGACATGCGTTACCTTCGCAAAGATCTCAGGCTCGTGACGGGCCACCCACATGACCTTGGGGGCGGTGAATCCCGGCATGGCGATATTGCCGGTAATCTGACGACAAAGCGGGAAGCGATGCTCGAACAACGAGCATTCCGACTCGGCTCGGGTGTCGTTCCACAGAAGGCAGGGGCGCAAGACCTCGCCCTGTGCACCCATGAGCACGGCACCATGTTGTTGCCCCGACAGGCCTATGCCGTGGAGTTCGGCCAGTTCATGCGGATGGCTGGCATGAAGCGCATCAAGCGCGCGCAGGGTGGCTTCGTACCAGTCCTCGGGGTCCTGCTCGCTCCAGCCTGGATGCGGCCGGCTGACATCGAGTTTTTCGGTATGGGCAGCCAGCACCTTCTGGTTGGTATCGACCAGAACGGCCTTGATTCCGGACGTGCCAAGATCAATGCCGAGATAAGTACCGCCGGTGGCGTTGGGGGGCGTGTCAGATGCCATGATGCAGCGAACCTCGGGTCTGGGACTTGAAAGCGTCGTGGGTTTCTGGGAGCGGGATGCTTGAAAATCAGGGGTAGCGTCGACGAAAGGCAGATGAGCGCCGCCTTTGATACGCGCCATCCTGTCGGGGCAGAAATGGAAACGCGACAAGATGGCGGACAGGTTTCGTGGTTATTTTTTCCGGACGCACAGACTCTGACCGCAAGGGCATGCGCGTTCCGGGTTCAGGCAAAGCCCTCAGGCAGGATGAAAGACCGCGCCTCGCAGGATTGTCGCGTCACAATCGGGTGAAATCAGGGGGCGGAACGGACCCCCTGGGCGGTGGAACCTGACATTTCCGGCCATTCATCCCCATTTCAGCACGATGTGACAGCTGTGCCGGAGTAGGCATGGCGGTTGTTCCTGTTTATGGTCGCCAGTCTCAGGCCGTCATGGCATGGCGGGTCGAACAGACGCACGACAGAAGTCCGAGCGGGCTAAGGGAGAGATGATGTCGGTCGAGATAAGGGTGCCGGTTCTGGGTGAGAGTGTCACATCAGCGACGATAACCCGCTGGCTGAAACAACCCGGCCAGGCCGTGGCTGCCGATGAGCCTGTTGTCGAGCTCGAAACCGACAAGATCAGTGTCGAGGTTCCCGCGCCGCAGGCCGGGGTGCTCGGCCATGACCTTATGGCCTCGGGGGCCGAAGTGGCTGTTGGCAGCGTGCTTGGTACGCTGGACCCCAATGGCAAGGCCGATGCCAAACCCGCCGACAAGCCGGCTCCGTCGCCTGCCTCGGCTTCAGGCCAGTCGTCTCCGGTACAGTCTGCCCCGGTTCAGTCTGCTCCGGCGCAGCCCGTGCAGGCCCAGCCTGCTGCGGCGGCGCAAGGTGCGGCAGGTACCGCCCAGCGTGAACCCATGCCCGCAGCCTCTCGCCTGATGGCGGAGGAACATATCGACCCGTCATCCGTGACGCATGGCACCGGGCTGGATGGTCGTGTGACCAAGGGTGACGTGCTGACGCACATGGAGCAGAAGCCCGCGACTGCACCCGTTGCAGCCCCTGCTTCCGCGCAGACGGCATCTGCCGCCCCAGCCCATAACCCGGCGGCCCCCTCACCGGCAGTGGCAAGCGCCCTGGCGACCCTGCTGGGCAAGACCGAGCAGGACAGCCGTGAGCAGCGCGTACCCATGACGCGCCTGCGCCAGACCATTGCTCGCCGCCTCAAGGATGCGCAGAATACGGCAGCCATTCTCACCACCTTCAACGAGGTGGATATGAGCGCGGCCAAGGCCCTGCGGGCCGAATATCGCGAGGTTTTCGAGAAGAAGCATGGTGTGAAGCTGGGCTTCATGTCGATCTTTGCGCGCGCCTGTATCCGTGCGCTTCAGGAATTCCCGGCCATCAACGCCACGATTGAGGGTGACGAGATCATCTATCGTCGCTTCGTCAATCTGGGCATCGCTGTGGGCAGCGAGCGCGGGCTGGTTGTGCCGGTGCTTCATGATGCCGATCAGATGAGCTTTGCTGAGCTGGAGCGTCATATCAACGATTATGGCGCGCGCGCACGCGCCGGCACGCTCAAGCTCGACGAGCTGTCACGCGGCACATTCTCCATCACCAATGGCGGCGTGTTCGGCTCGTTGCTCTCCACCCCGATCCTCAATCCGCCGCAATCGGGTATCCTGGGGATGCATGCCATCCAGGACCGCCCGGTTGCCGTGGATGGTCAGGTGGTCATCCGTCCGATGATGTATGTGGCCCTGTCCTATGATCATCGCATGGTCGATGGGCGCGAGGCGGTCAGCTTCCTTGTGCGCGTCAAGCAATATGTCGAGGATCCCCGCCGCCTGCTGCTTGATGTCTGAAGCCCGTCACCTCTGAAAAGCCCGAGCCCCAAAAATCCCGATGTCCGAAGAGAAAGCAGCTGCCATGTCCGAAACCCGTGATTTCGATCTGGCCGTTATCGGCGCAGGCCCTGGCGGTTACGTCTGTGCGCTCAAGGCCGCGCAGCGTGGTCTGAAGGTGCTGTGCGTCGATCGTCGCGAGACGCCGGGCGGCACATGCCTCAATGTCGGGTGTATTCCCTCCAAGGCACTGCTGCACAGTTCGGAACGCCTGCACGAGGCCGAGACCGAATTTGCGTCGCTCGGCATCGATAACGTCAAGCCAACGCTCAATCTTGGCCAGATGATGGCCCGCAAGGAGCGCGTGGTGGGTGATACGGTCAAGGGCATCGGATATCTCTTTCGTAAGAACAACGTGACCTTTCGTGTGGGCGAGGCTGTTCTGACCGGGCCGCACAGCCTCACGATCAACGGCGAGACAGTGACGGCGCAATCCATCGTGATCGCGACAGGGAGCGCCCCCGCAGCCCTTCCCGGTGTGACCTTTGACGAGAAGCGCGTTGTCTCCTCGACCGGCGCACTCAGCCTGGAAAACGTGCCGAAGCGTCTGGCCGTCATCGGTGCGGGTGTGATCGGGCTGGAGCTGGGGAGCGTCTGGAAGCGCCTTGGCAGTGAAGTGACGGTCATCGAATATGGCGACCATATCGCGCCGGGTTTTGACCGTGGTCTGGGGCGTCAGTTCCAGCGTTCGCTCGAAAAGCTGGGCCTGAAATTCCGCCTTTCCACCCGCGTGACCAAAGTGGCGACAGAGAGTGAAAGCCTCGCCCTGACGCTGCAAAAGGTTGGGAAGGAAGAAACCGAGACGCTGGAGGCCGATGTGGTTCTGGTGGCAATCGGTCGCAAACCCTACACGCAGGGTCTCGATCTGGGCGCTGTCGGGATCGATCCCGACGAAGCTGGTCGTATTCCTGTTGACGGGCATTTCCGTACGTCCTGCCCCAGCATCTATGCCATTGGTGATGTCATCGCCGGGCCGATGCTGGCGCACAAGGCCGAGGAAGAAGGTCTGGCGCTTGCCGAGCAACTGGCAGGGCGCGTCGGGCATGTTCCCTATGATGCGATTCCTTCGGTTATCTATACCCAGCCGGAATTTGCGATGGTGGGCAAGACCGAGGAACAGCTCAAGCAGGAGGGCATTGCCTACAAGACGGGCAGTTTCCCCTTCATGGCCAGCGCCCGTGCCCGTGCCATTGCGGCGACAGATGGCGGCGTGAAGGTTCTGACAGACGCCAAGACAGACCGTATTCTCGGTGTGCATATTCTGGGGGCCTGTGCGGGCGAGCTGATTGCCGAGGCCACATTGGCCATGACTTTCAAGGCCAGTGCCGAGGACGTTGCTCTGGCCTGCCACGCTCATCCCACCCTGTCCGAAGCCTTCAAGGAAGCGGCTATGGGGGCTTTCGACCGGGCCCTGCATCTCTGATTTCTACCGAAGGGCGACCCGAGCACGATCCTTGTATACGCAGGGATCATGTGATCGGGCCAAGGCATGACTGGTTATCCGAGACACCCCTGAAAATGCGCCTGACAGCATCATGAGGACGAGACGTTCAGCCATCTGGCTTTTGTCAGGGGCTCTGGTTTGCAGCGTGCTGATACTGATCTGGCGTATCGAGGCCTATTGGGACGCGCGCTCTTTCCCCCTCGCCATGCGTGATGCGCAGGCGTTGCTGCATGAAAAACCTGCGGTCAACACGCTGAAGCTCGAGCCATTCGATGCAAAGAAAGCACTGTATCGGTGCACGCAGGAGGCTGCCAGATATGAGGATACTGCAAAGAATCCTCTAGGCTCTCATTGGCTGATTGATTTCTGCACACAGCGCCAGCGGGAAGGTTACCGCGATCTCCAGCATGTTCTCGATCGGATCGGGGGCTATTCCTGGGGGAAGGTTTTGCTGGAGGCCGAGCTGTCATCAGACCAGCGCTGGGGATATGTTGACTATTACTGGGTCGATTTTTCGCTCCGCATGGATGAAGCCATATTCCATGACATCCTCGACGAAGTAGCCAAGGGCGAGCTAACCCCTGAACACGTTCAGCATGGTTTGGATCGTGAAGCGCAGAATCTCCGAGCCTCACCGCAGAAACGGGATCTTTTCCTGAGCGATACCTACTATTTCGCGCATCACCCGACAGAATAGGGCGGTCTATCTTCCGAAAGGTATCCTGGATTAGGTGTTTGGTCCCGGGTTTTGATGGTGCAATCTTTTCATCGGAATGGAAGGAAGCACTATGGGCCAGGTTCACCACGGGAGCGCCACGACGACAGCGGCAGTCCGTCGAGCGATACAGCATAGTCAAGA